>JAZKYX010000001.1:0-141473 GCA_045612405.1 Alistipes sp.
ACCAATAAGCAAACCTATTCAATCTTGCGATAATCGACAGGTGGTAATCCAATCCATTAAAGATGCCGCAAATAAAGAGTGGTGTAAGGATGGTGTTAATAGACCTGAACTACAAAAGTTTGTAGCATTCTATACAAGGAAAGTTGAGAAGGATGGTTGGAAGGGTGAATTTCAATTTGATGTGCTTCTTAACAGTTGGATGTCACGTGTAAATAGCCATCGGGCATAGTTGTTATACGTATTGGCAAACGCTTAAATCACTATTTGTAAAACTCCTAAGAACTCTTAGGGGTTTTCTTTTGGATATTTAGAATAATAGCTCTAAATTTGCGAGACGAATCATGGGATTTGATTAATAGAATACTGATATACAGTTGCTTAAAGGAGCGAGTTCGAGTCTCGTTTTCCGCTCAAAATCAAAAGGCTTAGAGAAATCTAAGCCTTTTTTTGTTTTTGTACATTTAGGTGGTAAAAACCGCTCCCCACAACCCTGTGGCAAGGTTTTGCTCTACAAACTGAGCAAAACAAAAGACAAAAGACAAACAAAAAATGACAAAAACAGGTCATTCATTTGTGACTAATTTGTAGCCCAATGGCTACACAAACAAAAATGGGCTACACATTTTGTAATTTTTAATCAATTTGTGTATGTCAAACACTACATTCTCAATTAGTTTTTACTGTCGGGGCAGTAAAGTCAACAAGCAGGGTGTAGCCCCATTGGAACTATGCCTCAACATTAACCAGGAACGGTTGTTTGTAAATCTCCCTGTTAAGTTCAATCCCAAAGTCTTTGCAAAAAAGAGAACCATTTTTGAAATCTACTACAAAATAAAACAGGGAGTTGAGCCAGTTGAGTAGGTGAAATGCAGAGTTGAGAGTTGGCTCATATCGTCGAATGGAGCGAAGACGAGTTCGTCGGCAAGATTGGCTGTTGCCCAGTTGCGGATCTGGGAGTTGCAATATGAGTGGCGAGAGTAGTTGCGAAACGATACGAAAAGCAGTCGATTTTCGTCGTAGGCGGCTTGTAGATGTGCAGGGATTCTACGGTATAATGAGCGGCCGAGTGTTACCACGACCGAACAGCTGTGAGCGAGTAAAATGTCTAATACAGCGCGTTCGATTGGCGAGTGAAATCCGCTGACGACAATCTTGTCGGTTTGGGCAATTTCTTGCGCCCAGCGGGTGGCGAGTTCGAGCGCCTCGGGTGGTGCATTACGAGAAGCGAAGAATGCCACCAAAGGTCTATCCAACAAGTCCTTATTTCCGGATAAGTCCATAAAAAAGCGCAGGCTACTGCATCAACTTATCCCGTACTCAGGCCTTGGCTGCCCACAAAACGAATAAGCAACACAGATAGCCCACGCCGGAGATATATCGCACACACCGAGCCAAAGCAGGTGGTAAGGATATACACCAAACGCGGACATCTGATTGCGAATCTTCGTTTTGTCTAAACCGCCAAGTTCGAGTACGGAAGATTACGACAATAAAATGTCAACTAATATGTATGGCATAACAACCGAAGTCGTTAGCCGTAACAAAGATAAGCAAAATTTCTGAAAGTCCTGATATTTGGGGAATAACTATTTTGCACACACAACAATGGACCACCCTGAAAGGCAGTCCATTGTGCGTTATAATGCTATCTCCAATCCCACTTTGGATGTGCTGGATCCTCGGCGGTGAGGGCTTCGGAGAGGGAGAGTCCGAGGGCTTTGGCGACGCCTTCGCCATAGGTGGGGTCGGCACGGTGGCAGTTGCGGATATGTCGCTGTTTGATAAAGAGTTCCGCATCGCCAATTGCGCGTGCCGTATTCTCGCAAGTTGCTCGCTGATCTTCGGCAGACATCAGTCGCCACAGCTTGCCAGGCTGTGTGTAATAGTCGCTATCGAGTTCGCGCTCGTCGTAATTATAGACTTCGCCCGAAACCGACAATGGTGGCTCTTTGAAGTGCGGTTGGTCGCACCACTCGCCATAGCTATTCGGCTCGTAGCCAATCGTGCGTCCGGCGTTATCGTCGGTGCGCATCTGGCCGTCGCGGTGGTAGGAGTGGAACGGGCAACGAGGGCGATTTACGGGTATCTGGTGGTGGTTCACACCCAAACGGTAGCGTTGCGCATCGCCATACGAGAACAAGCGTCCCTGCAACATCTTGTCGGGCGAGAAACCGATGCCGTCGATGATGTTCATCGGGTTAAATGCTGCCTGCTCGACCTCGGCAAAGAAGTTTTCGGGGTTGCGGTTGAGCTCCAAGATACCCACATCGTGCAGCGGGAAATCGCCGTGATACCACACCTTCGTAAGGTCGAACGGATTGATGTGATACTCCTTCGCCTGCTCCTCGGTCATCAGCTGCACCTGCATCTGCCAACGAGGGAAATCGCCCCTCTCAATCGCCTCAAAAAGGTCGCGCTGATGCGATTCTCTATCCTTGGCAATCACAGCCTCCGCCTCGGCATCGGTCATATTCTTGATGCCCTGCAATGTGCGTAGGTGGAACTTTACCCAAGTGCGACGGTTGTTGGCGTCGATAAAGCTATATGTGTGACTACCAAAGCCGTGCATATGGCGGAATGAGGCGGGAATACCGCGTGGCGACATCGTAATCGTCACCTGATGCAGAGCCTCGGGGAGCAACGTCCAGAAATCCCAGTTGCTATTTGCCGAGCGCATACCCGTACGAGGGTCGCGCTTAATGGCGTGGTTGAGGTCGGGGAATTTCAGCGGGTCGCGCAGGAAGAATACGGGCGTATTGTTGCCCACCAAATCCCAGTTACCAGTGTCGGTGTAAAACTTCATCGCAAAGCCGCGAATATCGCGCTCGGCATCAGCTGCACCACGCTCACCGGCCACGGTCGAAAAGCGCACAAAGCACTCGGTTTTCTTGCCCACCTGAGAGAATATCGAGGCACGGGTGTATGCCGAGATGTCGTGCGTAACGGTGAATGTGCCATACGCGCCCGAGCCCTTGGCGTGCATACGACGCTCGGGAATCACCTCGCGGTCAAAGTGGGCTAACTTCTCCATCAGCCACGGATCTTGCATCGTCACAGGCCCACGAACGCCTGCGGTCTGCGTGTTCTGGTTGTCGGCAATGGGGCGACCATTCTCCGCCGTCAAATGTTTTTTATCGTTCTGCTTCATATCGGAAATATTTGTAAGATTCTACATTTAAATTTCCAATATTGTGCCAAGAAATTTCTAACTTTGTAAAAGAAAGCGAAAGTTTATGGTTGAACATTATAATATTATGGAGATATGAGCAGATATAAAGATAGTCAGTATTTACGCCAGGAGGAATTGATAAAGACCTCTCCAAATATCTTCTCGGGAGATAAGGGAAATGGATTTTTCATGGGGAAACCCAGACCATTTGTTCTTCGTAATGGAGTTAATAATATTTATGAGCCTATACGTGATAAGGTTATTGGCTATTTTAAGGATAACGGAATCTCGTGGTGGGGAGGAAGTCAACCATCTGGACATACATTATCATCTCAAATAGCTTGTCTCAATCATCTTTTTTCTATAAGGGATGATAAAGAGTCTGTGCTTGCTATGCTTAATGGCGTAAGGGATGAATTTGAGGATGTACTTCCTATTTCTTGTGATGCTGAACCCCAATATATAGGGTTTGAAGTTGTGTCAACTAAAGATCATTTGAATGAGAAGACATCTACACGAGGATCAAATTGCACTTCTGTGGACGCTTTTATATATGCGGTACATAAAGAGGATAAGAAGAGATGGCTTATACCTATTGAATGGAAATATACGGAGTGTTATTCTAATCAGGATAAATCCAATGAAGATAGGATAGGCGAGGAAAAGGGAAGTAATGGCAAGGGGCGTGAACGCGTGATGAGATATTCTGCGCTGACTGACAGTTCTACTCAGTTAAAGAGCTTAAATTGCTACTATGGCTCGATATACTATCAAGAGCCATTTTATCAGTTGATGCGACAAACTCTATGGGCAGAGAATATTGTTAAACACCGCGATGATGAAATTCTAAAGGCTGATGATTATCTTCATATTCATATAATACCACAGGGGAATAAGGACCTTCTCGATAAGAAATATAGTGTATCGGGCAAAGGAATGGAAGAGACGTGGAGAGGTATGCTTAAAGACCAAAGTAAATATGTTATAGTTGATCCTCAAAGGCTATTCACTCCAATTGCACACAAATACCCAGAGTTGGTGTCGTACCTTAACCAGAGATATTGGTAACATATTATATGTCTTAAAGTATAGTTTTTAGGCAAATAATATTATGATAAAGCACCTTCTACTCCCATTGGTTTGGTGACGATGATAACAATATGGAGATAACCGAAAGACTACATACAACCTCTCGTGAGCAGTGGCGTGATTGGCTCGTTGAAAACCACTCCACAAAGCGTGAGATATGGATTTCGACAACCAAAAGTTCTGACGGTCTGCAATACCTCGATGCTGTGGAGGAGGCGTTGTGTTTCGGTTGGATAGATTCCACTATCAAGGCCGGCGAGGGCGTTATGTGGCGTCGATTCTCTCCTCGTTGCAAGCGTAGTCCGTGGACAGAACTAAACAAGGAACGATGCCGACGACTTGAGCGATTGGGACTTATGACCGATGCGGGGCGTGCGGTGTTACCCGATATGGATTTTCTGGTTGATGACGATGTTCTTGCTGCATTGCAAAGCGACGAAACCGTATGGCAGAACTTCCAAGCAATGCCCGCGCTCTATGTGCGAGTACGCATCGACAATATCCAAAATATCCGCAAGCGCGATCCCGAGGCATACCAACGCCGCCTTCAAAAATTCATCGAGAACACTCGCAACGGCATTATGTATGGCGAGTGGAATGATGATGGTCGACTGCTGTAATGAAATTTCTGATCAAGTCCACACCGCTTCACTATAATACACATTTAATTAGTAAGATGGCAACTAATGCGTCTAACTTCTTCCAGAAATTATTACCTTTGAAGAAAATTTATGGCAATGTTGAATCCTCGTGAAAATATGGTGGTGATTGACGGTCAGATAAAGACCGTTGAAATCCATAGTATTCAACTCAATGAACGAGGAGACAAATACAACATACTCTTCAAAAGCGCAAAATACAAGTGTTACTCATATAGTCGCAACAAGGTTGCTTGGCTTACAAATCCAATAGTGTTCAACCCACAAGATTGCCACGCATTCTATCGAGGGAAGCAGTTGTATCAAGTTACTTATATTGCAGCCTTCAAGAACTATTTTCACACCTATTGGTTCTTCGCTTTTGCAGACGGAAAGACTTTCAGTTTTTACGATGACGATATAACTCTCAAAAAGTCGTGTCTCGCGGATGGACAATCCAAAAGTGTTTTCGAGTATCTTCGCAGTGTCGCTGCCATCAACCCATTAAAATCGGAAGATGATGGTACGCCATTATTATTGAGGCAATATCAAGCAATCGACTTTATTGGCGATGATCGCGCTACTGCACCATATCTCAACCCAAACGAGTTTAAGTCTCAAAAGTTCGTTGCTTCTACGCTAATTTATCCATTCGGTTGCAATGCAAGCCAGCAAAAGGCTGTTCAAACTGCGTTTGAAAACCAAACAAGCATTATTCAAGGTCCTCCAGGAACGGGTAAGACGCAGACCATTCTCAATATCGTAGCAAATATTCTTTGCCAAGGTAAAACCGTAATGGTTGTGTCGAACAACAACTCTGCTATCACAAATGTTGTTGAGAAGTTGGAACGCTACGGCATGGGCTTTATTACAGCCTTGCTCGGTAGTAGAGAGAAGAAGGATGCTTTTCTTGCTGCACAGGAAACAGAAAAGGTTATCCCCGCTGACATTGAACAATGGCACTCTACCGAGGCAGACAAAGCCGAGTATTTCACTAACATAAACCGACAATCCATAACCCTTGCGGATGTGTTTGCCAAGCAGGAGCGTTTGGCGTTAGCTCGTCAAGAATTGGATGCTCTGAAAGTAGAGCGCACTCACTTTGAACAAGAGGTTGAGAATAACTCTCCAACATATATTCGCAAACAACTCTCTTCGGCTCAACTTATGGCACTTTGGAATGAGTTGCAGGCGGTTGTTGAGGGCGAACGATATTCGGGGTTGTTTGCAAAAATCGTCAATGCAATTCGTGATTATAGGTTTAGTCGAAAATTGCGTAAGGTATTTGGTGATGTTGTCGAGAAACCAACGGTCGAGGATATTATCTCGCTTATACCAATAGTTCAGTGCAAGTTCTACGAGGTTAAACAGACCGAATTAGTTAGCGAAATAGATGCTCTGGAAAAGACATTGAATAACTGCGATGCTTCGGCTATGATGAGGCAACTGCAAGAGGATTCTATGTATTATCTGCACAATGCATTATACCACAAATACGGCAAAGGTCATGAGCGTCCAATTTTTCAGAATATAACAGCGTCTATAATAGAAGAATATCCGGTTGTATTAAGCACAACCTTCTCCTCTCGTACAAACTTCAAACAAGATGCTCTTTTCGACTATGTGATTATGGACGAGGCGTCGCAAATCTCGGCTGAAACGGGAGTCTTGGCTCTGATGTGCGCTCGCAATGCTGTGATTGTAGGAGATTCGATGCAGTTGCCTAATGTTGTTACCGAGGAGGATAAACTACGCCTGCAAGCGATTGCGATGCAGTGCAATATAGACGAGAAGTACGACTGCGCAGAGAATAGCTTTTTGCAGTCAGTTATCAAGGTACTACCCGATGCACCTCAAACTTTACTCCGAGAACACTATCGCTGCCATCCGAAGATTATCAACTTCTGCAACCAAAAGTTCTATGGTGGCAAGTTGGTTATTATGACCAAGGATAGTGGCGAGGAGCATGTTATTTCTGCCAAGCGAACTGTGATGGGTAACCATACTCGTGGCAAGATGAATCAGCGAGAAATCGAGGTTATCTCTCGTGAGGTATTACCTACTTTGTCATATCCGGCAGATGAGATTGGTATTATAGCACCATATAATGGGCAGGTCGATGCGTTGAATAATGCCGTTGGTGGTCGTATAGATGTCGCCACAGTGCATAAGTTCCAAGGTCGTGAAAAGGATGCAATCATTATGTCCACCGTAGATGATGCGATAACCGAATTCTCGGACGACCCGAATCTCCTCAATGTTGCCATATCGCGAGCAAAGCAGAAATTCTGCCTTGTGGTATCGGGTAATGAGCAACCAAAGGATTGCAATATATCGGATTTGTTGGCATATATCGAATATAACAACTGCACGGTATCGGATAGTAATATCCACTCTATTTTCGACCTACTTTACGACCAATATACTGCGGCTCGTTTGGAGTATTTGAAAGAACATAAGCGTATCTCGGAGTACGATTCGGAGAATCTCACATATGCGATGTTGGAGCAGATTATTGAGGAAAATGTTGAATTCTCACATCTCGGTATTGTATGCCATCAACCTTTGCGACAACTCCTGCGCAATGTTTCGATATTGTCAGAAGAAGAGAGGAGTTATGCTCTGCACCCCAATACACATATCGACTTCTTGCTCTATAATCGAGTGAGCAAACAACCAGTACTTGCAATTGAAACGGATGGTTACCAACATCATAAATCAGGTACAGCGCAATCTACTCGTGACGAGAAGAAGAATCATATTCTTGCGACCTACGGCATTCCATTGCTACGCCTATCAACCATCGGCACCAACGAACGAGAGCGTGTTGAGAAAGCATTAAAGGGTATTTAGCTATCAGAACCCGCACGGTTGAGGCGGTCTAAACCTCAACCGTGCGAGTTGTCGCAGCCTAAATACTCTGCTTGATAGTCACCGTGATATCGTAGTTATTCAATAACAAGATGTCTGGAATTGAATAAGGATGGTATGCATTGAGGCTGTGGATAGCGAAGCAGATGTTGATGTATTTGAGTTTCTCTGCCTGGGGTTGCCAGTCCTCGTAGCCGGTCTCCCAATTGCCATCACCAAAGTCGTTCACAAGATCTGCTGATCTTACGAAATCGGCGCATTTAACGGTGAGATATCCCTGGTTGAACAACATTTCGATAACCTGGTGAATCTTGGCAAAATTGGAGCTGTAATAGTCGTAATTCGCCATCTGTACGATGGCATCAGCAGCATTGGGGTTGTAGTTGAGATTTGAGCATCACTCACAGCAAAACCACTTTGTAAGCCGATAAAAACGAGGCTGGTGGTTTTACAATTTGCATTTCAACGAAAACTCACTATCTTTGCGAGAGGTTAATAGGCAGATTTAACCCATATAAACCAACCATATACCAAACAACCAATTTATGCGTTACCTATTTATACTTCTTTTCCTGGCTTTCGCGCAAGTTGCTTCAAGCCAAGAAAACGTCAAGCAAGCCGACTCTCAATATCGCATCTCTATTTCTAAGCAGACGATGGAACTCACCCTCTATGATAGCGACAACCAGATAGTTAAACGCTACCCTATCGCCTGCGGCAAGAACTATGGCAACAAGGTTAAGGTGGGTGATTTGCGCACTCCCGAGGGTAACTTCACCGTGCAGGAGATTGTCAATTCGTCGCATTGGCAGCACGATTTCAAAGATGGCAAAGGTATGATTCCAGGTGCCTATGGTCCATACTTCATCCGTCTTACCACTCCGCCTCATCGCGGCATCGGCATCCACGGCACCCACGACGATGCGTCAATCGGCACCCGCGCCACCGAGGGTTGTATCCGTATGCACAATAGCGATTTGCGCGAATTAAGACCTTATGTCAAGGTTGGTATGAATGTCGAAATTCTCACTTCGGAGGCCGACAAAGCAGCATCGGGCAATAAATAGGCCCATCACGCTAAATAACAAAACAGACGACAGCACCAAAAGGCTGTCGTTTTTGTTTCTCGCCAGGCAACCGACCCACATCCCCTACCCAACCCACCACCCCAGACCTCCACTCACTACACAAAGAGCCAAAAAGAGGGTATCAAAATTTTCCAAATTTCTTTGTTATTCTGATTTATTTACCTAATTTAGTTACCAAAATTAGGCATTATGAAAAAGGTGGTAATCGCAATATGGGATTTCTACTCCGAAGGCTTCAAGTCGATGACTTGGGGACGGCAGTTGTGGCTGGTGATACTGCTCAAAGCAATCATTCTTTTTCTACTTCTCAGGGTATTCTTTTTTCGCCCCACGCTGGCTGGCAAAAGTCAGGAGCAGAAGATTGACTACATAGAGAAGCAACTCTTACCGAAAGGAAATCAATAACATATTAAAATTTAGGATTATGGTAGAAACTGCATTAGTCGATTGGTCGAGACTGCAATTTGCGCTCACCGCAGGTTACCATTGGCTCTTTGTTCCGCTGACATTGGGCCTGGCAATCATTATGGCCACAATGGAGAGTATCTATGTGGCAACGGGTGATGAGTTTTGGAAAAAGACCGCAAAGTTCTGGATGAAACTCTTTGCCATCAACTTTGCTGTGGGTATCGCCACAGGCATCATCCTCGAATTTGAGTTTGGCACCAATTGGAGCAACTATTCGTGGTTTGTGGGCGACATCTTTGGTGCGCCGCTTGCCATCGAGGGCATATTTGCATTCTTTATGGAGGCTACGTTCTTTGCCGTGATGTTCTTTGGCTGGGAGAAGGTGAGCAAACGCACCCACCTCACGGCCACCTGGCTCACAGGCATCGGAGCCGCCATCTCGGCTGTATGGATTCTCATCGCCAACTCGTGGATGCAGCACCCTGTGGGTATGGAATTCAACCCCGACACCGTACGCCACGAGATGGTCGATTTCTGGGCCCTGGTGCTCAACCCCGTTGCCATCTCAAAATTCTTCCACTCGGTATTTAGTGGCTGGATGACGGGCTCCATTTTCGTTATCGGCATCAGCAGTTGGTATCTGCTCAAACGCCGCGAGGTTCGCTTTGCCCTGGCCAGCATCCGCGTAGCAGCCATTGTGGGCGTAGTAGGCACTTTGGCCGTAATGTTTAGCGGCGACAGCTCAGGCATCCACGTTGCCGAGTATCAACCTATGAAACTCGCTGCGGCCGAGGGCTTGAAGGATGGCGGAGAGAGAGCCCCATTCTCAATTGTTCCTGGCGTGGAGATTCCCGCTATGCTCTCAATCCTTGCCACCCACGACATCGACGGCTACGTTCCAGGCATCAACAATATCCTCGACGGTTACACCACTCCCGATGGCCAGCATCACCCTTCGGCTGACGAGAAAATCGAGCGAGGCAAGGCAGCCTTGGAGGCCTTTGCAGACTATCGCTCTTTGAAGGATAGCGACCCCCAAGCGGCAGCCGTTGCGCGCCAAAAGCTCGACGAGAATGTGGAGTATTTCGGTTATGGCTACCTAAGCTCCAAGGAGGAGCTCATTCCGCCCGTTACGCTCATCTATTGGGCCTTCCGCATAATGGTGGGTCTTGGCGGATTCCTACTACTGCTTATGTGCGTAGTGTTGTGGGCTGAGCGCCGCCAACGCCTAAGCAATATGCGATGGTTGCAGTGGGTGACACTGCTCTCCATTCCGCTGGTCTATTTTGCGGGTCAGGCGGGTTGGATTGTTGCCGAGGTAGGACGCCAGCCTTGGGTTATCGAGGGGCTGCTTCCAGTCAAGGCGGCGGTATCAAGCGTCAGCGTCGAGGCCGTACAGACCACCTTCTGGCTGTTTGTTGCCATCTTCACACTCTTCCTTGCCATCGAGATTCGCATCTTGATAAAGGCTATTAAACAAGGTCCAAACGTTGAAATCGAATAAATTGCTTTGACTATGATAACCTACTCATTCTTACAGCACTATTGGTGGTTTCTGATTGCTCTGCTGGGTGGACTGCTGGTCTTTCTGCTCTTTGTCCAGGGCGGCAACGCACTCATATTCCTGGCAGGCAAGAGCGAAGATGAGCGACAACTCATCGTAAACTCCACCGGCCGCAAGTGGGAACTCACCTTCACCACCCTGGTCACCTTTGGAGGAGCCTTCTTCGCCTCGTTTCCACTCTTTTATAGCACAAGTTTCGGCGGAGCCTACTGGGTATGGATTCTCATCCTGATTACGTTTGTTTTCCAGGCCGTTTCCTACGAATTCCAAAGCAAGGCGGGCAACCTGCTGGGCAAGCGCACGTTCCGCACATTCCTCACGCTCAACGGATGCCTCGCGCCGCTACTCATCGGCACAGCCGTAGCTACATTCTTCACAGGCTCAGAGTTTGTGGTCGATAAAAACGCTGTGGGCAACATCGGTGCCCCCGTTATCAGCCGCTGGGTGAACAATCTCCACGGTTTGGAGGCAGTCGCCAACCCATTCAACGTAGAGTTTGGAGCGATGGTTCTGACGCTCACCATCTCGCTCGGCGCGCTCTACCTTATCAATAACATCGACAACGAAAAGCTCGCCACGCAGTTGCGACGTAGCCTCGGAATTTCGTTCTCGCTATTCCTCGTGCTGTTTGTCGGCGTGGTGGCTCAACTCATTACGATGGATGGCTTTGCGGTAGATGCTTCGGGCGCGATAGATGTAGAGAAGGGAAAATATCTCGTCAATCTAATCGAGATGCCAGCTGTATTGGCGCTGTTTATCGCGGGAGCGCTGTTTGTCGTGGCGGGTGCGGCATTGACAATGTGGCGCAAGGGCTTCAAGCGCGGCATCTGGCTCTCGGGCCCAGGTACGGTGATGGCCGTAATGGCGTTGTTTATGATTGCAGGCTACAACAACACAGCCTACTACCCATCCACCGCCGACCTCGCCTCATCGCTCACCCTGGCCAATAGCTCGTCGAGCGAATTCACACTTCGCACGATGGCCATCGTATCGCTCATCATCCCGTTTGTGGTGGCCTACATCGCCTATTTCTGGTGCCAGATGGATAGACGCTCACTCACAAGCGAGGAGCTCAACAACGGCGAGAAATATTAAGCCTTTTTGCGTGGGGAACAGATTGACACGCCTCACCACTAAGACATAAGGGACTGCCAAGCATTAAGCCTTCGCAGTCCCTTTTTATTTCGATTTCAGCCTACCGATTTTATCACTTCTCCTACTTGATAGGCATTACCACCACCTCGCAATAGGCTGCTGAGAAATTGGCTCCAACGGTAAAATGTGGGCGGCCAGCAATTATATCCACACCAAAAGTATGGACGTGCCCCGAAAAGGTCGCAAGCAGATTTGGGGCCTTAGTAATGGCGTCGTAATAATCGTAATCGAGTTGTGTGTGTTCCTCGGCCCAGCGTTCACGACGCTCGATTTTGTAACCGCCATCACTCCTCGCTCCCCAGTCGGGATGACCTATGCCATAGCCCACAGGGCGCGAAGGGGCATACATCGGGATGTGCTGAAACAGAATGAAAGGCCCACTTCGGCGCACCTCGCGTTTGATGAATTGCAACTGCTGAGGCTCAATCAAGTAATTCGAGCTATCGACAAACAGAAGGCGCACGCCCTTTACATCCACACCATAGCAGTCGGGGTTGTGACCCTGAAATAACGCTGCCAGACGCTTCTCGCGCCACTCCTTGCGCAAATCGTGGCTACCGCCCTCCATACCTTCGTAGTGCCAATCGTGGTTGCCTGGGGTGTAGAAATATGGCATCTCATACTCCGCCATCACCTCCTGCACCCACTCCACACCTCGCTCCGAGGGATAGCTCAGGATATCGCCCACCAATGCCACCACATCGGCACCTCTAGATTTTGCCAGGGCCACCGTCTGACGGAACGCCTGCTCGGGATTTGTCGCAGCGCCCGTCTTGAAATGCGAGGTCTTGTGATAGGCTGCCGCCATACGCTCACTATACTCTCGATAGGGTTCCTCTCGCTCATCCGAAAGCCACAGATGGGTGTCGGCAATAACAAAGATACGCAACGTATCCTCCACCGCCGAGGAGAAAATCTTCACCTGCTCACGGTTGGTCACTACCTTCACTTCGTGCCTACGGCCACGCGCCTCGGCGCCCGAAATTGCCAAGACGACAAATGACAGCAACAATAAATTTCTAACATTTTTTTTCATATCTTCTTTCTCTTCTATTCCTCTTTTTGATATACCCTCACATAATCAATTCTAAGTTCCGCAGGCAACTGCTCGGGATTGCTCACAGGCCCCACCCAACCGCCACCGAGCTGGTTAGAAAGGCGGATGTGCATCTCCTTGTCGGGGAATGGGAACTGATACTCCATCCCTTCCACACGAGGATAGGTGAGCGTCTTTGCGCCATTGACATAAAAGCAGACACTATCGCGATAAACCTCGGCGGCATAGATATTCCAATCATCCCTGCGTATGGGCACCGTCGTACCACGCAGCGGATTGTCGAGGATGATGGCAGCGTGCTTCGAGTGAACGGTATGAAACACATAATCATCAAAATTCAGATGCTCCATCATATCTATTTCGGCATACTCCTCCGTACCATAATCTGGACACGGCCCCGACAACCAAATCGCTGGCCAGAAACCATTGGCCGATGAGAACTTTGCTCTCACCTCGAAACGTGCAAGCTGAAATGCCCTCTTGCCCTTGCTGATAACGCCCGCAGTCACAAAGGGGCGACCATTGTCGGGCGCTGCGCCGTCGTTGACCTTACCCATCAAGACCAACTCACCATCGTCGACATAGGCGAGATCGTCGCGCAACGACATCATATCGTCCCAATCATCCTTGCCCGTAGGCACACGAGTCCACGACGCGTCATCAATCTGCTCGCCATCGAACTCATCAGCCCATACCAACTGCCACTCATCACTGCCTGAGTTGCACGCCATCATCGCAACCAACGCCACAGCCAAAAGAAAAAGTCGCCTCATATTTTTAGGTTTTTCGCATTTCCGTATGACAAAGATAAATAAATAGACACAAAAAAGCGCAACCCGAAGGTCACGCTTTAATTTATAGCAATGTCGCTAAAATTGTATAAACAGAGGGTTTTCAAGGCTAACAAACAACGAAGAAAACACCTGTTTAGACGATTGTTACTCCTCGTCAGACTCAGCCATTGTGTGATATACGTTCACCACGTCGTCGTCCTCCTCGAGCTTCTCCTGCAACTTCTCAACGTCGGCACGCTGCTCGGCTGTAAGCTCCTTAGTGTCGGTCGGAATGCGAACACCCTCACCTGATACCAACTCGTAGCCCATATCCTCAATCCACTTCTGGATAGCACCGAATGACTCGTAAGGAGCACTTACTGTCACCTCGCCCTCCTCGTGGAAGAACTCGTCAACACCCAAGTCGATCATTTCGAGCTCCATCTCCTCGAAGTCAACACCCTCAACTGGCTTGAACTTGAAGATACACTTGTGCTCGAACATAAATGCCACTGAACCTGAGTTACCCAATGTACCGCCGCACTTGTTGAAGTACATACGCACGCTGGCAACCGTACGGTTAGTGTTATCGGTAGCAGTCTCAACCAAGAACGCTACACCGTGAGGACCGTAGCCCTCGTAAATCATCTCCTTGTAATCAGCAGCATCCTTATCTGTTGCACGCTTGATAGCACGCTCAATGTTCTCCTTAGGCATATTCTCAGCCTTGGCATTCTGGATGAGGATACGAAGACGAGTATTAGAGTTAGGATCTGAACCAGATGCCTTAACTGCCATCTCAATCTCCTTACCGATCTTGGTAAATACACGCGCCATATGACCCCAGCGCTTCATCTTTCTTGCTTTACGATACTCAAAAGCTCTTCCCATAGTGAGTTATTTTTTTGTTATTATTTTTCTTGCTGACCGCAAAATTAATAAAAATTTGCCAAACGGCAACTCCGACGGTAGAAAATGCACCCCAGAAAAGAGGTGTTATCACTTTTTTCACTACATTTGCCCATATAAAAGTTGTTAATATGGAAAAAGAGATACTTGCAGTAATCGAGGTACTCCGCGCGGGAGGCCTGATTCTCTACCCCACCGACACAGTGTGGGGCATAGGTTGCGACGCCACCAACGCCGAGGCGGTGGAGAAGATTTACAAATTGAAGCAGAGCGAGAACAAGACTTCTATGATTGTCCTCTGCCGTGATGCCGATATGATTGTAAGATATGTTAACAAAGCCCCAGGCATCGCTTTCGAAGTGATGGAGATGAGCGAGAAGCCTCTCACACTCATCCTTGAAGGTGCCGTTGGTGTTGCCTCAAACCTCATTCCCGAAGAGGGCACATTGGGCGTCAGAGTCCCCAATCACGAATTTTGCCAACAGTTGTTGCGCCGCTTTGGCAAACCTATCGTATCCACTTCGGCCAATATCTCGGGCGAGCCTACTCCGTTGAAGGGTTTGAAGGAGGTAGCACGCGAGATCATCGACGGCGTGGACTATGTCGTGAATCCGCGCTTCCAGGGCAAGCCCACCTGCCAGCCAAGCTCAATCATCGCCTTTGGCGAGCGAGGCGAGGTGAACATCATCCGCAAATAGTCGGGCTTATCACCCCATCAAAAAAAGAGGCTGTCAGTTTAATTGCTGACAGCCTTTTGTTTTATGTTCGCCACCTTAGAACGGCAGTTCCAAACCTGCGCCCAAATAGAAGCCTCCCTCGGAGGGTCGATAGAGAGAGAGTTTCAACGCTGTTGTCGCAGCGGCGGGCTGTTTCAGGAAATTCACATCAATAATCACATCGCCGCCATAAGAATTCAGCCTATGCCACTTGTGAGCCACCTTGCCGTGGTTCTCAAAACCCGTATGCTGGAATCGTGCCCAATCGTACCCCACATTCAATCTAAGGCGCTTGACATAAAATATTCCACTCCAACCTCCATCGGGATACCACACTGGGAACTGATAGTTGAGCGAGAGGGCTGTGTAGTTACGATTCTCAATCTGCGAGGAGTCGAATCCTCGTGGTAGCAACTTCGATGATTTGAAACTCAGCGCCGACAACGCATCCTCGCTACGAAATCCGCCAAACGAATTCTGATAGGCCACCGCCATAGTTAGACTGTTGTAGGGCAGAAAGCCAGGGGTATAGAACTTGGCATAGAGTGCCGCCAGGTCGCTAAAACTACCATTGGCAGGGTTGGTTGCATAACTTGCCGACGCCACCACTCCCCAACGTGGTGCAAAATCACGATGCGCCAGGCGTACCATATCCTGATACGAGAGCGATAGCTGAGTCAGATGCAGACCCTGCTTGTAACCAATGGTGGCCACATTGCTGATGCCATCCTCGAACTTAAATTTTCCTGTATTGGCAACCAATCCATTGGAGAACTCCCACCCGGCCGAAGCAACCAGATAACGGGTGTGGTGACCTCGCTGGAATAGCAACGGAACAGACACACCAAGTCCCACCGAATAGTACTTTCCCCTCTCGGGCGGAATAGGGAACTCGATTTTATGCTCGTCGGGGTTATAGGCATAGATGGGATAGATATTCTGGCGACCACCATAGGTAGCATTGAGGCTGATAATTGGGCCCAAACCATAATATCGCAATGAGCCCTGCAATATATGACCACTCTTGCCGCTATAACCATAGCTAACAAAACCCTGCATCGACGATAGCAGATTTTGGGTCATAGCCGTAGCTCCTGCATTGATGGTAATCGTGCTGCTCTCACTCAACGAGAATGGGTCGTAAGACAATGGTGCCCAGCTATGGAAATTAAACAGAGTCAAGGCCTTGCGATAGGGACGACTCTTCTTGGGCAACGCTTGAAGTTGCTCCATTGGAATCTGCATACTCACCGTATCGAGGTTTATCGTGCTCCACTTCTCGCGCGGAGGGTTCACCACATCGCGTGGCAACGACGCATACTCCACCTCACAATAGGGCCTATCCACAGGCTGCACAGCCAGGTGGTAGCCCATCGAGTCGTAGGTAGTCATCACCACCCTATCTCCCGCCGCCACAGGGTCAAACGAGCCATAGGTCGAGTGCGACAACTGATACTCCTTGCGCTGCAATAAATCGTAGCAGTGCACCTCATCTTTACCCGATGCGATTGAACCATAATAGAGCTTTCCGTCGGCCGCACGCAACTTACTAAGGGTGATATAGGCTGGACGGGTAAGTTCGCTCACGGTGTTGTCATCATCAATCTGAGCGATATGCATACCCTTATCGGAGGTTATGATGCAGTAGTGCTTACGCGAGAGATTATCCCACGCCAGAGAGTGCACCTCCTCACCAAACGGGAGCGAAAACTCTCTCACGCTACCATCGCACATTTTATGGTGGAACGAGTAGATGCCATCGCTCCTATACTCTATCCAGGCCATACCGCCCTCGTCGTCGGGCGTTGGGTAGAGAATATTTTTACCGTGCATACTTTTTGTTCGCGCACGCTTGTGGTCAAGGTCAAGATAACACAGACTCGATGTAACCTTCTGCTCAAACATCGCGCTACGGCGATACTCGGTCCACCACAGACGATTATTCACCTCATCATAGATTGGGCGGGTCGAGATATTGCCCGTATAACACAACCTACGTTCGCTACCCGTCACTGGGTCCAGCATCACCAGATGATCGGCTGTCGAGAGGCTCTTCTTCTGCGCCACAACCTGACCTGCGACCCACAACGGATTGGAGTAGGTCGTATAACACTTCATCTCGGGCGCAGGCAGCGGCTCGCTGCTATCTTTCACCTCGGGCAGAGATTCCCAATATGAGTTCAGGTGCGAAAAGGTCTTATCGAAGAGTTGCGTTGTGGAGAACCCAAACAGATGACGCATACGCCACCCCTCGGAGATGAAGGTCCACGGGCGACGTGGGCCATAAGCTGCCATATCGTTAGCCATAACCCTGCCAGCCAACTCATTGCCGTGAGCCACCATCTGATAGCCCAGCTTATAATGGTCGGGGATGAAATCACGATACGAGCCACAGAAGAATTTATCCATCGAGCGATACTTGCTCACAATGTCGCCCATTGCTCTATATTCGAGCGTAAAACGTGGCTGCAATGCCCTGCCATAGGACGAGACCTGGGTCTCACACATCGTGGCATCGCCCTCCATCATCCACAGCGGCATAAAAATCAGACCAACGGTCGAGCTCTGTTCACCCATCAGGTAACTCAGGAACTTCACAAAGCCGACGTTGAGGTTGTTATATTGCGCTGCGTGGCGATACTCGTGGGCCACCAACTGCTTAATCCACGGCATCGAATAGCCATCAATATCGGGCGAGGAGAGAAACTCCACTCGCTTGGGAAGCCACATCACCATACCGTTGGAATTCATATTCTCGGGATGGACAACAAATGGCAAATCCAGCGGCGGAAGCTTAAATCCATAGTTAATGTAGGGATACATTCGCTCCGTGAAATAGAGGGTCGAAAGACCAATCTGCTCCGATGAGCGAGGATATATGACGTTGGCACGCTCAGTCTTGGAGCGTTGCCATTTCAGGCGGGCAGGGTCGGCTCCCCAACTATAATATTGGGCACAACAGCAGACGACACTCAACAAAAAGATGAGCGTCAATACCATTGATTTTGCCTTCACTCCCAGCCTCATTCTATCCTCCCGACTTCTTACACTTGTATCCTGCCGCGATGAGCAACTCCACCACCCTATCACGATGGTCGCCCTGGATGATAATCTCGCCATCCTTGGCTGAGCCACCCACACCGCACTTGCTCTTCAACATTCTGCCCAGCTGGCTCAAATCCTCCTCGGTGCCGACAAAACCCTTGACCAGAGTCACCGTCTTGCCACCGCGCTGCTTGCGGTCGAGCCACACTCTTAGGTTCTGCTGCGAGGGCGCGAGCGTAGCCTGCTCGGGCTCCTCGTTGGTTGAGTATTCAAAATCGGGATTAGTCGAATAGACCATCCCCAGGCGCTGTTTCCAATCGTTCATATCACAAACTCGATTACCGACACGAAATTAAACAAAAAATTATTCCTTAACCCCCTCAACTTGATAATTAGGGTGTTAATATTTGGTACAAAAATACAAAATTGTTATATTTACAACAAATTATGAAACCACCAAGAGCCGAAAAAATCAAAAACCAAGAGCAGGCACGCCTACAACGTGCCCAATGCTATGTGCCGCCTTTGACGGTGGAGGATGGCCGCGAGAAGGTTGAGGTTTTTGTCGAAGGCTACGAGGATGTGGCCTTCTGGCGCTCGATTTTCGACCACTTCGATAACCCCTATCTGCGTTTCGAAATCTCGGTTCCCAACCGCGAGGACCTACCCAAGGGCAAAAAGGTGCTGATGTCGATGATACCCCGCTCGTCGGAGTATATGCTCTTGTGTGTGGATTCCGATTTCGACTATCTCTTTGGCGAAAGGACCGAGCAGGCCCAGCTGGTCTGTAACTCGGAGTTTATGTTCCACACCTACACCTACGCCACCGAGAACTACCTCTGCTATGCGCCTTCGCTCCACAACGTCTGCGTCAAGGCGACCAAGAACGATAGCCACATATTTGATTTTGTGGAGTTTATGGCTGCCTACTCGCGCACCATCTACCCTCTATTTTTGTGGTACACCTACTCGGCACAGCTCTCCCACGAATCGGTCTTCCCGCTGGTGGATTTCAAAAATACCGTAAGGCTCGGCTACCTGGAAATCGAGGACAACGGCTCGGCAACCATCGCTTGGTTGGAGCGTCAGGTAGCCCGCAAACTCGCGCGTTTGGAGCAGCAGAATCCCCGTATGGCTGCCGAGATGCCTACCGTGGCTGAATACCTGCGCCAAAAGGGTGTGGAGCCCGAGTGCACCTACCTCTATATGCACGGCCACACGCTAATGGATAATGTAGTGATGATAGTGCTCAACACCGTCTGCGACCGTCTGCGCCAGATGTCGATTGCTAAAATCAACTCATCGAGCAAAACAGGACTTCCGCTGAAAAACGAACTCAGCAACTACATCAACACGTTGCGTTCTACGCGCGACGTACTGCTCGACAACGAGAACTACACCTCGTGCCCGCTCTATGCCAAGCTACGCGCCGACATTGAGCAATATATCGACCGTACCATATCGAAAATCAAGGCCCAGCGCGAAAGCGTATGCCCCAAGAAATAGCCGCCTCGGTTGCGGCACGAAATAATTTATTCCGAAAATTTCCGCGTTTAATATTTTTCCCTATCTCTGTTGTGACTTATGGTCTTACGCTATGAGTCATAGATATTTGATTGGATATTTTTTGACGTATCTTCTGAACTCGAAAACTTGGCGGTTTTGAAACAAATCGGAAGAATGGCAACAAATGTCTTTTAGACAGACGCCTTGTGGCGTTCTTCGCATCGCGCACATCGCCTCCCGAGGCACTCGGCCTTGCACGACAATGGGCCCACGAAATCTCGCTTACCGACAATGTTATAATCAGCGGCTTCCACTCCCCCATTGAGCGCGAAGTTCTCAACATACTCCTTAGCCGCAACGCCTTGCTCTAAACTCTAATATCACCCGCATAAAACAAAAAAAGGTTGTCCAACCGCTAAGTTGAACAACCCTTTCCTTGTGGAGTACAAGACTACATCACGCTCGTTACATCCCAAGCGAAGGCACGCAAGCCCTGCTCAGAGTTCTCCTCGTCAATCTTACGCAAACGAGCAAGAAACTCCTCAGCCTTAGCATCCTCCATCACCGAAATAAGAGCCGAGTTCATCGTTGGCCAAGCGTGGTTACCCAAGTGAGGCTCACCCTCCTTTGTACCACGGCCGATAAGCTCCTCCCAACCGGTGAAGCCACGAACGCCCATCTCCTCCATCATCTGCAAAACCTCGTCATACATCGACTGGTTGCACGACATAAATACTGCTTTCATATTGTGTGAGTTTATTTATTCAGCTTTTTTCCCATCTTACGCTGCTGACGCATCTTACGCTTCTCGCCAAATACAGCAAATGCAGAGTAGAGTGTTGGGATCAAAATCAATGTAATCAAGGTCGAGAACGACAGACCCCACGCAACCGACATACCGAGCGAGTTCCACATCTCGGAACCTACACCGTTACCCACAGCCATTGGAATCATACCGAGCACCGTAGTCAAAGTAGTCATCAAGATAGGACGCAAACGGCTTCGTCCAGCAGCAACCACCGACTCATAGATACCCATACCTCTCTCGCGGCAGAGCAATGTGTAATCCACCAACACGATACCGTTGTTTACCACGATACCCACCAGCATCAATACACCCAGCAATGCCATAATGTTCATTGGTGTACCCGTAACAGCCAAACCGATAATCACACCCACCACAGCAAATGGCAATGAGAACATAATAACGAATGGATAGGTAAGCGACTCAAACTGCGATGCCATAATAACGAATACCAAGATTACCATCAAGGCCATCAACAACATCATATCACCGAAGGTCTCCTGCTGGTCCTCGTAAGTACCGCCAATCTGCCACATAAAGCCCGATGGCATAGGGATATCCTTCATTTTGAGCTGAGCCTCGTTCACAAGGTCACTCAACGCATAACCCGATGCTACTACACCCGATATGGTCACATAACGCTCACGGTTCTTACGCGTAATGGCAGGAGGAGTTGCAGCCTCCTTCACAACGCCGATGTCGCGGATCTTGACACCCTGACCCATCTGGTTGTAGATTGTGATATTCTCGATATCATCAATCGATTCACGGAACTTGCGGTCGTAACGCACTCGGATGTCGTACTCGTCACCATCCTCACGATAGTAAGAGTTCACCGAACCGTTGATACGGTTACGCAAGTAGGTCGATGCTGTTGTCACATCCAAACCACTGCGAGCCAACTTCTCCAAATCGAAATCAACGTGATACTCTGGGCTATACTCATCACGAGAGATTGTCACCTCAGAGCAGCCCTCCATCTCGCGGAACATCTGAGCCACCTGCTCAGCCAAGGCATCCGACTTATCGAAATCATAACCATAAATCTCGATATCAACAGACGACTTTCCACCCATACCGCCTTGACCACCCTCGGTCACAACAAACTTGCGGATGATAGAGTACTCGCCAAGCATCTTACGGATGCCGTCACCAATCTCAGTGAGTTTGAGATCACGCTCGGTCTTCTTCACAAAGCGCAAGTTCATCGAGATAACGTGGGTACCGTTGGTCTGCAACGAAGCAAAGATATTATCTGTATCGGCCTGACCCTCTCGAACACCAATATTGAGGAGTTCGTTAGCATACTGCTTCTGGATACGGTCCGAAATCTCCAACGCCAAATCGCGTGTGATATCCTGACGTGTACCAGCTGGAAGGTAGATTGTAGCCGAAATTGAACCACTATCCTGCACAGGGAAGAACTCCGACTTCAACCTTGGACCCAGCAGAGCCACAACACCAACGAACAATGCCACAGAGCCAAAAATCACACTCTTGCGATGGTGAACACACCAATTCAAGATTCGGCCATAGAAGTTATTGAAGCGCTCCATAATGGCATCAATCTTACCCTGGAACCAAGCCTTCTTTGGGTTCTTCTTCATCATCATCGAGCAGAGCACAGGAGTAAATGTCACAGCCGCGATGGTCGAGATTGTCAAGGTGATGGTCACCATCCAACCCATCGAGTTGAACAAGATACCTGCCATACCCTGAACCATTGTCAATGGAAGGAACACAGCAATAGTTGTCAATGTACCACCCATAACCGAGATACCCACCTCCTTTGTAGCGAAGATAGCCGCCTGCTTTGGCATAGCGCCACGGTCGATGTGAGAGGTGATATTCTCCAACACCACGATGGCATTATCCACAACCATACCGATGGCAATCGAAAGTGACGACATCGTGATGATATTCAGCGTCTCTCCCGTAGCGAAGATATAGATAATCGCTGCAAGCAACGAGATAGGAATTGTCAATACGACTACGATAGTTGCTCTCCAACGGCCCAAGAAGAGGAACACCACAAGCATCACGAGCAAGAACGTTGTGATGATGGTATCGCGCAAAGAGTGAACTGTCGCAATGATATTATCCGATGTATCCATAATGGTAAAGAGTTCCACATCGGCTGGCAAGTTACCCTCAATCTCTTGCAGGTATTCCTGAACACGCTTAGCAATCTCCACCGAGTTAGCACCCGACTTCTTCTGGATGATAATCATACCACCCTGGCCACCATTATTAAACGCCTCCTGAATACGCTCCTGAACAGAGTCGTTGATTGAAGCCACATCGCTTAGCAAAATTGGTGCGCCGTTACGGTAGCCCACAACAAGGTTAAGCATCTCGCTTGGATCCTCAAACTCGTGGTCCACACGCAATGAGTAGGCATTTGAAGCCACGTCGAACGAACCTGCTGGCGTATTGCGATTTGCCGCAGCGATAGCCGATGAAATCTGCTCGATTGTGAGGTTGTAGGCCTCCAACTTGTTAGGGTTACAATATACCTGAATCTCACGCTGAGGAATACCTGCGATAGATACAGTACCCACACCATCGACACGAGCCAATGGAGTCACAATCTGGTCGTCGAGAATCTTATAGAGTCCCGCCATACTCTCCTCGGCCGTCACACCCACCATCAACACAGGCATCATATCGGTCGAGAGCTTAAAGATGGTTGGCTGGCTGGCGCCAACACGCAAAGTCGAAAGCAAATCCAACTTATCACGCACATCGTTGGCCAAGATATCCAAATCGTAGCCATACTCAAATTCGAGCGACACGACAGAGATATTCTCCTTCGACTGTGAGGTGATATCCTTCAAGTGATCGACACCATTCACCACGTTCTCCACAGGACGTGTTACGTTATTCTCAATATCCTCGGCACTCGCTCCTGGATAGGTGGTCATAACCATCATCATATTGGACTCGATGTCGGGGAAGAGGTCAATACCCAAACGCGAGAGCGACACACCACCAAAGATCACGATTGCCGCAAACAAGATGATGGTTGTGATAGGGTTTTTGACCGATGTCTTATAAATATTCATCGTAATTTCCTTTTACTTATTAACTACTCATTTACCAGCTCAACAGCGATACCATCCTTCAAGGCAACGTGACCCGATGTAACAACCATATCACCGTCGGCAAGACCGCTCAAAATCTCGTACTTATTATCCATACGACGGCCCAACTCAACCTTCTGGTAAGCAACCGTACCGTCCTGCTTGTAAACATAGATGTAACGGTTGCCTGAACCGAGCTGCTTGATAACCGACACGTCGGGTACCACTACGCTCTTGCGAGTGCCATAGTTCATAGTCACACGAGCATACATACCTGGCTTAATCTGCTCCTTAGCGTTTGCCACTGTAAGCTCGACTGGGAACGTACGAGTTGAGGCATCAACCGAAGGGGTAATGCGTGAAATCTTAGCCTCGAACTTCTGCTCTGGCAAAGCGTCAAACTCAACCTCAACAGCCATACCCTTCTTGATATGAGAGTAAAGCGACTCCGATACGGAAATCATAATCTTCACAGGGTTAATCTTCTGAACAACGAAAAGTGGCAAACCGCCGCACATATCGCCTGCGTCGTAGTTACGCGCAGTAACAACACCCGAAATAGGAGATACCAAAGTGGTATTTTCGAGCAAGTTTTCATAAGCCGACTTTGAAACCTCGTAAGCGGTCTTCACAGCCTCCCAATTAGCCTTTGACTCGCCACCAAACTTATAGAGCTCGTCTGAGCGTTCGAAGTTGGCCTTGTTGTTCTCATACTGAGCCTTAGCCTGGATAAGAGATGCGTTGTCCAACTCGGCAACCTCCTGGCCAGCATATACTCTATCGCCCACATCCACCAAAAGACGTGTAATACGGCGTGCCTGCTGAGGAGTGATGTTGTTGATAACTGAACCCTCAACATTTCCGGTAAATACGCTCTGCTGATCTACACTTTGGATGTGTACAACCTCGGTTGTAACCTTTGGCTTTGACTCTACTACCGCAGCCTCCACAGGCTCAGCGCTCTTCTTCGACGAACAAGCGATGCTCGCCATACAAACACCACCCACGAGCAGTGTTCTGATGATTCCATTCATTTTCATATCTTTTCTGTTTTTAGTTTTCTTCTCTATTCGTCAATCTCAGCTGTACCAAGCACCTTGGCCAAAGAGACCTGATTTACCAAATAATTATAGATTGCAGTCGAACGTGTAAGCTCGGCCTGAGTGTATGCCAACTGCGAGTTGTCAATATCAACCAATGTACCGCCACCCACTTCGTAACGCTTCACCGAAATCTCATAACCGCGCTTTGCCTGCGAGATAGTCTGCGCCGAAGCGTGATACTGCTTCACGTTGGTGAGCATATTGCTGTAATACGACATCACGGCTGTACGCAACTGACGCTCTGTATTCTCGCGCTGCAACTGGATGTTCTCCAAATTAATCTTTGCCTGCTGGATGTCGGCACGACGCTTACCACCTGCAAAGATTGGCACGTTGAGCGAGAAAGCAGCTACTGAGTATGGATTCCACTCGTAGTTCGAGAAATTCAAAGTCTCGTTCATTACCACATAGTTGTAACCTACCGAGAGAGCAAGGCTTGGCAAGTTGGCCGCACGCTTAACCTTCAATGTCTGGTTGAGCATATTCTCCTGAATATCCAGCTGCTTCATTGTAGAGTTGTTCTCCAAATCCTCATCCAACTTAATCTGCTCAGTCATAATAGCCTCATAGTCGGCCAACGAGCCAGCGCAATCGATATCCTTTTCCAAATCGACACCAAGCAACGCCTTCAACTGCCACAAAGCCAACACAATTGAGTTCTCGGCATTGAACACATTAGGCTCGGCATTAGCCACACTCACCTGAGAACGGATGAAGTCGTACTCCGACACCTGACCAACCGAGTAACGCTTCTCGATAATCTTGTGGTTTTCCACAGCGTTGTCATACACACGCTTATAAACGGTGTAAGAGTCCTTAGCCAAGAGCACCTGGTAGAATGCCTTTGAGACCTGCTCCACCATATCGATACGTGACGAGCGAGCCTGCTCCACCGCCAACTCTACGTCCATAACCGAGAGCTTCAACGACTTCCACAACTGCACATTCACCACTGGAAGAGCTGCATTCACACCAGCCGAGATGTTGTTCGCTGTACCCACCTCGATGTCGTTACCATTAAAGTGCAATCGCTGCTTCTTGATATAACGCTGATAAGTAGCCGAGGCCGAAATCTCGGGCCACAACGATGCGTAAGTACCCTTCTTGGCGTACTTCTTGATTTCAATAGTCTTGTCGGCGATTTTCACCGTGGGGTTCTCGCTGAGAGCAATCTTCAACGCATCTTCGAGCGAGAGGATCAATGGCTCACCCTGCTGCGCTGCCACAGCGTTCTCCTGCGCCGATACCGGCACTGCCACGACGCACATAAGCGCCATAAACAGATAAAAGAGATTTCTTAGTTTCATAAAACAATAATTAATTTACTTATTTAATTTTCTTCTTTCGCTCAGTTTCAATGGTCGAGGCTCGCGGGCCAGAATCTCGTCGATAAGTTGCAAGCCCTTGACCGAGGATAATCCACGGAGGAAGTTCACTACCATAGCACCAAAGGCCTCCTCGCGCGTTACGCCCTCGGGAATCACCGCATTGCCGTCGCCAACAAGCACTCCCGTGGTTGAGAAAAACAGGCGCGCCATAAGTTCTGTGTCGATGCGGGGGTCGAGATAGCCCTGCTCCAAACATTTGTCGAGTGCGAACTGCAATCCCGCCAAGCCCTGTTCGGTATGAGCTCGCTGCACCTTGTCGTAGACATTGGGATAGAACTTTTTGAGATTATAGACCAAACGTCGCTCCACGTCCTGCATCTCGGCATCGTAGGTCAGCAGACGAATACTCTTCAACAATACCTCCAACATATTGTCGCAATCGCCCACCTGCTGCTTGACTACCAACTGACGTTGCGCCATCATATACAACACGCTCTCGCAGAGTAGCTCCTCCTTGTCGCCAAACATCTCATACAATGTTCTCTTCGACATTCCCAACCCAGCAGCTACGTCGTCCATTCTGACCGACTTCACTCCCAGGGTCCTAATCATCTGCGATACGTGTTCTACAACTTTTTCTCTCTGCGTCATACCATTTCTATATTATAGACGCGCAAAGATAACAACAGAAAACTTAAAAACAAAAAAAGTTTTCTTGTTTTATCGTTTTTTACTCATAATTCACCCCTTTTGACCATTTTCCACTCCCTCGCCAGCGACCAAGACAACAGCTCAATCAATCATCACACCTGCCACTCGCCCATTTTCCCTGCAAAAATAATAGTTTTCGCCTATGCCCACTTACCCAATTCATACAACAAGTTATCCCTTTTTGAGCCAACTTATTCCTCCTCAAAACTCGTGATTTGCCGCCTTCACAATATGTAATACACAAATGTTTTATGCAATAAATATTCGCCCCAGCGACACAAATTTCCCGTTTTATTGCAGGACATTTCATAATTTATATTATCTTCACACTCTGAAACTTTATTTACTGCTTTATGACATCATCACCAGCCCCAAAAGGCGAACAACACAAGTTGCTCACCACACTCAAAGAGTACATCATTATGACCATTGGAATGTGCCTCTACTCATTCGGATGGATCGGTTGCGTGCTGCCAGCCAAGAGCACCAGCGGTGCCGCTTCGGGTCTGGCTATCGTCATCAGCACAGCGCTACAAAACACACTGGGCTGGGATGTTAAAATCGGTACCATAGTGCTTTTTATAAATGTCGTACTGCTCATTATAGCGGGCTTTGTCCTGGGCTGGAACTTCGGCATCAAGACTATTTTTTGCATCTTCATACTATCGATGTCGATGAACTTCTGGCAGGAGATTCTACCCTCAGATGACTTCCTGCACATCGACCGCTTTTTGTCGATGATTGTGGGTGGTGTCATCACTGGTTTTGGTGTGGCATTGGCACTCAGGCAAGGTGGCTCGGCAGGAGGTACCGACATCCTTGCGATGATTATAAATAAGTTTCGCTCAATTAGTTACGGTCGCATAATATTTATTCTCGACCTGCTCATCATTGCATCATCTCTGTTGGTTGGCTTCACAATCGACGCCGCCATCTATGGTTATATTATGACCCTAGTTTTTGGCTACACTGCCGACCTGCTTTTGGCCGGAAACAAGCAGTCGAGCCAGGTATTTATCATCTCGCCCAAGTATGCCGAAATCACCTATGTTCTCAACACCGAGTTGGGTCGTGGCGTAACTCTTATCGACTCCGAAGGCGGATATACCCACAACCCAACTAAGATGATTATGGTGGTTTGCAACAACCGTGAGACTGCTGCCATCCTGCGCTATGTCAAGCAAATTGACCCCAACGCATTTATGACCGTTGGCTCGGTTATGGGTGTCTATGGCCGCGGATTCCAGCCCATCAAACTTTAAGATTATGAGCGAGTTGGAGATTATTTCGCCATCCTTGTGCGACGACCTCACCGCTGAGGCCATCCAGCGCCTTCTCGGTCAGCTCTCGTCAGCCCATTTCGAGTTCACGCCAAGCGACCTCCAACACCTCATCTCCTCACCCGAGAGTCAGCTATTTCTATTGCTCCACCAAGGCGAAATCATCGGTATGCTCACCGTCGGCACCTACTCCTCACCCACAGGCTTCAAGGCTTGGATTGAGGATGTGGTAGTGGACAAAGCGTATCGTGGCCGAGGCTACGGCAGGATGCTTATCGACCACGCCATCGCCTACGTCGCCACACTCTCGCCCTGCACCCTGATGCTCACCTCCAACCCCTCGCGCATAGCCGCCAACGAGCTATATCGCAACTCGGGCTTCGAGCAAAAAATCACCAACGTCTATAAGATGACGCTCTAATCGGCAACAACATTACACCCTTTGGCGAGGTCATTTGACCCCGCCTTTTTGTCGTTTCACCCCATTGGCAAAAAACTCCATACCATTTTTTCTTATTTTTGGTAAATAATTCACCCAAGCAATGCGACTCATACTCACATATCTGTTCCTTTTGCTATGTTGCTTCACCGCAACAGCTCAGACAACAGCTTCTGTTGAGGGTAAGATATCTACCAACGAGGAGGGTACAACAGAGAGTGTCGCAGGAATGGTCGTAGAGCTGGCTATGCTATCCGACACCTTACAGAAACGTCACACCATCACACTTTCGGATGGAAAATTCACATTCAAGCAACTTTCAGCAGGCAAATATCGTCTTGTTGCCTCGTCGTTAGGTTACAAGAACGACACGATGACCGTTACGCTGAAGCGAGGCAAACACCTTACCTTGCCAGACTGGATGGTAGAGATGGAACACCTGAATATTGACGAGGTGAGTGTTACAGTTCTGGCAGCCCGCAGTGTCATTAAGGGTGATACCATATCCTATGACGCAGCAGCCTACAATGTACTTCCCGATGCCGATGCCGACGAGCTGCTGGCAAAGATTCCTGGAATGAAGGTCGAGGATGGCAAGGTAACAACACAGGGCGAGGATGTGAGAAAGATTCTGGTAGATGGCAAGGAGTTCTTTGGGGAGAATGTCTCGGCAGCCCTCTCATCCCTACCTGCCGAGATTATCAAGTCGGTAGAGGTGTTCGACAAGTTCAGCGACGAGGCCGAGCTCTCGGGTATTGACGATGGCAATAGTTACAAGACCATAAATATCGTAACCCACAACAAGGTACGCACCTCAATGACCGGAAGATTCAATGCCGGATATTCGATTGAGCCACGCCTCTACGACAAGACTCAGCACTACGGAGATATAAACTCCTCACTCAATATATTTCGTGACAAGGCCCGCACTACGCTGCGTCTGCAACTCAACAATATGAACAACAACGCCCAATCACGACGAGGTACGGCGGGCATCAATTATGTGAATTCGTGGGGCGAGAAGGACAGGCTGAAGTTCGAAGGCAGCTACACCTACAACCTAAACAAGAGCAACACATCACGCGAGACCGACCGCGACTATTTCCTCTCCGACAAGGATTATGAGTCAAACTCCGGCTCCATATATGAACACTACACCTCCACGAGCAACTCTTTATCAAAGAGCAATGGTCATAATCTCAATTCTCGCATAGAATACCGCATAACGCCTCGTCAGCGTTTCACTCTTCGTGTGCAATTATCGCTAAACGATGGCAACAATGGCGGAAACACACTTAACAACTATTTCCCCGTAAATGGCGACAACCCAACCTCACTGACCAACTGGAACCTCAGTGAGTCAAACTCTCTTTCGACATCGTTAAACGGCGGCTACATCATTCGCCTGGGTGAGAGAGCTGGACGCACCATCAATCTGAATTTCGGTGCATCATACTCCACCAACGGCTCACTCAATGAGAGCTACTCGGAGAAGAGCAAGGACAACACCGTACATCAGCACGCCACTTCGGATGGTGGCAACTACTCATACAACGGCAACATATCATACGCAGAGCCCATTGGCGAGCATATACAGCTCACGGTGAATTACAGTGCCAACTACCGTTTCTCTGATGCAAGCAAACTGACACGCCTCTACGACTTTGAGAATCAAATGTTTCTGGATGAGATAAACGCCAGATACTCAAACGTAAGCAACACCTCGTTCCTCACCCAGCGTACAGGCCCAGGCATCCGTTTCAACAATGAAAAGCTCACTATCACGGGTCAGCTCAACTACCAGCACGTTACGATGAGCAGCGACCGTCTCTACCCCATTGAATTCTCAATCTCCAACAAGCGCTTCGAGAATCTCACCTACTCCTTCACAACACGATTCCGACCCGACAAACAGAATCTCGTATCGCTGCGTGTGAGCTCAAACACTTCAAACCCAAGCATCAACCAACTGCAAGATGTGGTAAACATCTCCAATATCAACAACATACGCGCAGGCAACCCCTACCTCAAGCCATCCTACTCCCACCAGGCAAGTCTGCAATATACACGCACAAATGTTGAGCGAGGCAGGACATTCAACTTCAATGTCGGCTGCTCAAAGAGCAACAATATGGTTGTGGACTCGGTAGTGATGAACCAGAACGGCTACAAGGTATATGACTTCAACGGCGAGGTCGTGGCAACCCTCTCAGCGCAGGGTCGTTTCAGCAAGCCTGTGAATATCAACCGACCCTGGGGCGTGAACGGAGGTGCCAATTACGCCTTTCCTCTGGAATTTATAGGCTGCAATTCCCAGATTGGAGCAAATGCCTCATTAAACAAAACCCCATCAATTCTCAACGCAGAAACAAACCTCTCGCAGGAGGAGCGATACTCCGCCTCACTGAGTCTTAACAGCACTTTCAGCAAGAATCTTGATTTCAGACTGCAATACACCCCCACCTACACCCACATCACAAACTCCATCTCAAAACGCCGAGACAATGAGTTCATTCGCCACCAAGCAAACGGCAATGTAAGGGTGGTGTTGAACTGCGGTCTGACGATGCACGTAAATGCACGTTACAGCAAGTATGTGGGTCTTTCCGAGACATCCAACCGACTCAACAATTCAGATCTTATATGCAACCTGGGTGTGGGTATGAAACTCCTTCGCAAAAGAGGTGAGCTGCAACTTGTTGTCAATGACCTCTTCCAGCAGAACAAGGGCTTCTCGCACTCAACAAATGTGCAATATACACAAATCTCTACCCGTGATGTGATTGGGCGTTATTATGGAGTGAAATTCACCTACAACTATCGCAACTTCGGCAAGCGCAAAAAATCACCAACGTCTATAAGATGACGCTCTAAACCCGTCATCTCGTCCCTTAACTCACACTCCGCGTTGGGCGGTTTGCCCCCTGTTTTGGGCGATTCACCAATGATTGGGTGTGACTACTCCCATTATTTATTACATTTGTGCCAAAAATAAAGTTATACACAAATGTATCCTATGAGAAAATTTTTACTACTCTCAATCTTTACCTTTGCCGTGATGTGCGCCGTGGCTCAGTCCAAAGTGACCATCAACGGAACAATCGTCTGCACCGAAAATGGTGTGAAGGATGGTGTTGTGGGTGCTCAGGTCGAGCTCACATCGTTGCGCGACACCCTCAACAAGAAGTATGCCCTCACAGCTATCCGCGGTGCCTACCAATTTAAGACGGTCGAGGCTGGCAAGTATCGCTTGGTGACATCTTCACTCGGCTACCAGACCGACACAATTCAGATTACAGTCGAGAAGGGTAAGCCCCTAACCGTACCTGAGTGGGAGATTAAGATGGAGCGTCATAAAATTGATGAGGTGAGCGTGGTATCTCAGGCCGTTCGTACATCTATCAACGGTGACACAATCTCTTACAATGCCGCAGCATTTAAGGTGTTGCCCGATGCCGACGCCGACGAGTTGCTGGCCAAGTTGCCAGGCTTGAAGGTCGAGGGCGGAACAATCACCACCCAGGGTGAGACCGTACAGAAGATCCTGGTCGATGGTCGTGAGTTCTTCGGCAACGACGTATCGACTGCCATCAAGACAATCCCTGCCGACCAGATTAAGTCGGTGGAGGTGTTCGACAAGCTCAGCGACGAGGCCGAATTTTCGGGCATTGACGATGGTAACAGCTACAAGGCTATCAACTTGGTAACAAAGATCAAGACTGCCATATTTGGTAAGTTCAACGCGATGTATGCCTTCGAGCCTAAGAGTCACGAGAAGACTCAGCACTACGGTTCGGTGGATGGTAACGTGAACTTCTTCCGCAAAGTGTCAAAGACCACTGTACGTTTCCGCGCCAACAATATGAACGGCAACTCGGATTCTAAGATGGCGATGGGTGGTTTGAACTACATCGCTCAGTGGGGTCAGAACGACAAGATTAAGTTGGAGGGTAGCTACACCTACAACGGCAACAACAACCGCAATTGGAGTTGGAGCGACCGCGACTACTTCCTCACCGACGATGAGATTGCGTCGGGTCGTGATGATATCTACCAGCGTCAGATTTCAAATAGCAACAGCCGTAGCCGCGGCAACTCACACTCGTTCAACACACGCTTCGAGTGGAAGATCAGCGAGCGTCAGCGTTTTATGTTGCGCGCTCAGCTCTCGGCTGGCGACAACCGCAATAATGGTTCAAGTGCCAATGACTATTTCCCTGTAAGTTCACTCGACGACAATGCCTACATCACATTGGAGAATTGGAATTTGGGTCAGAGCGACAACATCAGCACTGGCGTGAATGGCCACTATATGGTGCGCATCGGCGAGAAGGCTGGCCGTACGTTCCAGGTGAACTTCGGTGCTAACTACAACACCAGCAACTCGATGAGCGAGAATTACTCCGAGAAGAGTATCAAGGAGGGCCCTATCCAGCAGCGTTCTAACTCCGACAATTATGGTTACAGCCTCAATGGTGGTGTGACCTATGCCGAGCCTATCGGTACCCACGCCCAGGTGACCTTCGGTTACAACGTGAACTACAATGAATCGGATGCCGACCGCCTGACCAACCTCTATGATTTCGAGTTGGGCAACTACTTCGTTGACATCAACCCCGAGTATTCAAATAGCCACAACACCTCATACCTCACCCAGCGTGTAGGTCCAGGCTTCCGCTATGGCAACGAAGGTACATCTATCTCTGGTCGTTTGAACTATCAGCACGTGACAATGAACAGCGAGCGTCTCTACCCTTCGCTCTTCACACTTCCAGAGACCAAGTTTGAGAATTTCACCTACTCGTTGATGGGTCGTATCAAGCTCAATATGGAGAACCGTTTGATGGTACGCGTAAACTCTTCGACATCAAACCCTTCGGTTAATCAGTTGCAGGATGTTGTCGATATCTCTAACGTAAACCACATCTCGGCTGGTAACCCAGACTTGAAACCATCGTACTCTCACCGTGGTAACCTAAGCTACAACTACTCTGGTACCGAGACAGGCACAACTTTCTCGATTGGTGTAAACGGAGGTATCACCGAGCGTTCAATCGTATCGTCGGTAATCCGTAACAGCCCAGGATATATGGTTGTTGGTCCCGATGGAGAGCAGTTGGTTGCTCTCTCTCCAACAGGTCAGTACTCTAAGCCCGTAAACACCAACGGTGCGTGGAACTACGGCGGTAACATTGGTGTGGGCTTCCCACTGACATTCATCGGCTGTAACTTCAACATCGATGCCAACGGAGGCGTAAACCAGTCGCCATCGCTCATCGGTAAGTGGAATGAGGCTACAAGCGTGGTTGATTGGCAGAAGAACTACTCGAAGCGTCGCACAGTGGGCGGAGGTGTATCTATCGGCTCTAATTTCAGCGACTACATCGACTTCCGCTTTGCCTACCACCCATCATATAGCAATGTAACCAACTCTACTTCACCCGATAGCAACCGCGAGGAGCTTCACCACAGCTTCAACGGTAACATCCGCGTAGTGTTTGGTTTTGGTTTGACACTCAGTGCCAATGGTCACTACTCAAAGACTGTGGGTCTTAACTCAATGGCAAGCCAGCTCGACCACGAGAACTTGATTTGCAACTTCGGTATCGGTATGAAGGTATTCAAGAAGATGGGCGAGTTCCAGTTGGTGGCTAATGACGTATTCAACCGCAACGACGGCTTCGGTCGCTCGTGGAACTCACAATATATGCAGACTTCGATGGGTAGTGTAATTGGTCGCTACTTCGGTATCAAGTTTACATACAACTTGCGTCGCAACACAGGCGCAGGTCAGAGCAACCAGCGCGGTAACTTCGACCCATCAATGATGCCTCCTGGCGGAATGCCTGGCGGCGGTATGGGTGGCCCTGGTGGCTTCGGTGGCGGTGGCTTCGGCGGCGGTCGCGGAGGATTCTAAACCATTAGATTCATAAAAAAGGCTGTTCCGTTCTCGGGCAGCCTTTTTTCTTTCCAAGAAAAATTGTATAAGACGTATTTTAGGCAAACAAAAACCTATAAACCATAGTTTATTTTCTCGAAATATGCTTTCATTCACTATCAATGCGTTTACACCAGATGTTACACCTATATTGCAAGAATCAAAATACAACACAGCGCAGAGATGCAATTTCCACAAAAAAAATGGAGTTATGCGAAATTAAAAACAACGTGGACATACAAAAAATAGGCGCTTTCATATTTCATTATACGAAAAAACATAATATATTTGTATATAAAAATTCCCAAATACAATGAATGTTTATAAATCTTTTCTTCGCAGACTGATCACTCTCTTCATCGTTTTGGTCGGTATTTTCTTGTCACAAAGCGTAGTGGCACAAACAGTAAAGGGTAAGGTAACCGACGCTATCACAGGAGAAACACTCCCAGGTGCCGCAGTGATAGTGGTGGAACTTCCAGGAGTAGGTGGAATGACCAATATAGATGGTGAGTTCAACATCAATATTCCTAAATCTGGACGTTACACCATTGAGACTTCTTATGTTGGTTATGAACCAAGTGTACTGAAAGAAGTGTTGGTGGCGGGTGCCAAAGATGTGGTGCTTGACATCACCCTACGCGAGAACAATTTAGAGATGGACGAAGTGGTGATCAAGCCTCGTGTAAATAAGGAGGCTACGGTCAATCCCACAGCATTAGTGGGCGGTATGATGCTCTCGATGGAGGAAGCCAGCCGATATGCCGGTGGTTATAACGACCCCGCTCGACTGGTAACAGCTTTCGCTGGTGTGGCAGGACAGGGTGACGGCAACGGTATTTCCGTGCACGGTAATGCCCCACAGTTTATGCAATACCGCTTGGAGGGTGTGGAAATCTTTTCACCAAACCATTTTGCTGACCTATATAGTGCAGGTTTCGGTATGGTGAGCGCGCTCAACTCTAATCTCATCACCAACTCTGACTTTTTTGTTTCAACGTTCAATTCCAGCTACAACAACGTCCTCAGCGGCGTGTTCGACGTGAAAATGCGAGCAGGAAACAACTCTAAATTTGAGAATAGTGTGCAGGTGGGTACGGTAGGCATCGAGTGGACAAGCGAAGGTCCAATTTCGAAGAAGAATCATTCCAGCTTCATCCTCAACTACCGCTATGGCTTCTCTACAATCGCTCGAAAACTCAAACTCATTGACACTTATGGTTCTCAGTATGACTTCCAGGATCTCTCGTTCAAATTGAATTTCCCAACAAAAAAGGCAGGAACCTTCTCTGTTTTTGCGTTAGGCTTTATCGACAAGTCTTGGGATGTTGAGTTAGGCATCGAGGACATCCATTCTATATACGATGCTTCTGACCAAACTGGTCACCTCTTGAACACTGTTGTGGGTGCCTCACATAAGATTCACTTCGACAACAAATGGACGTGGCGCACCACTGTGGCCTACAATATGCAGCACAATAAGGTAGATATGGAGTACTGGGGTCTTATCTTTGATAACAATTACAAACCTACCGGTTTCGAAGGTAAGAACTATCCATTCAGCTACTTGAAGCAGTATGAAGACCGTGCTGTGATTAATACAGAATTGTCTAAACAAGTAACCCCTGGCTGGCTTATCCAATTGGGTGGAGAGTATTCACACCGCTTCTTTGACCTAAACTTCCGCACAGCCGAGAACGTATATGAGCCTGTATCGGCTAAGCCATATTATGCGACGAAGGGCGATACAGGATTGGCAAGCATATATTGGTCAAACCTTTGGAAGCCTGCTGATAATTGGAGCATTAACTTAGGTGTGTCAGGTAACTACTTCCTCCTTTCCAAAGATTTTAGCGTCGAGCCCCGTGTCAGCTTGAAATGGGAACCAGGTGAGCGTCAATCCTTTGCTTTGGGTTATGGATTGCACTCTATGATTGAGAAGCTGGATGCTTATTTCTTCCGCAATGAAGATGGCACAATCGCCAACAAGGACCTCGGTTTCTCTAAGGCTCATCACACCCTCGCTACATATATGTACAAGTTCACAGACAACTTGAACTTACGTTTCAACACCTATTTCCAGTATGGCTTCGACACACCTGTGGGCATCAATGGAAGCACATTCTGTACAGTGAACCGTATGTTCAATTATATCGAAGAGCCATTGGTCAACGAGGGTAATACCCGTAACTACGGTGCCGACATTACCTTGGAGCACTATATGAGCAAGGGTTTCTATGGACAGGTGAACGGCTCACTCTTCAAGTCTGAATATCGCGGACTCGACAATAAGTGGCGTAACCAATTGTATGACCGTGGCTATATGGTGAAGGTACTGGGCGGTAAGGAGTGGATGCTTGGCAAGAATAAACAAAACGTATTCAACGTAAGTATCAAGTACACGCTGCAAGGTGGTCTCCGTCACACGCCTATCGATGTAGATGCGATGAGAGCTAATGTGGCTGCTGGTATTATCAACGACCAGCCTATCTACAAGGAGGATGAGGCGATGTCACGCCAATTCTCTCCTACCAGCATTATCGACCTTACTATCAGCTATAAGATTAACTGCAATAAGGTTAGCCATACCATCGCCTTTGAGGGTGTGAATATTCTGCAAAACGAAGCCCCATACGCTGAGCGCTACGATTTTAGCACTGGCAAGTTGCGTTTCGATAAGTCAGGTATCTCGTTGCCAAATATTTTCTATCGTATAGATTTCTAAGACACTCCCATCATCATACAAAAAAGGCTGTCCTTTCGGGCAGCCTTTACTATTCACATCAAATATTCATTACTATTTTTTGTCAAGCTCATTCAAAGCATAGGCATAAGCACCGAGCGAGATTGCTGTGCTGGCGCCAATCTTTGAAATCATCACACCGATACGCTTCTGGGGATCGTAGGTCACCACCTTATCTGTACCATACACCTTCAAATCGCGTGACGCGCCACGTGCAAAGGCCTCAAACTCCTGTTCATCGTCCAGGTTATAGACCTTCATCTGTACACGATCGAACTCATCACCCGAGATTGAGCGCATCTGACCACGCATCTCCTCCAAAAGTGCGGGCATAATATATTTCGATGCAGCAGTGATACCTCCGCCGATTACAATAAGACCATCAATCAAAGTAACGGCCGTAGCCATAGCATCGCCTGCGACCTCGCCCATCGTGGCAAAAGCCTTCTTGGCAGCCTCCTGATCACCATCGCGCTTACCCTCGGCAATGTCATAGATATCCTTTGGTTCGAGCGTTGGGTCATCAATGCCCGATGCCTCCTTGTAAACTCGCTTCACGGCACGCACAGCAACACCATCCTCCACCATCACATTTGGCATATGCTTGTGGCGCAGGCAGAAGGTCTCGATGCACGAGTTATCTCCCGTATGCAACTCTCCATCGGTCACAAAGCCCATACCAAAGCCCGTACCGAAAGTGTAACCCAACAACGTCTTGTAACGCTTGGCGCTACCCAAAGCCTCCAACTTCTCGTTCACCGCTGGTAACGCACCCGCCAACGCCTCGCCATAGGCATAGAGGTCGGCATCGTTGTTGATATAGACAGGTATCCCGAACTTCTCCTCCAAGAATGGGCCCAACGCCACGCCGTCGCGGAACGATGGGAAGTTAGGCATATAGAATCCTCCCACAATGCCGTTGGCATAATCGGCAGGACCAGGGAAGGCAAAGCTGATAGCCACAGGCTTGCAGTCGAGTTTAGCAATCACCTGATTGAAGCCATCCACCAGGGTCTGCATACATAAATCAAGGTCGTGCGCCGAGGCTGGAAGTGTAATGGGGTCGATAATGAAAGAGTTAGCTCGCATCGCTCCAAACACAAAATTAGTACCTCCCGCATCGAGCGTAATCACGGTTCGATCATCGTTTCTATACATAGGAATATTTATTAATAAGGTTCATTAATCTCTCAAAGTTAACAAATTTATACAACAAAAAACAGATTTATTTTCTTAATTTTGTATCCATCAACCTATTTTCTCAAAATTTATGAAGCTAAATCTACAAAAGGTCCTGATATTGACCTCACTTACTGCCCTGCTTGGCCTTACGGCTTGCAGCAACACCTCCCACTCCAATAAGCGTACCGATGCCATCGTGGCCGAGATTCACAACCCTCAATCCCGAAATGTGATGGTGATTAGCCACCGAGGCGATTGGCGCAACTACCCCGAGAATTCCATCCCCGCCATCGAGTCTGTAATCCGTATGGGCGCAGATATCGTGGAACTTGACGTGGCACTGACCAAGGATAGTGTGATGGTGTTGATGCACGATGGCACCATCGACCGCTGCACAACGGGCCGAGGCAAGGTGGCCGAGATGACCTATGAAGAGTTACAGAAACACTATCTCAAAACGGCCCACGGCGTGCGAAGCTCGCTGGACTTGAAGGTACCCACACTGCGCGAGGCCTTGGAGGTATGCCGCAATCGCATTATGGTAAATATCGACAAAGGTTACAACCACTACGATTTGGTATTAGCCCTAACCGAGGAGTTGGGAGTGACGGAGCAGGTACTAATCAAGGGTAGCAAACCATTAAGCGACATCCAGCAGAAGATGGCGACAAACGAACACAATATGCTCTATATGCCTATCGTAACGCCAACAAACGCTGGCAGCGCCAAAATATTCGACGAATATATCGCCGACGATGAGCCTCAATTAGCCTACGAGGTATGCTGGAACAAAATGACACCCGAAGTGGAAGATTGTATGAGAAGGGTCATAGCCGACGGCTCAAAACTGTGGGTCAATACACTTTGGAACTCGCTCTGCGGCGGACTTAGCGACGACATCGCCTGGGAGAGCTCGGCCGAGGAGGTGTATGGCAAAATCATCGAGATGGGCGCTACGATGATTCAGACCGACCGACCCGAATTTTTGATTGACTACCTGCGCAAGCGAGGTCTGCACGATTAACCTTCGACAAAACAGAAATAGGCTACCTGAAATTTCCAAGTAGCCTATTTTTCTATATCCTCGTCCCTATAACCATATCATTGCCGCCACACACAGCAGGAAGCCCCCGACAAATGCCCATAGCAACTGACGACTGCGATTGCGTCCCATCAACAGACGAGCCGAGGCAAGAACACCTGACAGCAATATCGAAGTGAGCAGCACCCAGAAAAGCGAAATCTCGCCCAACACATTGAGCATAACAAACAGTGCCACAGTGGCACCCATAGCGGTCAGATGAAGACTTATGCGCGAGAACGAACTAACGCTCAGGCAGAAAAGTTCACACATCACACCCGCCATAGCCAGCTTGCGAAAGATGGCAAGCGAAGGTGCGCGCATCATCGTGATGCCACACAGCAGGTAGCAGAGCGCTCCCACCAGCAGCGAGATGATGATAAAATGTTTCTTGGTCAGGTTCCAGCGTCTGAGGCGTTGCAAGCGTTTGAGCACCATTAGCGTCAGCAATGGCAGCACCAACGTATATAAGGCCACGCTCCACACCAGATAGAACTTCACACGCAGGGCATAATAAGAGTGTATGGTGTCGGTAAAAAGCAACACCAACACCACATAGATAGGGATTAAAAATGGGTGTAACACCCAAGACAATATCTTTGCTCCTTTTTTAAGCATTATTAAATCTGTTTTCGCAGACGTGCCACAGGGATGTCGAGCATCTCACGATACTTGGCCACCGTACGGCGTGCTATGCAATAGCCCTTGGCATTGAGGATATTCATCAGCGTCTCATCGGTCAAGGGGTGACGCTTATCCTCCTCGTCGATACACTTCTGCAAGATATTCTTAATCTCGTAGCTCGACACAATCTCACCACTCTCGGTCTGCATAGCCTCCGAGAAGAGCGACTTCAACAATATGATACCAAAGTGCGTCTGCGCATATTTACTATTCACCACTCGCGAGATGGTCGATACATCCAGCCCCGCACGATCGGCGATATCCTTCAAAATCATCGGGCGCAATTTACTCTTGTCGCCATCCTTGAAGTACTCGCGCTGGAAGTTGAGAATCTCCTGCATCGTACGCATCAGCGTATCGTGGCGCTGCTTGATGGCCGAGATAAACCACTTGGCCGAATCAATCTTATTTTTGACAAACTGAACCCCCTCCTTATCCTTCTCCGAGACAAAGCCATCCGACGACACCATATCGCGAATCATATCGACATAGCGGCGATTAATCTTCACCTCGGGAATGTTATAGGAGTTGAGCGACAGTTCAAACTGACCATCGTGATAGTCGATGGTAAAATCGGGAATCACATAGGGCGAGGTGTCAAAACTACCATCCGAGTAGAGATTACCCGGCTTGGGCGACAGATGGCGAATCTCCTCTATCGCATCGCGAAAATCATCCTCACCCACACCCAGGCGAAGCATCAGTTTCTCGTAGTGTTTCTTGACAAACTCCTCGAAATGTGAGGATATAATCTTCAACGCCAGGCGCTTGGGCTGAGTGTCGATTCTTCGCTGTCGCATCTGCAAGAGCAGACACTCCTGCAAATTGCGCGCACCTATTCCCGCCGGCTCCAACTGATGGACGACGGTAAGCAGGCGCTCCAACTGCTCGACACTAAACTCTATACCCAGTGAAAAGGCGATATCGTCAGATATAGACTCCATATCACGACGCAGATAGCCATCCTCGTCGATGCTGCCAATCAGGAACTCAGCCGCCTGACGCTCCTGCTCGCTGAGGTTACGATAGCTCAACTGCTCGATTAAATACTCCTGCAAGGATAAGCCCTCGGTAAGATTCAGCGGACGTTGCTTCTCCTCCTTGGAGAAGTTATTGACTCGCGACTTATACCCCGATAAGTCATCCTCGCGCAGATACTCCTCCACCGAGATAGAGTCGCCATCCTCCTCCTTGATCTCCTCCTCTTCCAATACGATATTCTCCTCAATCTCCTGCTTGATGCGCTGTTCGAGTTGCAAAGCAGGCAATTCCAGCAGTTTTATCATCTGTATCTGCTGGGGAGAAAGCGTCTGTAATTGTTTCTGAATCTGACGTTGTGAAATAGCCATTACTCTTAATTTTTAAGTTCCACTTCGACAGGTTCCCTCTTCTATTTTCGCCGAGTGTTAAGCTCTGAGTTGCGTAGCGTAGTAAATTTATTTGCTCGATGCCTCGATGGCCTCGATGATAGCATTTGCCCAATTCTGACCCATCTTCTTGGCGCCCTTCACCGTTGGGTGGAGATAGAACGTACCAGCGTTACCCTCCTCGGCAAACATCAACTTCTCGTAGCTGCGCTTAAAGAGGTCGTAGCTCTCACAATCACCCAAATAGATGTCGGCGTTCTCGTTGGCCAACTCGGTCAAGATGTTGATATAACCAGTCACACGGTTCAAGCCCTCGACCAAATAGCGTGCGTTATTGTAGGTGTTGGGGCTATACCATACTGGACGATGAAGAACAAAGATTGCATCGGGGCACAACTCGCGCAGACGCGAGATGATGGTCAACAGGTTTTTCTTGTAGTCATCGTTGCTCACGGGAGCACCTGTCGGGCCCGTACAAGCCGAGTCGTTGGTGCCGAGCATAAACGAGAATACATACTTTGTCTGCTTGCCCGCCTGCTCCGCAGCCTTGAAATCGGCAATGCTCTTCTCCACTCGCTTGAAGTCACGGTTCAACGCAGGGAGGAAATCCACGGTCGTTGCTCCCGAACGACCGCAGTTTCTGAAATCCTCTACGCCCTCCACCTTCTTTGCCACAGCAGCTGTTGCCACAGCAGGCGGAGCCGTCTTTGCTCTATCGGGGTGCATAGCACCATAGGTGATGCTATTGCCGATATAGATGATATTATAGCTTGTCTGCTGTGCTCGCTCTTTCGCCTCGACGCTCAGTCCCAGGGCAAAGCAGAAAACCATTATGAGTAAAACAACTCGCTTCATCGTCTCAAAGTTTTAACTATTAGAACTCTGCGTTATTTGGGGTACGAGGGAATGGAATCACGTCACGAATGTTGGCCATACCCGTTACGAACAACAACAGACGCTCGAAGCCCAAACCGAAGCCTGAGTGAGGTGCTGAACCCCAACGACGTGTGTCGAGATACCACCAAAGCTCCTTCTCGCTCATATTGAGCTCGTGTACTCGTGCAGAAAGTTTGCCATAGTCTGCCTCACGCTCCGAACCACCGATAATCTCGCCGATTTTTGGGAACAACACATCCATAGCGCGAACAGTCTTGCCGTCCTCGTTCTGCTTCATATAGAATGCCTTAATCTCCTTAGGATAGTTAATCAGGATTACTGGACGCTTGAAGTGCTCCTCTACGAGGTAACGCTCGTGCTCAGATTGAAGGTCGCAACCCCAATCGCAAGGGAACTCAAACTTACGACCCGAAGCCTTCAAGATATTGATACCCTCGGTGTAGTCCAAACGTACGAAATCGTTCTTCAAAACAAACTCCAAACGCTCGATAAGCTCATTATCCCACATCTTGTTCATAAACTCGATATCCTCGCGGCAGTTATCCAACGCATACTTAATCAAGTATTTGAGGAAGTCCTCAGCGAGCTCCATATTATCCTCCAACTCGTAGAATGCCATTTCAGGCTCAATCATCCAGAACTCCGACAAGTGACGTGGAGTATTTGAGTTCTCGGCGCGGAATGTAGGACCGAAAGTATAGATCTGACCCAATGCCAAAGCACCAAGCTCACCCTCCAACTGACCCGATACTGTAAGGTTACAAGGCTTTCCGTAGAAATCCTGAGAGTAGTCCACTGCGCCATCCTCAGTGCGAGGAGGATTAGCGATATCGAGAGTTGTCACGTTAAACATAGCACCAGCACCCTCGCAGTCAGAACCTGTGATGAGTGGAGTATGCCAATAGTAGAAGCCGTGATCGTTGAAATACTTGTGAATAGCATAAGCCATTGCGTGACGGATACGGAAGATAGCGCCGTAAGTGTTGGTACGAGGACGCAAATAAGCGATGTCACGCAAGAACTCCAAGGTGTGACCCTTCTTCTGCAATGGGTAGCTCTCAGGATCGGCCGTACCGTAAACCTCGATGTTTGAAGCCAGAACCTCGACACCTTGACCAGAGCCCAATGACTCCACGAGCTTACCATCAACGCGGATACAAGCACCTGTTGTAATGAGCTTCAACTGAGCCTCGTCGAACGATGCTAAATCCACAACTACCTGAATATTAGCCACACACGAACCATCATTAAGAGCAATGAAGGCCACATTTTTATTACCGCGCTTTGTGCGCACCCAACCCTTAACAGTGATGTCGCAATCCTTAACGCCTGATTTCAGAATCTCTGCAATTCTCTGATTTTTCATAGTTTCTATCGTTTTATTTAATTATTATCTTGTTGTGAGTTTTCTACACATTGTCTATTAATCCACAAAGATAGTCAATAATTTGATATTTGTCAAAAAAAAAGTACCTTTGCAAATGGTACAGCATACCAACTGATAATTACAGGTTTATAATAAACTAATTTCAACCATACTATGAGAAGGTTTTTTCTTGTGAGCATTGCGCTCTTTTCGATAATGATATCCTACGCTCAGTCGTCTCGCATCTATCGTAGCGAATTTGTCACCTACGACAAGCGCGAGGATGCCAAGCTCGACAAGCGTGACGAGACCACTGGCTATGAAGCGTTCCTGCCCAAGCAGTTTACCGAGGCTGGTGGCGAGATACGTTTTCTGCAAAAAATCAATATCGACGCCACACGCAACGACTACAACACCTTCCTCCATTTGGAAAACATCGGCGGAGCATATATCCTCCTGATTAACAACGAAGTTGTGGCCGAGGTAGATGATCCCTACACACCTGCCGACTTTATGATTTCGCGCCACCTGCGCCAGGGTGTAAACGAGGTTATCATCGGCGTTCGCGCAAGCCGCACACCACAGTTGCAGGAGAATATCCAGCAACCAAAATACAAGCAGTTTTCAAACTCTTACTTTTTCGTTCAGCGCCGTCTGTCGGTGCGCGACTTCAACATCGTTTTGGAGCCCGACACCACACGCCAGTATGCCAAGTTAAAGCTCGATGTGATTGTTGCCAACGACTTTAACTTCAACGAGACTTTGCAGGTGGGCTACGACATCTACGACCCCAAGGGCAAACTCAAAGAGTATAGCGTCAACGAGATTGAGATTGCAGGCCGCGCGTTGGATACGTTGCGCTTCAACCCCGACATCTACCACTCATATTCATTCAAGTGGGGCGAGGGCAAGGCACCGCTTTACGACGTGATGCTCTACATCAAGCGTAATGGTATGCTCTGGGAGTACATCCCAATGAAGATTGGTTTCGGTAAAACCATCTTCCGCGATGGCAAGCTCTACCGTTTCGACACACCTCTCACAATCAAAAAGTTGGAGCATTTCAACGCCCTGGATGACAAGACCAAGACAACCGCAGCCATCGAGCAGGCCAAGCAGAAGGGTTACAACACTCTCTGCCCCGATTTTCCTCAGCCAAAGTGGTTCTATGAGTTGTGCGACAAGGCGGGTATGTATGTCATCGACTGCGCCAACCTCTCATCCCCAACCAACAGCAACAACCGCGGTGTGGGCGGTACACCAGCCAACGACCCCAAATTGGCCGAGGAGTATTTGGAGCGCGTAAAGACTATGTATTACCGTTCTCGCAACCACTCTTGCATCATTGCATTTGCATTGAGTGGCTCAGAGTCGGGTAACGGCTACAATATGTATAAGGCCTACGAGTGGCTGAAATCGGTCGAGAGCCAGCGCCCAGTAATTTACTGCGGCACGGATGGTGAGTGGAACACCGATTTGTAATAAATTGGTCAAGCTATGAATATCGAGCTTATAGTCGTAGGCAAGACCGACTCCAAGGAGGTGGAGGCTTTGGTGGAGATGTATTCAAAGCGAATTAATCGCTACTGTAAATTCTCTCTCACTACCATCGCCGACGTGCGCAACACACGCAATATGGCACCTGCACGCCAGAAGCAGTTGGAGGGCGAGGCTATACTCCGCCTGGTGGGCGAGGGTGACTGTCTGACGCTGATGGATGAGCGTGGCCAGCAGTTCAGCTCAATGGAGTATGCTCAATGGTTGCAGAAGCGTATGCTCAGCGGCGTGAAGCGTCTGCTGCTTGTCATCGGCGGCCCCTATGGGTTCTCCGACGAGGTGTATGCCCGCGCCAATCAGAAGATTTCGCTTTCGCGAATGACCTTCTCACACCAGATTGTGCGCGCCATCTTCACCGAGCAACTCTATCGCGCCTTCACCATACTCAATAACGAACCCTATCATCACGAATAGATATGAAGATTTTTAAAACTCACACGGCACTACTCGCTTGGCGCATCATACTCTTGTATGTGGTCCTGATGTTGTGCCGAATAGTTTTCTATGCCTATAACTCAACCCTGATGGGTGAGATTCCATTCTCGGAGTGGTGGAGCCTTACGTGTGGCTCATTGAAGTTCGACACTGTGTCGATTATCTACGTCAATGCCATCTTCATCATTCTCTCGCTTATACCCTCTCGCATCAGGGAGCGCAGGTGGTGGCGCCGATTAAAATGCTGGTACTATGTGGTGGCAAACTCGCTCCTTATCGTGGTGACCAACCTATCCGACGCCATCTATTTCCACTATACTCAGAAGCGTTTTACGGCCGACGAGATATTCTTTGCCGACAACGACAACTCGGCGATGCTGGTCTTGAAGTTCGCTACCGAGAATTGGTTTATAGTCCTTGTGGGCATCGCCCTTATCATTATGCTTGCGGCGGGCTATTGGCGCAAGACGCGCGAGTGGAGTATGCTCAACGGCGTGTGGTACTACATCGGCTCAACGCTTATACTTGTGTTGGCGCTGGGTCTGAGCGTAGGTGGCATAAGAGGTGGTTTTACCAAGATGACACGCCCGATTACGATGTCCAACGCCACACTCTATACCTCGGATAGTATGCGTGCCACGATGATTCTGAGCAACCCATTCTGCATCCTACGCACGATTGGTTCGAGTGGCAAGATATCCTATAAAAAATACTTCTCCGACGAGGAGTTAAACTCTATTTACAGCCCCGAGCACTACCCTGCGGCGACGGAGAGCGCTACCGAGTTGGAGGGTCGCAACGTCGTACTCTTTGTTATGGAGAGCTTCTCGGCCGAGCACTCGGCGTTGCTGCGTCCCGACCTCTATGAGGACAAGGAGCAGAAGGGCTACACCCCATTCCTGGATTCGCTGATGCGCCAGAGCTACACGTTCTACAATATGTACGCCAATGGACGTCGCTCCATCCAGGCCTTGCCTGCTGTGTGGGCATCCATCCCCTCATACAAGAATCCATTTGTCTTGATGCCTCAGGCCATCGCCAAAACAGGCGCTCTCCCTGCAATACTCGACGCCGAGGGCTACCGCACGATGTTCTTCTGCGGCTCTGACCACGGCTCGATGGGATTTGGTGCCTTTGCCCGCCAGACTGGTATCAAGGAGCTTTTCAGCCGCCAGGACTACGAGAAGGAGCACGGCAGCGACGACTTTGATGGTTATTGGGGAATCTGGGACGAGAAGTTCATCGGCTATATGGGTGAGCAACTCAACAAATCACAGTCGCCTTTCTTTGCCACCATCTTCACCCTCACATCCCACCACCCATTTGTCATCCCCGAGGAGTACAAGGGCAAGCTGCCCGAGGGTCTTACACCCAACCACAAGTGTGTGGCGTATGTGGACCAGGCGGTGGAGAAGTTCTTCGAGAAGTATGGCAACGAGGAGTGGTTCCGCAACTCGATATTTATCTTCGTGGCCGACCACGTCTCGAGCGAGCAGTTCTCCGACATATTCCGTTCTTCACCAGGAAGTTACCAGGTGATGGGATTCATCCACGCGCCAGAATCATCACTCGTGGGCGAGCATCGCCAGGTGGTGTCACAGGTCGATATTATGCCTACCCTGCTGGGTCTTATGGGCTACGACAAGCCATACTTTGCCTTTGGTCGTGATATCTTCAACGAGCTGGGCGAGGAGCCTATGTCGGTAAGCTACGATAATAACCTCTTCCAGGCCATCACTGGCCATCACCTCATCCTCTTCGACGAGAGCCACATTGTGGGCGTCTATGCCAAGGACGACATCAAGCGCGAGCATAACCTTATGGATGAAATCGACACTTCATCCATCGAGCGTCGTATGAAGGCTATGATCCAGGGCTACTACACCCGCATCGAGCGCAAGAGCTATGTGGTGGAGAGCGCTGCGAAGGAAGAGTGCTAAACTGAGCATAACCAAGATATGGCAAATTGGCTCGACAATAGCGTGAAATTTATCGCCGGCGTGGGCGAGGCGAGGGCAAAACTACTGGAAAAGGAGTTGGGCATCCTCTCTGTGGGCGACCTTCTGCGCCACTACCCTTTCCGCTATATCGACCGCACAAAAATCTACTCCATAGGCGAACTCAACGAGAATATGAACTCATCGCTGGTGCAGATACGCGCCCGCGTGACGGGAATTGGTTACGCTGGCTCGGGGCGCAAGCAGCGCTTCTCGGCCTATGTGAGCGACTCAACTGGCTCGGCAGAACTCATCTGGTTTCAGGGCATCAAGTGGATTGAAAAGAGCATCGAGGTGGGACGCGAATACCTAATTTTCGGTCGCCCATCGTTCTTCCGCGGCGAGGTGTCGATGGTACACCCCGAACTTGACCTTGTCGAAAAAGCTCTTTCGCGCAAGGCCCACAGCGGTATGCAGGGCATCTACCCCTCGACCGAAAAGATTGGCTCTACGTTTGGAGCCAAGGGCTTCTATAAAATCGTGTGCAATGCCTGGGCTGCGGCCGAGGGGCACATCACCGAGACACTCCCCGCCTACATCATTGAGCGTTATGCACTTATATCGCTGCGCGAGGCGCTGTTCAACATCCACTTTCCGCAATCGGCCGAGCGACTCAAAGCCGCCGAACGAAGGTTGAAGTTCGACGAGTTCTTGGGTGTGCAGCTCTCGATTCAGGCTATGCGCACCGACCGACTGTCGAAAAACAACGGATTCCTATTCCCCAAAGTGGGCGATAAGTTCAACACCTTTTTTAACGAAAAGATACCATTCCCGCTGACGGGAGCGCAAAAACGAGTAATCAAGGAGATACGCCAAGACACCATCTCAGGCTACCAAATGAATCGCCTGCTGCAAGGCGATGTGGGTAGCGGCAAGACGATGGTGGCGCTGATGTCGATGCTCTTGGCGGTGGACAACGGCTATCAGGCTTGTATGATGGCTCCGACGGAGATTCTTGCGCGCCAGCACTTTGCCACCATCTGTCGCCAGACCGAGGGCCTGGGCTTACGCGTGGCCATCCTGACCGGCTCGTCGAAGAGCAAGGAGCGCCGCCTGGCACTGGAAGGCATCGCCTCGGGCGAGGTGGATATTTTAATCGGCACCCACACACTGATTGAGGACAAGGTGCAGTTTACCAACCTGGGCTATGTGGTCATCGACGAGCAGCACCGCTTCGGCGTGGAGCAGCGTGCCCGCCTATGGACTAAAAATCAGCAGCCGCCACACATCCTTGTGATGACTGCTACACCCATCCCCCGCACACTTGCAATGACTATGTATGGCGACCTGGATGTCTCGGTAATCGACGAGCTCCCCCCAGGCCGACAACCCATCCGCACATACCACTACACCGATGCTGCACGCCTGAAATTGTGGGGATTCCTGCGCAAGCAGATTGCCCTGGGACGTCAGGCCTATGTGGTCTATCCCCTCATCAAGGAGTCCGAGACGATGGACTACAAGGATTTGGAGGATGGCTTCGCATCCATCGTGCGCGACTTCCCGCTGCCCGACTACCGCGTGACGGTATGCCACGGCAAGATGAAACCCCAGGACAAGGAGGAGTCGATGCGTCAATTCAAGGATCGCGAGGCAGATATTTTGGTCGCAACCTCGGTCATCGAGGTGGGAGTGGATGTCCCCAACGCCACGGTGATGGTCATCGAGTCAGCCGAGCGTTTTGGCCTTTCACAGCTCCACCAGCTTCGTGGCCGCGTGGGCCGAGGAGGCGGAGAGTCGTTCTGCATCCTGATGTCGGGCGAGAAACTCTCGCGCGAAGCACGACAGCGCCTGCAAGCTATGTGTGAGACGACCGACGGATTCCGCCTGGCCGAGCTTGATATGAAGTTACGCGGCGCGGGCGATATCAACGGCACACAGCAAAGTGGTATGGCTTTTGACCTTAAAATCGCCAACCCCACTTTGGATGCAGACCTGTTGCAGACGGCACGCGAGGCAGCCGTATGGATTCTCTCGATGGATGCACGCTTGGAGCAGCCTCACAACCTCACGTTACGCGAGCTGAGAGCGCGCCACGCAGGCAAGCAACGATTTGATTTTTCGATGATTTCATAACGCCGCACCATAATAAAGCGAGAGCGAGAACCGTTAAGACGATACATCAACGATTGCTATGAAACATATTGCATTAACCATAATCATACTCCTGGGCACGGTCCTTGCTGCCTACTCGCAGCTCTACGTTCCTGGCGAGACGCTTCATTTTCGTATGAGCTACCGCGCCAAGCTATTCCCCAACACCGAGGTGGCAAAGGCTGTGATGCAGACCACCGAATCAACGCTCGATGGCGCACCCGTCTATAAGGTCTATGGTTATGGCGAGACCGCCAAGGCATTTAGCTGGATACTTCCCGTGCAGGATGCCTACACCATTTGGGTGGATCCCCAAACGCTACGCACCAAACGTTTCGACAGCGACATTCACGAGGGCGACTACACCTTCAAGAGCACCTATCTGTTTGATTGGACCAACCTCAACGTACACACCCGTTGGCGTAGCCGCCAGCGACCCGAAAAGTTCAAGACGATGGCCATCAGCACAAAGAGTATGGACCCATTATCGCTCTACTTCAACCTACGCACGGTCAAGGACGAGGAGATAAAGCCTGGCTTCTCGCGCGAATTGGAGATGGTCTTGGAGGATACGGTCCGCACGCTGAATTTCAGATTCGACGGCCGCGAAGTGAAGAAGATACGCAATCTGGGCCGTTTCAACACGCTGCGTTTTCGTTGCAAGATAGCCACCTCGACCGATACCTCGTTCCGCGACGGCACCGAGTTTATAGTGTGGATTTCCGACGACAGAAACAAGATTCCACTCTACATCGAATCGCCAATTAAGGTTGGAAGCGTGTGTGCCTATCTATCAAGTTATGAAGGTTTACGCTATCCGATGGATAGTTTTATAAAAAAATAACTATATTTGCGCCGACAATAACTTTTTATACAGAAAAAAAAACTAAAAACCCTCAAATTATGAGTAACCAGTATAACGAATACGATGACGATACTCGCTACGATGACGAGTATGGCTATGAAGATCAGAATGTCGATAACAAAGCCGTACGCGGTTATCGCATTGTAATTATCATTTTGGCAGTAATCTTGGTTGCTTTGTCGGTAGTATATTTCAATATGCACCGCGAGCAGCAGCAGGAGTATGTACTCTTGGAGCAGGACCGTACACGCATCCAGGGTGACTTGGATAGCTTGATTGTCTCGTTCGACGATTTGCAGATCAAGAACGACTCTATGGCAGCCAACCTCGAAGAGGCCAACAAGTTGGTTGATCAGCTCAAAAACGAGCGCCGCTTGAACTATGCCAAGATTCGCGCTTACGAGAAGGAGGTAGGTACTCTCAAAACCATTATGCAGAGCTACTTGCGCCAGATTGACTCACTCAACACAGTTAATCAGAAACTCACCAAGGAGAACGTGAGCTACAAGAAGCAGATCTCATCTGAGCGTCTGCGTGCCGAGATGGCCGAGGAGAGAGCCGTAGAGCTCACCAATAAGGTAAGAGTGGGTTCTGTAATCCGCGTGCGTAGCATCGGTTTGGAGGCCCTCAACGCCAAGAGCAAGCCTGTTACTCGTGTAAAGAATGCGGCTCGTCTGCGTGTGAACTGCGTGATTTCAGCTAACGAGTTGGCTGAGCCAGGCAACAAGACTGTATATGTATGTGTAACATCACCTGAGGGATATTTGATTTCAACCCCTAACGCCACATCGTTCTCTTTCGAGGGCGAGCAGAAGCTCTATTCAAGCAGCCGCGATGTTGATTACAAGGCTTCTCAGGATTTGCCAGTGGCAATATATATAGACGGTACAAACTTCACCGAGGGAACCTACAAGATCGAGATCTACATCGACGGTCGTCTCTCTGGCGAGGGTGAGGTGGCATTGCGATAGCGAAACGATATTAAGTAACTCTTAGGCTATTGCTGATATACGAAATAAGGCTGACACAATTTGCGTGTCGGCCTTATTTTTTTGCGCCACGGAAAGAGATTTTCCTTTTTTTTTAGTAAATTCGCAATGACAACTTTCCACTTCGCAATGGGAGGTAAAAAGTTAAACCTAACTACGATATGATATGATTACGTTTCTTGTTTGCTTGGCGCTACTCGTCGTCGCCTATTTCTCCTACGGCCCCCTGCTGGAAAAGATATGTAAAATCGACGCCAAGGCTGCAGTTCCAAGCCAAACACTCTATGATGGAGTGGACTATATCCCTATGCCTCGCTGGCGCACCTTTATGATTCAGTTGCTCAACATCGCCGGTATCGGTCCTATCTTCGGTGCGGTGATGGGAGCCTGCTTTGGTCCTGTGGTATTTCTATGGATTACCTTTGGCGGTATCCTTGTGGGCGCTATGCACGACTACATATCGGGCATCATCCTTCTGCGTAACGACGGATTGAGCCTTCCCGAGATTGTCGGCCGCTACCTGGGTGGTGGCGCGTTGCAGTTTATGCGCGCGCTGTCGCTGGTGTTGCTGATTTTGGTGGGTGTGGTCTTTATGCGCTCACCTGCAAGTATCCTGAGTGGTATGGTGACAGCTATTCCTTATTGGGGCTGGATTGCCATCATCCTGGTTTACTACTTCATCGCCACAATGCTGCCAATCGACAAACTCATCGGCAAGATATACCCACTCTTCGGCGCGGCCCTCATCTTTATGTCGGTAGGCTTGGCCATCACCCTCTTCAAGGGCGATTACACTATCCCTAACCTCACCTTAGACACGCTGAAAAACTACCAGGCCAACCCTCAGAGTATGCCTATCATCCCTACCCTGTTCATCACTGTTGCCTGCGGAGCCATTTCGGGCTTCCACGCCACCCAGTCGCCGCTGATGGCACGCTGTATGAACAACGAGAAGGAGGGTCGTATGATTTTCTATGGCGCGATGATTACGGAGTCAATCATAGCCTTGATTTGGGCAGCCATCGCTATGGCGTTCTTCCACGGCCCCGACTCGCTGGTGGCAGTTATGGCCGAGCACGGCAACGACGCAGCGTGGGCGGTAAAGACCATCGCCAACTCTACGCTGGGCAAGGTAGGAGGAGTGATTGCTCTGTTTGGTGTTGTTGCGGCAGCCATCACCTCGGGTGACACAGCATTCCGTTCGGCGCGTCTTATTATTGCCGACGTCTTGAAGGTTGAGCAGCGCTCGCTGCTCAAACGCTTCGCCATCGCCCTGCCATTGTTTGCCATTGGCGTGGGTCTGCTTTTTGTGAACTTCGACGTGGTATGGCGTTATTTCGCCTGGACCAACCAGACTATATCGGTCGTGACGCTGTGGGTTATAGTGGTCTATTTGAAGATGCACAAGCGCAATATTTGGGTAGCACTTCCACCAGCAATTATGATGACCTATATCTGCTCTTCGTTTGTCTTTATCTCGGGGCAGTTTATTGGTATGGCCAACCACTCGTTAGCCTACATCTTGGCAGGAGTGACCACAACGGTCATCTCGCTCCTGATGTGGAAGTTAGTAAAGAAATATGCTAAATAACAACTTTATGAAAAAAGCATCATTAAGGCCAACGGCTTCGGGTCTGTGGCAAATCCAGGGCGGGCTGTTTGACCAGTCTCTGCAACACTCCTCGCGCTTGGAGCGCGAAGGCAAGTGGGCCGAGGCGTGTGAGATGCGCTTCGAGGGCGCACAACAACTTCTCGACCTTGTGGGCGAGGAGCCAACCCCACTGGATTGGAACGACCAGAACTCTCGCTCGGCAATGGAGCTGCTCTATCGCTCAGCGGCCGACCACTTGGCAATAGGCGAGGTAGAGATGGCCGTCGCACTGTGGGAGAGCCTTTTGGAGATGGACGAGGAGGACCACTTCGAAGCCATCGTACTACTGGCTTTTGCCTATGTCGAGATTGAGGATTTCGACTGCCTGGAAAGCGCAATGTTTGACATCTCAACCAAATCACCAGAATATCACCTGCTGACCCTGTGGGCCGAGTATGTACGCTCGGGCGGCATCGAGCGCGACGCTCTGCGCCAGATGCGTACACGCCACAAAGCCTGGTGGGAAGAGTTCGTGGCCCAGGAGCACCCGGTCGATGAGGCCTACCTGAGCAACTGCCGCAGCGAGCGACCATCGCAGCAGACCGAGGCACGCGAATTTTGGTTTGCCACGGAGTCCATCTGGGAACGAAACGCCGAATTTATCGAAGCCCTACGCAAAGCATAAAATTTTGTAGATATGAGAAAGATTACACTTATTTTGACGCTCATTCTGATGAGCCTCGGCGCAATGGCTGCCGACTATAAGACAGAGAGAGATTTACAATATCGTAGCGATGACGACTACTCAAAGAAGATGTGCCGTCTGGATGTGGCTACATACGAGGGGGCCAAGGATGCACCCGTCATCGTGTGGTTTCACGGCGGAGGCCTAACCGTGGGCAGCAAGTTCATTCCACAAGAGATCAAGCGCGATGGAGCAGTATGTGTGGGTGTGGGTTATCGCCTCTCGCCCAATGTAACGGTTGATCAGATTGTTGACGATGCGGCGTGTGCCATTGCCTGGGTGTTCGAGAACATCGAGCGCTTTGGCGGTAGCCCCAACAAGATATACATCACAGGCCACTCGGCGGGAGGTTATCTGGTGAGTATGGTCGGCTTGGACAAGAGCCGTCTGGAACACTACGGCATCGACGCCAACCGCTTGAAGGGTATCATCCCATTCAGCGGCCAGATGATTACCCACTTCGAGGAGCGAAGAGTGAGAGGTATGTCCGACAAATTGCCCCTTATCGACAAGATGGCCCCACTCTACCACGTCCGTGGCGATGCTGCGCCAATCCTGCTCTTAACGGGTGACCGTGAGCGCGAGATGCTGGGCCGATATGAGGAGAATGCCTACCTGTGGCGTATGCTGAAATTGGTGGGCCACAAAGATGTCACACTCTATGAATTCGACGGCTATGGCCACGATATGTGCGCCCCTGGCTTCCCTATGCTGATGCAATTCATCCGCGAGAAAGAGAGATAGAATACAAAACCTTAAAACCCCATACCTATGAAGAAGTTATCATTTGCTCTCACAGTCCTCACGGCGCTGTTTATGGGCTGCTCGGCGCCCCAGCAGATCAAGAGCGATTTGCGCGCACCAGCCTATCCACTCATCACCATCGACCCCTACACCTCGGCGTGGTCGGGTGCCGATAACCTCTACGATCGCCAGGTTATGCACTGGACTGAGAAGGATTATCCACTGCTGGGCGTATTGAAGGTTGATGGCACACCTTACCGCTTTATGGGCGTTGAGGAGGACCTACTCCTCTCCATTGCACCTATGGGCTGCGATGTACCTTGGGAGGCAGCCTACACCCTTAGCAAGCCTGCGGGCGATTGGACCGCAGCGAATTACAATGATTCAAAGTGGGACAAGTCTGAGGCACCTTTCGGCTTTTCGAACTACAATTGCAATACCGCCTGGACCTCTCCCGACATCTGGGTACGTCGCACAGTAGAACTCCGACCCGAGGACTTGGGTGCCGACAGATATGTGTTGCAATACTCTCACGACGATATCTTCGAGCTCTACATCAATGGCGACAAGTTAATCGACACAGGCAACACCTGGAAGGAGAATCAGTTCCTGACCCTTAGCAAGGAGCAGCTCGCAAAGTGGGGCAACCGCCTCACCATCGCGGCACATTGCCAGAATACTCTGGGTGGAGCGTTGGTTGATTTTGGTGTATATCGCGCCAGCAATAGCGACAAGCGCCTGAATCAGTGTGCCGAGCAGACCTCGGCCGATGTGCAGGCTACACGCACAATCTATGACTTCACTTGTGGTTCGGTTGACCTCCGCCTCACATTTATGGCACCAGTGTTGATGGATAACCTCGACCTTGTTTCACGCCCTGTGAACTACATCACATACGAGGTGACATCAAACGATGGCGTTGAGCACGACGTGGAGATTTACTTCGAGGCAGGTCCTCATTGGGCTCGCAACACACCATCGCAAAAGACCGTAAGCGAGACCCTCAGCGATGAACGCTTTGCATACGCCAAGGTGGGTACCTTTGATCAGCCTGTGTTGACTAAAAACGGCGACGACATCCGTATCGACTGGGGTTACTTCTACCTCGTGGGCAACAAAGACCGATTCTTGACTGCATCAGGCAATCCATACTCACTCCGCAACTCATTCCTCGATGGCACACTTCAAAGTTGCGAGGGCGACTTCCTTGCCATCGGCTCCGACCTCGGCAAGGTGGGCCAGAAGCCTGTGAGCGACTATATTATGGTGGGTTACGACGACATCTACTCAATCCTGTACTACGAGCAGAAGATTCGTCCATATTGGAACCGCAACGAGGACAGCTCTATCCAGGAGCAGTTCGCGTTGGCTGCCGACGAGTATAAATCGTTGAAGAAGCGTTGCGAGAAGTTCGACGCCAAGTTAATGGAGGAGGCTTACGAGGCGGGCGGCAAGGAGTATGCCGAGCTCTGCGCTCTGGCCTATCGCCAGGCTATCGCGGCCCACAAGCTCATCCAGACTCCTAAGGGCGAGCTCGCTTGGCTCTCGAAGGAGAATTTTTCTAACGGATGTATTGGAACTGTGGATGTGACTTATCCTTCGTTCCCACTCTTTGCCTACTACAACCTCGATATGGCCAAGGCTCTGCTAAACTTCATCTTCGAGCTCTGCGAGAGCGACAAATGGAACGAGCCTTATGCAGCACACGACGTTGGCTGCTACCCCCACGTCTGGGGTGAGCGTTACTCGGGTGGTATGCCAGTCGAGGAGTCGGGCAATATGTTGGTTATGACGGGCGCCATCTGCAAACTTGAAGGCAAGGTGGACTACGCCAAGAAACATTGGGATGCACTCACACTGTGGGCCGACTATTTGGTTGAGCACGGCGGCGACCCGGCTCACCAGCTCTGCACCGACGACTTTATGGGCCACTCATCACGCAACGCTAACCTGGCCATCAAGGCTATCCTGGGTATTGCTGCCTATGCCGATATGGCCGATATGGCTGGCGAGGCCGAAGTTGCTCAGAAGTATAGAGCAGAGGCTGAGAAGTGGGCTGCGTTCTGGGTAGAGAATGCTAACGAGGGCGACCATTACAGCCTCACATTCGACACCGATGCCAACACTTGGAGTCAGAAATACAACTTGGTGTGGGACAAGATGCTCGACTACAACGTATTCGACCCATCTATCGCCTCAACCGAGATTGCTTACTACCTGACCAAGTTCAATAAGTATGGTCTTCCATTGGATAACCGAGGCTTGGGTGCTAAGTGCGACTGGGTGATGTGGACAGCGACGCTGGCGACAGACAACGCTACATTCCAGAAGTTCATCACTCCGATGTATAACCTCTACAACGAGTCAAGTGGACGAGTACCAATGAGCGACTACTACCGCACCGACACCAATACCCACATCGGTATGCAGGCCCGTTCGGTGGTAGGTGGTTATTGGATTAAACTTCTCTCGGATAGAATGACACAGCAATAACCGATTGCACTTTATGGATGTTGCAGCCAAGCGAAAATGCTTTAGCTGCAACATCTTTTTTTGGACACCACATCTAAGGATCCATTTCCAGGCCTAAACGCCACACGTTTTTTCGCCGTTTTATCCCCACAAATCAATTTATTATGCGTATATTTGTCCCCAAATATACACTATATCACAAATTAACTATTTTATTATGAAAAAACTACTTTTGGCAGTTGTTGCAATGTTCGCTTTGGCCGTTAGTTGCAGCTCACCAGCACCAGTGAAGAATGAGTTGCGAGCTCCATCGTACCCACTCATCACTATCGACCCTTACACATCGGCTTGGTCACCCGCTGACAATCTCTACGACCACCAGGTAACTCACTGGACAGGCAAGAAGTTCCCATTCTTGGGTACATTGCGTGTTGACGGTCAGGTTTACCGTTTTATGGGCGAGGAGGAGAACGTGATGACAGCCATCGCACCAGTAGCTTCTCAGGAGCCTTGGACTGCATCTTACACTCTCGACAAACCAGCAAAGAAGTGGGCTGATGCTAACTTCAACGACAAGGCTTGGAAGCAGGCTGCTGCTCCATTCGGCACAAAGCAGTACTACGATGTAACTACTGAGTGGGACTCAAAGGATATCTGGGTACGCCGCACTGTTGAGTTCAACCCTGAGCAGGTAGCAGGTAACAACCTTTTCATCCTCTACTCTCACGATGACATCTTCCAGCTCTATGTAAACGGTGAGGAGCTCATCTCGACTGACTACTCTTGGAAGGAGAACGTCTATAAGCAGATTCCTGCTGAGATGATCGCTAAGGCAAACGGCAAGCTCACTATCGCTGCTCACTGCCACAACCGTACAGGTGGTGCGTTGGTAGATTTCGGTGTTTACGCTCAGCCTTCAAACGCTGTCGTTATGACTCAGACTGCTACTCAGACATCGGCTGATGTTCAGGCTACACGCACAATCTACACATTCACTTGCGGTCCTGTTGATTTGACACTCACATTCGCTGCCCCTATGTTCTTGGAGGAGCCTGAGTTGGTGGCACGCCCTGTAAACTACGTTACTTACGCTGTGAAGTCTAACGACGGCGCTGAGCACGACGTAGAGGTTTACTTCGAGGCTGACACTCACTGGGCACAGAACACACCAGCACAGAAGAGCACAAGCTCAGTTGAGGCTGACGAGCAGTTCAACTATGTTAAGACCGGTACAGACTCACAGAAGATTCTTGCTAAGAAGGGTGATGACCTCCGTATCGACTGGGGTTACTTCTATATGGCTGCCGACAAGAACCACACTAACGCTGTGGGTAACGCTCTCAACCTCCGCAAGTCTTTTGTTGAGGGTGGCGAGATTGCTTCTACAAACGATGGCAACCAGATTGCTCTCTCTACAAAGCTCGGCAAGGTAGGCGCAGCTGAGGTTAGCAACTACATTATGCTCGGTTACGACGATATCTACTCTATCCAGTACTTCGGCGAGAATATCCGTCCTTACTGGAACCGCAAGGGCGACAGCTCAATCCAGAAGCAGTTTGCTTTGGCTGCGGCTGAGTACTCATCATTGATGAAGCGTTGCGTGAAGTTCGATGCACAGTTGATGCACGACGCTACAATCTCAGGTGGTAAGGAGTATGCCGAGTTGCTCGCATTGGCTTACCGTCAGGCTATCGCTGCTCACAAGCTCATCGAGACTCCTCAGGGCGAGCTCGCTTGGCTTTCAAAGGAGAACTACTCTAACGGTTCAATCGGTACTGTGGACGTAACTTATCCATCAGCACCTATGTTCCTCTACTACAACCCAGAGTTCGCAAAGGCTCTCTTGAACTTCATCTTCTACTACTCTGAGAGTGGCAAGTGGACTAAGCCTTTCGCAGCTCACGACGTAGGTACTTACCCATTGGCTAACGGCCAGACTTATGGTGGCGATATGCCAGTTGAGGAGTGCGGTAATATGCTTATCTTGACAGGTGCTATCTGCCAGGTTGAGGGTAATGCCGACTACGCTTTGAAGCACTGGGATGCTCTTACATTGTGGACTGACTACCTCGTTGAGAATGGTGGCGACCCAGCTAACCAGCTCTGTACAGACGACTTCGCAGGTCACTGGGCTCGTAACTCTAACCTCGCAGTTAAGGCTATCGTTGGTGTAGCAGCTTACGCTGACTTGGCTAAGATGGCTGGCAAGCAGGACGTAGCCGAGAAGTACAACACTATCGCTAAGGAGATGGCCGCTAAGTGGAAGGAGATGGCACAGGAGGGTGACCACTACCGCCTCACATTCGACACAGGCAAGGATACTTGGAGCCAGAAGTACAACCTCGTATGGGACAAGTTGCTCGGCTACAACGTATTCGATCCATCTATCGCACTCGACGAGATTGCTTACTACCTCACAAAGCAGAATGTATATGGTTTGCCACTTGACTGCCGCAAGACTTACTCTAAGTCTGACTGGGTTGTTTGGTCAGCTACAATGTCACCCGACAAGGCTACATTCGAGGAGTTCATCAAGCCACTTCACAAGTTCTACAACGAGACAAATGGCCGTGCTCCTATGAGCGACTGGTACAGCACCGACTCACCAACACACGTTAGCTTCCAGGCTCGTTCGGTTGTTGGTGGTTACTGGATCAAGATGCTCGCTGACGAGTTGCAGTAATTTTCTCAACGGATAACATTCCAAGAGGTTGCCCCATTTGGGGCAGCCTCTTTTTTTTGCACTCAAAAATACCAAAATAAAATCTTCTTACGACGCAAAGACTTTTTATGCAAGACGTATAATTATTCCAAAATAGTTGCGTAATCCCGATTTATATGTGTATATTTGTGAGGTAAGAACTACTTAACTAACACTAAAATTTATGATTAAAAAAATGCTTATGACCATTGCGGCTGCGGCTGCATTGGCTGTTAGCTGTGGTGCTCCACAGCACGTCAAGAATGAGTTACGCGCCCCTGCGTATCCACTCATCACCATTGACCCCTACACATCGGCGTGGTCACCAACCGACAACCTCTATGACTCTCAGGTTATGCACTGGACCGAGAAGAAGTTCCCATTCGTGGGTACAATTCGCGTAGATGGCCAGCTCTACCGTTTTATGGGTCAGGAGGATCCTACAATCACTTCACTCGCTCCAATGTCTGTTGAGGAGCCTTGGTGGGGTACTTACACCTTCGACGCTCCACGCGGCGACGCTTGGACAAAGCCTGGCTTTAACGACAAGAGCTGGAAGAAGGGTGAGGCTGCTTTCGGTTTAAACTCTACAAACATCAAGACTTTGTGGGAGACAAAGAACATCTGGGTACGCCGCGAGGTTGAGATCAACCCAGAGGAGTTGAAGAACAACAAGCTCTTCGTGATGTATTCTCACGATGACAACTTCGAGCTCTACTTCAACGGCACAAAGATTGTCGATACAGGTAACGCTGCTCGCGAGAATGTATTGGCCGCAGTACCAGATGAGCTCTTGGCTAACTGCGACGGCAAGATTACCCTTGCGGCTCACTGCTACAACGGCCCAGGTCTTGCACTCGTTGACTTCGGTATCTACAAGCAGTCTATCGACGAGATTATTATGCCTCAGACAGCCGTTCAGACATCGGCTGATGTTCAGGCAACACGCACAATCTACGACTTCACTTGCGGCCCTGTGGATTTGAAGCTCACATTCGCTGCTCCTCTCTTTATGGAGGATTTGGAGCTCGTATCACGTCCTGTAAACTACATCACTTACGCCGTGAAGTCTAACGACGGCGCTGAGCACGACGTAGAGGTTTACTTCGAGGCTTCGGCTGACTGGGCACGCAATATGCCTACTCAGAAGAGCATCAGCACAACAGAGTCTGACGAGAAGTTCAACTACGTTAAGTCAGGTACAGAGTCACAGCGCGTATTGCGTCACCGTGGCGACGACATCCGCATCGACTGGGGTTACTTCTATATGGCTGCCGACAAGCAGACTTCAAACGCTGTGGGCGCATCGGTTGCATTGCGTCAGGGCTTTGCCGCTAATGGCGAGGTTGCTTCTGAGGGCGAGGGCACACAGATGGCTATGTCAAAGAAGCTCGGTAAGGTAGGCTCAGCTGAGGTTAGCAACTACATTATGCTCGGTTACGACGACCTCTACTCTATCCAGTACTTCCGCGAGAACGTACGTCCTTACTGGAATCGCAAGGGCGACAGCTCAATCCAGGAGCAGTTTGCTTTGGCAGCAGCTCAGTATGACGCTTTGATGAAGCGTTGCGAGAAGTTCGACGCACAGCTTATGGCCGATGGTATGAAGTCAGGCGGTAAGGAGTATGCTGAGTTGCTCGCATTGGCATATCGTCAGGCTATCACAGCTCACAAGCTCATTGAGACTCCTCAGGGCGAGTTGGCTTGGCTTTCAAAGGAGAACAACTCTAACGGTTCAATCGGTACTGTGGACGTAACTTATCCATCAGCTCCTATGTTCCTTTATTATAACCCAGAGTTGGCTAAGGGTCTTTTGAACTTCATCTTCTATTACACCGAGAGCGGCAAGTGGAAGAAGCCTTTCGCAGCTCACGACGTGGGTACATATCCTCAGGCAAACGGTCAGACTTACGGTGGCGATATGCCAGTTGAGGAGTGCGGTAATATGCTTATCTTGACTGGCGCAATCTGCCAGGCTGAGGGTAATGCCGACTACGCATTGAAGCACTGGGATGCTCTTACATTGTGGACTGACTACCTCGTTGAGAATGGTGGCGACCCAGCTAACCAGCTTTGTACTGATGACTTCGCAGGTCACTGGGCACGCAACGCCAACCTTGCAGTTAAGGCTATCGTGGGTGTAGCAGCTTACGCCGACTTGGCTGATATGGCAGGCAAGAAGGATGTTGCCGAGAAGTACAACACTATCGCAAAGGAGATGGCCGCTAAGTGGAAGGAGATGGCTCAGGAGGGCAACCACTACCGCCTCACATTCGACACAGGTCGTGACACTTGGAGCCAGAAGTACAACCTCGTATGGGACAAGTTGCTCGGTTACGATGTATTCGATCCATCTATCGCACTCGACGAAATTGCTTACTACCTCACTCAGCAGAACGAGTATGGTTTGCCACTTGACTGCCGTCGTGGCTACACCAAGTCTGATTGGATTGTATGGACAGCAACAATGTCGCCAGACAAGGCTACATTCGAGGAGTTCATCAAGCCTCTCCACAAGTTCTACAACGAGACAACAAGCCGCGTACCTATGAGCGACTGGATCAACACCGACAACAAATCGTATGTTGGCTTCAAGGCTCGTTCGGTTGTTGGTGGCTACTGGATTAAGATGCTCTCAGACCGCGATGGTAAATAATCCATTCTCTGCATAACACAAATGCCGCCCCGAAAGGGACGGCATTTTTTGTTGAGTATATATACATATAAAAAATTTAGGGCGAGAAATTCTCACCCTAATTTCATTTATATTCTCTTGCAAGAGTATTCACTCTTGTTAAAAAGTGGATAGTTGAGGCTATTTTGAGGCTTGTCACACCCTCAACTTCCAAAAAGGAAATAACGAGAGATATTTTTAGGCTTGCGCAGACCGAGAAACCGCAGTTTACTTGACGTAAATGAGGATTTCGGGGGCAAGCGTAACGCAGAAATAGCCTCGTTATTTTCTTTTTTTCTTACAAGCGAGCTTTAATAGCCTTCGACTCCTCCTCATAACCTGGCTTATCGAGAAGAGCAAACATATTCTTCTTGTAAGCCTCAACACCTGGCTGGTTGAATGGGTTTACACCGAGGATGTAACCGCTGATACCGCAAGCCTTCTCGAAGAAGTAGATCAAGGCGCCGATAGATGTCTCGTCGATTGCAGGAATCTCGATGCAGAGCTGTGGAACGCCACCATCGATGTGAGCCAAACGAACGCCGAGCTCAGCCATCTTGTTAATCTCTGAAATGCGCTTGCCAGCAAGGAAGTTCAAGCCGTCGAGGTTAGCCTCCTCAGCCTCAACCTTCACTGTGTGCTTAGCATTCTCAACCGAGATGATAGTCTCGAACAATGTGCGCTCACCCTCCTGGATGTACTGACCCATAGAGTGGAGGTCGGCTGTGAGAGTTACGCTTGCTGGGAAGATACCCAAGCCATCCTTACCCTCTGTCTCGCCGTAGAGCTGCTTCCACCACTCGGCTACGTACTGCAACTTAGGCTCATAAGAACCCAAGATCTCAACCTTCTTACCAGCCTTGTAGAGCTCGTTACGAACGATAGCATACTGAGCAGCAAGGTTGTCGGCAACAGCCACATCAGCTGCGGTAGCCTTCTCCATAGCCTGAGCACCAGCAACCAAAGCCTTGATGTCGATACCAGCAACTGCCAATGGCAACAAACCAACAGGAGTGAGAACTGAGAAACGACCACCCACATCGTCTGGAATTACGAATGTAGGATAACCCTCCTGAGTAGCCAAAGTCTTCAATGCACCACGAGCAGCGTCTGTAATAGCCACGATACGCTCGGCAGCCTCAGCCTTGCCATAACGCTTCTCAAGCTCGGCCTTGATAAGGCGGAAAGCGATAGCTGGCTCGGTTGTAGTACCAGACTTTGAGATTACGATAGCAGCAACAGAGTACTCCTTTGTTGCCTCCAAAAGCTCGTGAGTATAATCCTCAGAGATATTCTGACCCGCGAAAACCACTGTTGGGTTAGCGTGCTTCTTGTTCAAGAACTCGAAAGAGTTGCTCATCGCCTCTATTACAGCCTTAGCACCGAGGTAAGAACCGCCAATACCGATGCAGATTACAACCTCAGCCTTCTCGCGCAACTTAGCAGCCTGTGCCTCGATAGCAGCAATCTGCTCTGCGTCGATAGATGATGGGAGGTTTACCCAACCCAAGAAATCGTTACCAGCACCCTCGCCAGAGTGAAGCAACTCGTTAGCCTTCTGTGCAGCAGCCTCCATCTCAGGGGTAATTACCACACCCGACTTGGCTACGTCTAATTTCATCAAACTCATTGTTTTATTAGTTTTTTGTTTGTATTGATAATTTCTAAATAAGTTTCGTTGTCAATTCACGCATAGCGCGACGTGCCGACGCACCGTGGTAGAGCACCTCATAGACCATATCGGCGATAGGCATACTCACCTGGCGCTGTGCTGCGGTGTGACGGATGCACTTGGCAGCATAATAACCCTCGGCCACCATCGTCATCTCGTTCATCGCACTACGCACCGTACAGCCACGACCAATCATCAGACCCAGGCGGCGGTTACGGCTATATGTCGAGTAGCAGGTCACCAGCAAATCGCCCAAGCAGGCCGATGCCAACGCATTGTGGGTACTACCGCCAAACGACTCGAACATACGGCTAATCTCGGCAGCAGAGTTGGCAATCAACACCGCCACAAAGTTATCGCCATAACCCAAGCCATTGGCCAGACCTACGGCAATAGCGTAGATGTTCTTCATAATGGCTGCATACTCAACACCTTCGACATCCTCAGACTCCATTACTCGAATGTAAGGACGCGAGAACATCTCCACCATCATAGCGCGTGCCTCGACATTGCGGCTCACGGCTGTCAAATAAGACCAACGGCTGAGTCCCACCTCCTCGGCGTGAGAAGGGCCGGTGATGATGGCTACCTGATTCTCAGGCACACCATAGTGGGTCATAATGTACTCTGTGATGGGGATATAATCGTCGGGCACGATACCCTTGACTGCTGAGATCACAAACTTCTCCTCCAAGCTCACGCTGAGCGATTCCAAGAACTTCTTGACAAAAGCCGACGGCATAGCGAAGATTACCACTTTGGCATCCTCGACCATCTGGTTGATATCATCAGAGGTTGTGATGTAAGTTGTGTCGAGTTCGACATCTGGCAGATATTTGCAATTGTGCGCCTCGGTATTGACCGACTGCAACACATCCTGGTTCAAGATATGCCAATTGACATAAATCTTATTCTCAGTGAGAATTTTCACCAACGCCGTAGCCCAACTACCGTAGCCTATGACGGCACATTTATCTTGTGAATTTATCATCTTTCTTTGTTCGGATGTTTACGATTGCAAAAATAATAAAAAATTCTTCAAAAAGTTGGAAAATTTATTCATCTTTTCACTACCTTTGTAGGGTCGGAGGTAATTTTGCCCCAAAATATCTACGCAAGAGACTGATTTATAGCGAGTTTCGAGCGAGTAATTGATTGAATAATAATAGAATACAAATATGAGCTTTTGGTCTTTAACACAGGAATTGGCAATCGATTTGGGTACTGCCAATACACTGATTATCTACAATGGTAAAGTCGTTGTCGATGAGCCTTCTATTGTCGCGTTGGATGTTCACACAGGCAAAGTAATGGCAATCGGACAGCAGGCTCGTCAGATGCACGAGCGTACAAACCCCAATATCAAGACTATCCGCCCATTGAAGGCGGGTGTGATTGCAGACTTCAACGCTACGGAGCTTATGTTGCGCGGCCTGATTAAGAAGGTTCGCACGTCGAGCACTATGTTCTCGCCTTCGTTGCGTATGGTCATCTGTATCCCTTCGGGTTCAACTAACGTGGAGATTCGCGCCGTACGCGACTCGGCTGAGCACGCCGGAGCACGCGACGTGTATATGATTTTCGAGCCTATGGCTGCCGCTTTGGGTGCTGGTCTTGACGTCGAGGCCCCAGAGGGTAATATGATTATCGACATCGGTGGTGGTACTTCGGAGATTGCTTGTATCTCATTGGGCGGTATCGTATGCTCGGAGTCTATCAACGTAGCAGGTGACGTCTTCACCGAGGATATCAAGAACTATGTGCGTCAGCAGCACAACATCCGCATCGGAGAGCGTACTGCCGAGGCTATCAAGTGTGCCATCGGTGCCGCTGTACCCGAGTTGGAGGATGAGCCAGAGGATATCGTCATCACAGGTGCGAACATCCTCACATCGTTGCCTCAGACTGTGACTCTCTCTTACAACGAGATTGCCTATGCTTTGGAGAAGTCGCTCGTTAAGTTGGACGCAGCGCTTATGAAGGTGTTGGAGAACATTCCACCCGAGCTCTATGGAGACATCGTGAAGAAGGGTGTCTATTTGGCTGGTGGTGGAGCCTTGATCAAGGGCTTGGACAAGCGCCTCTCGAACAAGTCAGGCTTGCCATTCCACATCGCCGAGGATCCATTGCGCGCCATCGCTCGCGGTACGGGTATTGCGATGAAGAACATCGACAAATTCTCATTCTTGATGAAATAATTTTGCCGTCACATACAGTGACGGACTCTAAAATCGTGTACTTATGCGGAGGGGCTTTTTGCCCCTCTGCGTGTCGAGAGATATAGACACAACCACCGTTTTAGGCTATGTATAAACTGATAGAATTTTTGCGTCGCATATATGTCGTGCTGCTCTTCATCGCTATCGAAGCAGTGGCTCTGAACTACTATGCCAACTCTACATACTATACGCAGGCAAAGATTCTCTCACGCGCAAATAGCGTGATAGGAGGGTTGCAGAGCACCATATTCGGCATAAAGCACTACTTCACACTGCGAAGCGAGAATGAGATGCTCTCGCAGCGCGTAGCCGAATTGGAGAGCCGCCTGGCCTACTACCGCGAGAAGGAGGATAACGAATCGACCGACACCCTCACGATGGCTGGGATGGATCCCGACGTAGTCGAATCGTTGTCGAAGTTCCGCTACTCGACAGCCCGCATCATCTCAAACAGCATCAGCCGTAGCCGCAACTTAATCACACTGGACAGAGGTATGATGCACGGCGTGATGGTCGATATGGCAGTCATCTCGCCTGCGGGTATGATGATTGGTTATGTGAAGGGTTGCTCGGAGCGTTACTCGGTGGTACTGCCTATCCTTAACACCGACTTCCGCACCAGCGGTAAGATTGCGGGTGACGAACACTTCGGTTCGATATATTGGAGCGGCAAGAGCCCCTACAAGGTGGAGATGACCGACCTATCGAAGCACGCCAACATCGAGGTGGGCGACGAGGTTGTATCCACAGGTTTGTCGCACTTCTTCCCCGAGGGTATCAAGATCGGATATGTCGAGAGCTACTCTATCAACGACACGCAAACATCCTATAACGTGACGATACGTCTGGCGGCAGATATGACCAAGCTCAACAACGTCATCCTTATCGAGAATGTAGATTATGGCGAGATTGCCGACTTGGAGAGTAACCCACAACGCGAATACTAACCACAAATTGCTATGCAGAAAAATCTTACATACGCGGGTGCCTTCATCGTGCTGGTGTTGTTGCAGATATTCCTCATTGACAACATCTCGCTGAGCGTCTATTTTCACCCTCTCATCTATGTAGCCTTTGTCATCTTGTTGCCACTCGACATCAAGCCTATCTGGATGGTGCTCTTCTCGGCATTGATGGGTCTTACCATCGACGTGATGACAGGTATGAGTGGACTCAACATCATCGCCACCACAGCCATAGGTTTCCTGCGCCCATTCATCATCAAGCTCGCTACGGGCCACGATATGGGTACCGACGCATCCAACACCTCGCTGAGCCGTATGCCCGAGAAGAACTTCTGGGGCTACATCACCATTATGGTGGTGCTCCACAGCGCAATCTACTTTACGCTGGAATCGCTGTCGATGCTCCACATCCTTCACACGCTGCTCCGCCTAATAGTCAGCGACATAGCGGCAGCATTTTTCATCTATTACGCTGTAAAACTCTTTACCGAAAAGATCCTCACTCGATAAGCTATGTCAAACAACGACGCCTACATACGCCAATCCATTCTGCGCTGGATTGTGATCGGTATCTTCATCACCATAGCTTGCCGAACAGGCTATCTACAACTCATCGACACGCAATACAAACGTATGGCGGCCAACAATGTGCTTCGTTACGAGGTGCAGTATGCTCCGCGTGGTGAGGTGGTCGATCGCAATGGCGAGTTCATCGTCCAAAGTAAAGAGTGCTACGATTTGATGGTCGTTTACCGCGATATGGACGAGAATGGTTTCGACACTATGCGCCTCTGCAACGACATCAATATCACCAAGGAGAAGATGGTCAAGGAGTTAAAAAATGCGCGTATGACACCCCGTGCGCCATACCTCATCCGCAACTATGTGACTCAGGAGGCCAAGCTGAGATTCGAGGAGCACAACTACCCTGGATTCTATACCATCAAGCGTACCGTAAGACAATACCCCCGCAAGATTGGAGGCAACCTGCTCGGTAGCTTGGGCGAGGTGAACGACAACGACATCAAGAATGGCGGTGGCGAATACAAGATGGGCGACTACATCGGTCGAAGCGGCTTGGAGCGCGCCTACGAGAAGCACCTCAGAGGCAAGGACGGAGTGAAGATCTTGGAGCGCGACGCCCACGGAGCCATCAAGGCTTCGTATATGGATGGTATGTACGACACGCTACCCATCCCTGGCAAGAAGATTGTCTCGACCATCGACGTGCGCCTGCAAGCCTTTGCCGAGGAGTTGATGGCAGGAAAGATTGGTGCTGTGGTTGCCATCGAGCCCTCGTCGGGTGAGATTTTGGTGATGGCTTCGACGCCTACGTTCGACCCCGATGAGATGGTGGGTAGCGACCGAGGCAACAACTATATGCGTATGTTGAACGACCCTAAAAAGCCTATGTTCAACCGCGCCGTTCAAGCTAAGTATCCACCAGGCTCTACCTTCAAGTTGGTGCAGGGTCTTATCGGTTTGCAGGAGGGAGTCTTGACCCCTGCCAACGCCTACCCCTGCCACGGAGGTTATAGCTACGGAAAGAAAAAGATGGGTTGCCACCCCCACGCCTCGCCTCTCGACCTGAGAAATGCGGTAGCGCAGTCGTGCAACGCCTACTTCTGCTATGTTTTCCGCGATATTATCGAAAATCGCAAACACAAGGATGTCAAGGAGGGTCTTGATAGCTGGGTAGATTATGTTCGCAGCTTTGGCTATGGCCGTAAGCTCGACAGCGACTTCCTCGACGAGCAGCGAGGATACGTTCCCGATGCAGCGTTCTACAACCGCGTATATCACGGCTCGTGGAACAGCTACACAGTGCTCTCGCTCTCAATCGGTCAGGGAGAGCTCGGTTGCACGCCATTGCAGATGGCCAACCTGGCGGCCATCGTAGCCAACCGCGGTTATTATTATATCCCCCACATCGTTAAGTCAATCGAAGGTCAGGATTCGCTGGATAGACGCTTCTATGAAAAGCAATATTCGGGCGTTGACGCCAAGCACTTTGAGCCAATCGTGGAGGGTATGTGGAAGGGAGCCAACATCCCTGGCGCTGGTACATCGTATCGTGCCTACCTGCCAGGATTGGATGTATGTGGCAAGACGGGTACGGCCCAGAACCCTAATGGCCGTGACCACTCGACATTCCTGTCATTCGCACCAAAGGATAACCCCAAGATTGCCATCTCGGTATATGTCGAGCACGGAGGTTTCGGTGCCTCGGCAGCGTTGCCTATCGCAAGTTTGATTGAGGAGTTATACCTAACAGATACAATCACCCGCCCACACCTTATCGAGCAGGTGAAGAACTTACCATATTACTTACCAGCAAAATACCAAAATGTCAAGAAGAAGTAACAACATATCGCTCTTCGAAGGCGTCGATAGGATTGCCGTATTTCTCTACCTGATGCTCGTGGCAGCGGGTCTTACCTGCATCACATCAGTATCGTTTGAGGATGCCACAATCACCGACTTCTTCTCGTTCTCACACTTCCACATCAAGCAGGCGGCGTGGGCAGGAGTGGCATTGATGGCCGCGCTGGTCATCCTGCTTCTTGATTCGCGCTACTACCATATGTACGCCTACTATGCCTATGCCATAGGCGTATTGCTAATTCTAGGTACGGTCGTACTCCCCAACTCGCTCGCGCGACCGCTCAACGGAGCCAAGGCGTGGTACACGTTTGGCGGCTTTGTCATTCAGCCTGTGGAGTTTACCAAAATCACAGTGGCATTGGCTGTTGCACGACTGATGAGTAACTACAACTACTCAATCAAAAAATTGGGCGATATGATTCACGTCGGACTCATCATCCTACTCCCGCTGGCAATCATTATTCTTCAAAATGACACGGGTTCGGGCGTTGTGCTCTGCTCATTCATCATCGTGCTCTATCGCGAGGGTCTGAACAAATGGATATGTATCCCGATGATTATGGTGGCGGCGTTGTTTATCTTCTCATTCCTCTTCACACCGCTATTCCTGCTGATGGTATTGGTGCTGATTTTCACCTTCTGTAATGCGATGATGATAGGCCATTGGCGCGAACATATAATCTTCCTGGCGGCTATCGCAATAGCCTCGTTTATGCTCTATGGCGCATCCTCGGTGCTCTTTGACGAGCCACTCTCGGGTTATGCTTCGTTGGTTATCACGGTGCTTGTAGCCATAGCCGTTGCAGCCATATATGCCTTCCGCAAGAACATTGCGGCCATATTCCTCTCGTCGGGATTCTTTATTGGTTCAATGATATTTGTTCCCACCGCCGACAAGATTTTCGAGTCGGTATTACAGCCCCACCAGAAGCTCAGAATCCTCAGCTTCCTGGGTATTATGAGCGACCCCAAGGGAGCCGACTACAACGTAAACCAGGCCAAGATTGCCATCGGTTCGGGAGGTCTGTTCGGTAAAGGATTTATGGAGGGAACCCAGAACAAATATTTCGTTCCAGAGAAAGAGACCGACTTCATCTTCTGTACGGTGGGCGAAGAGTGGGGATTCGTGGGCGTTGCCATCGTCCTGACGTTGTTGTGTATGCTCATCCTACGCCTGATGAAGATGGGCGAGCGCCAGGAGGAGCCATTTGGACGAATTTACAGCTACTGCGTGGCCTCAATTCTGTTGTTCCACGTCTTGGTGAATATAGGTATGAATATAGGACTGATGCCCGTGATGGGTATTCCGTTGCCATTCCTTAGCTATGGCGGATCGTCGCTTGTGGCCTTTACAATTCTGGTCTTCATAGCCATACGATTGGACGCATCACCCCGCAATGGACTGATGAATATCCGATAGTTGGATTACTTTATGATTGGTGGTTAAAGATAGGAGTTGGAGAAGTATTAACCTATAAACTTCTCCAACTCGCAATATAATTTCTGAATAGGCAGGCCCATCACATTAAAGAACGAACCTTCGATACCCTCAATGCCGACATAGCCAATCCACTCCTGAATACCATAGGCTCCCGCCTTATCCATCGGAGCATAGACCTCGACATAATATTCAATCTCCTCGCGCGAGAGTTCGCGGAAGCGCACCTTGGAAAGCGACGAGAAACTCTCCATTCGGGTAGCACTGCGCAGCGTCACACCCGTAATCACCTTATGTTCCTTACCAGAAAGGTCGGAAATCATCTCCACAGCCTCAGCCGCATCGGCTGGCTTACCCAACACCCTATCACCCAGTACCACAACGGTGTCGGCAGTCAAAAGGATGTCGCCCTCGCCCAAAGGCAGAGGATAGGCCTCGCTCTTTAAGCGCGAAAGATACTCGGCAACACCATCAGCAGGCATCTCAGCGGGGAAGCACTCCTCGCACTCGAAGCGTGGAGCAAGCTCAAAACCCAGACCCGCCTCGCTCAGCAGCTGGCGGCGACGTGGAGACTGCGACGCCAGGATTAGGCGCCAAGCCTTCAATTTTTCGTGCAACAACATAACCTCGCCCCTATTTAGCCATTACTCGGCCTGGATATGCCTCCAACGCCTTACCAAGAATAAACAAAGCGCGGCGTAAATCATCCTTATTCAACACATAGGCAATACGCACCTCATCGCGACCCTTGGTGGGGTCGGTATAGAAACCCGATGCAGGAGCCATCATCACCGTCTCGCCCTCGTACTCAAACGCCGAGAGGCACCACGCGCAGAACTTATCGCTATCGTCGATAGGCAGGCGCGCAACGGTATAAAATGCACCCATAGGGATTGGGGAATAGACTCCTGGGATTTTGTTCAGTCCGTCAATCAAGCAGTTACGGCGCTCGATATACTCCTCATAGGTGTGAATCATATAGGCACGCGAAGCATCCATCGAGGCCTCAGCCACAATCTGACCAATCAGCGGCGGGCTCAATCGCGCCTGACAGAACTTCATCACCGCATCGCGTAGTGTACGGTTTTTGGTAATCAGCGCACCTATGCGGATACCACACTCAGAATAGCGCTTCGACACCGAATCAATCAGCACCACATTCTCCTCAATACCCTCCAAGTGGCAGGCCGAGATATAGGGCGAGCCTGTATAGATAAACTCACGATAAACCTCATCCGAGAAGAGGAACAAATCATATTTCTTGACCAAATCGCGTATGCGATTCATCTCCTTGCGGGTATAGAGATAGCCCGTAGGATTGTTGGGATTACAAATCAGGATGCCTCGCGTACGCTCGTTGATAAGTTCCTCGAACTGCTCCACCTTGGGAAGTGCAAAGCCCTCCTCAATGGAGGTCGAGACCGAGCGAATCACCGCACCCGCCGAGATAGCAAAGGCCATATAGTTGGCGTAGGCCGGCTCGGGGATAATAATCTCATCGCCTGGATTCAGGCACGACATAAAGGCAAACAACACCGCCTCGGAACCACCCGAGGTGATGATGATATCCTCGGGCGAGAGTTTAATCTGATATTGGTCGTAGTACGACACGAGCTTCTTCCTCAACGAGAGGAATCCATCGCTTGGGCTATACTCCAACAACTCACGGTCGATGTTTTTCAATGCGTCGAGGCCCTCCTGTGGGGTGGGCAAATCGGGCTGACCAATGTTAAGATGGTATATTTTCACTCCGCGACTCTTTGCCGCATCTGCCATAGCACCCAACTTACGGATGGGAGAGGCTGGCATCTGTACTGCACGTTCGGAAATAACTGGCATAATCGTATATATTTTCTTTGCCACACTGCAACGGATGGCATTATTTATTTTTTTACAAATATACGAAATATCGCCATAAAATCAACACCAAGACGGCTATTTACTCCTTTTTCTACTCACTATCGAGCACATCGCGCACCCTGAGCAAGAGATCCGTGCGCCGCCTGCTCACGCCCTTTACAACCCTTTGCCAGAGGGCGTAGCGCTCGGGATGGCTACGCTTGACATACTCCACACCGTAATACAGACCGCTGGTGAGTAGCAGTGCCGCCAGGATTGTGATGTACAGCTGATACTCGGCTGCCAAATCAAACACATTGCACAAATGCCACACAATGACCACCACACCATTCAGGACGAGTACCATAAGAGCAGTCAGCACGTGGCTAAAACCCAACTCAATGAAGAGGTGATGGATGTGGGTCTTGTCGGGACTAAACGGCGAGCGTCGCTGCATAATACGCGCTGTCATCACACGCAGCGTGTCGAAAACGGGGATAGCCAGCACAGCCAGGGTGAAGGCTATGGTCGAACCCGTCACCACATCATCACCCGACTGGATGATACGCATTACATACAACGCACACAAGAATCCCAACACCAGAGAACCTCCATCGCCAAGAAACATCTTATACCTGCGCCCAAACATATTGTGTAGCATAAACGGCAACAGCGCACCCGCCACTGCCACCGCCAACACAGCATAGGATATATCGCCCATACGCATAAAACATACAGCAAAGAGCAACGAAGCAAACACCCCGTAGCCCGAACAGAGACCATCCACGCCATCAATCAGATTTATAGAATTAATAATGCCCACACACGAAAAGATTGTCAGCCCAACGGCCACATACCACGGCAGTTGATATACGCCCCACAGACCGTGGAAATTGTCGATATAGATGCCACATAGAAACATCATCAGGCAGACGGTGAATATCTGCACCGCAAAGCGCACACGCGGCGAGAGTTGCAGGATATCATCCCCCACACCCGTATAAATCATAATCAACATAGCCACCAGTAACTCGAAATGGATGGCCAACCCATCAATGTAGTAGCCCGCCACACCGATGCTGAACACTATGCCGAAAAAGACCGCCACACCACCCAGCACCGGCACAGGAACTTTATTGAGTTTGCGAGCATTGGGGTTATCGACAATGCTTTTCATCAGAGCAATCTTGACCAGCGCCGGATGAATGACAAAGACCGCCATAGCAGCCACCACAAAGGGCAAAAGAATAGTGAAAGAATCCTCCATAGCTATCAGGTTTTATCTACATTAACTCATCTCTGGCAAGAGTTCACCTTTGGCCGAGAGCTTAATCACCGAGGCAATGCTCGGCGAGCCAACCACCCGCGCCACCACGGGCAACAGCCATACACAGCCCATAGCCACAAAGACTCCAAGAAGTGTAAACGCCGCAAAAATCATAGCGCGGCGCGGGCTACTGGGCTTCACGGGAATGGTCACGGGGCTGATGATGGTCAGGATGGGCGTGGTCTCCTTGACCTTGATTTTAGCCTGTTCAAGCTGCATAGCGAGCTCGCCACAGAGATTCATCGCCAGCGTATATTCCGCCTCGATGCGCTCCAACTCGACACGAGCTGCGTTCTTGATGGTGTGCTGATTGGCATCGCGATAGCGCGCACGTCGCGACTGAACATCCTCGAAATGGCGACGCACCTCATCATAACGCTGCTGCACAAAATCAAGATTCGACTGCACCTTGGCAATCTTAAATTGGGTGATGTAGCGTTGCAGCAGCGCCACCGCAGCCCCCGCAAGCTGTGCTGCCACCACCGCCTCTGGCATCGTGGCCGAGATGGTCACATAGCCATTTTTACTATCAAGGTTGAGCGACAGCGCCTCATCCAACAGCGCCATCACCCGATGCTCACGCTCCGACACAACCTCCAACCGCAAACCATCGGCGACAAGCGTTTCATCATAGGCGATTGGCTCCTCGCCCCGAATGGCGCTCACGACCAATCGCGGCAGCCCGACACTATATCGCACCAACAAATCCCAGGCTGTGGGCGGATTCCACTCCTCGGAATAGAAGTAGTCATATAGGCTCATTTGAGCGTTAGCCTGAGGGAAATACAACTCGCGGTGCATCAGTTCCTTGCGAAAGCTCACACTCTTTAATATATTCTCATAGACATAGGGCGAAAGCGGGCCCGTATCCTGACCCTGGAGCACTTCCACCCCTGCTAATTGTGCCAACGGCGAGAGTTGCAGGCTGCTTTGACCTCCCGTCACCTGGGGCACCACATCACACCAGGCCTCATACTCCTTGGGGCTGAGCATCGCCACCAGCAATCCCACCAGAGCAAACACCGCAGCCACCCTCACAATGAACCATCTATTCCACCAGAAACGCTCCAACAGCGCTACAAGGTCAATCTCCTGTTCCTCACGCTGAGCCGAAGGGCGATTATTATACTCTCTCATCCTGAATCTTGGTTTACTGTGAATTATTTACTGAGGCTGATGGCCGACACCACCACGGCTGCCATCGACGCTGTACTCGCCACGCCCTGAATCACATCGCTCCAACGAAACTCGCCGCGCTTGACCTTCGATGGCACCACAATGATTGACCCGGGGCGCACCTGGGCCCTTACTCCCGACTCGACCATACCATTCATATGGATTACAAATGCTCGACTGCGACGGGCCGAGCTGTCAAAGCCTCCCGACCGATGAACGTAATACTTCACGCCCCGCCCCTGCTTGAAGGTGAGTGTATTGGGATAGAGCACCGCGCCCATCACGCGCGTGGTCGCATTATATTTGGGCACATATATCACATCACCATCGCGCAACACCACATCGGCATCCGAGAATGGCTTTTCGAGAGCCTCCAAGAGGTTGATACCCACCGAATAGAGCCCCTGCAACTTTATACCCTCCAACTCTATCTCGTCGTCGCCCGTCTGCTGGGCGCGGCGCGACTGAGCATCTATCATCCGTTGCAACACCTCGGCCTGCTCACGCTCCTCTTCGCTCATTCGCCTCAGCAGGTAGGCCCCCTCGACATAAGCTCCGCAATGCAGACCTCCCGCCGCAGCTACCACCTCCGACAGGCGCATATTGCGGTGGGTCAAAGGATAGCTTCCCTCAAAGACCACCTCACCACGCAAGGTTACACTGCTCTGATTAACATAGACTGGCGAGCGACGCACATAGACCTGGTCGAAGGGACGCAAGACAAACTCCTTGTCGCCATCAACAACCAAGCCATCGCGCAGCTCGACGTTAAAAATTTCAAACAACTGTTCGCTCTCGCTCTCTCGCTTGGGATCTTTTATACGACGCGTGATGATTACATTTACCGTCGAGGCCGACTCCAACAATCCGCCCGCCATCACCACCAAATCCTCGACCCGCATATTCTCGGCATAGGGATAGGTTGCGGGGTGCTTAACCGAGCCAAAGATTGTCACGCTAAACTCCTCGTGGATATCGTCAAGCGATGAGACTACAAGAATATCGTTGGGGCGAAGTTCCACATCCTCACGCTCTCCCGCCAACAGCGCCGCCAAATCGACAGCCTCGACCTCGACACTCCAATCGGGCCTCTCGCGGTAGAGCATAGCGCGTGCCACGAAGGCATCGTCACGCAGCCCATCGGCTCGCGCAATGAGTTGGCTCAAGGTGCGCAGTTTATCGTCGAGCGCATAGTGACCCTCACGCACAACAGCACCCTTAATCTGCACACGGTTATCATAGCGGTCGAGGCTACCGCCCACCTCGACAACATCGCCATCACGCAACTCGAAGTCCTCCATCGCCGCAGCCTCGACCGTAAACGATTGATAGTTACCACCCTCGCGGCGTGTGACACTCACCACCTCACGATTGGCCTCGGATGAGAATCCTCCCGCGAAATCAATCAAATCGGTTAGCGACTCGCCCTCGCGCATCTCGTAGAGCATCGGACGTTTGACCTGCCCCATCATCTCGACGAGTTTCTGATAGGGCGCCACCATAATCAAATCGCCCTCACGCAGAGCTACGTCGCCCTCGGCGTGGCCATTGAGTATGTAATCATAGATATCAACCTGACTTTTTAGCTCGCCATCACGAAAGAGCTTGATGGCTCGCAACCCACCCAATTCATTGACTCCCCCAGCCTTGTACAGGGCGTGAAAGAGCGTAGCGAGCGAGGGCAGCGTATAAGTTCCGGCCACACCAACTTCGCCCATAACGTTCACCTGAATACTGCGTATATCACCCAACCAGAGACGCATCTTGACCGAGCCATCTGCCAATCCCTCGTAAATCGAGGACAACTTACGGTGCAACGTGGCCTCGGCCTGCTCGATGGTGAGCCCCGACAGGAAGATGGGTCCCACGCGTTCGATGTTGATTCGCCCATCGGGCGATATGACCTCGCTCAGTGACAACTGAGCATCGCCCCAGATGTCAATCAATAGCTCATCGCCCGCACCCAGGATATAGTTTTTTGGGGTGGCGATGCTCAGGTTGGGCTCAAATGTGAGTTGGGACGAAGTGAAAATATCGTGACCAAAGATGCGGCTGCGTCCCCGGCAAATGGAATCTGACTGAGGCGCAGAGCTCGCCGAAGTGTCACGACTGCGACGGGACGAGAAAACGGAATCGCCCTCCTTGGGCGGTATTAAATCCTCCAACTGATTGCGTTCCAATGCGCCCACGTTGTATTCATTGCTCTGCTGGGCCGAGGCCACAACCACAACAAGGAGAGACAGACTTAGTAGTGATAGCTTCATATCTTCTTTACAATTTTGGATCTACCGTCGAGCGTCTGCCCGACATCCGAGGGCAACGCTCCTTCCTAAAAAAGTCAAAAAGATCTCTTCACCGAGGCACACAACACCCCAGCGGATGGGCCTCTGCCTACCAGCAATCTAAGTTCAGGATAGTATTTGGAGATTAGTCCTAAGGAGGCTACTTCTTGCGTGAGCGCTTGGTTTGGGCTGCGCCTCGCTTGGTGGTAGCCTTACGCACCGACCAACCGAAGTGGCCAATCACCTCGCCAAGTTTGAAGTACTCGCCGTGGGAATAGGCGATAGGCTCGGCACGCTGCAAATCGAGTTTCCCACTCTCGGGGTCGATATACTCCTCATCGACCAGCACGTTCACCACGTCGGCGATAAACATATCGTGGGAGCCCAGGGGCAGAATCTGCCTCACGCGGCACTCGATGGCCACGGGCGACTCCTCGACAACGGGAGCCTTGACCTGGGTGGCTGGGATGGGTGTAAGGCCCATCTCCGAAAACTTCTCGTAGTCCCTACCCGAGCGCACGCCACACCAGTCAGTGGCACGAGCCAACTGAGCTGTGGTCAGGTTGATGACAAACTCCCCCGTACGCTTCAAAATCTCGTAGGAGTGACGCTCAGGGCGCACCGAGATATAACACATAGGCGGATTGGTACACACCGTACCCGTCCACGCCACGGTAAAGAGGTTATACTCCTTCTCATTTTCGCCCACGCTCACCAGCACCGCAGGCAAGGGATAGATCATCGTTCCAGGCTTCCAGCTCTGTTTCATTGATTGTAATTTATTTGTTTCTTCCTTCCGTTGCTCTCATTCAAGGATGGTGCCACCCCGCATTATGCGCCACAAGATGGCATACAAAACGCCACAGCGAACATTCTGGCATCACCCCTGAGCAACATTTCTTGCCCAAAGTTAACCAAATATATCCAGAAAACAAAACAGAAGGCAGCAAACAACGAGAGGGGTTGCCCAAACCTCGTTGAGCAACCCCTCTCGATTCTTAATCCCTACGCCATTAGGCATAGCGAAAAACGGCTATTAATAATCCTCCTTCCAGTTCTCGAAACCAGCTGGGATGTTGGTCTTGTTCACCCAGTCGATTCTCTCGCCAAGCTGCTCCAAAGCCGCAAAGTCGATCTCAGGATGTGGTTTGTTTGAAGGCTGACGATAGACGTGATCCAATGGCATCTCGTTGTTGTTGTAGTAACCGCAGATACGACCATAGAAATGACCATTTTCAAGTACACCTGAGCTACAATCGTTACGACCCTCCAAGCCTGCGCTCACCTGACGACCACCGCCCTGGTGGAAGCCAAGACACTCGTGCCACTCACCACTTGGTGTAATGAAGTACTGGCGTGGGAACTCCACCCAACGGGTAATGTAACCATCGTGTGGCGAGAAGTTCTCGTTGAACGAGTAAGGAGCTGTGTAGTAACGTTCCATAGCCGGACGGCGAATCTCGGCCATCAATATCCAACCTGTATTCTCGGTCCAGAAGTAACCAGCATATATTGAGTTACCTGTACGCTTACCGTTGGCATCAACCTCGGGACGTACCTGGCAGAGTGTAGCCATCACCTCGTCGGTCTTCCACGGATAGTGAAGGCGTGTACCTGTACCGCTACCCTCGTGGTCATAGGTACTCAACACAACGTGGTAAGTAGTATCGCGCAAACCATCGAAAGTCTTGCCAGGGATATCCTTGCTATAACGCTCGATACGAGTTCGTTTTCGGCGCGACTCATTGTGCCATACCGAGAAGAGAACGCTGGCGTTCTTGTTGTTTTTATCAGGAGAACCTGGCTGGATACCCATATAAAAGCCATCACCACCGGTTGTCATATAGTATGCCGCAGCAACATCATTGCCCTTTGGCACGAGTACCTCGTTGTAGAAATACTCCACAGTCAGGTCGTTGCCATTAGAATCCTTTGGCAAGTGCCAGCCCTGGTGAACGGCAGGACCACGACGAATCCAGTGAGGATTGTCGTTCTTGGCATCCTGCAAAGTCACAAACCACACCTCATCACACTTCTCGGTAGCGTAATTAACAGCATCACCACCAAATACGAGATCCGAAATGTAAGGATAGAAGTATGTTGTTGACTCGATACCACGAATATCAATTCTCACCCACTGAGGCTTATCTACCTCGAAAATACCGACAGGTGTATCGTGGAGATCGCCGCCCTGGATATTAACCTCGTAAGACTTTCCGTTGCAAGAAACCTGCATCTTAGCCTTACCGTTACCCACCATCTTACCACGGATAGCAGTATTGAGCTTACCGGTACACTTGGTATAGAAGAAGATTGTGAGCTGAGCGCGCTGCTTATCGAACTCCTTACGCCAACAAGTAGTACTCTTCATACCGCCCCAGATATCGAGTTCCTCGGCCTGTTTGGTATAGGAACCTGTCAAAATCTCGCCTGCACACGATGGGCAACCACGGCTCACTGTACCCTGAGGGTCATCCCAGTCAGTGATGTAAGAGTTACAGTCGAGCAAGATAGGAATTGTAAGACCTGCTCGCTGATGGATGAGTACAGAGTCAATCTTCTCGCCATCGGGCTTTGATACAAAGTACACCTTACCTACGCGATCCTCGATTGTGAGGTTATCCTCAACTGTCACGCCAAATGTCGAACCGTCGCTCTTAACCCACTCGCTACCAATAACCATCTCAACATCGGCGTCAGATGGGAAGAACTCGGCAGCCAAATCATAAGAGGCGCTATACTCGGAATTAGTAGTTGGCTGGAACTTGGCAACCACCTCAGCAGCACGCTGCGAAACGTGAAGCAGGTACTCATCCTTAACGCCATCAACCTCGCAAACGATCTTGAAGGTAGCCTTATGCTGCTTATAAGAGCTGTTGTCGAGGGTTGTGAAAGAGAAGCTACCGCTACCCTTGTGAGAAGAGATTGGAGTAAACTCATAGAACTTCTTTGAGCCCGCGTCCAACTCAGCCTCAACGCTCCAAGACAAGCCCGACTTATTAAGATTCACATCCACGGTATAGGTTCGCTCGATAGCAGCCACCGACACCGACGATGAACCCGTGTAGTTCAAATCCCAATCCTCGCTCGAAATAGCAAGAGCAGAAAACTCTCCCGAGCCAGCAGCCTGATATACAACAATAGTTGCAGTTGTGTTAGAGTTCTCGGCGCTAATCACAACATCTGCGCTACGCTCCTTGTCGGAGTAGTTCACCGAGACCGTCACCTTCAAGATATTTTTGTCACGGCGCACAGTACACCACGAAGCCGACGAAGTCGCCTCCCACTCTCTTGCACAAGTGACCTCAACGTTCTTCGACGAACCTGACTGCTTAAAATCGAGAGTTTGTTCAGAAAGGGTGATTGAGACTGGTGGTTCCTCGTTTGAACATCCCCACACGGCAATCGCCATCAAGACGAAAACCATAAGTTTGAAAAGCTTTTTCATAATTTTTATAGATTTTGTATTTATTAAGTTACGCTGTTTTTAATTCGTAAAATTACATAATTTTCTTTTCATTGAACAACATATTTCGACTTTTTCTTTCCTCAAACGCAATTTATCGCCAAGCCACCAACACCTCGCTCAATTAGAAGCTGGGCAATATTGGTATTTTTGCAATTCTTTTTATACCTTTGCACATTACGATACCTCATAGCAGAGCCATTTCCGCACTGCGAAAGAGTAAAACGATAAGATTATGAGCCAACTTATTATCCCTAAAAATTATACGGCTGCATTGAGTCTGCAACAGACCGAGATAGCCATCAAACAGATTAAGGACTTTTTCCTGAGTAGCATATCGACCGAGTTGCGCCTAAGACGTGTGACAGCTCCGTTGTTTGTCTTGCAAGGCTTGGGTATGAACGACGACCTGAGTGGCAAGGAGCGCCCCGTGACATTCCCCATCAAGGATATGAACGAGGCTAAGGCCGAGGTGGTACACTCGCTGGCCAAGTGGAAGCGTGTGACGCTGGCCGAATATGAGGTGGCCGAGGGTTATGGTATCATCACCGATATGAATGCCATCCGCGCCGACGAGGAGTTGGACAACCTCCACTCACTCTATGTCGATCAATGGGACTGGGAGCGCGTGATGAGCGAGGAGAGCCGCACGGTGGATTACCTGAAACGCATTGTCGAGCGCATCTATGGCGCCATCCTTCGTACCGAGTACCACATCTGCGAGACCTATCCCCAGATTAAGCCATTCCTTCCAGAGCAGATTACCTTCATCCACGCCGAGGAACTTCTGCAACGCTACCCACACCTCGATGCCAAGGCACGCGAGGATGCCATCTGCAAGGAGTACGGTGCGGTATTTATCATCGGCATCGGCTGCGAGCTGAGTAATGGCGAGAAGCACGACAACCGTGCCCCCGACTATGACGACTACTCGACCATCTCACATAGTACTACATTGCCAGGTTTGAATGGCGACCTGCTGATATGGTATCCCGTTTTGGAGCGCTCAATCGAGCTCTCGTCGATGGGTATCCGTGTAAACCGCGAGGCGTTGGAGCACCAGCTCCGACTCAGCGGCAAGGAGGATCGCAAGCAGTACTACTTCCATCGCCGATTATTGGAAGGCTCACTGCCTCAATCTATTGGCGGCGGTATTGGTCAGAGCCGTCTATGTATGATTCTGCTCCACAAGGCCCACGTCGGCGAGACTCAATCGAGCATCTGGCCCGACGATATGCGCGAGAAGTGCAAGCAGGCAGGTATGCCCCTCATTTAACCCTGAGAAGAGAATATGCCAGTGCTTAACTACATACTACTGACCCTGATTTTTTGCCTCTGCCCCGCGGCCGTCATCTGGCTCTGTCGCCGAGTGAGCCTGCTGGGCAAGTTGGGTCCCATTATGGTGCTTTATGCCCTGGGTATGGCCTTTGGTAATCTGCCATTCCTTCCAGAGGAGATAAGCGGCGTGCAGGATATGCTACCCAATATTATGATTCCGCTGGCCATTCCGATGATGCTCTTTGGATGTAGCTTTTCGCGCCGCGAGGCGGGCTTGCAGTTAAAGATTATAACAAGTGGCTTCTTGTCGGTCTGCATAGCCGTTACGGTGGGTTACCTATGCTTTGGCAAGGAGCTGAGCCAGGGTGCCCAGGTAGGCGGTATCATCACGGGTATGTACACCGGAGGCACACTCAACGCCGCGGCCTTGCAAGCCATCTTCCGCATTAACAGCGAGACCTATATTTTGATAAACTCCTACGATATAATCATATCGTTCATCTACTTCATCTTCCTTTTCGGTGTGGGCATACCGATGTTCCGCCGCCTCTATGGCGAGGGTAAGCGTCAACTGAGCAGCCAGGAGAAGATGGAGATTCAGGAGCAGATTGAACTCACGAAACAGAACCCCTACCACAAGCTATTCACACGCCAAGGAGGCAGACAGTTGGGCGCAATGCTGGGCTACACGCTCATCATCGTAGCTATCTCGGCAGGTGTGGCAGCCGCTATGCCCGAGGGTTGGTTTATGGTGATCCTCATCCTGCTGCTGACCACATTAGGCGTGGCAAGTTCATTCCTTAAAGGTGTGAAAAAGTTGGATTTGAGCTACGACGTGGGAATGTATCTGATTTATATTTTCAGTATGACCATCGCCTCGATGGCCGACTTTTCGTCACTCGACTTGAAGGGAGGCATCAACCAACTGGCCTTTATGTCAGTGGCTGTATTCCTCTCGCTCACGCTCCACGCCTTGATGTGCCGCCTAATGCGTACCGACGCCGACTCGATGATGATTTCGTCGGTGGCGTTCATCAACTCGCCCCCATTTGTCCCTATGGCTTCGGCGGCGATGAACAACAAGAACGCCTTAGTGACGGGTCTGGCTGCAGGAGTTGTGGGCTACGCCGCAGGAAATCATCTCGGAGTGTTGATGGCCGAGCTGCTCGCAAGATTATAAGATATAAACCATCACTTTTGCGACACAAAAAAGGCTACCGCCCAAAGCGATAGCCTTTTTTATTGCATCTCTGTCAACTTTTAGAACAGGAAGCCTGTGTTGATATAGAACGCACCGTTACCATCCTGATTCTTGATGAATTCATCCTTGCTGAACTTGCTGATAGGCAAGCCATACTCGAAAGCCACGATGAAGTTCTGATTCATAATAAAGCGCAAACCCGCACCCACAGTAATGTGAGGGCGATCCTCTGTACGGTTGCCCGTGCGAGCCATATACTCCTCATAATCGGCACGATGCTGCTCCTCGCCCTTGAACGACATATCATAGTTGCGAGTAACCATAGTACCGTCGCTGAATGCACTCAGACCAAAGGCAATATTCTGGTTCCACAACGCAAAATTAACAAATCGCCAACGCAACTCGGCATTGTACGATGCCATATCCAAACCCTGGACACGGTTACGCATCAAGCCTCGGATTGTGCGGTAACCACCCATACCGTCGCGGTCGTAAGATGGGCCCATCACTGTGATATAAGGCAACACATAGTAAGGAACGCCACTGCCCAAGCTACCCTCGTAGTTCAAACGATAGGCAAATGTAAGCACATCGTTCTTCACGATAGGCAGATAGTGACGAAATGTTGCCGAGTAGCGATAGTATGGATTTGTTGTACCCAACCACTTTGGTGCGAGCATAAGGTGAGCCTCGGCCCAGATACCGCGCGAAGGAGCACCCTCCTTATCGCGAGTGTCATACAACAGACCCACGCGGGCTGTACTGTTCCAACCGCCATCGGCCTCATCTTTGGAGATGATACCCCAGTCGAGATACTTCTCATAGAGGGTAGGTTCCTGGTCGGGGAACATCTCACTCTCCTCCTTATTCTTGTTAATCTTGCTACGGTTGATAGCGCCCTGCTTGAAGTAGCTGAGATGGTAGCCAGCCTCCCAATAGAGATTACTATCACCAATCTTTCCAACGAAGTCGCTCTTGAACAGAGCAGCCACACGGTTAAGACGGTAGTATGGAGTGTAAAGGTAGTCGTTGCCATCCTTACCCGCCTTCACACGCTCGTGGTCGTAATAAGACATATAACCGTTGAAGCCATAGAAATCCATCGCCTTGTCGTTGGTGACGGTCAGCGTAGTCGAGAAACGGGTATTGGGAATCAAAAACTTGTTATCGTACGACACCACAAAGAGCTGCGAACCCTTGGTGAAGAACGATGCCTCTAAATACCAATGCTGGCGTGTATTAGGATAGGTCGAACCATCACCAAAGTCATAGATGTTGAGCAACGCACCGAGCTGGAAGCCCTTGTCGGCATCGAATGCCACAGCTGGCAATGGACCAAAGTTATAACCTGTCTTGATAATCTCCTGCTCCTCCTTCTGGGCATAGGCCGAAAAAGCGAAAGCCATCACTGCAACAAAGAGCAATGCTATATGCTTGAATTTCATAATTTTTCGTTTTACTTAATAAAAACCATTTTCTTAATCTCGCGGTGCATCTTCTGCAAATCCTTACAGAAAAAGTATCTAAAATCAGATATCGCCAAACGTATCAATCTCCACGTCTCGTGAGCCACAATAGGCGCAGGGAGTAGGATAAGCGTCAGAGGCAATGCCCACTGCCAAGGCAGGAGCGAGTATGCTATGATAGCATAGATAATCATAAGGATTGGCCACAACACCAAATTCACCACATAGCGCACCGAGTTGTGGAATGCCTGATCCTTCAACTTTGTGAACAGGAAGCCGAGCAACGCCTTGATTGGGAGCGTGAGAATCGACACCGGAACACAATAAGGCAACGCAGCGATAACGAACAACGACTTCAAGATGCGCGAAAGCACTGGGTACTTCAACGACACCGACTCGATGTTAATCTTCTTTGACTTTCTGAGTTTAAATGCCTCGTCACCCAATTTGAGCAACTTCGCAGCCTTCTCAGGATTCTCCTGTTTCAGGTCGGCGATATACTTCACAATCTCGTTGTTGGCCAGGAAGTGAGCATCCAAGCGATGCAACTTCTTGCCGCCACTTTTGCGAGCAAAACGTCTCGCCTGCGACTTGACCGTTGCGGCACAAATCTCGAATGTGGCGTCATAATTCTCATCATCGGGGATGTAGAAGATCGAAGAACGCATACGCTCGGCGAGGATATCCTTCAAGATATTCATCTGCTCCTGAGGCGTATTATCAGGATTCTGAGCGAGGAACTCCTTCACGTTGATTGGGTCGCCCACCTGAACACGCACCGTAGAACGGAAACGGAAGAAGTGACCATAACGTATACCCACAGGAACAATATACAGAGGCATATCAGGCATCAAATCCTGAGCCTGGAAGGCGATGCGGAAGATTCCCTTCGAGAGAGGCAACGACGAATACTTGGCCTGATGCTGACCCTCGGGGAAGATACAGAATGGCACCTTATCGCGCAACACATCGACAGCCTTCTCGATGGTCTCATTATTCTTTCTCACCTCGTCCATACCGTCGCGCATACGCATAATCGGCATAATTTTGAGGAACGAAAGCACCTTGGCCAATGTCGGATTGCGGAAGATGTCGGCACGCGCCACAAAGACCTTAGCCTTGTGGTCCATAGCCAAAATCACCAGCGCATCCATCAATGCATTGGTATGGTTGGGGGCATAGATAACAGCACCATCCTGTGGAACATTCTCGCGTCCCACATAACGAAGATTACGATACGATACTTTGAGTGCGAAATCTACATAGTAGCGCAACACATCATACACCACATCGTAATCCTGAATTTTCTTCTCTTTTTTCATAATTTACGCTTTGAGAGGCGTACGGCGGAACAGATAGGCAACAGTAAGTCCTGAAACTATGTGCCAAATTCCCCACCAAGCCGTGATGAAAAGCATACCGCCATAGTGGCCGTGCCAGATTTCGGGTGGGAAGATTGCTGGGTTAAAGAGCAAAATCAGACCCAAACCCGAATTTTGAATACCAATCTCTACCGTCAACGAGCGACGGTCAGCCTCGGGAACGCGAGCCAACTTTCCGCCAAAATAACCCGTAGCCAACGCGCTGGCGTTGTGCAACATCACGATAAAGAATACATAGAAGATATTATCGATAAATATCTGGAAGTTCTGCGAGAACGACACAATCACCATTCCGATAAAGAGCAGGATTGAGAGCACCTGAGCTGGCTTGGTAATCTTCTTGGTCGCATTAGGGAAGTAGCGCGAGAAGATAAGACCCAAGAAGATGGGCACACCCAACAGAAGAAGAATCTGCTCCAACATTGGGAAAAATGGGATGACAAGTGTCGGAATATCGTTCTTGATGGCGATAATCTGGCTATACATCGAACCCCAGAAGAAGAAGTTGAATGGGGTTACAATTGGAGCGAAGGCTGTGGTCACGGCTGTCATCGAGATTGACAACTCGACATTACCCTTCGAGAGTGAGGAGATAAAGTTAGAGATATTACCTCCTGGACACGATGCCACCAAAATCATACCGAGGGCAATCATCGGAGTAATCCAAGGGCTCAGTGCCATCGCTATGGCAAAAGTAATGGCTGGCAGACCCACCCACTGCAAAAGGATTCCTACGATCACAGACTTAGGATTTTTGAAAATGTCTTTGAATGTCTGCGGCTTGATACCGAGCGCCACACCAAACATCACAAATGCAAGGATGAAATTGACAATGGTCATTCCTCCCTGGCCAAAGTTAATCGTCACTGCATTCAGGGCTTCTAATTGTTCTTTCATTTCAACAAAAGTTTGGCAGCCACAGATGGCTGCATTGTTAAGTTAGTCCGTTATGTCGGGCTGCGTCAATAGTACTATTTACGCGACAAAAAAGACTATCGTTCTGCCCAAATCTTTTACTAAGAATAAGAAAAGATAGCACAAATATATCAATTAATTTTCAAAAAAAGCCTATTTTAGTAAAAGATTCTACCTTTTTGATCCCAAAAAGCCTATTTCACACTCTTTCAGCGCAAAAATATGATATTTTCGCACAACTTTCGCACAACCAAACCGGACACCCAAACGAGCTATTTTCTTGCATTTTTGAATCTCCAATTTTGAATTTTGAATTTATTATTTCTACCTTTACACCCAGAATATTATAATATTACTAAAACAAATAGAGAATGAAAAAAGTACTTTTAACACTCGTTGCGGCGATTTTCTCATTCACCGCTATGGCTGATGAGGGTATGTGGTTGTTGCCCTACCTTCAAAAGATGAACATCAAGGATATGAAGGCCAAGGGTTGCAAGCTCTCAGCCGAGGATATCTATTCAGTAAACAAATCTTCGCTCAAAGATGCTATCGTAATCTTCGGTGGCGGCTGCACAGGCGAGATCGTATCAGAGAAGGGTCTTATCTTCACAAACCACCACTGCGGTTATGGTTCAATCCAGGCTCTCTCGTCGGTTGACCACGACTACTTGAAGAACGGCTTCTGGGCCTCATCTCACGCCGAGGAGTTGCCTTGCCCAGGCTTATCTGTAAAGTTCGTACGCTCGATTGAGGATGTGACTGCCGATGTTTTGGGCAACGTACCTTCAATCGCAGGCGAGCAGGAGCGTCAGCAGATTATCCGCGAGAATATCAAGGCCTTGACCGAGGCAAAGCAGAAGGATTTGGCAAAGAGCCAGACCTACAACATCGTAGAGTTCTTCGGTGGTAATCAGTATTTTGCATTTGTTTACGAGGTTTACAACGACGTACGTTTGGTTGGTACTCCTCCATCGTCAATCGGTAAGTTTGGTGGCGACACCGACAACTGGATGTGGCCACGCCACACAGGCGATTTCTCAATCTTCCGCGTATATGCCGACAAGGACAACAACCCTGCGGCTTACTCTAAGGAGAATGTACCATACAAGGCTCCACGCCACCTCGAAATCTCACTCAACGGCTACAAGGAGGGTGACTTCGCAATGGTGGTGGGCTTCCCTGGCTCAACAACTCGCTATATGACATCTCACGAGATCGACCAGATGTTGGAGGTTGACAACCCTCAGCGCATCTACATCCGTGGCGAGCGTCAGGCTATCATCTGGGAGGCTATGGAGGCAAGCGACGAGATTCGCATCAAGTATGCATCAAAGTATGCTGGCTCATCTAACTATTGGAAGAACTCAATCGGTATGTCACGCGGCATCCAAAAGCTCGGCGTGAAGGGTCAGAAGCAGGCTCAGGAGGCTGAGTTCCAGAAGTGGGCCGACGCCAACACACTCCCTGAGGAGGGCTTCATCGATGCGCTTGCAAATATGAAGGAGGCTGTGGCAAACATCACTCCTGCCGAGGGTGTTATGCAGTATATGAACGAGGCTATGTTGCGTGGCATTGAGCTCATCAGCGTATCACGCACTCCAAAGGCTCGCTACGCAGGTTTCTATAAGGATTACGACGCAGAGCTCGACCGCAAGGTGGCAAAGCGTATGATGCAGATTGTGCGCGAGAATATGTCGAAGGAGAATCTCCCATCAATCTACACTGAGGTTATCGACGCCAAGTTCGGCGGCAACAGCGACGCTTATGTTGATTGGGTGTACGACAACTCTGTCTTCACATCTTTGGAGAAGGCTAACGCAGCAACCGAGGAGCAGGTGAAGGCTGACCCAGCTGCGGAGTTGGCAAACTCTGTAATGGATGTATATCGCAACGCCTATATGGAGTACATCAAGTATGCGCCAGAGGTAAACAAGGCTCACCGCTTGTATGTTGCAGGTTTGATGAAGATGCAGCCTGAGAAGGCTTGGTATTCTGACGCCAACTTCACCATCCGCCTCACTTATGGTAACGTATTGCCTTACAACCCTGCTGACGCTATCACATACAACTACTTCACAACTTTGGAGGGTGTGATTGCAAAGGAGGATAACACCAATCCATTGGAGTTCACCGTTGAGCCAAAGCTCAAAGAGCTCTACGCAAAGAAGGACTACGGCCGCTATGCCGACAAGGATGGCAAGTTGCACGTTGGCTTCCTCGCTAACCTCGACATCACTGGCGGTAACTCAGGTTCTCCAATGCTCGATGGCAAGGGTCGTCTTATCGGCTTGGCATTCGACGGCAACTGGGAGGCTATGTCGGGTGACGTAGCATTCGAGCCAGAATTGCAGCGTTGCATCGGCGTGGATGTTCGCTATGTATTGTGGGTTGTTGACAAGTTTGCTGATTGCCAGCACATTATGTCAGAACTCGACATCGTAGGCGGCAAGCGATAAGCACTCGTGTTGTAAGTCAAAAAAAGCTGTCCAACAAATGTTGGGCAGCTTTTTTTTATCAATATTCTCTTCGCAACAAAGATTTCTCCAACCCAAATATTCATCGTAAATCTTGCTCAAATCTTGTTCGGCAAAAAAAAATTAGGGTTGGAAATCAGTAAAGAAATCCAACCCTAAAACAGATAATTTTACGGGCAATCAGAACTCTGGTATGCCCCACACTAATTTATAACTATTGATATACAATCCAAACGCTAAGCCTTACCCATTGGGCCCAAATTCAAGATGGTCTCATCGGCTGAATGAGCCCTTGGAATCTCAATCTTACCGACATTGCTCTCGTAGCGAGTGATGTTATCCTGCAACGACATCAACAGACGCTTGGCGTGCTCGGGCGTAAGAATCACGCGGCTTTTAACCTTCGCCTTCTTTAAGCCCGGAAGGATTGTCGCAAAATCAATCACAAACTCCGACGTAGAGTGCGAGATGATAGCCACATTAGAGTAATGGCCCTGAGCTATATCCTCGCTAAGTTCGATATCGATACCCTGTTGTTGAAAATCAGCCATAGCTATTGAATTTTTTAGGTTATTGCAAATTTAGGAATCATTCGCCGAGAATGTCGCCCAAAGGGGTTAAAGTTTTCCATAATTTATCAACAAATGGGAGTCGCGCAGCCTCACAACTGCGCACCTCGCAACTTTCGCGCCACACGCTCTCCGCTCCTCAACAATGCCCCCAAAAGCCGTAGCCTGCCCCCCCGCAACGAACATTTTTGAGAAAATCCAAACCTAAGACTTAATATTTCATATTAAATTCATTAACTTTGCGGCTGAAAATTCCGAAATATGATAGTAAGTACGATTGACATATTGCTCAGGGGTGTGGGCGTAGGTGTGGCTTCATCCATTACGGTGGGTCCTGTGGCTGTGCTCTGCATCCAGCGAACACTGAGTAAAGATTTCCGTTCGGGCCTGGCCTCGGGTACGGGAGTGGCAGTGGCCGATATGCTGATGGCCATCATCGCCTACTTCTTCTACTCGATGTTGCAGACCCAAATCGAAGAGTATAGCGCCATCTTGCAGGTGGTGGGTGGAATATTTGTGGTCATCGTGGGAGTCTATATCTTCTTCCAGAACCCCGTACCGCAGATTCGCCGCAACCGCGCAGGCAAGACCAACCTATGGCAGGACTTCTCGTCGATGTTTGTATTTACGCTGGCCAATTTTGTGGTGGTCATCCCCTATCTGTTGGCATTCTTTGCTATGTTCAACGTCGGCTTGCAGCCAGGCGAGAGCAGCGATATGGCATCGCTTGTGCGTAGCACCGTCACCATTATGGGATTCCTGGCGGGCGCTATGGCGTGGTGGGTTACGCTCACCTTTGCAATCAATTGCTTCCGCCGCCGCTTTCGACCACGACATATGCTGACGCTAAATCACGTTGCGGGAGTGATAATCGGTGTGCTGGGAATCTACACCATCCTCTCAACATTTTTTAACATCCTACCCAAGTAATGGAAAACAAGAAAAAGATAGTCATTGCCATCGACGGCTTCTCGTCGTGTGGCAAGAGCACATTTGCCAAGGCCATTGCGGCCAAACTCGGTTACATATTCATCGACACCGGCGCTATGTATCGTGCCGTAACGCTCTATGCGCTGGATAACGGAGCATTCGACGGCGAGCAGGCCAACTCCGAGAAGATTATCGCGTTGCTGCCTTCGATTGAAATCACATTTCGCTTCAACCCCGAGCGCGGAGCGAGCGACATCTACGTCAACGGCGAGAATGCCGAGAGCCGCATCCGTTCAATCGAAGTGAGCAACTGCGTGAGCAAGGTAAGCTCGATTCGCCAGGTGAGAGAGAAGCTCGTGGCACTGCAACAGGCTATGGGCCGCGACAGAGGCGTGGTGATGGATGGCCGCGACATCGGCACTGTGGTATTCCCCGATGCCGAGTTGAAGATTTTTATGACTGCCAACCCTAAGGTGCGTGCCGAGCGCCGCTACATCGAGCTCACAGCCAAGGGCGACGATGTGACGATGGAGGAGATTTTGGAGAATGTCATCTCTCGCGATGAGGCTGATATGACACGCTCTATCTCGCCACTACGTCGTGCCGACGACGCCATCGAGCTCGACAACAGTTATATGAGCGTCGAGGAGCAGATGGCGTGGTTTATGGAGCGATATGAGAAAATCGTGGGATAGTTATGCGCGTAGAGATTGACGAGAATTCAGGTTTCTGCTTCGGTGTGGTAAGAGCCATCTCAAAAGCCGAGGCTGCATTGCAGGAGTTGGGCGGTGAGGTCTATTCATTAGGCGACATTGTCCACAACCGTATGGAGGTGCAGCGATTGGAGGCTTTGGGCTTGCGCACAGTGACCCACTCGGATATGCCTTCGCTCTCTGGGTCCGACCTCTTTATCCGTGCCCACGGTGAGCCACCAGCAACATTCAAGCGCGCCGAGGAGTTGGACATCAGGGTAATTGACGCCACCTGCCCAGTGGTGGCTCAGTTGCAGCGCAAAGTGGTGACGGCGTATGAGCGTATGAGCGAGCAGGGCGGCCAGGTGGTCATCTTGGGCAAGCGCGGTCACGCCGAGGTGGTGGGACTTAGCGGCCAGGTTGACGACCAGGTGATTGTCATCGAGGGTGAGGAGGATTTGAGTTTGATTGATTTCTCAGCGCCCATATTTTTCCTATCGCAGACCACCCAAAGCGTCACTTTATTCTGGGCTCTGGTGGAGAAGATGCGTAGCCGCCTGGCAGATGAGAGCCTATTGACGGTGGACGACACCATCTGCCGCCGCGTATCCAACCGCGAGAAGGCCCTGAGCGAGTTCTCATCGCGCTTCGACGTGGTGATATTTGTCTGCGGCAAGAAGTCCAGCAATGGCAAGGTGTTATTCGACGTCTGTCGCAACACCAACCCACGATGCTACAACATTGAGGAGGAGAGCGAGCTAAGAACCGAGTGGTTTGAGGGCTGCCAGAGCGTGGGCATATGCGGAGCGACCTCGACACCCTGGTGGCTGATGAAGAGGGTGGCCGAGAGCATTGAATCAAGATTTATATAAACCTAAAACTATAATTTAAGTTATGAAACACGTTATTCGTTCGGTAAAATATTTAATCGCCTTTATCGTTTTGTATTTGGGCGTTGTATGGATTAGCCTAATGACATCAAAGGGTATTGATGTGAGCGTATGGGACTATGTGGCGGCCACACTTACCAGCCAGAGAGGCAAACTGCTCATCGGTGCTGTGGTGCTATTGTCGGCATTCTACCCTCGTTTTGGCTTTATGTCGCGCCACATTAAGCTGAATATCGACACTGACCGCGACCACATCATCGAGCGTATGGCCGCAGCTGGTTTCTCGCCCATCGAGCAGAGCGAGGATAGATTGGTACTTAGAGCCAACAGCATCCTGGACCGCTTGATGATGCTCTTCGAGGATGAGATTGAGGTCAAGCGCGATGGCGAGGGAGTGATGATCTCGGGCAACCGCCGAGGCCTGGCTAAGATTGTTTACAGATTGAGCTAAATGATGATGAAAAAGAGATTGCTTCGCATAGGCGCTCTGCTGCTTTTGGTGGGCGTCGTAGCTGCGGGAGTGCGTGCCACCCACAACGACCTGGGTCTGGGACGCAATATGGAGATTATGGTCAATATGATGCGTGAGCTCTCGTTGCAGTATGTCGATGAGGTGAGCCCCGACCGTCTGATGAGTGATGGTGCTCAGGGTATGGTGCGCAACCTCGACCCCTACACCCAATTTATGTCGGAGGAGGAGATGTCGGACTTCGAGGTGATGGCTACGGGTAAGTATGGCGGTATCGGTGCCACAATCCGTATGAAGCGCGACAGCAGTGGCGTGGTCATTGCCCAGCCCTACAAGGGCTCGCCTTCGGATTTGGCTGGATTGAAGATTGGCGATAAGTTTGTACGCATCGACGACGAGGATGTGACAAAGTGTACCACCGCCGAGATCTCATCAAAGCTCAAAGGCACCCCCGGCACGAAGGTTAAGCTGGCCATTCGCCGCCTGATGACAGGCAAGGTCGAGGAGATGGTCATCACACGCGCACGCATCGCAATCCCAGGTGTTCCCTACGCAGGATTCATCGAGGATGGCATAGCATATATCCGCCACGCCGACTTCACCGATGGCTGCTATGACGATATGCGAGCTATGGTGGAGCGTCTGCGTCAGGAGCAGACCATCAAGGGTGTTGTGCTGGACTACCGCGACAATGGCGGTGGCTCAGTGAGCGAGGCTGTGAAGATTCTCTCGATGTTCCTCCCCAAGGGCTCTAAGGTACTGACTATGCAGGGCCGCAGCGAGCAGTCGAAAAAGGAGTATATCACAGACAACGTCCCCGTTCTGGGCGATGTACCTGTGGTGGCGCTCATAAATGGTAATTCGGCATCGGCGTCGGAAATTGTGTGCGGCGCAATGCAGGATATGGATCGCGCGGTACTGATGGGACAGCGCTCCTACGGCAAGGGTTTGGTGCAGACGGTGCTGCCGGTGGGATATAACGCCTACTTGAAACTCACCACCGCCAAATACTACATCCCATCGGGTCGTTGCGTGCAGCGCATCAACTACACCCACAATGGCGACGACAAGGATGCGACGGTACCCGACTCGCTAATCAATGAATTCAAGACATCCAACGGCCGCAAGGTCTATGACGGCAAGGGGTTGATGCCCGATGTGAAGGTCGAGGCAGAATATGTCCCAACATTTGCAGTGCTGCTCTACAACCTGGGCTACATCGAGGATTTCCTCGACGAGTATATGCGCAAGCACCCAAATATGAGTGTGGATAATCGCTCATTCTCAATCTCGGATCAGGATTACGAGGAGTTCATCGCATTTATGGCCGACAAGGATGTGCCCTACCAGTCGCGCACACGCGACGCACTGGAACTGCTGAAAAAGACAGCCAAGGATGAGCGTTACGACGAGGCCTTTGCCGAGGATTTGAGCGAGATAGAGTCAAAGCTCAAAGACCAGAAGATGGACAACCTGAAAACCTATCGCAACGAGATTTGCGACCTCATCAGTAGCGACGTCATCCTGCGCCACAACTACTACGAGGGTGTGGTGGAGTACAATCTGCGCTCGGATGATGCAGTCAAGCAGGCTGTGGAACTTCTCCGCGAGCCTGAGCGCTACAACAAGATTCTATCGGAGCAAGATACGCAACGTAACTAATAGAGCATAAGATGAAGTTCCCTTTTCAGATAAAGATTTCGTTCCGTAGCCGTATGTCGATTCTCGTGATCGGTATGGCTTTGGCAGCGATGTCGCTTTTCTACAACTACCGCCTGGCCGACGTCCTGCGCCAAAAGGAGCAGAACGACGTGGCGCTGTGGGTGGCAGCGATGGAGAGGGTGAGCCGCGACGCCTTTGGAAATTACAGCACCGACCCGCTGATTTCCCACATCGTCAGCACTCAGAACAACATCCCATTCATCATCACCGACGAGAACCAAACGCTAATCGTGAGCAACCGCATCCCCGAAGATGTGTTGCGCGATCCCGATAAATTCCGCCGCAAGCTCTATGAGCTGACCGAGCAGAACACCCCCCGCACGGTGAGGATGATGTGGTCGCAGGGGCATAGCCATATTATTTTCTATGGCCGCTCACAACTGCTTACGGCGCTCTACTACTTCCCCTATGCACAGTGGCTGATTATCGCCATCTTCATAGTCTTTACCCTCATCGCTTTCCAATCTACCAAGCAAGATGAGCAGAATAGAGTATGGATTGGACTAGCCAAGGAGACTGCCCACCAGCTGGGTACTCCTACATCGTCGCTGCTGGGATGGATTGAGTATCTGCGCACGCAGGAGGCCTTCCCCACCGTTGTCGAGGAGATGAACAAAGATCTGGTCCACTTGATGAAAATCGTAGATAGATTCTCGAAAATCGGTTCCGAGGCGGTACTCACGCCCAACAACATCAACGAGGTGGTGGGCGATACGGTGATGTACTTCCGCAAGCGCGTGCCACGCAACGTGAATCTTTCCTACAACGGCCTGGCGATGGCTCCCGTCAAGGTGAATATGAATGTGGCGCTGTTTGAGTGGGTGGTGGAGAACCTGCTGAAAAATGCACTCGACGCGATGCAGGGCCGAGGTGAGATAGATGTGGCTCTTTCGGCAACCGACAGAGAGGTGACCCTCGACGTGAGCGACACGGGCAAGGGCATTGCCAAAGGTAATTGGAACCGCATATTTGAGCCAGGCTACACCACAAAGACACGAGGCTGGGGCTTGGGACTTTCGCTCTCGCGACGCATTGTCGAGGATTACCACCACGGTAAGATTTCAGTTGTGCGCTCCGAGATAGGCAACGGAACGACGTTCCGCATAACACTTAAACGAGTTGAAGAGTAATGTTAGAAGAGGTTAAAGATATACTCCACCCATCGGGGTTGGATACCCTTTCCGAGAGGGCTTTGCGCCGACTGACCGACAGTTGGACGGGCTCTTTACACCCATCCGACTCGTTGCTCGACGATAGTTCGCTGCACAACGTCTGCTCCAACCCTACGTTCCACCAAATTGCCCAGCAGTGGAGCAAGGCACGCGAAGTCTATCACGATGCGCCGCTGGGCGATGTTATGGGCGAAGGCTCACAGTTGGCTTCGGGTGTAGAGAGTGTTGCCGAGGGTGTACTCACTCAGGGCGAGAGCGTAGAGAGTGTTGCCGAGGGCGTGCTCGCTCAGGGCGAAGTGGCAGCAAATGAGATTATACGTTCGGCCGCGGAGAGCGGCCTTGGCGAGTGGACTCCGCTGCTGTATAATATGCTCATTGCGCTTACTATTATATATTATGTATTCTGCATCTATCGTTACTTTGACGATATTCGCGCTCTGTTTATGTCAGTTTTCCAGCGACGCGTGGTCTCGTTGGAGCGCGCCGAGCAGCGACGTCGAAGCGATATATTCTATGGTTCGCTGGGTAAACTTTTTGTCCTGGGATTGGCCTTTGTCGGGGTTATTGCCTCGATGGTGGCAAGCCGCCAGGCTGGCTTACTCACACCATCACAACTCTTCTATCTGCCATTTGTGGCGATGGGAGCATTTGTTGTGGTGATATCTGTTCAGTACCTAATGTTGCTCATCGTGGGCGCCATTACCCACTCGATAAACGAGGTGATGGCCCTGATGCGCATACGTCTAATATACTTCGTAATGGCCATCGTGATGGTGGCTCCAATCCTATTAATATCGCAAATGGGCATCGGAGCGAGCTATGAAAGATGGCAAAATGTGGGCTACATTGCCGCCTTGATAGCATTTGTATTGTTTATTCGAGAAAGTATAGGGTTCTTTATTTCAAAAAAAGTTTCGATTTTGCATTGGATTTTGTACCTTTGCGCCGTCGAAATCCTACCCTTGACACTTTTGTGGCAAGGAGTGATGAGACTCTCGTGAGATTGTAATTGATAAAAGAAATGATAAAAAGAGTTTTGGTGTCACAGCCTCGTCCTGCGGTGATGGAAAAATCGCCATTCTATGAGCTGATGACAAAGTATAAAATCGAAGTAGATTTCAAGCCCCTGATTCGTGTTGTGGGCGTTAGCCTTAAAGAGTTCCGTTCTCAGCGTATTGACATTTTGGAGCATACCGCGGTAATCTTCACGTCGCGCACCACTGTTGACAGTTTTTTCAAGGTGTGTGAGGAGGCGCGTATCACTGTCCCCGAGACAATGAAGTATATCTGTAACACCGAGGCCGTTGCCCTCTATTTGCAGAAATACATCGTATATCGCAAGCGTAAGATTTCGTTTGCCGACGGTACGTTCACATCGCTTTTGGAACTTATCATCAAGCACAAGAGCGAGCGTTTCCTGCTTGCCCTGAGCGAGCCTCACAAGCCTGAGTTACCTGAGACGCTGACTAAGTTGAAGATCAATTACGACCCTGTAATCTTGGCCCTCACCGTAGCTGCCGATATGAGCGAGGTGAAGCCAGCCGATTACGACGTGATGGCCCTCTACTCTCCATCTGATGTGAAGAGCGTGATGGAGTCATTCAAGGTCGAGGAGTTGCCTGTTATCGCCACCTTTGGCGAGGCTACACTGCGTGCGGCGTTGGACGCAGGTATGAAGGTCAAGGCATCGGCTCCATCGCCTGAGGCACCTTCGATGGCCAAGGCTTTGGACCTCTATGCTGCCAAATTGAAGCGTGGCGAGGAGGTTGCCGAGGTGGAGATTCACACCGACGAGGCCAAGGAGGAGTTTATCCGCACCCAGCAGACCAAGCTGGCAAAGAAGAGCCGTACTCGTACTACTGCAACAAAATAGCATAAAATATATGCCAGATTTTACACTCCCACGTAGTGAGCGATTGCGTTCGCTCAAAGCCATTCGCCGAATGTTTGGCGAGGGTAGGAGTGGTTTTGTCTATCCCTTCCGCTATACCTTCCTTGTGGAGAGTGTAGCGGAAGTTGTTATTGACCAAGAAGAGGAGCTCAGCGACCGCATCGAGGTGATGTTCTCGGTACCCAAAAAGTTCCACAAGCGCGCCAACAAACGCAACATTCTAAAACGACGCACACGCGAGGCATATCGCCTCAGCACTCAGCGCACTGCACTCAGAGAACTCGCCCAGAAGGTAGGTGTACGAATCGACCTGGCGATGATATACTCCACCAAGGAGAGCCACTCCTATAAAACTATTTCCAATGCAGTACAACGAATTTTGGCACAAGTTTGCGAGCATATCTAAGCGCGTCCTGGCTTTCCCACTCATCCTGCTGGTGAGATTCTATCAGTTGTGCATCTCGCCCCTCACGCCTGCGATGTGTCGTTATAGACCCACCTGCTCGCAATACGCACTCATTGCCTTGCGCAAGTATGGTCCCATCAAGGGAGGGTGGCTCACATTGAAGCGCCTGCTACGTTGCCATCCCTGGGGCGGCAGCGGCTACGACCCCGTACCTTAACTACTCCAAAACCCTATATTATGACTACTACCCCACTCCGAAGCCGCATAACATCGCTCGATGCTCTGCGTGGCTTTTCGCTTATTGGTATAGTGCTATTGCACTGTATGGAGCACTTCGACCTCACATCCTTTCCCGAGTATGCCACCGAGGCGGCACGCGCCTTCGATATGGGCGTTTATGACATCATCCGTTTTTTCGTACAGGGTAAATCCTATGCCATATTCTCGATGCTTTTTGGATTGAGTTTCTTCATCCAGATGGACAATCAGGCTGATAAGGGCAGTGATTTCCGCCTACGATTCCTGTGGCGTATGGCTCTGCTCTTCGTGCTTGGCTATGTGAATGGATTGATGTATATGGGCGAGTTTTTCGTCGTCTATGCTCTGCTGGGATGTGTGATGGTGGCACTGTGGAGAGTGCCAACCAAGATATTATTACCCCTCGCCATAATTCTCTTTTTGCAGATTCCCGAGTGGTGGGCGCTGAGCAAGGTGATGATGGGTGGCGCACCAAACGAACGCAGCCAGATGGCTCTCTATATGAGTTCGCTCTACCGCGAGTGCGCTGACATATTTGCTTCTCAGGGCTTCTTCGAGATGATTAAGTTCAACCTCTGGAAGGGTCAGCTGGCCAAATGCTTGTGGGTAATTGACGTGGCGCGCTATCTGCAACTCATAGGTCTATTCATCATCGGTCTGCTCATTGGTCGCACAGGCATCCACCGCAGCGAGGAGAGTATGCAACGATGGAGTCGTCGTGCCCTGCCCTGGGCGCTGGCCGTATTTGCCTTCTTCTATGGAGCATCGCTGCTTTTGCCAAAATTTGGTTTGGAGGGATATGCCTTGCGTCAGGCGACAATGCTTTTGCGCAACTACGCCAACCTGGGTCAGATGATACTCTATGTGGCTGGCCTCACACTACTCTATTACAAGAGCAAGCGCTGGCGCGTGGCACTCGACAAGCTGGCTCCCGTAGGACGTATGAGCGTGACAAATTATATGATGCAGTCTGCTCTTGGAGTCATTATCTTCTACGGCTTTGGCCTCAATATGGCAATGACGGCCACCTTCGCCGAGTGTGCCGTGGCAGGAGTTGCGATTTGCATAGCGCAGATTCTGTTTAGTAATTGGTGGATAGGTCGCTACTACTATGGTCCTGTGGAGTGGCTATGGCGTAGCGCTACCTGGATGCGCCGCTTCCCACTGAAACGATAAGAGATTTATTCCTCATAAAAAAACAATAGGCTGCCAACTTCAAAGTTAGCAGCCTATCTTATTTTGGGACTCTCGTCGGCGCTTACTTAGCGTAGCTCACCGAGCGAGTCTCGCGGATTACGGTAATCTTCACCTGACCAGGATAAGTCATCTCGTCCTGAATCTTCTTTGCAATGTCGTGTGACAATGCCTCCGACTCCTGATCCGAGAGCTTATCAGCACCCACAATCACACGCAACTCACGACCTGCCTGGATAGCATAAGTCTTAACAACGCCTGTATATGAGAGTGCGATATCCTCCATCTCCTTCAAACGCTTGATATATGACTCCACAACCTCGCGGCGAGCACCTGGACGTGCACCTGAGATAGCGTCACAAACCTGGATGATTGGAGCGATGAGCGATGTCATCTCGGCCTCATCGTGGTGCGCACCGATGGCGTTGCATACGTCAGCCTTCTCCTTATACTTCTCGGCCAGCTTCATACCGATGATTGCGTGTGGCAACTCTGGCTCATCATCGGGCACCTTACCAATATCGTGCAACAGACCAGCGCGGCGTGCAGCCTTAGGGTTAAGACCCAACTCAGCAGCCATAATACCAGCCAAGTTTGCAGTCTCGCGAGCGTGCTGCAAAAGATTCTGACCATAAGAAGAACGATACTTCATCTTACCAATCAAGCGGATGAGCTCAGGGTGCAAACCGTGGATACCAAGGTCGATGGCTGTACGCTTACCAACCTCCACGATCTCCTCCTCGATCTGCTTCTTCACCTTAGAAACCACCTCCTCAATACGAGCTGGGTGGATACGGCCGTCGGTTACGAGCTGGTGTAATGCCAGACGTGCAATCTCACGGCGAACAGGATCAAAGCCACTCAAAATGATAGCCTCTGGGGTGTCGTCAACGATAATCTCGATACCTGTGGCAGCCTCCAAAGCGCGGATGTTACGACCCTCACGACCGATGATACGACCCTTCACCTCGTCGCTGTCGATGTTAAACACCGTCACAGCATTCTCGATAGCAGTCTCAGTCGCTACACGCTGGATTGAAGCCACGATGGTACGCTTAGCCTCCTTGGTGGCTGTGAGCTTAGCCTCCTCGATAGTCTCGTTGATATAAGAGTCTGCCTCAGCCTTAGCCTCAGCCTTCATATTCTCAACCAAGATGTTCTTAGCCTCCTCGGCACTCATTCCCGAGATCTGCTCCAAACGAACATTCTGCTCCTTGATGATACCTGCGAGTTCCTCCTTCTTGGCGTTCACTGTGCCCAACTGGCTGTCGAGCTGACCCTTCAAGCGGTCATTCTCCTTAATCTTGTTATCCAAGTCGCGCTGCTGGTTCTGCAACGAACTCTCCAACTGCTTGGCACGATGCTCAATCTGAGCAATCTCCTGATTGCGCTTATTAACGGCGCGGTCGTGCTCGCTTTTGAGCTGGATAAACTTCTCCTTAGCTTGGAGGATCTTCTCTTTCTTGATCATCTCTCCTTCGGCCTCAGCCTCTTTGAGCGCTGCGGCACGTTGCTTCTGTATCGTATTCTTGGTGATGTAGGTAGCCACTACCAAGTAGATACCAACACCCACTATCGCCGATATAAGAGCTGTTATGATATAGTATATCATTGTTAGTTAATTTAGTATGTTAATAAATAAGTTTTAATGTTTCTAAAAACAAAAAAAACCCACACAGAAGTTCCTTCTCTTGTTTGACGAATCTGTCGATAAGTCAAGGTGTGGGGCTCCGGAGTTCGCAACCTTCCAATGGTGCGTACACAACCCCGAAGGGGTTAAGGCCTGATTTTGAGAAACCGAGAGTTATCCCAATGTAAAAAGTGTTCAGAGTCGCAAAGCTATAAGGAAATCTATGCGGGTAGATTTTTATGTAAAAGAACTTTTAGGCTCAGCGCCAGGCAATCCTATGCCTATTACTTTACCTTATCTGTTTTCTTGTCTAAGCGAGGGATGCGGTTCAGATGCTTATCCAAACGTTTAGATAACTCATCCAATGCCTGCATATCTTCATCACCCAACTCACTCTGTTTGGTTATCGAGATGTTATTTATGCTGAGCTGCAATGCTGCAATAGCCAAACAATCTTGCAAGCTGAAACTATCGCCAAAAACCTTCTGCAACTTACCAATCGTGGCATTAACCTCACGCTCCGCCAAGCGATAGATCTCTTCCTTATCGCTCTCGATATTCATCTGGTAGGATTTGCCCCCTACTTTGAGGTGTATCTTTTGTTTTGCCATTATCTTAGGTTATTCTGCCTTGGTAAGCAACGCAATGCACTTATCAACCTCCCGCAATAATTGATTGACACGCGCACGCGACTTTGCCTTATCTGCTGTATTACCCCCCAAGCTCTCAGCCAAACGTAGGCGTTGAACCTCAGCCTTCAAGGCTACAATCTCCTCCTGTTGCTTACGCAACTCGACCTTCAAAGCATCACGCTCCGCAGTCATAGCAAAGAGATTAGCTTCGAGCATCTCGTGCTGCTCTATGACTCTCTCGGCCTGAGCCTGAATATGCGATATGATACTTTTGCAAGCCACTTTCGAACGGGTAATTACAATTTCAATACTCAAAGGTAATAAAAAATATCTTTCCTACAAATTTTAATCTATACCTCGGAGTAATTTATAGAAAAAAATCAATTGTCTCTTCGCTTTTTGCTCGGCGCCACCACCTCGGCATAGAGGTCAAAATTCTCAGCTCCCGTGATGCGAGCATCATAGAAGCAGCCCCTACGCAACTGACGCAGATGAGCAGGAATCAATATCTCCTGGTCCACCTCGGGCGAGTCGTACTCCGAGCGAGCCACATAGTAATCGCCTTGGCGAGAATCGACCACAACACGCATCTGGCGACCCACACGCTCCAAGTTATTGTCGAGCGAAATCTGCTCCTGGATGAGCATTATGCGGTCGGCACGACGCTGCTTCTCCTCGGCTGGCACATCGTCCGAAAGATGCTCGGCCGAGAAGGTACCTTCCTCCTCGGAATAGGGGAACACGCCCAAGCGGTCGAACTTCACCTGCTTGACAAACTCCTCCAACTCCTTAACATCTTGCTCAGTCTCACCAGGATAGCCCACCAATAATGTTGTACGCAGAGCGATATCTGGAATACTGCTACGCAGACGTTCGATGAGCGACAAGGCCTCGGCCTTGGTGTGACGACGCTTCATCGCCGAGAGCATATTATCTGATATGTGCTGGAATGGAATATCGAGATATTTACAAATCTTGGGTTCACGAGCCATCACATCAATCACATCCTGAGGGAATGCTGCTGGGTAGGCATAGTGCAGACGAATCCACTCGATGCCCTCGATACGACACAGACGCGAGAGCAACTCGGCTAAGCGACGCTCGCCATAGATATCAATGCCGTAGTATGTTGAATCCTGAGCGATGACCATCAACTCCTTGACGCCTTGCGAGGCGAGTTTGCGAGCCTCCTCTTCAAGTTGCTCCATAGGGATTGAAGTGTGCTTACCACGAATAAGCGGAATAGCACAATAGCCACAATGCCAATTACAACCCTCCGAAATCTTCAAATAGGCATAGTGAGAAGGCGTTGTAAGCCAACGCTCGGTTTCGAGCTCGGCCTTATGCTCGCCGCCCAACGCCTCGACAATGGCAGCCCAATCCTTCACACCGAAATATCTATCCACCTCGGGAATCTCAGCCCTCAGTTCATCGGCATAACGCTCGCTCAAACAGCCAATCACAAACAACTGCTCGATCTTACCAGCCTCCTTGGCGGCCACGGCCTCCAAAATCAGCTCGATGCTCTCCTGCTTGGCATCGCCAATAAAACCGCAGGTGTTAATCACCACCACGTTGGCATCCAATCTATCGTCGTCAGCACGCAAGATATAACCCGCAGCCTCCAACTGAGCCATCAGGTGCTCGCTATCGACCGTATTCTTCGAGCAACCGAGAGTTATGACGTTAATCTTTTTCATCTTCGCTACTTTCCTTCCCCAAAGAGGGCATTAACAAAATCGCGGCGGTTGAACATACGCAACTGATCTATACCCTCGCCAATACCGATGTAACGCACTGGGATGTGGAACTGATCGCTGATGCCAATCACAACACCGCCCTTGGCTGTACCATCCAACTTGGTGATTGTGAGTGAGGTAACCTGAGTAGCCTGAGTAAACTGGCGTGCCTGCTCAAAGGCATTCTGACCAGTAGAGCCATCCAACACAAGCATCACCTCGTGTGGCGCATCGGGGATAACCTTCGACATCACGTTGCGAATCTTGGTAAGCTCGTTCATCAAGCCAATCTTATTGTGAAGACGACCCGCCGTATCAATCAACACCACGTCGGCACCATTAGCCACCGCTGATTTCAACGTATCGTAAGCCACCGACGCTGGGTCAGAGCCCATCTCCTGGCGAATCATCGTAGCGCCCGCACGCTCGGCCCACACCGCCAGCTGGTCGATAGCCGCTGCACGGAAGGTATCGGCTGCACCGATATAGACCTTGCGACCCGCCTTGGTGAGCTGCGCCGCCAACTTACCGATTGTGGTGGTCTTACCTGCGCCGTTCACACCCACGACCATCATCACATAAGGGGTACCCTCCTGCACCTCCAAGCCAAAGTCCTCACGCGAAGAGTGCGACTCCTCCATAAGCGACGCGATCTCGTCACGCAAGATGGCGTTAAGCTCCGAGGTATTCATATACTTGTCTCGCGCGATACGCTCCTCAATACGGTTGATAATCTTAACGGTGGTCTCAACACCCACATCGGATGTGATGAGCACCTCCTCCAAGTCATCCAACACATCGGCATCAACAGTCGAACGACCCGCCACAGCGCGCGCCAACTTCGAGAAAAATCCCGACTTGGTCTTCTGCAAACCCTCTTCGAGCTCCTGCTTCTGTTCCTCGGCCTGCTTCACCTCAGCTTGCGCGGCAGCCGCCTGCTCCTCAGGCGTTGATACCACCTCGGTCGTATCTTTTTTCTTCTTAAAAAGGTCAAAAAATCCCATAATCTAACTCCTATTTACGCCATACCTATACAATACGGCAAATTATTACACAAAGTTACACTTTTTTACGCAACTACCAAAATTATTTCGCACCTCAAACCCCACTTAAACCGCCGCCGAGCGAAGAGCATTTCCAGCAGCACCCTCCACACCCAAAATTCAATCCTTTTGCAGCCCCTGCTACAACTTTTGAGAATTAAAATTTGTCTTTACACACAAATATTTGTAACTTGCATTGCCTTTTACGCAAAGAGGCCGACCTGAACAGAAATAAAACTAAATATTAACACCTAAATTTCTCTACTAAATCTATGAAGAAAAGATTATTTTTCGCTATGATGGCATTTGCTGCCTTAGTTGGTTGCAGCAGCGGCGAAGAGACCAAGCCTAATGAAACTCCCGAAGAGCCAGGCGGTGGCAACGACACCCCCACAATAGAGGCTCCCGCGTTCACAGCTTCAATCGAGACTATCAATGGTTCGCGCGTAGTTATAGATAACTCAACACTCAAATTAGCGTGGTCGGAAGACGACTACATATCGGTGTTCAACGCATCGACATACCAGAACAAATATGCCTACACAGGCCAGGATAACACCTTCGAGATTGAGGGCGAGCCCAAGGCAGGCAAGGATGTTGAGAAGATTTACGCAATCTACCCCTACGACCCATCCTCGGCCATCACATCAGGTGGTCGCATAACTCACAATTTGCCTTTCGAACAGAAATTCAACGACGCTTCGGGCTCGATCGATACAGCTAACAACACTATGCTTGCCGTAACAGAGAAGGGCTCGACAAATCTTTCGTTCCAGAATCTGTGTGGCTACCTCTGCGTTCAGCTCTGGGGCGATGTTTCGGTCAAGGAGATCAAATTCAATGGCAACAACGACGAGATTATCGCAGGTAAGGCAGAGATTGCGGAAAGCAACGGAGTGTTCACAATCACAATGGCCAACACCAACCGCAAAATCATCACGCTAAACTGCGGCAATGGCGTAGAGCTCGGCAAGAGCGAGGCCGAGGCCACCACATTCTGGTTGGTAGTCCCCGCCATCGAATACAGCAAGGGTTTCACCCTCACCATCACCGACACTGAGGGCTACTCGGCAGCAATCACATACCCCAAAGAGGAGGGCTCGTTTACTGTGGAGCGCAACACCATCCACACGTTGGCTCCTACACAGATTATCCCTGAGGTGGGCGGCGAGTTGTTGTTTGACGCTCAGTTCAACCTCGATGGCAGCGTGACTGACAATGGTATTTATGGCCTCACTGTCGAGCGAATGGTGGACAGTAACGGCGAGACACCTTATATGTACACCTACACTCACCCCGACTACCCTCACAACAACATAGTTAAGTTCACTCGCGCAAGTTCTAACAGAAGCAACTACCAGGACAACTTCTACCGCGCCGACATCAGCAGTAACACTGCGTTGCAGAACAAGATCAAAGATGGTTTCACATTGGAGTTTATCTCCTACACACCATCACCGGTATGGGACATTTGGTCACGTCCAGGCGGCTCAAACGCATTCTCAATCTTGCGCAAGGGCGAGAAGAACAACAACTATATGAGAATGTTGATGAACAGCAACAGCGGCAACTCAAACTACGGCTGGCTTGGCGAGGACAAGAACGCTCAGTCTGCGGGCGAGTTCCACCACTCATTGTATGTATATAACAAGAACGAGGGTTTGGCATACCTCTACTTGGATGGCGAATTTGCACACTCTGCTAAGGCTTCACTCACCGAGACTCTTAACTATATCGGTATCTGCGGCCAGACAGTGGCTAATGGCGATATGAACCAGCCTTGGGATGGCGATGTGGCAATGATGCGTATCTACGACCAGCCTATGACAGCCACAGTTGCAGCCAAGCGCTACGCGTCGTTGACTATCCCTGGCAAGTCTATACCTCAGCCTGTACCAACGCCTATGTTCGACGCGAAGTTCAACGCCGACGGCACAGCCGAGAATATCGGTAGCCTCAACTCGCTGACAATCCAAACCAAGGCAAATGCCGATTTGTTGGAGGTAAATACTAATGCTGACTACTCTCACAACAATATCGCCACATTCAAGCACACCTTCAAGAGTAGCCCAACCGATGGTTACTTCTTGGTGGATTACAGCCAGAGCCAGGAGTTCAAGGATAAGATGACCGACGGTTACTACACATTGGAGGTTGTAGCGAGCTACGACCTTGCACTCGACACTCCAAAGTGCGCCGTGAACAGCCGCGCCAAGCTCTTCGGTGGCGACTACGAGATTGAATATGTCAAGACAGCCAAGTTCGACATCATCGAGGGCGATGAGAATAACTTCTGGCCAGGCTTCGGTATCTGGTACAACAACCCATCCGAAACATTTATCTCGGCAGCAGCCGACAGCGGCGATGCTAAGCCTCAGGCAGGTAACAGTAGCAGCTACGCCTTTGTTCACAAGGAGTATATCAACCGCGGCAACATCGAGTCTCAGAAGTTCTACCACGTCGTAGCGGTATATGACGTTCACAACGGCACCAACTCAATCTACATCAACGGCTGCAAGAACAACGAAAAGATTGCCGTGTCAGCAGGCTTGAAGCTCCCTGATGCAGCTACCAACCAGCAGTTCTTCATCGGTGGCGATGTGGAGTATTACAGCGGCGTGGCAACATTGCAGAACACCTGGAATGGTCGCGTGGCTATGGCCCGCATCTACGACGAGGCTCTGAGCACCGATCAGATTGCATCACTCTACTCTAACATCGAGGAGGACCTCAACGCCTTGAATCAGTAGTAGTTTGAATTCCACATCTTAGGAGCTATCCCCAAAAGGGGTAGCTCTTTTTTTTTGCGAAGAGGAGGAGGCTACGACAAATCATTTACTCAAAAACCTATAAAGAATAGAGTGAATATAAAAATTCTTACTCAAAACACACTCTTTTTCATCGGATTCACGTTGCTATTATATGTTGTTTTGTAAATTTGCAATAATTGGAGGCAAGAGTGCAGACAACAAGTATGTTAAACGCGATTTTGAGTGTATGGAGAAAAAGACACCCACAGATTTGAGCATCTACGAGAAGAACTATTCCGAGACGGGTTTTTGGAAGAAGACCAAGTCGCTCGGCAAAAGCGTATTGAAGCCTGCGATGCTACTCTATTATTTGATGAAATCGGCAGATGTGCCACTATATATCAAAAGCGCCATTGCAGGCGCATTGGGTTATCTGATTTTGCCTTCCGACCTGCTTCCCGACTTTATCCCCTTCGTGGGCTTTGCCGACGATAGCGCAGCGATGATGACCATATTAAAGGTGTGTCACGACTACATCACGCCCGAGATCAAGGCCCAGGCGGAGTCGAAACTCAACGAACTGCTCAGATAAAACATCCGAAAAGGTTGTTCGGCAGCAAGACAAGAAACTGACAACAAAAAAAAGTCGCCTCCCGAGGGAAGCGACTTTTTTGTATTAAACCTTGATGGTCTAATGCAAAAATTATTTCTCAGCGAAGTAAGCCTTGATATCGGCATCCTCGAGGATGTTCTGAGTCTTGAAGATGTAAGCACCTGTCTTCTCAGACTTAACCATCTTGATGCACTTGGTGTACTTCTTTGTGTTACCCGTTTTGAGGGTTGCAACTACTTTCTTTGCCATAACTTAAATCCTAAATTACTTAATTTCACGATGTACTGTAACCTTCTTCAAGTATGGATTGTACTTGCGACGCTCCAAACGATCGGGTGTGTTCTTCTTGTTCTTTGTGGTGATGTAGCGTGACATACCTGCTACACCGCTCTCCTTCTGCTCTGTGCACTCAAGGATCACCTGAACTCTGTTACCTTTCTTTGCCATTTTCTACTCAATAATTTTTAGTAAACCTTCTTTGGTGCAGCAGCCTCCTTCAAAGCGGCAGCCAAGCCCTTCTTGTTAATTGTCTTCATACCGGCAGTTGTCACCTTCAATGTGAACCAACGACCCTCCTCCTCAGACCAAAAACGCTTTGTCTTCAAGTTAGTGTTGAACTTGCGCTTAGTCTTGCGGTTTGAGTGAGAAACGTTATTTCCCACTACGGCAGTCTTACCTGTGATTTCGCAAACTCTCATTGTTTTTTGTCTTTTAGTTTTAATTCCCTCACTTTAAGGGTGCGCAAAGATACATAAAATAAATTCAAAATTCAAAATCCAAAATTCAAAATCGTGCTTTTAGCGCGAAAAAAGTGTAAAAATGAGGCGAAGAGGCAAATATTGGGCATAAAAAAGGCGGTACAACGACCGCCAATTACTATTTTAACCCTTTTTCAGCTCCTTGTAGAGCATCTCGATGGCATAGGCAGAGGCACGGTTGATAATCTGACCTCGGTCGGTTCCCGACGCTCGCATCATCGCTATCGTTCTCTCGGGCGTAGCCACAGCCATCCACACCGTACCGACAGGTTTCTCGACCGAGCCACCCGCAGGGCCAGCGATGCCCGTTGTCGAGATGGCATAGTCGGCACCCGTAATGCGGCGCGCACCCTCGGCCATCTGGCGAGCCACCTGCTCACTCACAGCACCATAGCGCATAATATCGTCATAATCAACGCCCAACACATCGCGTTTCGACTCGTTGGAGTACGACACCACACCCGCCAGAAAGTAAGCCGATGAGCCTGGCATAGCCGTAAAGCGCGAGGCTATTGTGCCACCCGTACAGCTTTCCGCCACGGCGAGAGTCTGACCTCGCTCGGTAAGAATCTGATGCACGAGTTGCTGGACCGAAGCATCCTCGAAACCGACAATATTATCGGGAATTATATCATACAACTGCTTAAACAACTCTTCAATGCACTCTCTGACGGCCGCCTCATCCTCGCTATCATAGGTCGATAGGCGCAGGCGCACGACATTGGGTGCTGGCAGATATGCCAACTTGATGTGCTGCGGCAGAGCCTCCTCCCACGCGGCGATACGCTCGGCGAGGATAGACTCGGCAATACCCGAGGTAATCATCGTGCGATGGATGTTAGCGTGGAGCGAAAAGCGCGACATCAGACGCGGCATAACCTCATCCTCCATCAGATGCTCCATCTCGAAGGGTACACCCGGTAACGAGATAGTCACATTATCGCCCTGTTCAAACCACATTCCTGGGGCAGTACCGTGGTGGTTGAACAACACCTGGCAGCACTCAGGAACAAGTGCTTGGGAGCGATTAAGTTCGTTGAAGGCGATACCCCTCGCGGCGAGCAGACGCTCGACGTGAACCGACACGGCACGATCCTCGACAAGTGGAGAGGAGAATATGCGCGCAAGCGTATGTTTGGTGATATCGTCTTTTGTAGGGCCCAGACCGCCCGTAATAATCACAATTTGCGACTGTGAGTGGGCACGCGCAAGAGTCTGTTCTATCTGCTGAGCATCGTCGCCGATGGATAATTTTTCACGCACCGTAATACCAGCCTTGTTCAGATGCTTGGCAATACTAACCGAATTGGTATCAACAATTTGACCAATCAAAATTTCATCACCAATGGTGATAATTGTAGCCTGAATCATAATTTTCGATTTAATTCTCCTCTATCGTTGGACGGGCGAGCTTACCCTTGCGTAGGCGCTCATTGAGGCCCAAACGCAAATTGCGCATCGACTTGCCACCACCATAGATAAACTCGGTCGAGAGCTGGATAAGCGTAGCTCCCGCATTCATCATCTCCAACGCATCATCGGGCGAGGAGATACCTCCACAACCGATGATAGGATAGGTACCCTTGGCGCGGTCATAGATTCTGCGTACCACCTCTAATGCTCGTGGCTTCAACGGCTTGCCATACAATGCACCTGGCAGGCGACCAATCTTATGGACAAGGTCAGTGGAGTTCTCCAAGCCGTGACGACCCGCCGTACCACCACACGCCACAATACCATCAAGTGGAGTGTCGATCATAATATCAGCCATCATATCTATCTGCTCGTTGCTCAAATCGGGCGAGATTTTCAACAGCAATGGGCGATACTGATTCTGACCCCTACGGAACTCAAACAGAGGCTGCAAAATAGCCATCACCTCGTCACGCTGGAAGGGCACATAGGGTTTATCGGTGGAGTTCAAACAGATATTAACCGTAAAATAATCGGCATACTGATACAGAGGTCTGAACAGACGCAGATAGTCGCGTGGCGCATCTTCGGGCGCAGTGTCGCTATTTTTGGCGAGGTTACAACCGACAATGATTTTACCACTGCGACTCTTGATATTCTCAATCACCTGCTCCACACCCTGGCTATCGATATCGGCACAGTTCAGGATGGCATTATCATCCTTGAACATATACATCGTCGGATGGGTACGGTTGTGCTGAGCACGAGGAGTGATAGGACCCACCTCAACAAAGCCAAAACCCATCGCCTCCATAGCATCTATGAGCGTGGCGTTGCAGTCGTAGCCCGCAGCCAAACCTATGGGCGTGGGGAATCTCATTCCGAAGGTCTCCACCTCTAAATACTCCGCATCGGGGGCATAACGCTGGCGCATAAAGTAACGACCCAGCGGGAGCTTGACAGCCACACGCTGGCGCCACTTCTTGAAGCGCAACGCGAAATCCGCACTCAGTAGATATTTTATTGGTGAGAGAATACTCTTTTTCATAACACTCTATCTGCCTTGATAATCACAAAGGTAGTAAAAATTAACGAAGAAATGACAATTCGACAAAAAACCGCTTAGAAATACTCCTCTCGATAGGCATAGCCATTGCGCATCTGCTCAAACTCGGAAGGAGATGATTTCAAGACACGGGTCTGCGCTTTAAGGTCGCAATAACGTGCGATACTATCTCGCATCTGCTCCCAGCCTATCTCACAACGCTCCACAGGCTTCACCTCCGATGGGTACCAACCATAAATAGGTAACGAGAAGTATTGCGCTGCCGCCTCGACCACTGCCGCCGACGCATTTGCCTTGCCCTGAGCCGAGTAGCCTGCGATGTGAGGCGTTGCGACCAGAGCCTTTCCCAGCAGAGCCGCGCTGATATTTGGCTCCTCCTCCCACACGTCGAGCATCAGGCGTTGCGGCGCTTCGAGCAGAGCCTCGGTCGATGCCACCTCGCCGCGCGAAGCGTTAATCAAAACAGCATCAAGACGCAGGAGCGAGAGAAGTTTTTTGTCAATAAGATGATGAGTCTGGCTATCCAACGGAGTGTGGAACGTCACGATATCGGACCCCGCCACAACCTCCTCGACCGAGAGGAAATCACCGCCCTCGCGCTCGGCCCTTGGCGGGTCACAGCGCAACACGCGAAAACCCCAACTTCGGGCATAACGCTCAACCAGCGAGCCGACATTACCCACACCCACAATACCAAGCGTGCGCTCCGAGGGATGCCATCCATCCTCCTGCGAGAGCATAGCCAGCGCGGCCGCCACCCACTGCAACACGCCTGCGGCGTTACATCCCTGAGCTGTGACGACTTTGATGTTATTGCTCTGGCAATACTCCAAATCGATGTGATCGAAGCCGATAGTTGCCGTAGCGATGAGTTTCACGCGCGAGCCCTCCAATAGTTCACGGTTGCATCGCGTGCGGGTACGGACGATGAGCAAATCAGCATCACGCACCTCGTTCCGTTCAAACCGACTACCCTCGCGGTAAATCACCTCGGCATAAGGCTCCAAAACGCCTTGCAGATATGGAATTGCACTATCAATTATTGCTCTCATCGTAGAAAATATGTGTTTTCCAACCACAAATATATGCAAAAATTGATTTTTTTGTATCTTTGCCCTAATAAATTGCTTCAAGAGACTGCACAATATGCAAATAATGTGATATATTTGCAGTTCTGTTCTTGAAGTTTGGGAGATAGAGTATGAGAAAAGTACATAAATATTCGATTTCAGCCGCAATCGTAGCCCTCTGCGCTATGGTTATGGTGGCTTGTGGCGGACGTTCCCACAGCATCAAGATGGAGGATAGCGCCGACTCATTGTCCTACATCATAGGTATGAATATTGCCTACAACATTATGCAGATGGACTCGACAGTGCGCTCGGAACAGATTATCGCAGGCATCGCCGATGTGTTGGAGGGTGCGCCCAAGATGACTCTCGAAGAGGGTAAGTTCTACCTGCTCTCGTATATGAACTACGACGTCTATGAGCGTGTACGCAAGTACGAGGAGCAGTATCTGAGCGACTTAGCGACCACCGACAAGAACATCATCCGCACCCGTTCGGGCCTTACCTACAAGGTCAAGGAGTTGGGCGATATGGGTAAGACAGCATCGCACCCACGCGACACTGTGGCCATCACCTATACAGCGGCCAATATGGCTGGCGTGGAGGTGGATTCCTGTGAACAGCGTGCCGATACGCTCCGCACCGCGCTCAACAAGTTTGGCAAAGGTTTGCAGGAGGGTATAAAGCTCGTCGGCGAGGGTGGCGAGATCACCTTGTGGATGCCATCCGAGTTGGCCTACGGTTCGGCTGGTGACCAGGAGAAGGGCATCAAGCCTAACGAGATGCTTCGCTACGAGGTGAAGATTGTCGAGGTGAAACGTCGCCGCAGATAGAGTGAAAGATAAAAACTTTGAACGTTATAAATAATTAATAAGTACAGAAAATGAAAAAGTTGATTTATGGTTTGGCTGCAATTGCATTTGCAGCAATGATGGTTGCTTGCGGTAGCAACAACGATCCTTATGCGTTGGGCGTAAGCAAGGGTAACAAGTCTCAGATGGACTCACTCTCTTACGCATTCGGTGTTAGCTTTGCGCACGATATGAACTTCAACGTTCCTGAGATGCAGTTTGACTGGGCAGTTTTGGCTGATGCAGCTGAGACTTCAATGCTCAAGAAGGAGTCTTACGAGGAGGATACAAAGAACACTGAGTACCTCAAAGTTCTTGAGGAGTTCTTCACAACAAAGCGTCCTGAGCGTATGAAGGCTTATTTGGAGGGTCACCCAATCGACTCTACAAGCCAGGTTCCACCTCAATACCAGCAGGAGGCTGCTTTGCGCGAGTTCGATATCTTCATCAGCGACGAGGAGCGTAAGGAGGTATCAGAGGCTTACGGTTATGACTTCGGTGCTCGTTTCCGCGAGGTACGCCTTCCTATCCAGGCTTACTGGTTGATCCAGGGTATCAAGGATTACACTATCAACGGTGGTTCTAAGATTTTGAGCGACGAGGCAGGCAACATCATTATGACTTACCAGCTCAACAAGATGCCTAAGTTCAACAAGGAGGCTTCTGAGGCTTGGTTGGCAAAGGTTGAGAAGCAGAAGGGTGTGAAGAAGACTGAGAGCGGCTTGCTCTACCGCATCGACCGCGAGGGCGACGCAAATGCTAAGCCAGGTGAGCAGGATGTAGTTAAGGTACACTACGAGGGTAAGCTCCGCGATGGCGCTATCTTCGATTCATCTTACCAGCGCAGCAACCCAGCAGAGTTCCCACTCCACGGTGTAATCAAGGGTTGGACTGAGGGTCTTCAACTTGTAGGCAAGGGTGGTCAGATCACTTTGTGGATCCCATCTGAGTTGGCTTACGGCCCAGGCAACGCAGGTATGATTGGTCCTAACGAGGCTTTGGAGTTCAAGGTAGAGCTTCTCGACATCACACCAGCGGCTGCACCAGCAGCAACAGAGACTGAGGCTGAGCAGGCTGAGTAATTTCGATAGAAAAACTAATAACAATAAGGCTACCAAATTCTGGTGGCCTTATTTTTTTGTGCATAGAATTTTGCCCATTGGTTATAATTTGCTACCTTTGATAAAAATATACTATTCCTATGGCAATTTTCAAGGTAGAGGGAGGCCATCGCCTTCACGGTAGCGTCACACCTCAGGGTGCAAAAAACGAAGCACTGCAAATACTCTGTGCCACACTGCTCACCAAGGAGCGTGTGGTGGTGCACAACGTACCAAAGATTCTCGATATCATTCAACTGATTGAACTTTTGGGCAATATGGGTGTCAAGGTCGAGAAGCTATCGGAGGATAGCTACGCCTTCACTGCCGCAGATATTGATTTGGATTACCTGCGAAGCGAGGATTACCACAACCGCTGCCGCCGCCTGCGTGGCTCGGTGATGATGATTGGTCCGTTGCTCGCGCGCTTTGGCGTGGGTTACATCCCCAAGCCTGGTGGCGATAAGATTGGCCGCCGCCGTTTGGATACCCACTTCCTGGGCTTCCAGAAGTTGGGCGCGACGTTCAACTTCTCGCAGGCCGAGGAGTTCTACTCGGTGGAGGGTAAGCACTTGAAGGGTTGCTATATGCTTCTCGACGAGGCTTCGGTGACGGGTACCGCCAACATCATTATGGCCGCCGTCTTTGCCGAGGGTAAGACCACCATCTACAACGCCGCCTGCGAGCCCTACATCCAGCAGTTGTGCCGTATGCTCAACCGTATGGGTGCCAAGATTTCGGGCATCGCATCCAATCTGCTCACCATCGAGGGTGTGAAGGAGTTGGGCGGTACGGAGCACACTATGCTACCCGATATGATTGAGGTGGGTAGCTTCATCGGTATGGCTGCAATGACTCAGTCGGAGCTTACTATCAAGGATGTGTCGTATGAGAATTTGGGCATCATCCCTGCTCAGTTTGCCCGTATGGGTATCAAGTTTGAGCAACGAGGTGACGATATCTATATCCCACAGCAGGACCACTACTCGATCGAGAGTTACATCGACGGCTCGATTATGAACATTGCCGACGCCCCCTGGCCAGGTCTCACGCCAGACCTACTCTCCATCTTCCTGGTGGTGGCAACCCAGGCCAAGGGTTCGGTATTGATTCATCAGAAGATGTTCGAGAGTCGCCTCTTCTTTGTTGATAAGCTCATTGATATGGGCGCCCAGATTATCCTCTGCGACCCTCACCGCGCTACGGTCATCGGTCACGACCACCGCATCCGCCTGCGCGCTACAAAGATGACCTCGCCCGACATTCGTGCCGGCGTGGCACTGCTCATCGCCGCTATGAGCGCCGAGGGTACAAGCACAATCCAGAACATTGAGCAGATCGACCGCGGCTACCGCGACATCGACACCCGTCTCAACGCCCTGGGTGCCAAGATTATACGTTTGGAGGAGTAGTTCGCCCGCGACCCGCGAAAAATATTTAGGCTGCCAACTTTTTAGTTAGCAGCCTATATTTTTATGCAACCTTTCGCCTTACATCCAGCACATTGCCACCATATTGGCCACAGCGGCAAGCAGCATCAGGCGATAGAGCGTCTCGGTAAAGCCCGTACCCATACGCACAAAGACCAGCGGCACAAGCATCGCAACAGGCACTGCGAGGATGGCAAACGTAGTAGCCGTAGAGCTTGGCAGGAAGAACATTCCCACCACCACGAACATCACCAACGCATTGAAGAGCATCACCGAACGCGAGTTGGTTTTCAATGAGTAGCGATCCGAGATAATCAACGACACGCCGCAGAGCACCATCAAAATCACAACACCCAGAAGCAGGATGCTGGCAGGGTTGAGCGTAGCAAATAATTTGAACTCGCTCTCGCCCAGCATAGATGAATAGATCAGACGCGCAGGCGCAAGGAACTCCTCACCCGCACACCACTCCCAATAGCAGACTGCAAACAACGGCAGGGCAAGGCTACCCAACGCCACGAGCAGATTACGCCACGAATGATAGAGAGAGAGTATTAAAAACGGTAGCGCCACATAGAGGATGGCCGCAGGAGCAAACACCAACGGCAACATTCCAAAGCTAAGCATCGCCAGCGAGACATCGTTAAAGCTCTTGGTTCGCATAACGCAGCGATGGATATATTTCGATGCGAGGAGCATCAACAGCAACGCCACGCTGCTCACCAGATAATCTCCACTCACAATCACCGCTGAGGCCAAAACAGCAAACACAGGGATAGCCATCAGCGTATAGGCTGGATAGATCGAATACTTGGCGGCATAGCGGCCCACGCTAAATCCAGCAAAGAGCAGCGATACCCACCACACCACAGCCGAGAGCATCGGCATATTGGACTGCATATTTTGTAGCAAGATTCCCACCGGCGTGGGTGTATTGACTATCGCCTCATCGTTCACAGGCATAAATACCGAGCGAAGCGTAGATAGAGTGACAACTATAATCAGCGTCACAGCCAAATCAAAGATTCTATGTTGTACAACCTTTCTTCCCATATCACAAACGGGCACGCAAGTGTGCCATCCGATGACAAAATTAAGAAAAAACGGATTATCAAAAAAAATATTTGTAACTTTGTTCTACTATGCTTGAAAATTTCTATCAAACCTCTCTCATAGAGGCAGGTTGCGACGAGGCAGGACGCGGATGTTTGGCGGGTAGCGTCTTTGCGGCGGCGGTCATCTTACCGTCCGACTTCCATCACCCGCTACTCAACGACTCGAAGCAGATGACCGAGCGTCAGCGCGATACGCTGCGCGAGGTGATCGAGCGCGAGGCTGTGGCGTGGGCTGTGGCCGAGGTGACGGCCGAGCGCATAGACCAGATAAACATTTTGAAGGCCTCGTTCGAGGGTATGAACCGAGCCGTGGAAATGCTCAACGTGAGGCCTGAATTTCTGGCCATCGACGGCAATCGCTTCTACCCCGCGCACGACATACCCTACACCTGCATTGTCAAGGGCGACGCCAAGTATGCCGACATAGCAGCCGCCTCGGTGTTGGCCAAGACCCATCGCGATGAGTATATGATGCGCCTCCACGCGGAGTACCCTGAGTATGGCTGGGACAGCAACAAGGGCTACCCCACCAAGGCCCACCGCCTCGCTGTGCGAGAGTATGGATTGTCGCCCTACCACCGCAAGAGTTTCAACTGCTGCGAGCAACAGATGGAGCTATTTTAACGCCTGCTAAGCCCTCAGCAGCGACGACCGACAAGCAGTGGCTAAAATTTCAAAACAAAACTAACATTTCGATATTTTTTCTATCTTTGTAGAAGAGGTTAAAACCAGAAATATGAAGAATTCACGACTTATATTCGTCACCAACGATGACGGCTTTGCAGCCAAGGGTTTTGCTGCGGCCATCGAGGTAGCACGCGAGTTTGGCCGCGTGGTCGCTGTGGCTCCCGCCGAGCCTCAGAGCGGACGCAGCCAGGCCATCACTATGTATGAGCCACTTTTCCTTGCCGAGCGCGGCTCAGGCGAGGATTACAAGATATACTCCATCACGGGTACGCCTGTCGATTGCGTGAAGTGGGCTTTCGACCACCTGCTCGATGGTCAGAAGGTGGACCTTGTAATATCGGGCATCAACCACGGCTCTAATTCGGCCATTAACGTACTCTATTCGGGCACGATGGGTGCCGCCATCGAGGGTAGTTTCTATGGTTGTCCTTCGATGGGCCTCTCACTCACGGACCACGATCCCGACGCCGACTTCGAGGCTGCCAAGCACTACGCGCGAGAGATCATAGGCTCGGTTTTGGAGAATCCCATCCAGGACGACAAGCCGTTGTGCCTAAATGTCAATGTGCCCAATATCCCGCTATCGGAGATTCAGGGCGTGAAGGTATGCCGCCAATGTCGAGGCATCTGGCGTGTGGACTTCTTCCCCCACCAGGACCCTCCTGGCAAACCATACTTCTGGCTCACAGGAAGCTACACCAACTACGAACCCACGGCTGCCGACACCGACGAGTGGGCGTTGAAGAATCGCTATGTGTCGGTTGTCCCCGTCCAGGTGGATATGACCTCATACTCGCAGCTCTCCTATTTGGAGAGGATTTTGAAGTAGCACAAGGAGTGCTTATCGGGTCAAGATAACTTCTAAATAAAGGAGATTATGGTTATGAAGTTGTTACTGTGCGTGGCGATTATCATCCAATTTGTCGCTATGTATTACGCCATACGTTTGGTGCGCGCCACTAAATATAATATGATATGGGTGCTCTTCATCGTTGGCTTTATACTGCTGGCCATCCAGCGTGTGTTGCAGCTGATGATGGCTCACGGCGAGCCTGTGTCAGCGTGGACGATGGTATGGTTAGACATCTTCATATCGTTGTGTGTATCGGTGGGTGTAGTACTACTCGACAAGCTCATCATCTACATTGAGCGTCTGAACCGCCACCGCCAAATGACCGAGAAACGAATCCTAACGGCGGTGCTACGCGCCGAGGAGAGGACACGCTCTAACTTCTCAAAGGAGCTGCACGACGGATTGGGCCCACTGCTCTCGTCGGCCAAGATTTCGCTTTCGGCTCTGGCCAGCCAGGAGATAAACCCTCAGCGTCGTGAGATTTTCGACAACACGCTCTATGTCGTCAAGGAGGCTGTACGCTCGCTACGCGAAGTGTCGAACAACCTATCGCCTCACGTTCTGAGCGATTTCGGACTGGCGCGCGGCATCCAAAATTTCATCGACCGCTCGGCGGCGCTGCACGACATCGAAATTAAATTTGTCACCAACCTCAAAAACAATCGCTACGACACCGACATCGAGGTGATTCTCTATCGCGTCGTCTGCGAGCTCATCACCAACTCGTTGAAACACTCGGGATGTAGCAAAATAGGCCTCTCGCTCTCATTGGCGGGCGACATACTCGAATTGCAGTATAGCGACAACGGCCGCGGCTTCAACCCCCAGGCGATGATGGATTGCGGTATGGGACTATCGAATATGAATTCTCGCATCAACACCCTCAACGGAGAGTTTGAAATCACATCCGCCAAGGGTCAGGGTATGCACGCAACAATAAAGGTAAACGTACGCGGAGCGTTGCGCACACAAATCGAGGAGCTGCCATTGCGTCCTCAGCGCGAGCCTCGCAGAAGAAAGAGGAGAGAATGATACGCATAGCATTAGTTGACGACCATACGCTCTTCCGCCGAGGAATGAAACTGCTGTTCAGCTCTCGCCCAGGCTTCGAGGTGGTGGCTGAGGCTGGTAGTGGCGAGGAGTTCCTCTCACAACCGCAGGCATTAGAGGCCGACGTAGTGTTTATGGACTACGCAATGCCTGGACTCAACGGCGCCGAGACCTCGGAGAGGGCGCTTGCCCAGAATCCCGAGTTGAAGGTCATAGCCCTGTCAATGTATGGCGACAACGCCTACTACACCCGTATGATGGAGTGCGGAGCCAAGGGTTTTCTGCTCAAAGACTCGGAGTTTGATGAGGTTATAGAGGCGGTGAATACGGTATATGAGGGTGGCACTTTTTTCAGTCCATCGCTCTTTGCATCATTCGCCCACACCATCAAGCTCGCCACCGTGCCGCCACCCGCCATTGCCGACGAGGATAGACTCTCGGAGCGCGAGATCGAAATCCTGGCAGGGATATGTCGTGGGCAATCCACCCAGGAGATTGCCGACAAACTCTTTATCTCGAAACGTACGGTGGATAAGCATCGTGCCAATATTTTAGAGAAAAGCGGATGCAAGAACACCGCAAGCCTGGTGGTCTATGCCATCAAACATAGATTGGTCGAGTTATAGATATGACTATTTGGGGATATATCGTGTGGCTGTGGCGCGCAGCCGAGGGAATACGCCTGCGACTTTTGACGCAGGTGGTTACGGGTGTGGCTCACGTTGGGTTCTCGCTATGCTATGTCTGGACCAGCAAGCGTCTGGTCGATATAGCCACATCGCGCGAGGAGGGCAACCTCTGGCTCTTCATTGGCCTGATGCTGGGATGCCTGGCGATGCAAATCCTACTCTCGTCGTTCGTCTCGCGTATGGAGATTGAGTCGGAGCTGAGCCTTAGAAATCACCTGCGCCACCATCTCTTCTCTCACCTGATGGATAGTCGCTTCTTTACAAAACAGCACCTTCACACGGGCGATATGATGAATCGCCTATTGGAGGATGTGGACAACATTTCAAACACGCTCTGCGTCATCACACCCCAGACCATCATCACCACACTGCAATTCGTGAGTGCGCTCACATTCCTGGCACTGCTGGATTACCGCTTGGCAGTGGTTGTGGCGCTGATTCTCCCGCTTTTTGTCCTATTTAGCCGCATCTACGCCCGTAGCATACGTCAATTTACAGGCCAAATACGCGAGATGGACTCCCAGGTGCAGTCCCACATTCAGGAATATATGCACCACCGTACGCTGGTGGCCTCGATGGAGCAGACTCCCCGCATAGTCGAGGATTTGCAATCTATGCAGAACAACCTGCGCGACAAAGTGATGACACGCACAGGCCTAACGCTCTTTTCACGCAAACTGATGCAGACGGGATTCTCGGTCGGATATATGACTGCGTTTGTGTGGGGAGTATTTGCCCTACGCTCGGGCGCTGGTTACGGCGTGATGACAGCCTTTATGCAGCTGGCGGGTCAGATTCAGCGTCCGATGATGGAGCTTAGTCGTCAGGTGCCAAACTTTATCCACCTGCTGACGGCCATCGACCGCGTGAGCGAAATCATAGCTTTACCGCGTGAGGAGCGCAGCGAGAGCATCGACCTCGGCGCGGGCGTAGGCATAAGGCTGAGCAACTCGACATTTGGTTATGATGACAACAAGGCCATCATTAACGGCCTGTCATACGATTTCAAGCCCCACACCATCACCGCCATAATGGGCCATACGGGAGTGGGAAAAAGTACCCTAATGAGGATGATATTGGGTCTTATATCGCCCAGTGACGGCCTCTGTGAGTTCTACAACTCGACACTTGTGGCCACCGCATCACCACGCACACGTTGCAACATAGCATACGTTCCCCAGGGCAATTCGCTCATCAACGGCACCATACGCTCCAACCTCCTGCTTGGCAACGCCGACGCCTCTGAGGAGCAGCTACGCGAGGCTCTCCACGCAGCTGTGGCCGACTTTGTGTTCGACCTTCCGCAAGGTCTCGACACCCGTTGTGGCGAGGCGGGAGATGGCCTGAGCGAGGGTCAGGCGCAACGCATCGCCATAGCGCGAGGCCTGCTGCGCAAGGGTGCCGTATTGCTTATGGATGAGCCTACATCATCGCTCGACAGCTCGACAGAGGAGTTGTTACTGCAACGTCTGACCACCCACGCCAAGGGTCGCACCATCATCATCGTGACCCACCGTCCCATCCCCGTAAAGTATTGCGATACGGTGATGAATCTGGAAATTGCATAGGCCACAATAGACTTTCAACACCTTAAAAGGGAAAACTCTACGCCTGCCCACATTGGGTGAGGGGCATTCTGCGCACTCCCCACAACAAACGCAGCCTCACCGCACTCGGCCTTCCTAACTTTCCGAACCAAACATTCATCGGCCCCATACTCCACACGACAAACATTCCTCACTCCACAACAAAAAAGCGGAGGTAACCCAAAAGGATTACTCCGCCTTGATTAAATTATCTCTTCCCTTTATTTGCGCGATGACTTAGCCTCGATGCACTCAGTGGTATGAGGCACACGCATCAAGCGCTCCTTAGGAATCAACTTTCCGGTAGTTTTGCAGATGCCATAAGTCTTGTTCTCGACACGCACCAAAGCCATCTCCAAATTACGGATGAACTTCAACTGGTGGGCTGTCAAACGACTCGTCTCCTCCTTCGAGAGAGTGGCTGCACCCTCCTCCAACACCTTGAACGTAGGCGAGGTGTCCTGCGTATCGTTTGAGTGCGTGATGTCCTGACGTAACAATTCGTAATCGGACTTAGCCTGTTCTAGCTTCTTCAAGATAATCTCCTTGAACTCTGCCAACTCGCTATCACTGTATCTCAACATTTCATCTGCCATAATCGTAAATATTTTAGTGTTATAATGTAAAGATAACTTATTTTTTATAAATAAACAAATCTTAACATCAAAAATAACACTTTTCGGCTATAAACGTGTAACGGCGATCTTCAAAGGCTCGTCATCAATATCGCTATCGACTACCACGCTACCCTGAGGCTCGGCCACAGCCTTAACCTCCTGAGCGAGGGTCTGAGATGCGATATATGAGGCAAACTGCTCGATGGCACCTGCCACAATCTCCTTAGCCTCAATCTCGACGTTAATCTTGTCGGTAACCTCGAAACCAGAATCCTTACGGATATTTTGGATACGATTAATCAACTCGCGTGCCACACCCTCACAAACAAGTTCGTCGGTCAGGGAGATATCGAGAGCAACGGTGAGTTTACCCTCCGATGCAACCAACCATCCTGGCATATCCTCCGACGTAATCTCGAAGTCAGCTGGTGTCACTGTAATCTGCTCGCCGGCGAGATCCAATGTAGTCTCGGCTGCTGACTCGATAGCTGCAATCTGCTCCTGAGAGAAGGTTGCTGCGAGGGCTGCCATCTGCTTAGCGAGCTTAGCATAACGCTGGCAGAAGTGCTTGAAGTTGAGCTTAATACGCTTGGTAATAACACCAGTAGTGTCGCTCAAAAGCTCAATATCCTTAACATTTACCTCGCCCATAATCAAGCCCTTAACAGCCTCGATGTGGCGTGCCATCTCCTGATCCAGGACAGGAATCAAAATCTTGGTCAATGGCTGACGCACCTTGATGTTTACCTTGCGACGCAAAGCCAATACCATTGATGACACCTTCTGGGCGATATCCATTGTCTGCTCCATATCGCTATTGATGAGTGCCTCGTCAGCCACTGGGAACTGAGCAAGGTGAACCGAAGTCTCGGTATGACGACCACTCATTGCATTCAAGTCGCAGAAGATGCGGTCAGAGATGAATGGAGCGAATGGTGCTGCAAGTTTCACCACAGTCTCCAAGCAAGTGTAGAGAGTCTGGTAAGCCGAGAGCTTATCGCTGTTCATCTCGCCACCCCAGAAACGCTTACGGTTCAAACGAACATACCAGTTCGAGAGGTTGTCATTCACGAAATCCTGGATAGCACGAGCCGCAGGTGTTGGGTCGTAGTCGTTCAGGTAACGAGTCACATCCTTAACCAATGTGTTCAACAACGAGATAATCCAACGGTCAATCTCAGGACGCTCGGCAACAGGAATCTCAGCCTCCTGGCCTGTGAAACCATCGACATTGGCGTAGAGAGCGAAGAATGAGTAGGTGTTGGAGAGCGTACCGAAGAACTTACGGCGTACCTCGTCCACACCATCCTTGTCGAATTTGAGGTTATCCCAAGGCTGTGAGTTAGAGATCATATACCAACGTGTAGCATCGGCACCATAGGTCGAGAGTACCTCGAATGGATCTACGGCGTTGCCCAAGCGCTTCGACATCTTGTTACCGTTCTTGTCGAGCACCAAACCGTTAGAGATGATATTCTTGAACGCAACAGAGTCAAACAACATTGTTGCGATAGCGTGCAAAGTAAAGAACCAACCACGAGTCTGATCGACACCCTCGGCGATGAAGTCGGCAGGGAATACCTCCTTAAAGTCGGCACCACCATTCTCGAATGGGTAGTGAATCTGAGCATAAGGCATAGCACCTGAATCGAACCATACGTCGATCAAATCACTCTCGCGCTTCATTGGCGCGCCAGTAGATGATGTGAGGACGATTGAATCTACATAAGGACGGTGAAGGTCGATGTTCTCTACCGAGTAGTTCTCCTTCGACATATCGCCTACCTTGAAGTTCTTGAATGGGTTCTCGGTCATATTGCCCGCAGCGATTGACTTCTCGATTTCAGCCATAAGCTCCTCAACCGAGCCGATGCACTTCAACTCTGTACGATCCTCGGTAGCCCAGATTGGGAGCGGAGTACCCCAGAAGCGTGAACGCGAGAGGTTCCAATCGTTCAAGTTCTCCAACCACTTACCGAAGCGGCCAGTACCTGTTGACTCTGGCTTCCAAAGGATGGTCTCGTTGAGCTCCATCATACGCTCCTTCAAAGCTGTGGTCTTGATGAACCACGAATCCAATGGGTAGTACAACACAGGCTTGTCGGTACGCCAGCAGTGAGGATAGTTGTGGGTGTGCTTCTCAATCTTGAAGGCCTTGTTTACGCCCTTCAACGTGATGGCGATATATACGTCGAGCGACTCAGCAGCCTGAGCTGCAACCTCATCGTAGCGACCATCTACGGTAAACTGTGGATCGTAGGCATTCTTCACCCAGCGACCCTCGAAGTCCTTGTATGCCTCTGTATCGACGCACTCCTCAACGAACTTCTCGTCCAACTCCTCCATCAAGTAGAACTTACCTGTGAGATCTACCATTGGGCGTGTTTCGCCGCGCTTGTTAATCATAAAGAGTGATGGGATGCCCGCCTGGCGCGCAACAAATGCGTCATCGGCACCAAACGTAGGCGCGATGTGAACGATACCAGTACCATCCTCAACTGTTACATAGTCACCAGGGATTACGCGGAACGCCTTCTCCTGGGCTGACTTCCACTCGCCTTTATCGTCCATCTCCACAGGCTTCACCCACTGGATAAGCTGCTCATAGTGGATGCCCACCAAGTCGGTACCCTTCCAGCGACCTACAACCTCGAATGGGATGAGTTTGTCGCCTGGCTTGTAATCCTCCAATGCGATACCCTCAGCCTTCTTGTTGAAGTGAGTGTAGAGCAATGGCTCGGCCACTACGGCTGTAATCTTCTCGCCGGTGTAGCCGTTGTAAGAGCGAACTGCCACATAGTCAATCTTTGGACCCACGCAGAGCGCAGTGTTCGAAGGCAAAGTCCAAGGAGTAGTTGTCCACGCCAAGAATACAGGCGTACCCCAGCCCTCCATCTCAGCCTTAGGCTCGGTGATGCGGAACTGGGCCACCATAGTGGTGTCCTTCACGTCGCGGTAGCAACCTGGCTGGTTGAGCTCGTGAGTCGATAGACCCGTACCCGCAGCTGGCGAGTAAGGCTGGATGGTGTAACCCTTATACAAGAGGCCCTTCTCAAAGAGCTGCTTCAAGAGCCACCACAACGACTCGATATATTTGTTGTCATAGGTGATGTATGGATCGTCCATATTCACCCAATAACCCATCTGCTTTGTCAGGTTCTCCCACACATCGGTGAACTCCATCACCGCCTCGCGGCAGGTGCGGTTGTACTCCTCGATTGTGATTGTCTTGCCGATATCCTCCTTGGTGATGCCGAGCTTCTTCTCTACGCCGAGCTCCACTGGCAAACCGTGAGTATCCCAACCCGCCTTGCGGTGGACGAGGTAACCCTGCTGGGTCTTGTAACGGCAGATGACATCCTTGATTGTACGCGCCATCACGTGGTGAATACCAGGCATACCGTTGGCTGAGGGGGGACCCTCATAGAATACGAATGTAGGATGACCTTCACGAGTGGTGATGCTCTTGTGGAAAGTATCATCGGCATCCCACTTCTTCAATACCTCGTTGGCGATGTTTGCCAAATCGAGACCTTTGTACTCGTTGAATTTCATAGCAGTTATATTTTATTTCTTATTTTTCTAATGCAGTTTTTGCCGATTTAGTCACGCAGATAGCTAAATCGTGCAAATATACAAATTTTAATTGACAATTAAGAATTTGAAATTCTAAAATTTATCTTCGGCGTGAGATTGCCACGTCGCTACGCTCCTCGCAATGACGGGGTAAACAAAAAAATCCCGACTCTCGGGAGAGAGTCGGGATTGAAAATTTATTATTCAAGAAATGAATTACTGACCAACTACTGGAGTCAACTTCTCGATAGTTGGCTGCAAATCCTGGTAGCGCTTAGCAACCTGACCAACTGAGAGAGCCTCGTCGTAGATACGAACTGTAGCAATCTTACCTGGCCAACGGTGCTGGTTTCTCAATACGCCATCACCATCAACCTTAGCTGGCATACCAGAGATACCGAATACGTTACCAACGTTGAACTCGCCTACGTTAAACCAACCACCAGCGCTAACGCCATCGATGAATACGTAAACAGCATTAGCCTCTGCGTTGTAAGTATATACAATGTGAGAGAACTTCTCCATCTTTACGCTACCTTCTTTGTTAAAGATTGGTGTACCCTTATCACCGATAGTCCACACAACATCGCCAAGGTTATGCCATACCTCGTTGTTACCACCCTTGAAGATCTGCCAGAAGTGCTTGTTAGCACCTGGATCACAACGCAAGTGGATACCCCAAGTATCAGCAGCAGCTGGACGAACATAGAAGTCATCAGGCCAATGGTCAGCTACGCAAAGCATCTCGAATGAGAAGCCATCCTGCAACTTGCTCTTGAACTCCTCGTTTGCTGAGTAGTCGATACGGTAGAAACCGTCCTCCCACCAGTGGTTCTCAGGAGCATCGTTGAAATCTACAACATTACCGTAGCCCTCAACATTTACAATCTTAGTCAAGTCATTTGGATAACCTGCGATCTCCAAACCAGCCTGTGTACCTACGTTAGTAGCAGTCTTGTCAGCGTTCCACTGAACATCGAGCAATGGAGTGCCAATAGCAGCGATAGGAGCCTCAGAAGCTGCTGGCAATGACAATGAGTTGTACTTCTCAGCAATCTCCTCATCTGTCAAAGCCTGGTCGTAAACCTTGCACATAGCAACCTCACCGTTCCACTGCATATAGAAACCGTTGTCAATAGCTGAATAGCGACCACCGATTGTCATCCAATTACCTGGGTTGAACTCAACAACCTCAGCTCTTGTACCGCAGAGTACGCCATTGTGGTAGATGTTAATAACCTGGTTGTTAGCATCGTAAATATACAAGTCGTGGTTATACTTATTAAACTCGTATGTTGCCTCTGTTGCATTACCGCTTGCAAACCAACCGCCACCGTGGTTAGAAACAAAGTTCCAAGCGTAGTTATTGCAGTAATCCTTGAATACGAAGCTGAAAGCATCAGAACCACCAGGAGACAACCACCAGTCATAAGTACTGAATGTTGCCAAAGAAACGATCTCCCAAGTGAAACCATCAGCGATAGTAGCCTTGAACTCCTCGTTTGCTGAGTAGTCAATCTTGTAGTAAGAGTGGTTTGTTGGATCGTTGTTGATACGGATGTTATCGAAGCGAGCGATGTTGTTAGCCTCGTAACCGCTGTGCTTGTAAACAGAAACAGCAGAACCTCCAACCAACTCTACGTTAAAATCGTAGATGCCAGCTACATCAGTTGCAGTACCGTCCTCGTTGAACTTAACATCAAGGATAGTCTTAACAGGAACCTTAGCCTGGATCTCCATAACCTCAGTCAAAGCAGTAACCTCGTTGCGTGCAACAGAGATCTCGCCAGAGTAGTTCTTACGGAGCAAGTTGTCGTACTCGTCAACAATAGCAATAGACAAACCCTTGCTGAATGTTGTAGGAGGAACGATAAACCAGAAGTCCTTAGCCTCCTCCTCAGTTGTACCAAGAGCTACGCCCTCGCCCAAATCCAAAGTGATAGCCTTTGAACCTACTGAACCAAAACGGTATGATGGGATCTCGCCAGCAGCCAACTGGAATGAAGTAGCACCAGCCAAAGTCTCGCCGTTGTTACCCTGAAGCTCTACGCTTTTAAGAGCAACGTTACCGAAGATCTTAACACAAACGTAACCGCACAAGTTGTTGAACTCCAACTCAGTTGCGCCCTTCTCAGCAGCAGCAACCATTGGAACGTCAGCAAAATTCAAGCCCTCAGCCAAGTAAGTCTGAGTAGCTGGAATTGACAATGTGATCTCACCAGTTGTAGATACACGTGATGATGAGCTGTAAGGATGGATACCGTAAACACCTGAGATACCAGCTGCCTTCTTAGTCTCGTCAGCCTTTGCAAAATTCTCAGCCTCAGCATCCCAAGCGAACTTCTCGTTAGCTGTTGAGCGGAATACAGAAATCTCTGCGCCTGCTGCCCAATCAGAAATCTCGCCTGCTACGGCCTCCATAGTAGCTGTGATAACATCAGCAGTTGGAGTTGGCTCTGGAGTTGGCTCCTCACCACCTGTTGAAGGATCATCGCTACAACCTATCATCGCGATAAGAAGCGCGAAAGACAAAAGTGAATAGAATAACTTTTTCATAATGGTTTAATTGTTAGTAAATAATAGTGAATTGTTAAAAAAGTTTCGTTTACAAATGGATGATGGATTTCACGGGGGCAATCTTTGACAATCGCTCGGCACCCGCCAAGAAATCGAGCTCGACAATGAAGATGAATTCATCAATTACGACCTCCATCTCGACACCATCCTTTACCACCTTGCACGCCTGCATTGACTTGGCGATACCCTCAGCCGTGCCGCCTGTGGCCAACACATCGTCGATAATCGAGATATGAATCTTGCCATCCTCGGCCTTGCTCGCCGCGATGTCGCTCAGGCGGTAGAAGAGGTGGTCGGAGCCATACTCCTTCTCGATCTCGACATCACACAAATCACCCTCGATAAAAGGCAACTTACCACTCTTGCGAATGGGAACAATATTTTCTACCATAGGATTTTGCAACAGCAGAGGCGCTGTGAAGAGGAATCCGCGAGCCTCGGGCGCCACAATATTGGGCGCAGTGAGGCGTGAGCTAATCTCACCCATAAGCTCGGCAAAGACCTTCTTGTCTTGCAAGAATGGGATAATATCGACAAAGACTATGCCCTCCTTGGGAAAATCCTTATAAAACTTCAATACCTCCTTCATTTCTATTTGCGTGGTGTTTATTCAGTGTTTGGAGATACAAATATATACATAAAAATTCAATCTCCAAAGCATTGGAGGGCCTAAAAATCCAACAATTTGTATCTTTCGCGGGTCTGTGACATAGAAATCTTCTCCTGATAGTGCCACCACTCCTTGACATAGGGCCTCAGACCAACCCCATCCATAATCTCCAAAAGTAGGGTGCGGTTGCGCGCGGCATCGGCACTAATTCGGCCCGCGAGGCGTAGTTTTTCGACGTAGGCCTTGTACTCGGCAAGTGAAAAAGCGCTCTTCTCGCCCACCCACGCCTTGGTGGTGAAATCGTCAAATCCCGCACCCATATCCAGGGGCTGGCCGTCGGCATCGACGATGGTTAAATCGACCGCCACGCCATAGTTGTGACGGCCTCCGCGAGAAGCATCGGCGACATATATTTCGTTTGGCGTACCCTCAACCGCCTGGCGCATACGGCGCTGGACACTCAGCGGACGAGCGGCGTCGTAGATGAGTAGCGAATAATCGGGATGACGCTCACGCAGAAGGCGTTGCGCCTCGACCACACGCTTAGCAAAATGGGGCAGCAGGTAGGCCTTTTTAAGCGAGCCATACATATTTTCGCCCACGAAATTATCCTCGGTGGAGTATTTCAGTTCGACGGCAATGCTACTATCCAGGGAGTGGATATCAATCAGGCCATAACCAAGCATCTGCGCATCAAAATCGGGCTGAGGCTGGGGGTTGGTTTGGGGTTGGGGTTGAGATTGGGGTTGCGTCAGAGGGTGTGTCTGCGCCAGAGGGTGTGACTGCGCCTGTGACTGCACTTGTGTCGCCCACGCCAGGCAAGCCACAAGCAGCGCAAGGATTACTCGTCTTTCCATTCCGAGTAGGGGTGTTTGAGGAGTTGAGAATTGTAATAACGCCTATCACCCGTCACCTCCTCGCCCAGCCATTCGGGATGTGGAAAAGCCTCATCCTCGGAGCCAAGCTCCACCTCGGCAACGACCAGACCCTGATTCTCACCCTCGAAGCAATCCACCTCGAAGATGTGGTTGCCAGCGGGCACCAGATGACGCCACTTGCGGATGGTGCCACGGCTGAACGTGAGCAACTCACGCGCCTCAGCCACCGGGATTTCCCACTCCCACTCCATACGCGAGAGTCCCGCCTCGTTGCTTTTGCCCTTAATTGTCAGATAACCTTTATCATCGCGCGTACGCACGCGCAAAGTCAGATTCTCGGACTTGGCCACATAGCCCTGCTCGATGTGAGTCGACGAACTCACATAAGGCATAAAATCGCCCTTGACAAGAAATTTACGTTCAATCTCCCTTCCCATTTTTCGCTTTGTTTTTCGCAAAATTACTATATTTGCGGAAATAACTAACAAAAATACTACTAAGATGAAGAATTATTTCAAACTGGCGTTTGTCGCTGTGGCGTTGGCGATTGTGGGATGCGGTAAGACAAGCTCTCATTTGAAACACGCGCTCGAATTAAAAGAGAAAATCTATCAGCTCTACGACGTGGACGAGACTCCACTTTTGGCTGAGAACTACCCCCAGGATGTGAAGGCCGAGGCAACCTATCTTGACGAGGGTGCCGACCAGACAGTGAACAAATACTCTTACTTGTGGCCATACTCGGGCTCGTTGTCGATGATGTCGGCGCTGTATGAGGCTACCAAGGATGCTGCAATCCTGGACTTTATCGACACCCAGGTGATTGAGGGCTTGAAGATGTATTACGACACTTCGCGTGAGCCTCACGGCTACTCATCTTACATCACCGCAGACAAGTCGGACCGCTTCTACGATGATAACATCTGGCTGGTCATCGACTTTGTTGATCTCTACACAATGACCCAGAAGCAGCACTACCTGGATATGGCTCTCGACATCTGGAAGTTTGTCCTCAGCGGTCGTGACGACAAGTTGGGCGATGGCATCTACTGGTGCGAGCAGAGCAAGCGCTCGAAGAACACCTGCTCGAATGCCCCTGCGGCAGTGGCAGCCTTGAAGCTCCACAAAGCAACCGGCGAGCAGCAGTATTTCGACCAGGGCGAGAACCTCTACACTTGGGTTTATTACAGCCTGCGCGACGAGGACCATCTCTATTTCGATAATGTATCGTTGCGTGGTCGCTTCGACCGCCGCAAGTTCTCGTACAACAGTGGCCAGATGATCGAAGCAGGAGCGTTGCTCTACGAGATTACTGGCAACGAGGAGTATCTCAAACAGGCTCAGGCTACGGCGGCAGCGAGCTTGCAGCAGTGGACAAAGGTATATACCAACGATTCGGGCGAGACACTCGAAATCGTTGAGTCGGGCGACGTATGGTTCGACGCAGTGTTGATGCGCGGCTACTTGGCGTTGTGGCGTGCCGATGGTCAGGATGTATATCTCTCGGCATTCGACGACACACTCAACTATGCGTGGTATATGGGTCGCGACGAGAACGGCCTGTTTGGCAAGTATCTCACCCACCGCCAGGAGAACGAGACCAAGAGCTGGCTCTTGACCCAGGAGGCTTATGTCGAGATGGCTGCACGCCTATCGACCGTGGAGTTGAAGAAGTAACACCAGCACGATATTCACAAAACAAAGGCTGTCACTTAGCGGTGACAGCCTTTATTATTTATACTCGGCGAAACGCTATACCACACCCTGTTCGAGCATAGCCTGCGCCACCTTCATAAAGCCAGCGATGTTGGCGCCCTTGACATAGTTGATTCTGCCATCCATCTGCTCGCCATAGCGTACACAAGCCGAATGGATTTGCGACATAATGTAGTGCAACTTCTGATCCACCTCCTCGGCAGCCCACGACAAGTGCTGAGCGTTCTGGGTCATCTCCAAGCCCGATGTAGCCACGCCACCAGCGTTCACCGCCTTACCAGGAGCAAACAAGATACCCGCCTTCTGGAAGGTCTCGATAGCCTCAGGCGTACAGCCCATATTCGATACCTCGGCCACACACCAAGTACCGTTAGCCAAAAGTTCCTTGGCATCATCGCCTGTCAGCTCGTTCTGGAACGCGCAAGGCAGAGCGATGTCACACTTCACGCTCCACGCCTTCTTGCCTGGGGTGAACGATGCATCTGGGAAGCGCTCAGCAAATGGTGCTACGATATCGCGGTTCGAAGCGCGAAGCTCCAACATATAGTCAATCTTCTCGGGAGTCATACCGTTAGGGTTGTAAATCACACCGTCGGGACCCGAAATGGCGATAACCTTGGCACCGAGCTCAGTAGCCTTTGTCGCAGCACCCCACGCCACGTTACCGAAGCCCGAGATGGCAACTGTCTTGCCCTTGATATCCTTGCCAGCCTGGTGGAGCATATGCTCGGTGAAGTACAACGCACCAAAGCCCGTAGCCTCGGGACGCACCAGCGAGCCACCCCAAGTGAGGCCCTTGCCTGTGAGTACACCTGTATTGTACTCGCGCGCGAGCTTCTTGTACATACCATACATATATCCAATCTCACGACCACCCACGCCTACGTCGCCCGCAGGGACATCGGTATCGGGGCCAATATTCTGCCACAACTCCAACATAAAGGCCTGGCAGAAGCGCATAATCTCGGCATCAGACTTACCCTTAGGGCTGAAATCCGAGCCACCCTTTGCGCCGCCCATAGGCAATGTCGTAAGGGCATTCTTGAAGGTCTGCTCAAAGCCGAGAAACTTCAACATCGAAGGATTCACCGCGGCGTGAAAACGGATACCGCCCTTGTAAGGACCGATAGCCGAGTTGAACTGCACACGATAACCGATGTTGGTCTGAATCTCGCCAGCGTCATCGACCCACGTCACACGGAAGGTGATGATACGGTCGGGCTCGACCATACGCTCGACAATCTTTGCTTTCTCAAATTCGGGATGCTCGTTGTAAACCTCCTCGATAGATTCCAACACTTCACGCACAGCTTGCAGATACTCGCTCTCACCTGGGTGTTTGCGTTCGAGGTCTGCCATTACATTATTTACGTTCATATCAGGTTGTTATTAGAATGGTTTTGTTTTATAACAAATATAAGTAATTTTTCCTGCCATAGCAACACCCCGAGGCGAAAAAAATATAATAATTTAGACCTATTTTAGATATTAACGGGTTTTATGGATTATATTTGTGAAGAATTTAAAAACACAAGTGATGAAAAACAAGAATCCATTTATTGACGAGAGCGCATTCGAGGGCGACGACACGCCCAAAAAGAGCGAGGATGAAGTGCTAATGGAGGAGGCCAAGCAACACACCCAGGTGGTGGAGGTCAAGACCTATATGGTACCAGGAATGATTGCGGGATTCGCCATTGGTGCTGCCATTGGCGCACTCTTCTTCGACAAGATGCAGTTTGGTGCGGGCTTGGGTATGCTCGTCGGACTGACTGCGGGATTGTGCATTCACAAAAAGCCCAAGGAGTAGAATCCCCCCCCAAAAAAAATACAAGGCTACCTTTGCTAAGCAGAGGTGGCCTTTTTGCTTGCTGGCACATAGGCCGCACTCTATCACAAAAAAAAGGGTGGCACGACTGCCACCCTAATCTTTTTTGGGCCATAAGACCCACACGGGAAGTTCCCACTATTTCGCTGGTCGCATAACAACCTTAACCATTGACTTCTCGTCGAGCAGGCGCTTTGCCAAGGCCTGAACATCAGCCGATGTGATGCTGTTCACTACTGACTCGTAGTCCTTGACATAGTTAATACCGTAGTCGTAGTAGGTCTGCATTGTTCTTGACCACCAGCCGTTCTGCTCGATATTCTTCTTGTGATCCTTCAACAAAAACTCGCGAGTCTTATCCATATCCTCAGCCAAAGGACCCTCGGCTGCAATCTTCTCAATCTCAGCGATTACGATATCAGTAAGCTCGTCGGCCATCTGCTCGTTGGTGTCGAACGAAATCTGAACGAGGTAGTGCTGTACTGGGTGAGTGTTCTGTGAACCACGAACGCTTACGCCGTATGTTCCACCCTTCTCCTCGCGGATTGACTTCAAGTAACGGTTGCTAAGAGCCTCAGAGAGGAACTGGATTGTGAGTGAATTCTTGATTGTGAACTCGCTGTCGCCGCTGAAACCAACAAATACAGATACCTTAGGCTGCTCCATCTTGGCTGTAAAGTCGTTCACAACGCCTGTTGCTACGCGAACCTTATCGTCAACAAACTTGTTCGAAGGCTTCTTCTGGATTGGCAACGAACCGATATACTTCTCAACGAGTGGCTTCAACTCCTCGGCGCTCATATTACCATAGATAGTGAAACGGAAGCCCTGGGCATTGCTATAAAGCTGAGAGTGGATGTCAGCCATACGCTCCAACTTAACTGTGCTCAAAATCTCAGGTGAGAGCTGCTGACGACGGAAGTTGTCGCCATAGAGCGACTTCATACGCTGCTGACGCGCAATAAAATCAGGGTTTGTGAGCTGGTTGGCGAGCATCGCATCGTAGCGATTCATAAGCGTAGCAAAATCCTCCTCGGTAAAGCGTGGAGCAGTGAAGTTGAGATACATCAACTGGAACATTGCCTCAACATCCTTCAACGCTGCTGTACCCTCGATAGAGTGCTTGTAAGAACCTACACCAGCATAGACGTGAACCTGCTTGCCTGAGAGCTGCTTGCGAAGCACAGAAGCCGAGAACTTAGAGATACCCGATGCCGCCATTACTGAGCTGAGCATCTGAGCTGAGTAGTAATCCTCGTCTGCAAAGATAGCAGCACCACCGTCAGCCACTGCCTCCAAGTTAATGGCGTCGGCCTCATAAGGAGTCTGCTTGATGATTACCTGAATACCATTCTTCAAAGTCCACTCGGTTGTACCAATAGCATCGTTCTGCTTTGCCTTCTTCACAGGTGAACCCTTCAAAACTACATCCTCAGAGATAAGAGGCTGCTTCTTCACGTTATCCTCGAAAGGCTTGATATCAGAAGCAACAACCTCCTTCAGAGTTGCCACCAACTCCTCCTCCGAAGGAACCGCCACGCCATCCTTGGCAGGAGATTTAATCACGATAACCGCATTCTTCAATGGATCATAGAGTTGCTTAACAACACTGTTGACAGCCTCGCAAGTAATCATCTCGACAATCTGCTTATCCAACTGATACTCAGTCTCAGCATCGTAGAGAGGTGTACCCTCGCGGAAGTGAGAGATGCACTGCTCGGCATACTCGTCGTGCTCCTTATCCTCGCGGCTGTTGTACTTAGTCTCGATATATGAGAGGATATTGTTCTTGGCACGATCCATCTCACCCTCGGTGAAACCATAACGACGCATACGCTCCATCTCAACCAACACAGCCTTGTAACCAGCTAAAATCTTTCCATCTTGGGTTATACCCGAACCACCTGCGATCTCCAATGTTGGGCAGATACCGAAGCTACCACCAGCCTGGATACCAGCCTGGATGAATGGTGCATCTGGCTTACGAGCGATGTCGCTCAAACGCTCGTTGATCATTGTAGAGATAAAGCTCTTGACATACTCGATAAGCTCATACTGCATTGTATTCTTCATCTCCTTAGGCATAGCCTGCATCTTGTAAACAACCTGGAACTGAGAGTACTGCTGCTCAGGGTCGGTGAAGATGCTCACGATAGGCTCGTCGTTATCTGGCACGATGATTACATCCTTCTGGGCTGCATCTGGGGCAGGAGCTGGGATGTCGGCCATAATAGTCTTGATCTTCTGCTCTACCTTATCCACGTCGATATCACCAACTACGACAACAGTCTGATAGTCGGGACGATACCACTTGTCGTAGAACGAACGGATGTCGTCATAAGTAAAGTTCTGCAAGCCATCCAAGTGACCAATCAAGTTACGCTCGGCGTAGAGTGTACCCTTACCTACGGCCTTCAACATCTCGATTGTTGAGCGCCAAGAAGCACCGTCGCGTGTACGCAACTCCTCCTTGATGACACCACGCTCAGAGTCAATCTCCTTCTCATCCAAGTTGATGAAGTGAGACCAGTCGTGCAAAATCAACAAAGTTGAGTCCACTACACTCTCGCGTGCCACAGGTACATCGGTCATATAGTACTGTGTCAAATCCCACGATGTGAAGGCATTGAGGTTCTCACCAAACTTCACACCGATCTTCTCCAAATACTCAATCATAGACTTGCCAGGGTAATTCTTCGTACCGTTGAAAGCCATATGCTCGAGGAAGTGAGCCAAGCCCTGCTGGTTGTCATCCTCCTGGATAGCACCCACATCGTGAACGATGTAGAAGTTAGCCATTCCCTTTGGCTTCTCGTTGTGACGAATGTAATAGGTAAGTCCATTCTCCATTTTGCCGATACGAACCTCCTTGTCCACGGGGAGCTGCTGAGGATTCATCTGAGCAAATGCCACGCCCAACGCAAAGATTGCGACGATGGCAAAAATCATTCTCTTCATATTCTGTAATTTTAGTTTATATGTCACTCGCTGACCCATTTTTGGGGCGATTAGTTATGGCAAATATACACACTTTTATGCAAAAATATCCACCCCGCGCGAAAAACTCCTCGCCTTGCACCATATTAGTCGCCAAGGGATGGCAAAAAACTACAAAAACCGAAAGAAAAATGCTCCGCAAAGCGCAAAAAGCCTCAATCAAAAGTCTAAAAAGGACAACCCTCCAAGGCCGCCGCTGCGCTCAATGGCAATTTATTGCGCCTGGGAGCATCAATTTTGAATCCCGAATTTTGAATTTTGAATTTCATTGCGTACCTTTGTGCCCCGTATCAACCTCTTATATAGGGCGTAAGGTCAAATAGGCATCGATGCCGCGAGGCAGCACCGCCGAGGATTATGGGCCAATGAGCCGTATGGTAGATCTTGCGCAGCGATAATGTTGAACGACTTAATTTAATTAAATTTGTTGCAACAATGAACAAAGATGCAATCATTAAGCTCGTGAACGAGCAGATGTGGACAAAGGGCGAGGCTGATGTTCCACAGTTTGGTGCTGGTGATACAATCACCGTAACTTACCGTATTATCGAGGGTAACAAGGAGCGTTTGCAGAGCTTCCGTGGTGTAGTTATCCAGATCAAGGGTACTGGCAAGACTAAGATGTTTACAATCCGTAAGATTTCTAACGGTGTAGGCGTTGAGCGTATCTTCCCACTTTACTCTCCACACATCGACAAGATCGAGGTAAACAAGTATGGTGTTGTACGTCGTGCTCGTATCTACTACTTGCGTAACCTTACAGGTAAGAAGGCTCGTATCAAGGAGCGTCGCATTTCAAAGTAGTACGCGTTACTACTGCGGTTCAAGCAAAGGGGTTGTCCAACAGATGTTGACAACCCCTTATTTTTATATTATATAGTCCATCTATACCCTATCCAGGATACGCCTCACAGCGGGCAACTTCAACACAGGCAGCAAGGCCCACACTGGCAACACAGCACAGATGGCCGCCTCTAACTTAGTGACTAATCCCGGCAGACAACGCCTGCGCGAGCGGAACATAGCCCTTAGTGCCTTGCTCACCACACGCTCGGCACTCATCATCACGCCCAACCTAAGCAACCTGCGACGCATCGCATCGTCGAGCTTATAAAATGGCGTATCGACAGCCGATGGAAAGAGCGTCGTCACACTCACGCCCGCATCACGCAACTCATACCACAACGCCTGACCCAAGGTTTTCAGATAGGCCTTGGTGGCAGCATAGTGCGAGATGGTTGGATAGGGGGTCCACGCAGTTATCGAGCTAACAATCAATATCCTGCCCCTTTGGCGGCGACGCATATCGCCCGCAAACAGACGACACAGAAGGGTCGGCGCCGTGCAGTGGAGGTTGATGATTTTCTCGCAACTCTCGGCCGAAGTGCGGTCAAGTTGCGAGAAGAGCAACATACCAGCATTGCTAATGAGTATCTCGACCTCAAAACCGCGCTTCTTCACTCGCTCATACAACTCGCCCACGCTCTGCGGCAAGGTCAAATCGACATACATCGGCTCGGCCCATACTCCATAGCGGCTCGACAACTCCTGGGCCACGCGACGGTTACCCTCATCGTCGTTACTCACCACGATGATATTATACCCCATTGCCGCCAGCTGGCGAGCATACTCCTCGCCCATACCCGACGAGGCTCCTGTAATCAATGCAAACTTCATATTACAAAGATAATATTTTTACCACAACATTGTAACGCCACCCAACTGAAAAGGGGTTGCAATCTTGGCTAAAAAAATATATCTTTGTGGGTAAGAGAATACCTAAAACCTAAATATTATGAAGCGATTTCTGATTATTCTTATGGCAGTAGCGGCTCTCTGTGGTAGCAGCTGCGGCAAGCAGCAGGGCGTCAAGGGCGTGAAGCACGTCGTAATGATTGGTCTCGACGGCTTGGCAGGCAACACTGTCGAGGCGGCCGAGATGCCTACTCTAAAACAACTTATGGCCGAGGGCGCGTGGACCCTGCAAGCGCGCAGTATCCTCCCCTCGTCGAGCGCCTGCAACTGGGCATCGGCATATATGGGCGTGGGCCCCGAGATGCACGGCTACAACACCTGGGGCAGTCGCAAGCCCGACTTCCCATCAATCGAGCTCGGCGAGAATGGTATGATGCCTACAATCTTCACCGTACTGCGTCGTCACGATGCCGACTACAACCTCTGCGCACTCTATGAGTGGGAGGTTCACAGCGACCTGATTGACAACAAGGCGGTGACATACTACCAGCACATCCCAATGACAGAGCCTCGCGGCGAGGCCATCACGAATGCCTACATCGACTATTTGAAGCAACACAAGCCCGAATTTTCGATCTGCATCTACGACTCGCCTGACGCCGAGGGTCACGGCTACGGATGGGGTTCGGAGCCATATATGAACCGTTTGAAGAGCGCCGACAGCCAGATTGCAGCCATCATCGAGGCCACCAAGCAGGCTGGAATGTACGACAGCACCATCTTCATCATCATCTCGGACCACGGCGGCGTGGGCACAGGTCACGGCAGCACATCGATGGACGAGATGAACGCTCCACTCGTATTCTTCGGCAAGGGCATCAAGAAGGGTCACAAGATTGAGTCGTCGGTGGTTCGTTACGACACAGCCCCCACCATCGCCCGCATCTTTGGTGCCGAAGCTCCCGCAGTATGGCGCGGCCACACAATCGAGGAGATTTTCGAGTAAAGGCCGGCAAACCACATAACGCAATAGGCTATTCCCGCAGGGAATGGCCTATTTTTTTTGAGGAAGTATAGTTTATCCTACGGGAAAAAGCCGAAGAGACTGTGGGGACGTGAAATGGCGCAAATAAGACGGCTAAGTCACAAAAAAAACTCCCACACCTTGCGGTGCGGGAGTCCCATTCAGAGTTATATAAGTAAAGATTACTTATTCTTCTCCATTGCAGCCTTCAACTCTGCCAAGCCTGCGATATCACCCAAAGTAGTCTTCTCGATTGAAGCGTTTACCTTCTTGAGTGATGACTTAGTAGCGTCAGCAGCAGCACGCTTCTCTGCCTTCTCAGCTGCGATCTGCTCGCGCTTTGCCTCCTCGAAGAGACGTGAGTGAGAGAGAGTGATACGCTTTGTAGCCTTAGAGAACTCGATAACCTTGAAATCAGCAGCCTCGCCAACCTTCAATGTTGTACCGTCCTCCTTAACAAGCTGCTTAGCAGGAACGAAACCAGTGATGTTCTCGCCCAATACTACGATAGCGCCCTTGTCAGTTGTCTCAGAGATAGTTGCGTTGTGAACTGTATCAACAGCGAACTTTGTCTCGATCTCGTTCCAAGGATTCTCCTCGAGCTGCTTGTGACCAAGGCTCAAACGACGGTTCTCCTTGTCGATCTCCAATACTACAACCTCGATCTCAGCACCAATCTGAGTGAACTCGCTTGGGTGCTTAACCTTCTTAGTCCAAGAGAGGTCAGAGATGTGAATCAAACCATCGATACCCTCCTCGATCTCTACGAATACGCCGAAGTTAGTGAAGTTGCGAACCTTTGCAGTGCTCTTTGTACCAACTGGGTACCTAGCCTCGATCCCTGCCCAAGGATCTGGAGTAAGCTGCTTGATACCGAGTGACATCTTGCGCTCCTCGCGATCGAGAGTCAAGATAACTGCCTCTACGTCGTCACCTACCTTCAAGAACTCCTGAGCTGAACGCAAGTGCTGGCTCCAAGACATCTCAGATACGTGGATCAAGCCCTCTACGCCTGCTGCGATCTCAACGAACGCACCGTAGTCAGCCATAACAACTACCTTACCCTTAACTGTGTCGCCAACCTTCAAGTTTGCGTCCAAAGCCTCCCAAGGGTGAGCTGTAAGCTGCTTCAAGCCCAAAGCGATACGCTTCTTCTGCTCGTCGAAGTCGATGATAACTACGTTGAGCTTCTGATCGAGCTCTACCAACTCCTCTGGCTTGTTTACACGGCCCCAAGAGAGGTCTGTGATGTGGATCAAACCATCTACGCCACCGAGGTCGATGAATACACCGTAGTTAGTGATGTTCTTAACTGTACCCTCAAGGATCTGACCCTTCTC
>JAZKYX010000002.1:0-8413 GCA_045612405.1 Alistipes sp.
TCGGCATCACCATTCTCATCGATGGCTGCACCTTTTAATCCCGGCGCGAATCCTGTTGTCGCAAATTGCTTTGCCGCAACTCGCAAGAACTCTACTGCATCACTTTTACGAACTGCTTGGTCGAGGTAATGCTTAAATTGATGGCCGTCCCATTGTTTTGCATTGAGAGCATTGCGAACTTTCGCTTCTTGAAGTACATCTTCTTGTATCTGCTCATCAAAGACTCGAATATACAAGTAACCATCTTTATCGAGTGAAAATTCAAGCGAACTAACGGCTTGCTCTTGCAACAGCTCCAATACCCATTTCTGGGTGGCATAATCGAAGAGATTGCCAACAGATGTAGGCTTTGGAGTGTTCACCCAACAAGTGCCATCAAACACAAGGTAATCACCCGCTTTGGGTTGCTCGATGATTACATCTGAAAGACGAGCAAGAGCGTTTTCGGACATAAGTACCGCGCATTCATAGGCTCCCATACCGTCAGAGGTCTTGCCTCGCCATAACAATATATCGCTTTGGTAAGGTGTAGGGATTGCCCTTTCTCCGCTCGGATATGACGCGTCAGGCTCATATATAGTAACGGTATAGCATAGTGGGCCTGTTCCAATATATGTGCGCGACAACGCTATGGTAGATACAAGTGTGTCCCCATCGATACGGCAATTTGTGCAAGAGTCTCCATTACGCTCCACGACATATCGCCTTTTGCGGAATGGCGTATAATACTCTATGCGGAGATGCTGGGGAACCGTAATTTGCTCTCCATCTTTTTGAAATATATGAATCATCGAGAAGTCTCCTCGATGGTGTTGTCTTCGTTTTGCCATATTACAGTTCTGTTAGGGTCTCTTGATGTTTGTAATACGCTCCCTTGTCTTGTTCGGCATAATGATACTCGAATGTAAAACTACCGACCTTATGGCGAGTATACTCGGCCTTGCAGTCATCCACTATAATGCGGCGCGCAGTGCCATCTGGACGGAGAATGTATCTATTGGTCGAGCGCAAGAACTCTTGCCACAAACCTTTCTCTACATTGCTATTTATGTAGCCCGTATTAGTCTCCCATCTCTCCATAAAGTCATTTACGAGTTCCGTCTCTTGACGGCGGACAACAGATGCACTCACCTCGCTCGATGATATGCTTTTGGTACTACCGTATGCAATGATAGTATCAAAGCCTCCCATTGTATTTTGGAAGAAGAAGTATTCGTAAGCCGAGTTATAGGGCAATACTATGAAACGCTGTGGTATCATAGAGGTATATTCACTATTATCCGCCTTGCCATATACATCATAGGCTACGATATCGTCATTGGTTGATAACTTCGTCCTAACGAGGTCTAAAATTCGTTGATAAGAACAATCTATGCGATAGATTGAATTATCATAGACGCACTTCTCCAACGGCAGTTCTATTGGGGTCGCAATACGAAAGTACACCTTAACATAAAGGCTTCTATACTTACGAACAACATCGCTAACGCCAACTTGAGTATCTGCAATGGCCAGCGATAGTTGTTGCTTAATGCCTTTGGTTACATATCCTATCTGTGGCCTCCAAGTAAGAAAATGATGTTGCAGGAAATAGTGTTCATCTTTAACCCCATCAGGAACGCCACCCCATATTGTCGGAATATAGATGCTCTTGTGTATCACCCCATCGACAGAGATTTTTAACGATATTGGGTGTATTGTCTCCACCTGCGTTTCTGCGGTGTTTATACGCGGAGGGTATGGCTGGGCAAAACTATCGATTACCTCCGAGGTGCATAGGGTGATAAAAGTATTCACAGGTTGAAGCAGAAATGAAGCGGCATTGCCATCAGTATCGGACACTTCTACGGTTGCGCTGGGCACCTTACCCACAGCAACCACAATGTCTCGCATATTTTTTGAGAATATAGATTTTGTATCATCAAGCCAACTCATAGCATATCTATTTTTACACAAAAATAGCCCCCGAATGGAGGCTATAAAAGGACACTATTTCCAAGTGGCACTGATAAACTCGCCTCTCGCTCCAACATAGTCGCTGCCTGCCGAAAATGTGAGCGACAACTTCTTGATAAAGAACTCCTGACTATATATGCTCACCTTTCGATACAACCGCAAGGCGGCTATATCTTGTGTCGTAAGGTATATATCTGTCGTCACAATCCGCCTATCCTGAGCAAGCCACGATGCAAACTCCTTGTGATATGTTTGATACAACACGGCAGGGTCAAGCGACAACTCGTTGTCAATGTATTCACTCATCACTTCGGTAACCGTTGGCCTTGTAAATGCTACTCCCTTGTCCACAAGTTGCCCTCGCAGAAGAGTGCCTATCCATATATTAGATGTTCGGCCCGTTTCTGCCGCAGGGAAGTCTACAATGGGGCACATATGGTAGAAAATATCTTTTGACCCCTGCGCCAATATCTTTGTAGGCATACATCTGACCAGCCGAAAGTCTATTGCATTATCATAGTTGCTATCCCCCTCGTCCGTATTATACTTTTCCATTTTATGCAATAACATATCGAGATACGGCATTGTGTATTCAGGGCTATCCGCAAGCAAATTCCACACTTTTACACTCTTGCCATTGTAAATATCCCCCGTTTTTGCATATCTCATAGCAATATATTCTTGATGTGCCTCCGCCTCTTTAATTACATCGGCCAACGCTGACACATTTACAATACTACTTCCTCCGCTCTCAATAGTTTCCGAGGGTTCCGTTACGCCTGTGTTTTCCGAGTCATCATTATTGAAATGGAATGTATATCCTTGCCTGCTTTGAGTAGATAGAGAGTATGCATCAGAGACCTTATTGCTCCAATCTGTGACAACTTCGTCCTCCAACACCTCTTTGTTAGTCACAATCTTAAATCTCGCGCCATCTCTATATAGAGTTGCACAAAACATTTTTAAGATGTTTTTCACTAATGATGATACCGTACACTCAGGCAAGGCGTCAGCCACGCAAAATTCAAAGTCCAGATTCTCATCTAAAACAAGGTCGGCAGTCCCTCTTTTATACATTCCAAGTATAGCCAATGCCTCATAACGCTTTGTGATGAGCGGCGACATTGTGGTTTTCGTAAACGCTTTGGATAATATATCGGCAACCTTTACCGCCGGGTTAGACAGTGTCCAAAAAGCATACGGATAGTTTCGGTATTTTACGGACGTATCAACTTTGTCCAATGCGAAATTATTTCTATGCTCAATATCTGCGATATTGGCCGAACCAACAAGTGTTGGATACTCAAAGTCAGCCTCCACCGTACCATTCTTGATATCCATATAGTATCCCCACCAGTCAGCAAGAACAGAAAGCGGAGTTTCCTCATTATACTCAAACTTTTTTTCTGTGAGGTGTGACAACGAATGTATGTATCCACTCCAATCATCCTCCAGATTGCGGCCTGAAAAAGTGTAATTGATATTACCCTCCTCAATGCCGTCATACACGAGAGTGCCGAAGAACAACGGGATACCTCGCACCTGAACAGATACCGCCACCTCCTTTACTTGCGGTTCAAGCAATATTGCGGGTAAGTACCCAAACACTCGCTTATTTTTCAATGTTGGCAAGAACGAGATGCTTGTTGAGTATGCAACAGGGATATGTTCATCTGACAACATAGGATTTTCAAGTTCAACTTCAAACAATGCATCGGGCGCAAGGTCAAGTGATATGCCCGCTCTGGTAATTATTTCTATCATACTTCACCCTTCTTTTTTAACTCTTCATATTTTTTCTGTTGTTCTACCAATCCATCTTTGCCCAACATTACCACATTGGCCCGTATTGGTTTCGAGAATATCACATTCAGCTTACTCAACATCTCCAAAAGTTCTTCTACCGCAACAGAAGAAGATGGAGTTCCAATAGGCGAGATTGGTGTTACGGTTTCTGTATATCCGCCACTGCCTCGGCCTAAAACGGTTGGGGTAGAATATATGCTATCGAAGTTTATGCTTCGCAGAGTACCATTCCTGCGCGCTCCCTCCATCGCTGTTATAAATGGATATATTGTTGGATTGCGTAGTGCTTCGTTGGGGATAACATACTCCGTTCCATTCTCCCCCACCAATACCGTTGGCGTTGATATAAAGCCTCGCTTTGCGGGATTGAGACGCGCCTTAAACGGCTTGCCATCTTGTGCGCGAGTCACATTTATAGGGCCTCCTGCCTCCGCTCCAACAATGGGTTGCGCCGCAATGGTTGCTACTTCGGCGGCACCCAAAGCCGCCATAATACCAGCGGGGACAATACCGAATGGCCAACCAAATTCTGCGAATGTCTGAGTAACAGCAACAGCGGTATTGATAAGAGCCTGCGATATATTCATCGCCTTTTGGCGTTTTGCCTGTTTGAGAGCCAACTCCTCCTGATACGCCTCTTCGGCGGCTTGCATAGCCTCCATCTCGGCATCATACTGCGCCTGCGTCATCAGTCCCGCATTTAAGCGGTCTTCAAATGATTTCTTTTTCTTCTCGTTGTTCTTCTGGTAGAGTTTAAGTTGTCGGTTCTCCGATGCCGTCATCGCCTTATCGATGTTACCCCACACGCTCATAACCTCGTTACCGATATTCTCCGTGAGCGTGCCAATGGCAGATGCCCAACCCTCAAAAGACTCAATATTACCCTTAAATAAATCTTCCCATTCAGATTTACCCAAGCCCAAGAATGAACGGCCACGCACGGTTGATGTAGCATCTGTGGCATCGCTGGTTACACCCAACTCGGCCAACTTCTGCTCCAACTCCTCGATTTGTCGATAGAGTTCTGCAAGGTCTTTATCAGATATATCGATAGGTATTGCAATGCCCTCCTGCGTAATAGTATGGTTCTTCACCAATTCACGCAACTGATTGAGCATACCCTCTAAATACTCCTTATCAAGCGCATTAAGTTCTTGATAATGGCGTTTGGTCATCTCCTTACGCTCACGCTGGGAGCCTGTAAATAACGCAGTTTCCTGACGATTTCTCTCTATGATAGACCTGCGGCGTGATTTGTATTTAGCCTCATCTGTTTCACGCTGAGCCTCTGCCTCTTCAAGATAAATCTTTGCAAGACGTGCCGCGTGAGCCTTTTCGAGGGCTTCAAGAGCCTTCGTATTGCCCGTGAGTTTACTCTTACGCCTTTCGTAATCTGCATTCTCCTTCTCAATGCGGTCAGTAGAGAGTTCTGCTATAATCTTATTTACTTCCTCCTCATTCTTAACGCGCTGCTTTTCGGCTTCCTCCTCATTCTTAACCTGCTTCTCCTTCTGCGTTATCTGTTTCTCGGTAAGTTGTTCTTGAAGAGCAAGACGCTCTGCGCCCTTTTCTTTATTCTGGGCTAAACGCTCCTGCAAAAACTTTATTTCGAGGGCGAGCAGCGCATCTTCATAAGCCTGTTCACTTGCGTACTCGCCATTCAGATATTTATTTTTGAGCGCTAAACGCTGTTGGAGATACTCCTCATCTTTATCCAGCGACCACTTATTGTCATCGGTAGAGCCACTACCATTATAAGGGTCATCACCATTGTTGTTCTCATCGACCCCACTCGCTATCTTTGTCGGGGTTGCAGGGGTAGGCTCGGCCTTAATACCAAAGCGTGCCCGGGCATCAGCCTGAATCTTATTTTGAGACACACGCAAATTCTCCAACTCTTTCACGAGTCTGCGCGCCTTAAAACTTCCCGTAGTAAGCCACGGGTCGAGAGAGCTGCCACGCATAAAAGCGTCCATAATCTGATTATAGTATTTAGAGGCCTTCTCGGTGTAATACTTATCCGAGAGGTGTTCCCACAACTTATCAGATATCTCCCCAAACTGTTCATCGAAAGACTTCTGCTGATTCTCAATGAAGGTCTTGTACTGACGGTTCTTTGCGCTCTGCATAATGGCCGCCGACAACTCGTCGTACTTGTCTCGAAGAGTATCGACCGATACACCCTCTTTGGTTAGGGTGCTATCATACTTACCAAACTTATCGATAATCTCCTGCTGGGTGTCGGCATACTCTTGCGTACCCTCCTTGCAGGCAGACAACTTACCAATAAGTTTGTCGAGTTCTGACTTCTCCTTTGCCGCCTCCGTTGCCGCAGTCTTCATCGCGGAGGATAGTTCGCGCTTGGCTTTATTGGCCTCACGATAACGAGTAACCAAAAATGCAGTGACAGTGCCAAGAGTAGCGATAGCACCTGTAACCCAACCAATAGGGCCCATAGCGGCCCACATACCCTTAATAGCTACCGTAGCGAGTTTTATATTGCCCGTAAGTACGGCTTTGGCTACGGCCCAAGCATACTCTGCAACAGTAGCCTCCTTCACCGTGAGGGTTTCTATCGCTATGGCCTTACTATTCATTGTCGTCCAAAGGTTTTTGGCTTTATCCCACAAAATATCAGCCTTCTTCATAGCAATATTAGCGGCATATGCAGCTGACAGAGCAAGGATTACTAAACGATACTTTGTAGCGACCTCGACAACTTCTAACATTAACTTTATAGAATGAGTTGTAAGAGACAACGAGGTGGTCAGCATTGGAGCCAATTTACTACCCAAAACAACAGCCTTCTCGGTGATGGCCTTCTTTGCTTTCTCCATCTGAGCCGTAGCAGATGTATTTTTTCTATCAAACTCCTCCATCACAGAGTTACCCTCCGCAAAAGACTTATTTGATAATGCCTGCTGCTCACGCAACTTGTCGGTATTTTTGGCCAGTGTACCCAAAATTTGCTCGGCGCGAGTACCACGCAAATTGAGTGACTCCAAAGCTGCCGATGCCTCGGCCATATCACTGCCACTCATACCCTCCAACACGCGGATAAACGCCTCGTTGGTATCCTCATTGAGCAACTTCTTGAAGTCGCTCAACTCCATCTTGGCCACCTTTGCAAAAGAGGCCGTATCGCTAAACATTTTCACGATAGCCTGACTGATGGCCGTAGTAGATGTTTCACTCATCTGACCCAACGAATCGAGCGTGGCCGCCATACCGAGGACACTCTGTATAGAGATGTTGGCATTCGGCGCAATACCCGCCAAACGCTTCGAGAACTCCACGATATAACCCTCGCTGGCTGTCGATGACATACCGAGCGAGTTAATAGCCGAGCCGACTTTCAACATCGAGGTCTCGATGCCATATTGAGATTCAAGTTTGAAGATATCGACGAGCTTACCAATCTCTTTCAATGCGTCCTCGGCATTGTCGCCCAAGTCCTTCGACAGCGCGACATTGATTTTATCCGCCGAACGAACGAAGCCCTCGATGTTATCCTTACCCTTGATACCCAACTTACCCGCTATCTCGACCAAGCCAAGTAACTGATTCTGCGAGGTGCGTGTGTCGAGTTTTTTGAGTGACTGCGAGAGCTGCTCCACTTCTCCTTTGGTGAGGTTGGTAGTCTTACTTGCATCAGTGACTGCTTCATCATACTGATTAAACGCATCGCGCGCACGATTTACGCTCTTTACAAAGAATGCAGCAGTGGCAAACCCTGCTGTGATAAGTCCGATGTAACGATTGAGACGCTCGGCAAGATTGCACACAACGCCATTGGTGGCCTTCGACTGTGCAGACAACTCAACCATACGAGCCTTCGACTGTTTGAGTTCTGCATTAAGCTGCTTCCAACGCTCCGACTTCGGGTCTGTTTTATTAAGTTCAATCTGCACACGATTGATGTGCTTTCGCAACTCCTGAAGCGTCATAGTATTCACCGACTGCTGGCGTTGTAACGAGGCAAGACGCTCGCGATTGTTTTCGAGAGTCTTGTTGTATCGTCCTATCTGCGATTGGAGGTTCTTATATGCAACGGTATCCTGCTTGCCCTGTTGCTCCAACTTCTTGCGCTTGTCGTAAAGCTGCTCCAACTTGGCATTGGTGTCGTGGATTTTACGCTCCAACTCACCAATCTCCTTGCGCCCATTATCACCATTGATGATAATATTTAAGCGCAAATCTTCGTCCCTAACTGTTTTAGCCATTATTTTCTGATTTTATTTGTTCACGGATTCGTGCAACAACATCATCAGTAAGGTCGTGCATCAGGCGGCCAGCGATAGACGAGTAATGCCCAAACACAAAACGATTGTGGATTTTACGGTTACGATACACATCTTTTGAGCCAATACGCAGGCGGCGCATATCAAGAAAACGCTCATAAGCAGTATGGGTAAAAGATAGGCGGCCATCGTACACATCGCCACCCTCGACACCAATTCTGCGCGTACCCATCAATCGACCAGAGCGCACTTGTAGTTTACGCTCCAACGCCAACGACTGATTACGCAACAGACGGCGACCCTCGTCCTGTAATATCTCTCTTACGAAGCGTTCCTTGACTGACATTGTTGCAATTCTTTGCAACAAAAATAGCCCCCGAATGGAGGCTATAAAAGGACACTACAAGAGT
>JAZKYX010000003.1:0-42609 GCA_045612405.1 Alistipes sp.
CCCGCAAGGCGGGGCTTGCCCTCTTGTTATACCCTTGCGCGCGAAGACGCGCCACCGATGTGACGCGCGACCCGTCGCACCTTATTGGGTGGGGTCACGGGGCTCTTGCTCGTCGCCGTGAATAGCGACGGCAACCTAAGAAAAAACGCCCCGCCGTCGCCACGGAAAGAAGACGAGCAAGAGGGGCGTGATAGACTCGGAAAAGGAAGCCCGAGCCACAACAAAGAGCTCGGGCTTACCTTTTACGCAACTGATTAATATCCGAAAGAGTCTAAATATATGGACCACAACCACACAAAGGTAATTCAAAAATTTAACTTTGCAACGGTTGAGGTTAAAAAATTTATTACAACGGTAAAAATGGGTATCGTATTCGTTGGTCAACGGCTGAAAGTTCATCCCATTCTACGGGGTCAAGGTCGGAAACGTCAATAATTACCCGTTGAGGTGACACGGCAATGGATGAACGGTTAGGAAAGTAACTTACCGCCATACCATCGCAAATACGAATCCGTGCGTCTTCTAAATTATTAGCCTTTGCAAACTCCCAAAGGTCACGAACGGTCAAAGGTAAAGATTTATTTGTAATGTTCATAAGTCAGTAAATAAGTCGTTAATAAACCATATATTCGCTATCATTGTGGAAACGTCCGAACGTAGAGAAACGACGGAAACGAAAGCCTAATAAAGCCTTATCAAAGGGTCGCTCCACATACTTGTCGGGGTTGAAAATGTTATCTCTGGATATAACCATAGAAGTGCGCCATTTCTTGAAGCGTATCTCCTCGACCTCAAACCCGAACACCTCAACGATAGAAAAAACCAAATCTAATAAGTCCATACGCTCGGAAGATACCCTCCACACCAAAGTAGGCAAGCCAATGCCCATAGTATCTTCGGAAACATTGAGGAGGTGAACGGTGTTTTTAGACAGCCCCGTTTCAGCGTAAAAGCGTGTGGAATAATCAACGTGTAGGCCGTGAAGAACTGCACGACGATTGCCGGAAACACGTTTAGAACCCTTAAAGATAACCTCACAATCTTTTGGGGTGAAGTACTGCAACAGACCCGAAGCAACAACAGAGGCACCGAAAAAGGAGGTAAAGCCGAGGTCACAGATATATTTCCAATTTCTATGCAAGTGGTTCAAACAACACGCACGAATACCCGAAACCTTCGCACGTCGCAAAGGTCGTGAACGGTTGAGAGCATAGAGAGTGTTAGTAACAGAATAGACCAATTTGTGGGGCTCCTCACCCTCCATTTCAAAGTGGATAAATGTGTGGTCGGGGAAGTTGGCCACAATCTTGTTGAGGTTGTCGTTAAACATCTGCGTTTTGGAGTTTTGCAGGAAGTCGGTTGATAGTACGATTTCACCTTTGTAAACGGGAGCATCACTTCTTTTCGGAAACGCCTGCACGTCGGAAATACGTGGTTGAAAATTGAAATTTCTTTTGTGTGCCATAATAAAATTAAACTTAAACGGTTAAACTTGAACAATCATAGTACACAAAAGTATGAATAATATTTTCATTATGTTAAATTGCTTTTGCTCTAATTTTATTTCCTTAAAAATTACCGCCCTAATTTCAAGCTGATAATATTAATACAGCGGAATATCAGGGAAGGGAATCTCATTTATTTGGCTATCTGAAAATTTCCCAAATACAACATTTTGTCCCGATTCTGCAAATTCAACACAAAATCTAATCGGGCAGTTAATGCATTACCTTACATCGTAACTTTCGAAAGTATTATCATCGTAAAGTAGAATAACTCGCTTCACGCCGCGCGCGAACATCTCAGAGTTTAGACAAGGAGACACCTTTCTTTGTTCTTCTCGCAGTGGGAGATCTGAATCATCGTTAGCAGCCGTTGATTCAGCTAAATCCAAAACATTGGCCTGCGTAGCCTCATTAACGTCACTATTAGAGCGAACATTTTGGTCGCGATACATCTGATCGCTATCCAAAAGCAACCAATCAGGATTTATATTGGGGAATCTGCGCAGAATCTTTTGCAACAAATCGAAGCTCGGTTTATTTCGTTCCGAGATAATATGAGAAATTCCTGAGGAGCGTACACCAAGCAACTCTGCAAGCCGACTCGCTGTCAGCTTCTCTTCTTTCATCAATTTTACCAATTTTTCTCGCATATTCAGAATTTTTCACAAATATATAACATTTTTCTTTTGTAAGCAAGAAAACCTCACAAATGTAAATTCAAAGATGTTATCAACAATGTTTACATTTGTAGAATCCGAATTATCGTAAAATACAGCTACCCGATAACACATAATGTAATGTAATAGATTATACGCCATATCACACTGAGTATTCAACATTTAACGCGTACAATCCGTGATAATAGAGCAAATTTCATCCAAATAACCCAAATATAACCATATAATGAATGTTTTAGTTTAGTTACTTTGTGTATCTTTATGGTTTTCAGAGTGTTAATAGCGCTTAATTTAATATTTGAACTTTGCGAAACGAGCCCAATTTGAGGCAATTGCGCAAGTTTTAGCTATGATTACATTTGTGATATTTTAACAGATGAGTGTTGAAAAATCGTGGTCACATCTGTAATATTTTACTACTTTAACATTTGTGGCGCTGGTTACATTTGTAAGCCACCCCACTACTTTGTCGAAAAAATAAATAAAATAAAGATGTATCAGATTAATTGTCGAATAAAAGAAGGATAAATAGTATAAAGCGTTAGATTATGTTAAATAAAATAAGTAGCAGGGTAATTTTTGACGGACTACCCTGCTACTTATCAAGCAATTACAACTTTGTAATCGTACCTATTATAGTGCTATTGAAGCTGCTATTTCAGAAAACTCATCTGGCGTTAATTTAAGCTTCTCTCGCTTAAAATCGACATCTTTTTCCTCGTTCATTGGAATCAAATGGATGTGCGCGTGAGCTACTTCAAGCCCCAGAACAATCATCGCCACCTTTTTGCAACCTGTTTGCTCCTTAATTTTGTGCGCTACCCTTTTGGCGAATTTTACCATCCCAGCGAGCACCTCATCATCGAGGTCAAAGAGGTAGTCCACCTCTACTTTGGGCACCACCAAAGTGTGACATTTTGCCAATGGATTGATGTCAAGAAAGGCGTAATAATTCTCATCTTCCGCCACCTTGTAGCTGGGGTTCTCCCCCGCTATAATCTTTGAAAATATTGTTGCCATATTTTTTGGTATTTGATTTATCATTAATACTGCTTGAATTTTGGTTCAAGAATTTCAGAATAGATCACAGCCTTCTCAATGGAAAAATCAGACATTATCGACTCAGAATTAAAATCTACATTCTGATTGGTCAAGTCACCATCAAGAATAGCCGACTTCTTAGTTTTCGCTGATTTTCGCTCCAACTCTCTTCTCTGCTTAGAAGATTGCTGGCGCGTATCAATATTACGCCTGCTATTCTGCATTCTATCCGCAACTGACTTATTTGAAGCCGTACTCGCTGTTGGCGATGATGGTGACGTCGCTACCCTACCAGCGCCTGGTTGTGGCCCCAAAATCTCACGAATGCGGCGCTCTATCTCCTGACGCTCCTCAGCATCCATACCTGAGCCGCCACCCTTTTGTGGCGCACTTTTAGCGCCCTTACCAGAAGATGATCTCAATATGCTCGCTAAGATAATAAATGCGACGACAATCCAATAACTCATTTTAGCGGTTATTTACGCGTTTCACACTATCCATACCCTTAATACGGCGCAGACGCTCCAACAGAGCATTCAAACTCTCGGCATCACGCACATAGAGGCTTAACGTACCCTCGAATATACCATCGTGAGATTGGATATTTACCTGGCGCATATTGATGCTAAAATCATTGGTCACGACATTAGCCAAATCCACCAACACACCCATACGATCGATACCTACGATCTCAACCGTAGCGAGCGATGATTGAATCTTGAACTGCGACCACTGAATGGCCTCCTTAACGATACACTCGCCGTGCTGAGAGGCCAAACGATTGAGCTCATCACACGTTGCCTTGTGAGCAGTAATCTTGTGGGTAATAGGATCTCTGAATCCCACAACACTATCTCCGGGCAATGGGTGACAACACTCAGCCACGATAACCTCTGCGCCATCAGTTGGGCTGCTGGTACGATGATCTGGTGTATGCACCTCATCATCCTCGTCATCGTCATCCTGCACAAAGAGCTTCCAGAATTTGAGAATCTTATTCTGAGAGTTTGTCTTGACGATCTTCTCCAAATTATCGAGCGATACAATGCCAGCTCCAATCTTGGTATATAGCTCCTCTTTGTTGTTACTCTCGTAGGCAGTCAGCAACTTGCGAATCACACGATTATTAGGCGTGATATTCAACTTAGCAAGAGCCTCTTCGAGCATATCCATACCACGCTGGTAGTTATGCTCCTGCTCACGCTTCATAAAGTTCTTAATCGCACGCTTAGCCTTGGCTGTGTACGCCTGATTCAACCACTCAGCCTTTGGCTTAGCCGACTCGGCTGTGATAATCTCCACCTGATCACCGCTATTAAGAGTTGTTGTGACAGGCATAATCTTGTGGTTAATCTTGGCACCAATGGCATTATTGCCAATCTTATTATGAATCTCGTAGGCAAAATCAATCGCCGTAGCACCATAAGGCAACTTACGAGCCTCACCTCTTGGTGTAAACACCGTAATCTCAGAGGTATAGAGTGACAACTTGAAGTTATCCAAGAAGTCCACGGCATTCTCCGTAGGGCTATCTAAAGCAGTACGAATCATCTTCAACCACTTATCGAACTCATCCTCATCGTGAGAGATTGTAGCGTGCTTATACTTCCAATGCGCTGCAAAACCGCGCTCGGCAATATCCTCCATACGCTGAGTACGAATCTGCACCTCCACCCAAATACCATCGGGGCCCATCACCGTAGAGTGCAGAGCCTCGTAGCCATTTGCCTTAGGCATACTAATCCAATCGCGCAAACGATCAGGTTTAGGGGTGTATATGTCAGTAATTGATGAATATACCTGCCAGCACTGAGTCTTTTCCGATGGGAACGATAATGGCTGGAAGACTATGCGAATTGCAAAAAGGTCGTAAATTTCCGAGAATGGAATCTGCTTGCGCAGCATCTTAGTCCAAATGGAATATACACTTTTGATACGACCAGATATTTCATATTGAATACCGTTCTTATCCAATGCCTCGATGATAGGTGCGTTGAACTTGCGAATGTACTCCTCGCGAGCTGCCGACGTCTCGTTAATCTGACGCGAAATCTCCTCATACTCCTTGGGGAAGCGGTATTTCATACACAAATCCTCGAACTCGGTCTTAATGGCGTAAAGACCCAGACGATAAGCCAACGGAGCAAAGAGATACAGTGTCTCGCCCGTAATCTTAATCTGCTTATTCTGAGGCATAGCGCCAAGCGTTCGCATATTATGCAAACGGTCGGCAATCTTAATGAGGATAACACGAACATCATCCGAGAGGGTAAGCAACACCTTGCGGAAATACTCCGCCTGGCGCGATGTATCGGCATTGAACACTCCCGACATCTTGGTGAGGCCATCGACCATAGTAGCGATTTTCTTACCAAAGATATGCTCCATATCCTCTACCGTATATTCGGTATCCTCCACAACATCGTGAAGCAGGGCTGCTGCCACAGATTTCGCACCCAGGCCGATCTCATCGACAACAATCTGGGCAACTGCAATAGGATGCAGGAAGTAAGGCTCTCCTGAACGGCGCCTTACCCCCTGATGTGCCTCTTTTGCGAGGAAATATGCTCTTTTAATTAAGTTCCAATCCTCTTCGCTTTTGCAGATCTTCTCACACGAAGATTTCAATTCCTGCCATTTGCTCTCAATGAGAACCTCATCCTCCGCAGTGTAATTCATAAGCTCTATTTTTTCTGAGTCATTGCTTCCCTTAGTTTAGCTTCCACCTCTGCACACAACTCGCTATTTGTAGTCAAAAGTTCCTTCACAGAGTCACGACCCTGACCAATCTTCTGCTCGCCATACGAGAACCACGAGCCAGACTTGCGAATAATGCCATAATCTACGCCCAAATCAACTATCTCGCCAATCTTTGATATACCCTCGCCGAACATAATATCAAATTCGGCGCGCTTGAATGGTGGAGCCACCTTATTCTTCACAACCTTCACCTTGGTACGAGTACCGAGCTGCTCCTCGCCATCTTTGATAACAGACGCACGACGGATGTCGATACGCACACTCGAATAGAATTTCAAGGCGTTACCACCCGTAGTAGTCTCAGGATTGCCATACACAACACCGATCTTATCACGCAACTGGTTAATGAAGATACATACAGTCTTAGTCTTTGAGATGCTGGCTGTAAGTTTACGCAACGCCTGCGACATCAAACGGGCCTGCAAACCCATCTTTGAGTCACCCATCTCGCCCTCAATCTCGGCCTTAGGTGTCAAGGCTGCCACTGAGTCGATGACGATGATGTCGATGGCACTCGAACGGATGAGCGAATCGGCAATCTCCAACGCCTGCTCACCATTGTCGGGCTGCGAAATCAAGAGATTATCCACATCTACGCCCAACTTCTGAGCATAGAACGAGTCAAATGCGTGCTCGGCATCAATGAAGGCTGCGATACCGCCCGCCTTCTGAGCCTCGGCAATGGCGTGAATAGCCAATGTAGTCTTACCTGATGACTCCGGACCAAAAATCTCAATCACACGACCCTTTGGGTAACCACCCACGCCCAACGCCACGTCAAGCGTGATAGAACCTGTTGGGATAACTGGAACATCGGTCACGTTCTCGCTACTCATACGCATAATCGAACCTTTACCGAAATCCTTTTCTATCTTATCCATCACCGCGCTCAATACTTTGAGCTTATCGGGATTTACCTGTACTTTTTCTGCCATATTGTTTTTACTTTTTATTTAATTCATTAATAATCTGACGGTAATGCTCTGCCGTCTTTACCTTATCAAAAATATGAGTTATCACTCCCTCCTCGTCCAAAAGGAATGTTGTACGAGCAACACCCATATATTTCCTACCGTACATCGACTTCTCGACCCACACGCCATAAGCCTCACACATCAATTTCTCTCCGTCGGAGAGCAGTGTAAAGTCAAGTTCGTGCTTCGAGCAAAAGTTCTGGTGAGAACGGACGCTATCGGGACTCACTCCCACAATGCAAAAACCTCTCTGGGCGAGTTCGGCGCGTCCATCGCGTAAACTTTTGGCCTCCAACGTACATCCCGAGGTGTTATCCTTGGGATAGAAATAGAGTACAACCTTACTACCCTTCAAATCTGAGAGCGATAAAATCTCGCCATTTTGAGTAGGCAAGGAAAAATCGGGGGCCATATCGCCTGGCTTCAATTCTACCATAACTTCGCTTTTAACGGTGAACAATTATCCAAAGTTAAGAATTTTTCTTGAAATTCCACATAAATAACCCTCTTTTTTATGCTTGGCATATCAATTTTCCCTACCACTTCTTATTCATACCCATCATATAAAGGATCACATTAGCAACCATTGCGATAAACACCAAAATACCAAACATCTCCTCAAACTTATATAGTTTATCAAATTTAGCTCCTTAACGTTTTATAGTCCACTCAAAAAAAGACTAATCCCACATCATCACAGTCTGCACCTGCTCGTTAAACTCCTCTTGCGTTGCGTTGAGTCGCTTATAACAAGCCGGACAGCGAATTGGCACCTCAGTCTCAACAAAACTCTCACAACCCACACATCGTGGCAACATTCCCATCGACTGATCCTGGCTGTAATTGAACTCCGCGCCGCAGTGGCGACATCTGATTTGATAAGCAATTCCCATAGTTGAATATTTTTTAAGTTGTTAATTTGTTACTGTTTATCGTCTCCCGCCAAAGAGCATCGATAGCACCTCGGCTGAAATACCTATTACACATAAAATAAAGAATAGCATAAGCATCGTTGTTTAGGTTTTACGATACAAAATAACAAAGACGCTGTGTCAAGTTATGACACAGCGCAACTTATTTCGAAAAAAATGTGTGATTTTTTCACTTTCTGCAGACTTGTGGCCAGAATTTTTCTACATAGGTGGCCATATATTGCTCCAATTCGGGGGTGTTGATAATCTGAATATCGTCCATCAAGCCCACCACAAAACGAGCTACACCAGCATAGTTCGCCACCTCGGTTGTGAGCAGCCACCGTCCATCATCTGTAGTGGAGAGATACTGCTCAGCCAAAGGATACTCCTCAACAAGCAGGTTGCGAGAGAGAATACCGAGCTGCAAGCATATACGATGGCGCTCCTTGCCATTCATACGGAACACATCGATAAATCCCTTCTCGTGAAGATTCTCCCATTGCCACGGCTCATCAAGAATCTCGACAGATGAAATTCGCGAGAGTTTGAACAGTTTACAACTCTGACTCTCGGTATCAAAACACCATACCTGCACATAGTTGGTGGTGAAGGCAAACGGTTCCACAATACGATCACGCACCGCACGGCCGTGAGATGAGCTATAACCCCGCAGCACCACCTGGCGATGCTCCTCTATAGCCTCGATAATAGTATGCACACTTGTTGCATTGGCTCCACGCACAATGGTGTCGGCCAAAATCTTATTATCATAGACCGAATAAAGTTTTCGTTTGAGGTTTTGTTTCAGTAGATTGGTATCATCAATACTCTCAATGGCTCTTTTTAAAATCACAGCTTCCTCCTCGGTAAAATGGACAAGTTGCGATATATCCTTAAAGTGGGGCGACTCCTTATCAAGTCGTATACAACCACCACTCTTCTTAATTACAAAGCCAGCCTCACGAAATGTATCGATATAACGATAAATCGTGCGGCGCGACATATCAAGACGCGAGGCTATATCATCCACCGTATAGGAGCTGTTGGCTGTCAACAACTTCATAAGGCGCAACATACGCTCAATCTTAGGCTGATCCATTTTACTGATGGTTTAATGGTTAATACTTTTCTACACAGTAAATATAAACAAAAAGGGTGATACTACTCAGTTGGCAGCACACCCTTTTATATGATTTAATCCAAAAATATCTTAACCCTTGGCAATCATCTTCTCGATCTCCTCAATCTGACCCTTGAAGACCTTATCGGTATCCATCAAATTAGCCACATTCTTGCACGAGTGCAACACCGTAGCGTGATTACGACCACCGATAGCCGAACCAATCGCAGCCAAAGGCAACTTTGTATGCTGCTTTGCGATATACATCGCCACCTGGCGAGCCTGAGCCACCTCGCGCGTACGCTTGGTTGAGTTAAAATCCTTCTCGTCGATATCAAAATACTCACACACAATCTCAGTAATGCGGTTTACCGAAATCTCCTTCTGTGAAACGTGAACATAAGCCTTCAAAACCTCCTTAGCCAACGTTGTCGAGATTCGACGGTTGAGATATGTTGAATTTGCCTTCAAAGAGAGCAAAGCACCCTCAATCTCACGAATATTCGCCGAAATATTATCAGCCAAGTAGCTTACCACATCATCAGTCAATGGTACACCCATCATTTCAGCCTTCGAGCGAATAATCTTCAACTTTGTTGCGTGGTCAGGAGTATCGATATGAGCCGATAAGCCCCACTTAAAACGAGTCAAAAGTCGCTGCTCGATATCCTTCAACTCCACAGGTGGTTTATCTGATGTAAGGATAATCTGCTTACCAGCCAACTGCAAGTGGTTGAAGATGTTAAAGAACGCATTCTGAGTACCAGTCTTACCAGTAAGCTCCTGAATATCATCAATAATCAACACATCAACCATCTGGTAGAAACGAATGAAATCGTTAATCTCGCCATTCTTGTAGGCTGTCTGGAACTGCGCCTGGAACTTGTTAGTCGACACATACAACACCTGCAACTCAGGATGACGCTCACGCACCTCGTGACCGATAGCCTGTACGACGTGTGTCTTACCAAGACCCGAGCTACCATATATATATAAGGGGTTGAATGGTGACGAACCAGGAGTCAAAGCCACAGTCATACCTGCCGAACGAGCCAAACGGTTACACTCACCCTCGACGTGAGTCGAGAATGTGTACTTAGCATTGAGCTGTGGATCAATACGCAAACGCTTGATGCCTGGGAAAGCAAAAGGATTAGCGATATTGGCAGTATCGGTCTGAGCAATGTGATGAGAGATAGCTGTCATATCAGCCGTAGCCGATACAGGAGTACGCTCCTCGCTATTTGCAACAGCAAATTGAAGACGAGTCTGGCGACCATACATTTGCATAATGGCCTGCGCAAAAATCTTCATATAGTTCTCCTCGATATGGGTCACGCAATTTGCATTTGGCACCTTCAATCTAAGGTTAGTTCCATCAAAAGAGAGTGGCTTAATAGGCTCGAACCATCTCAAAAACTCCTCCTGAGAGGTCTGCTCCTTGATACGGCTCAAACATCCCTGCCACACTTCATTATTTGTATATGCGTTTGCCATCGTCGTCCTAAAATTCAGCTGTTATTAACAAAAAATTTGCTTATCTTTGGTGCGAGTTACGCCCCGACCGCCCCATTTCCATCAGCCCCAGCACTATAATGATTGTGTTTCAACAATTTACATTAAAGCGACCGCAGCTAACAAGTCACAAAGCAGTTTACATAAGCTCAATCTGTCTCGGATTGTTGTTCTTTGACACTGCAAAGATGTGAATAAATTTGTTAAAATAAATTTCAATTTGACTTGTTTGTTTTATTTTTTTGTATATGGAAAATCAAGGCTTTTTTTCTTCTCATTTTTTAACTGGCTGATATTGAATAATTGAAAAAAAAACACTAATTTTGCCTATCAAAAATTGATATTAAAAGCATTATTAACAATAGTTAAAACTTATAGTTTATGGCAAATGAATTGGACCAGAGCGTTTTAGCCAAAGCTCAGACGTGGCTTGAAGGCGATTACGATCAGGCAACAAAGGACCAGGTTAAGGAACTGATTGACAACAATATAAAGGAGCTCACAGAAAGCTTTTACAAGGATTTGGAGTTCGGTACAGGTGGTTTGCGCGGCATTATGGGCGTGGGTACCAACCGTATGAACGTATATACAGTGGGTACTGCTACTCAGGGCTTGGCTAACTACTTGAAAAAGAACTTCGAGGGCGAGCAGGTAAAGGTTGCAGTGGCTCACGACAGCCGCAACAATTCACGTCTTTTCGCTGAGCACGTAGCCGACATTTTCGCCTCAAACGACTTCCAGGTTTACCTCTTTGACGCGTTGCGTCCAACACCCGAGATGAGCTTCGCAATCCGCGAGTTGGGCTTGCACTCAGGTGTGGTTATCACTGCATCTCACAACCCCAAGGAATACAACGGCTACAAGGCTTATTGGACCGACGGTGCTCAGGTTACCTCTCCACACGATGTGAACATCATTGACGAGGTGGCAAAGATTACTTCAAACGCTCAGGTATTGAAGGGTCTTAACCCTGAGAACATCACCATCCTCGGCGAGGAGTTCGACCAGATCTACCTCAATCGCATCAAGCAGGATGTGCAACTCTCACCAGAGTGTGTTGAGAAGTACCACGATATGAAGATTGTCTATACTCCACTCCACGGTTCTGGCGTACGTTTGGTTCCAGAGTCATTGAAGAACTTTGGCTTCACTAATGTTATTATGGTACCAGAGCAGTCGGTTGTTGATGGCAACTTCCCAACCGTTGAATCACCAAACCCAGAGGAGCGCAAGACTATGTCGATGGCTATTGACTTGGCTAAGGCCGAGGGTGCTGACCTTGTGTTGGCAACAGACCCAGACTCTGACCGCTTGGGTGTAGCTTTGCGTACAGGCGCAGGCGATTATGTATTGCTCAACGGTAACCAAACATTGGCTCTCTTGCTCAGCTACCAGCTCACTCGTTGGGCAGAGCTCGGCAAGTTGGACGGCAACCAGTATGCTGTTAAGACTATCGTGACATCACAGATGGCTAACGCCGTAGCAGAGCACTTCGGTGTTAAGTGCTACGACTGCTTGACAGGCTTTAAGTATATCGCAAAGATTATCCGCGAGAACGAGGGCGTAGCAAAGTACATCGGCGGTGGCGAGGAGAGCTTCGGCTACTTGGCTGGCGACTATGTACGCGACAAGGACGCTGTATCGGCTTGTGCATTGGCTGCTGAGGCTGCTGCGTGGGCTAAGGATACAATGGGTCTGACACTCTATGAGTGGTTGCAGCAGTTGTATGTGAAGTATGGCTTCTTCCGCGAGTCGTTGGTATCTGTTGTTCGCAAGGGCAAGGAGGGTGCTGGGCAGATTCAGCAGATGATGGTTGACTTCCGCACTAATGCTCCACAGGTTTTGGCAGGCTCACAGGTTGTTAAGATTCTGGACTACAAGTCATTAGAAGAGACAAACGTACTCACAGGAGAGAAGACCCCTATCGAGCAGGATTCAAGCAACGTATTGCAGTGGATCACAGCCGACGGCACAATCGTATCGGTACGCCCATCTGGTACAGAGCCTAAGATTAAGTTCTACTTCGGCGTTAAGGAGCCATTGGCATCGGTAGAGCTCTACGACGAGGTATTGGCTCAGCTCGACGCTAAGGTTGAGACCATCAAGCAGGACTTGAAGTTGGTATAATTTGTTACCACACATAAAAACGAAGCACTTCTCATTTTCAGAGAAGTGCTTTTTTTTAATAATAATAGTATATCCAGCGTTACCTAATTAGCAACTCGATTTACAAAGGAGTTTAAAATTTATAGTCCCACTCGCGATTCTCGCCCTGACCCACTCTGATGGCACTGATATGCTTACGTGAGGTGTCAATAATCATAACATCAAACGCTTGCTCATTGATTGTACCCTTCTGGCGTGGCAGATGGCGCAACTTGGGGTCATCATTATACCACGCATCGCAAATGGTGCTAATTGACAACACTCCACGCTCAAAATTAGAGTCATCCCGATGGGCGTGACCACTCACGATGCAGGCCACCTTGTTTTTACAACGCGAGAAGTCTGCCTCAATCTTTACGCCTTTATCATAAAAAAAACGTTCGCCATTCTGTACCGCAACAAACAGTTCGTGAAGGAAGGTCATCTCCTGCACACCACCCAACCTGGGATCAATGGCAGCGTGAGTAAAAACCACCAACGTCTTGCGCTTGCAATTCAAGGCCTCATTAACCAACCAATCGGCTTGCTCCTGCGTAAAACCATAGTTTACGCCCCAACTTATTGATGTATTTATGTTTTCAAACAAGTCAAGCACTATATATCGCACATCTCCGCACTTGGAATCCCACGAATAATAGCACTTACCCTCACGACCATTAACTAAGTGAGCAATCGGGCGTATGGTGTAATCGTAAATCTCCTCAGCTGTGGCCGTATAGCCTCCCGCATCGTGCCATCCGTTGCGTATGGTTATATCGTGATTACCCTTGACGCCATATATTGGGCCATAGTCACGCATCGCCCCGAGGTAATACTCTGCCTCTTCAATGGCTGACGATTTGCTACCAAAAGCAAAGATATTATCTCCACCATAAACCACAAACGGCATCTCAATCTGACGCGCAATGTAATTAATCAGCGGAAAACTTTGCTTAGCATTATCTCGCCAATGGCCATCGGTCAGATACGGGAAGACTAACCCACGCTTGGTCGATTTGACCTTTGCCTCCACCTGCTCAATCTTACCATCCAAGTAACCATTTTCGAAATAATAAGATGGTATCTCCTGGGCACGCGCCGCAACACAGGCCAGCAACGCCAAAAAAGTCAGACCAAACGGTTTCATCCTACTTCACTCTGATGATATTAATACCATCTCGCAGTGGCAAAATCACACTCTCGACCCTATCATCCTCGACCACCATACGGTTGAACTCGATGAGAGCCTGGGTGTGGAGGTCATTGTGAGCCACAGGCTGCACCACTTTGCCGTACCAGAGGATGTTATCGGCCAACAAAATAGAACCGCTACGCACCAAGCCCTTATCCATCAACATATTATAATATGCAGGGTATTCGCGTTTATCACCATCGATAAAGACCAAATCAAACGGGCCGCCAATCTGTGGCGCAATCTCCAAGGCAGAACCTATGTGGTGACGAATCTTGTGGCCGTGCTCCGAGCGAGAGAAGAACGACTGCGCAATAGGTTCCAACTCATCATCCACCTCGCAGGTGTGAATCACGCCATCATCGTCCAGTCCCGCAGCCATACACAATGCCGAGTAGCCCGTAAAAGTACCAATCTCCAAGATACTCTTTGGGCGAAACATCTTAACCAATAACTCCAACAACTTGCCCTGAATATGACCCGAAATCATTCTCGGATTGATGACCTGCAAATGGGTCTGACGATCCAACTCGTGGAGCAAAGCCTCCTCGGGTGAGGAGTTATCGTGAATATATTTTTCTAATAAATCCATATTTCTATTGATATATAAGTGTCGATGTATGGGAGAAGACCTCTTCGGCAACCTCCATTATCTGCTCTGCCGTCACAGCTGCCACCTTGCAATAGACCTCCTCTAATGTATCAATATCGTCGTGCACCAAAAAACTCTTACCAGCACCCAACATATAGCCCTCGTTATTCTCCATCGAGATGGCCATCTGGGCTAAGAACTGGCGCTTGGTCATTGCCAGGCGGCGTGCCGTTAGCTCAGATGAGCGCAATGCTCTCAACTCACCATCAATGAGTTCACGACAGTAGTCCACATTCTGATGGTCCGACGAGAAATATATGGCAACCATACCGCAATCGTTATAAGGCGTGTAGTTTGCCTCGATGTTATAGGAAAGACCATTCTTCTCGCGCAACAGAATATTCAAACGCGAATTTGCCGACGGACCACCCAGGATATTGATTAGCAGTGCCAATGGCAAGCGTTTCTTGGCATTGATATCGTATGCCCTCGCGCCCACAATACAATGGGCCTGATGGGTGTGCTTGGTGACAACTTTTTCAAACGGCTCAACCATCACAGGAGCTGAACGCTTAAACTCTCGCGTCGAAGCCACCTTGTCGCCAAAGTATCGCTCGGCCACACTCTGCACGCTCCTAAGCGATAGATTACCGATTGAGGAAAAGACCATCTGATCGGTTGTATGAGTACGCTGAATAAAGCGACGTATGGCATCGCCATCGTGATGCATCAGCGCCGCCTTCGTACCGAGAATATTGTGTCCCAACTCCGAACCCGCAAAAATCATATCCTCGAATGTGTCGAATATCATCTCGGCAGGCGAGTCCTTATATGTGTTAATCTCATCAACAATCACCTCACGCTCCTTCTGCAACTCCTTTTCGGGGAAGGTGGAGTGAAATGCCACATCGGCTATCAACTCGGCCGCCTTCTTGAAGTCGGCTTTGAGTGTCGTGGCGTGGATTGTAGTATCCTCCTTGGTGGTGTAGGCATTTAGCTCACCTCCCAAGTTCTCCAAACGACAATTCACCTGATAGGCCTTGCGATGGGTTGTACCCTTGAAGATGGCGTGCTCGGCAAAGTGCGCCAAACCATACTCGTTCTTCAACTCGTCACGCGTACCCGCATTCACCACCAATGCGCAGTGAGCAATGCTCGACTTCACACGGCGATGTATGCCCTTTATACCATTCGGAAGAGTATATGTTTCAAATTCCTTCATTCTCTCTTTAAGTAAGCATTTTCACTATGCTTTGTTATGCTCTTTGAGGAAACGGCCTGTGTAGCCCTTTGCACACTGCTCCAACTCCTGAGGTGTACCCTCAAAGACTATCTCGCCGCCATCATCACCACCCTCAGGGCCCAAGTCGATAACCCAGTCGGCACACTTCACCACATCCATATTATGCTCGACAATGACTATCGTATGACCATTGGCTATCAGCGCATTAAACGCTCTAAGCAGGCGGTTGATATCGTGAAAATGTAATCCTGTTGTAGGCTCATCAAAGATAAACATTATTGGTCTCAAGTCGCTATCCTTAGCCAGGAACGACGCCAACTTCACGCGCTGGCTCTCGCCACCCGAGAGTGTCGATGACGACTGACCCAAACGAATGTATCCCAATCCCACATCCTGCAACGGTTGCAGGCGCTCCACAATGCGACGACAAGTAGAGTTGCTGCACTCCTCCTTAAAGAAGTCAATAGCCTCATCCACACTCATCTCCAACACATCGTAGATATTCTTGCCGCGATATTTTATCTCCAAAATCTCATCCTTGAAGCGCTTACCGTGACACGCCTCGCAAACAAGTTCCACATCGGCCATAAACTGCATACTCACCTTGATGGTACCCTCGCCCTGGCACTCCTCACATCGGCCACCAGCCACATTGAACGAGAACGATGCCGCCGTCAGGCCTGTATGTACCGCCTGAGGCTGATCGGCAAATAGTTTTCTTATCTCGTCATAGGCTTTCAGGTAGGTCACGGGATTCGAGCGCGACGATTTACCAATTGGATTCTGGTCCACCATCTCCACTGCTCCAATCAGGCTCACATCACCCTCCAAAGAGCCGAAATCGCCAGGTTTCATACCTGTATCGGCCAACTCACGACGCAGGGCTGGATACAAGATTCCCTTTGCCAGCGAACTCTTTCCACTACCACTCACGCCCGTGATGCAGGTCATCACACCCAGAGGGATTCTCACATCAATATTTTTCAAGTTGTGCTCTCGGGCATTCTTTATCACAATCGAGTTACTCCACCCTCTGGCCGCAGCAGGTCTTTCAATCACCCTGCGATGACTCAGATAGTCGGCAGTCAGACTACCCTCAACCTCGGCTAGCCCCTCGTATGCACCATTATAGACTATCTCTCCACCCATCTCACCTGCTCGTGGACCTACATCGACAATATGGTCGGCGGCTCGGATTATCTCCTCCTCGTGCTCCACCACGATGACCGTATTACCCAAATCCCTGAGCTGTTTGAGGGTCTTAATCAGACGATGCGTATCGCGCGGATGCAGACCGATGCTCGGCTCATCCAAGATATAAAGCGAACCAACAAGGCTACTACCGAGCGACGTGGAGAGGTTGATACGCTGACTCTCGCCACCCGAAAGTGTCGATGACAAACGGTCGAGCGTCAAATAACCCAAACCAACATCCGAAAGATATGACAATCGATTTTGAATCTCGGTCAAAATACGACGTGCAGTCTTTTCATCGTGCTCGTCGAGTTCCAGATGGGCAAAGAAATCAATCAGCGAATCGACATTCATCGTCACCAATTCGGCGATATTCTTGCCTCCAACCTTCACATAGAGAGCCTCCTTACGCAATCTGCTTCCGCCACACTCAGGGCAAGTCGTCTTACCCATATAGCGCGCCTTCATCACACGAAATTGAATCTTACGACGCTCGCTATCGATATACTGAAAAAACTCATTCAAGCCGCTAAAATGCTCATTTCCACGCCACAGCAACAATTTCTGTTCTGGCGTGAGGCTATAATATGGCGAATGAATTGGGAAATCAAACAGATAGGCTGTACTGATTAATTGCTCTTTCCACTTCTTCATCGTAGCGCCCTTCCAGCAGGCTACTGCATCATCGTATATGGTTTTGCTCTTATCGGGGATAACTAAATCCTCGTCAATGCCCACTATCTTGCCATAACCCTCACACAACGGGCAGGCTCCAATGGGGTTGTTAAAGCTAAACAGATGCTCCGTTGGCTGTTCAAACTCGATACCATCGGCCTCGAATCGAGCAGAGAAGGTCACTGCCTCACCCTGGCCAATAATCACACAGCACACATCGTCGCCGTAACTATACGCTCTCGACACCGAATCACGCAACCTGAGCAACGTGTCATCATCATCCTTCGCCCTCAGGCGATCGACAACGACATCTACATCATTCTCGCTCGTAGATTCAGTGATCGAGGGGATAAACTCCTCAAAGGTTTGTGATCGACCCTGGCTCCATACCCTCACAAAGCCATCACCCATCAACTGCAAGAGCTTATCAATCAGACCTTGCCCCTGATTTAGATGAATGGGAGCCGAAATAACCACCCTCTCATCCATCGCACGCTCCAAAATATAGTTCACCACATCATCCACACCGTAGCACCTCACCTCATCTCCCGAAACGGGCGAGAAGGTGTGACCCACACGCGCAAACAAGAGCTTCATATAGTCATATATCTCGGTCGAAGTACCCACTGTAGAGCGCGGATTGCGCGTATTAACCTTCTGTTCGATGGCAATAGCAGGAGCGATCCCCGAAATCAAATCCACATCAGGTTTAGTCACACGACCCAAGAATTGGCGTGCATACGACGACAAACTCTCCACATATCTGCGCTGACCCTCGGCAAAGATGGTATCGAAGGCCAACGTGGACTTACCCGAGCCCGAAAGACCCGTCACCACAGTCAGAGTATTATGCGGAATTTCGAGGCTCACATTTTTCAGATTGTGAACCTTCGCGCCCTTGATGTATATTTTGTTTTCGTGTGACATCGTTACTAAATCTCCTCTACGCTTGCACTTTCAACCTTTCTCAATCGGCCCAACAAGATATCAGCCTTACTGAGTCGCATTGCCAACCTCATAGTGCATAAATTATCAAACACCTGCTCCTGAATAACAGGCTGCTCTTCCTTGATGATGCGCATCACATCGTTCATCACAATGTAGGGGAACTCTATCAGGATATGCTTATCCACCGTACGCTCCACCACCTTGGCCTCATCCAGCACCACCGCCGCCGACTCCTTGTAGGCTGCAATAAGTCCTGGGACTCCCAACTTGGTACCACCAAAGTAGCGCACCACGACAATCAAGCAATCGGTAATCTCGCGCGAGAGCATCTGACCCAAAATCGGCTTTCCCGCTGTACTCGAAGGCTCACCATCATCGTTGGCTCGGAATTTTTCGCCAAAGGGGCCCAATCGCCAGGCATAGCAATGGTGCGTAGCGTCGTAATAACGTTTACGCAAAGGCTCTAAGCAAGCAGCAATCTCCTCCTCGCTCTCAACGTGATAAGCGTAGCAAAGGAACTTACTGCTCTTCTCCTTGTAGATGGCCTCAGCCTCGCCTTCGATTGTCAGGTAACTATCCTTGATTTGCTCCACGCCCAACTCTATTTTACTTTGTTAAACAAGCGATTCCAACGGATGTTGGCAGGGAAACTCTTATTCTGGTCGAGCGAAAGCCAGATAAACGAGGCCTTACCGACGATGTGATCCTCTGGGACAAATCCCCAATAACGAGAATCTGCTGAATTGTGGCGATTATCTCCCATCATCCAATAGTAATCCATCTTGAATGTATAACTTGTCGCAGGCTCGCCATTGATATAAATCACACCATCCTTAACCTCCAAATCGTTTGCTTCATAAACGTCAATAATACGCTCATAGAGTGGCAAATTCTCCACCGTAAGTCCCACAGTCGCACCCTTCGCTGGGATTGTAAGAGGGCCAAAGTTATCGGCCGTCCAAGGATAATTCGCGCTATGAGGGAAGCTCTGTTCGCCCACCGTATAACGCTCCACGCTGATGACATTATCCATCTTCAACAGACGCTCAACCATACCATCGGTAAGTGGCGAGAAGTAATGCGTACCACTACCCGACATCTCAGTTATGCCGAGCTGCTCAATGGCATAGGCGCTCACAGGCGACTTTGTACGAATCGAATAGCAATACTGCTTTTCTGGGATAAGTTCCTCTGTCTTGCCGTTTACTATCAACTCGCCGTCCACGATTCTTATCTCATCGCCAGGCAATGCCACGCATCGCTTGATATAATTCTCGCGCTTATCCACCGGACGACTAATGATGGTATAGTTGCGCTCCAACTCCTTTCTACCGCGCTCCGCGCCATACTCAGCCTGATATTCACGCAAGACGTCGTAGTATGTCACCGCCTGATTCTCCAACAACACCGTATCGCCCGCGGGAAAGTTGAACACAACCACATCCTGGCGCTTAATGTCGCGAAAACCCTTCAAGCGGTTATATGGCAACTTAATGATCTCGCTAAACGACTTTTTGGTTTGCGACAACGGCATAGTGTGGTGAACAAATGGGAATGCCACAGGGGTGTTTGGCATCTTGGGACCATAGGTCACCTTGCTCACATAGAGATAATCTCCCACCAAAAGCGACTTCTCCATCGACGACGATGGGATGACATACATCTGGAAGAAGAAGATATGGATGAGCGAAGCCACCACAGTAGCAAACACGATAGCATTGACCCACTCGTAAATGCTACGATAGAGGGCGCTCTTCTCGCACATCTTCTCATTTTTGCTCCAAACGTAACGATAGAAATACTTAGAGATGTAGAGGTCGTATATCACTGCCACACCAAAGAGCATCCATAAGTTACCTGCCCACACCACAAACCACAACACATAGAGCAGAGTGGCAAGCGAAAAGCCCACCCACTTGTTTGCAAAAAATGCCTTTATCTTATCCATTGATTTCGATTTTCAGTTTACACTTATTAGCTTCGATGTCCACTAAAACATATCGTCCATAGTATAGACTCCCTGCTTGCCACACAAGAACTCGGCAGCAACCACGGCACCCAACGCCAACGTGCGACGATTCTTAATCGAGTGGCGAATCTCCAACACATCATCCTCGGATGTATAGACCACGCTATGCTCGCCTGGGTTCATACCAATGCGGAACGACTCTATACCAATCAGTGAATCGTCATCGGTAGGCTCATTCACCCAACCCTGCTTGCTATCAAGGCGTGCAATCGCATCCTCGGCCAAAGTCACAGCCGTACCACTTGGCGAATCCTTCTTCTCAGTGTGGTGAGTCTCGCTCATTGTAAGCTTATAACCCGAAAAGTTATTCATTAGTCGTGCCAACTCACGATTCAAACGGAACATAAGGTTCACTCCGAGCGAATAGTTCGAAGCATAAAACATCGCTCCACCCTTCTGCTTGCACAACTCCTGCAACTCACCAAGGCGTGAAGTCCAGCCCGTAGTACCACTCACTACCGCTGCGCCAGACCCCAAGCAGGTGCGAATGTTATCATAAGCTGTAGCGGGTGTTGTAAACTCGATTGCCACATCCACCTTGGCCAAATTCTCAGCATTGAGGTCTGCCGAATTGTTTATATCGATTACAAGTTCCACCTGGTGGCCTCGCGAGAGGAGAATCTTCTCAATCTCACGACCCATCTTGCCATATCCAATAATTGCTGCTTTCATAATTTTAACTCATTTTTAGACCCTTCCATCGGGTACGATTATTAACCCACAAAGATAAGAATAATTCCGCAGAGAAAAAACATTAAACCCAATATGTGATAATAAATAGCTCCACGATTACACAATTCACCTAAATTTTATTATTTTTGTATGATTTAATCTACACCAGGCTATGAAACAAGCAAAATACGACATATTCATTAGCTATCGCCGCAAAGACGAAACTGGCAAAGAGTGGGGAACGCAAAATGCCCGCAATATTGTGCAGGCATTGGAAAATCGTGGATACAAAGGACGCGTATTCTTTGACCACGACAAGATTGGTCCAGAAGATTTCGAGCAGAAGATTTTGGGCGCCATCAAGCAGTCTCAACTTTTCATCTGCATTCTCACGAAAAATGCAATGGATAACTGCGTAAATAAAAATGATTGGGTACGTCGCGAAATAAGCCAAGCCATCAAGTCTGGTATAAAGATAATCTTCCTGAACCCCGACAATGAGTTTAACCACAATCTCCTACCAGGCAACTTCCCAGAGGAGTTAAAGATTGTAAAGGTCCAAAACAGCATTGAGATTCGTTCGGGACAAAAGTTCAAGATTGACATTGACGATTTGGTAAAAAATCACATCAGTAAAATCGTCCCTCGCAAAGATACTCCATCGCCCACACCAACCCCAATGATGGGCACACTCCGCATCCGCACCGATATGGATTGCCACATATTCAACTACGGCAAAAAAATCGGCGTGGCCAAAACCGAAGGGTACACCACATTAGAGTTACCTTTGGGCGACAACGATATGAAATTCACTGGATTGGAGTGCAACAAAGACTTCCAAACCAACATCGTATCCATCAAAGAAAACCACATTTGCTTGGTAGAGGTCAAACTACTCGACAAATATAAGGCTCGCCAAAAGAGAGAACGACAAGCCGCAGAAGAGGCCAAGCGCAAGGCGCACCTATTAACCCTACCAGATGATGATTTCGATAGTTTTATAGAGGGTGGCAAATGGGGCTATAAACTCAAAACCACACAAGAGGTAGCCATTGCGGCGAAGTATGATAACGTGTGGATTTTTTGCGAAAACCGAGCACAAGTTGAACTAAATGGAAAGTACGGTTTCATCGACAAGGCTGGAAATGAAGTTGTTCCGCTGAAATATGATAACGCGTGGAATTTTTGCGGTGGTCGCGCATACGTCAAACTTAACGAGAAATATGGCTACGTTGACCAAAATGGCACAGAGATTACCCCGTTGAAGTACGATGAGGTGTGGCATTATGATTTTAAGGAAGAGCGTGCCCAGGTCAAAGTAAACAACAAATATGGTTTCATCAACCAAAATGGCAAGGAGATTACTCCGTTGAAGTATGACAATGCCTATGACTTCTACAATGGCTTTGCGCGCGTATTTCGCAAAGGCAAATACGGCTTCATCAACCAAGACGGCAAGGAGATATGCCCTCTGAAATATGATATTGTTTACGATTTCTGCGAAGGCTTGGCGCAGGTTAAATTGAATGAAAAATGGGGCTATATCAACAAAGATGGCCAAGAGGTGATTCCTCCCAAATATGACTCCACGGGTGATTTTAGCAATGGGAAAGCCAGAGTAAGAGTTGGTGGTATTCTTTTTGGCGAGCGATTCACCATCGACAAAAACGGTAATATAGTTGAATAAAAATAAACACGCTATGAAACGACTATTATGCCTGTTATCGGCATTGATGATGATATTTTCGGTTTCGGCTCAGAGCGCCAAACAGAAGGGATATGTTGTCGTTACGGACTACGTAAAGGCCAACGGCAAAAAGGATGTGAGCGATATTATACAATCAATCATCGACTCAAACCCCAATCGCACGATCTATTTTCCTGATGGCATATATCTAATTTCAAAGCCTATCTGTACTCCTGCCGACCCGACCAAAAGTGTGGCATTAGAACTATCGAACTACGCCACCATCAAGGCTATGGAGGGCTGGAATCACGATGAGGCAATGATACGTTTGGGTGGCAAGGATCCGTTCAACAACATCACCATCCCTGGTAGCAACTACTACCTTGCGGGAGGCATCATCGACGGCAATGGTATGGCCAAGGGTATCTCGATTGACAGCGGCCGCGAAACTGCCATCCGCAACACCTCAATCAAGGGTACAGCGGTAGGTATCCACATCAAATTTGGAGCCAACAGCGGCTCTTCCGATGCCGATATATCGAGTGTAAACATTGTCGGCAACTGCACGCCTGCAACCATTGGCGTACTGGTCGAGGGCTACGACAACACCTTCACCAATATGCGCATAGCGGGCTGTCACATTGGCTTCATCATACGTTCTGGCGCTAACTCATTGCGCAACATTCACCCGCTATACTATGGCAACAACAGCGACTACGCTTCAAGCATTGGTTTCCTGGACGAGCGTTTCGACAATCAGTACGACTTCTGTTACAGCGATGAGTTTGCCACAGCATTCCAATCCACAGGCGGCAGAAATCTTTACAGCAACTGCTTTGCCTATTGGTACTCCAAGCGTGGAGAGAAACACACTGCATTCCGTTCAACGGGCGCATTCAACTCGGATGTGATGAACTTAAATGTTGGCTTCGGCGCTCACAACGCTACCAACGAGAATAGAATTCTGGAAACGACACAGAGTGGTGGCCAGGGTAGATTCTTTAACCTCCACGTCGGTAATGAAAACTTCATCACCACACAAACTCACCTTCAATATATGCGATAACAATGGCTCGATATTTTATTGAATTATCCTACGATGGCACAGCCTATTGTGGCTGGCAACGCCAACCTGATGCACCTACCGTTCAGCAGGCATTGGAGAAGGCGCTCTCTACCCTACTCCGTTCAGAGATTGAGGTTGTGGGTGCAGGTCGCACCGACACAGGCGTCAACGCCTCGTTCTATGTTGCTCATTTCGACACCCAAGAGCCCATAGCCGACGCCAAACAATTGGTTTATAAATTAAATCTCATTCTTCCACAAGATATTGCCATCAAGCGAGTTAGACGCGTCAAGGAGGATACTCACGCACGATTTGATGCCGTAGAGCGCGAATACACCTATTACCTCTCACAGCGCAAAAATCCGTTCCGCCGCTACTCAGCGTGGCAGTACTATGTGCAACTGGATTTCGAGGCGATGAATTTAGCTGCCAAGGCTTTGCTGGAATGGGATGATTTTACGACATTTGCCAAACTCAACTCCAATAATAAAACCAATATCTGCCGCGTCGTAAAGGCAGAGTGGCACAGGGATGCAGATGACCCCGATTTACTGATTTTCACAATCCGCGCCGACCGCTTTTTGCGTAATATGATTCGTGCCATCGTGGGCACGCTTGTTGACGTGGGCCGAGGACGTTATTCGGTTGAGGATTTTAAGCACATCCTGCATAGTTGCGACCTATCGCTTTCGAGCGCTGGCGCACCTGCCCAGGGACTCTTTCTGAGCGATGTAAAGTATCGCAAGGAGGTATATGATGTGATTGAGTAAGAATTTTTGTCAAACTTAAATAGATGATATTATGATTTTAACATTAATTTGCTATGCTATTCAGATTATCTTGGCGATAACTGTTTTTAAGCGCACCGACCTGGACTTGATAGGTAAGTTGATTGCAATTTTGATTATTATTGTGCCTCCTTATATGTTGGGTGCAGCGTTCTATTACTTCTACGCAAGCGACAAGCTCCCTCAGTGGTTGAAGAAATAGAAAAAGAAAACGGCTATCGAGTTTCGATAGCCGTTTTTGACGCTTAATTATCAGCCTACAAATGTATCGCTGCGCCAAGTGCAGCCTCGGCAGCCTCCATTAACCCCTCGTGCATTGTGGGGTGAGAGTGGATTGTGCGAGCCAAAGTGTGAGCCGTAGCACCGATGCGCTTAGCAAGCGTAGGCTCGCCGAGCATCTCTGTTACGGTAGCACCCACCAAATGAGCACCAATGAGCTTCTCCTCGCTATCGAAAATCAACTTCACGAAACCGTCACGATCACCCGCAGCTGTGGCCTTACCCGATGCAGTGAATGGAAAGCGGCCAACGCTATACTCGATACCAGCCTTCTGGGCTTGCTGCTCGGTCATACCAACAGATGCTACCTCGGGTGAAGTGAAGATACACGAAGGGATAGTCGTATAATCAACCTTATCAGGAGTCAAGCCACAGATATGCTCCACGCAATGGATAGCCTCAGCCGAAGCAACGTGAGCCAATGCAGGAGTAGCAATGATATCGCCAATGGCATAGACCCCCTGAACGGATGTCTGGTAGTGCTCATCAACCACCACCTTATCGCGCTCCACAGCGATGCCCATCTCCTCCAAACCGATATTCTCGATATTAGACTTGATACCCACAGCCGACAAGACAACATCAGTAGTGAGGGTCTCGGCGCCCTTCTTGCCTTCGATCTCAACCTGGCATTTACCATCCTCACCGACGGTCACATTCTTAACCGTTGTTGAGGTCATAACCACAGCGCGTAACTTTCTGAAAATACGCTCCATAGCCTTCGCTACCTCCTCATCTTCAAGAGGCATAATCTGAGGCATATACTCCACTAAGGTCACCTTAACACCGAGCGTTGCATACAGACACGCAAACTCGCTACCGATAGCGCCCGTACCCACGACAATCATCGACTCTGGCAACTTAGGAAGGGTCAAGGCCTGCTTTGACGAGATGACGTGCTCGCCATCGATTGGCATAAAGGCCATCTCGCGTGGACGTGCACCCGTAGCCAAGATGATGCTATCAGCCTCGTAGATTGCACCCTCTACATCGACCTTACCCTCGCCAGCCAAGCGACCCCAGCCCGAGATGATGTCAATGTTATTCTTCTTCATCAAGAAAGCCACACCCTTGCTCATAGTCTCAGCCACGGTGCGTGAGCGAGCCACAATCTTCTCGAAATCGGGCTTCACATCGCCCTCCACAGCCACACCATAATGGGCCGCATTCTTGCAGTAAGAATAGACCTGGGCACTCTTCAACAGAGCCTTTGTAGGGATACAACCCCAGTTGAGGCATACGCCACCGAGCTCCGACTTCTCGACGATGGCAACCTTCTTGCCGAGTTGTGAGGCACGGATGGCGGCCACATAGCCGCCAGGTCCGCTACCTATTACTATAATATCGTATTTCATAATTCTTGGGGATTATTTTACCTCCAAAACCTTGCCGTGATCAGCAGCAACAGCACGCTTCCACTTCTCATTGTAACCCGGGAACTGAATCTTACCAGGAATCTGGGCACCATTGCCATTATCAACAAAGTGGTCAGGATTGTTGTTACCACGAAGAACATAAGCCACAACATCCTTGTGCTCGCTCTTCATATTACCATCGACATACTTCAACAAAAGATACTTATCCAAGCGATTCCAGGCGTTATGCATCTCCTGAGCCGAAGCAACGCTATACTTGGTGAGCTCCTTCTGCTGCTTCTTTGACGACATTGAAGACACCTGAGCATCAATCTGCTCAACCTCCTTCAACTTGGCATTCTCCCACTCATCAACCACCTGACGAATATCCTTTGAAATCAAATCATAACGCATATAAGCAAAGTTAGTCACGCGGTTAAAGAGCCAGAAGCTCGACTCTGTACCGTAATCCAACATCGAGCCATTTCCCTCCTGAATACAAGCAGGAACAGCAGTAGTGTTACAATAGATTGGAGTGAGGCAAGATGTAGCGGCATCATCAACACCAAACCACAAAATACCAGTCTTACCCTCGCGAGCCTGACCTACCATCCAGAAACCTGTCTGCTGAGTAGCAATGGCACGCTCGTTTACATAAGTCTTGCCATCAACCGTGAAGTTCATAGGACGCCAACGATATGCCAAAGCGTGGCCACCAGCACCGATATCTGTTGTCATATCCAATGGTGTACCCTCATAGTGGTCACGCATCGCATCAAACACCTGCTTTGGCGAGAGCTTGTGAGTTGGTTTCACCCACAATGGCAAGCGGTTGGCTGGGTTGTAACCCATAGCATAATCCAAATACTGATCCATACCCTCGGCAAACATACGGAAGAAGCTCCAAATACGAGCATCGCAACCACGCATTGCGCTGAAATCCAGCGGGGCATAAGCATCAGCGAATGAGAACTCCTCATCCTTACCGCTGAAATAACCCTTAGAACGAGCAAACGAAATCACATCCTTTGCATAGAGGCAATTCTCAGGGTCATTGAGTGGGAATGTAGTGATACGAGCCTGGTTGGCGTGGCCACAGATATATCCATCGGGCACGCGACGTGCTACCCATACCATACCCTTGTTACCTGGACCCTTGCCAATCATCTCCATAATCCAAGCCTCGTTCTCATCGGCGATTGAGAAGCTCTCGCCCTCAGAAGCATAGCCATAGGTATCGGTAAGAGTTGCGATAGTCTGGATTGCCTCACGAGCAGTCTTAGCACGCTGCAAAGTAATGTAAATCAACGAACCATAGTCGATAATACCCTCTGGGTCGTAAAGCTCAGAGCGACCACCATAGGTAGTCTCGGTAATAATCAAGCCATACTCGTTCATATTGCTAACGGTTGAATAGGTCTGGGCTACCTGGGCAATGTCACCCAAATATTTACCCGTATCCCACTCGTTTACAGCAAGCATCGTTCCAGGCTTATACTTTGTTGCATTGTGCTTGTAGGCGCAACCATAAAGTTGGTGAGAGTCAGCCGAGTAGCTAACCATTACCGAGCCATCGGTCGATGCGCCCTTGGTGATGATAAAATTGGTGCAGGCAAAGACCGGAGCAAAAGTTGCCGCCAGAATCATTGCTACTGATAAAATAATCTTCTTCATATTCTTGTAGTGTTAATATTCGTTTAACTCCATCTCTTAGACTTACTCCTCTGGCTGGAACATAGGATCCCACGATGGCAAGAGGATAGGCTCCTGATCGAGAAGTTTGAGAATCTCCTGTGGAACATACTTGCGCTCAACAACCACACGGAACATATACTCCTCGAACCACTCGTCGGTCATAATCAAGTTCCCCTGATAACCCGAAGCTGCACCCCAGCTGTTCTCGACCATCCACTTCTTTGCCACACCCTGCTCATCCAAATCAACAGCGATAAGGGTCATAGCGTGAGATGAGCCACTCGAATAGGTCTGGATGCGCTGTTTCTTGTCCATTGGGAAAGAGGTGTTGAAAAGCGAAGCATAATCGAAATTATTTACATCGAGCGTACCCTTAGAACGGTCGATAAACTTACCCACATCGCAAGAGAAGTACATCGCAGTATTGTCCTTAATTGAGGCAATAGCCAAAGCCTTAACCTGCTCGATAGGGAGATTGATGTAGAGCCAGTTCTCGCCATCGTAAACGTGGCGGTCGTACTCAATCTCATAAACCTTGAAATACTCGCGCGATGGGTCATTCATAACCATAATGTAGTTCTGCTCCAAATCCTCGCCGATATACTCCTCATAGAAGCTCTTTGGAGTGTAGGTCTTCTTGCTCACGAGCTTACCAGCCTTGTCGTAGCGTGCCCACTCAAACTCTGTTGGAGGCACACCCAAACACTCAACCAAGATGCGATAAATCTCTGTAAGCATCTCCTCCTTACGCTCGGCAGCCTTCGCTGGCTTCAACTCACGAAGTTCCAAAGCATACTCACGCAATTTGAGGCGCAAGATGTTAGACATCTGCGAAGTATTGTTGCTCTGGAATGTTTCAGGCATAGCCTCCTTTGGTACCACACCATACTTCATAATGAGGTTTGACACGCCAGTGAACTGACCGCCGTCGCCAATAGGATTCTTAATCAACCAATCTACCTTACGGTCATCGAGAGAAAGGTCGCGAGTGTCGATAATTGCTTGGAGGAAGAGGTTAGCCTTCTCCAACTGATCGTAGAACGAGTTGTAGTTCTGAGAGAACTCCAATGAAGGCAGGTCGTACTTTGTAATCATCTTTGAACGCAACACATTCAAACCTGTGAACAACCAGCAACGACCCGAAGACTTCTGATCGGTGATACCCTTGGTTGCAACACGGTGCGAGAAGTGAGTGTCAATCATTGACAAGTTCTCAGAGTTGATTGCAAGCGTTGCTATTGAATTCGATGCCAACGCATTCTTCACAGCCTTCTGCTCGGGTGAGGCTGTATAACCCTGACGGATGCGCGAGAGCATATCCTCGCTGATGCCGCCATCCTTTGTCTGTGCCGAAGCACTCAACACGCCCGCCAAAAGCAAGGCTGTCAAAAACATTCTCTTCATAATCATATAGTTTAATAGTTTATTCCAAAATCTTCTCGTAGGCCAATCGACGACTCTCGATGACTACATCACCACAATAGGTGTAACCGAGTCGCTGGATGAGGCCCTGCATAATTTTATTATCGGGATGGGTGTCAATACGCATTGATTTTACTCGCTCGGAAGCCATAGCCTCAGCTGCAATCATAAAACTCTTAGAAAAGCCCATTCCAACAAATATCTCCGAAGCGCACAAGCGATGCACAACAGCATACTCGCCCGAGGTGAGCCACTCGCCACCCGTCAAATCGTTATAGGCTGGCTCGCCCGTAAAGATAACCGCGCCATAAACCAGCAACGTATTACCTTCACACAAAACCATTCCTACACCATTCTCCACATCGCACTCTACACTTTCGCGATTGGGATAGCCTCTCTGCCATTGATCGATGCCCGCAGCACCCAGACGAGCCGACGCCGCCTGAATCATCTGCACCACTGTATCTATATCTTCTCTTGTTGCACGACGAAAAACCATAATACTTCAATTTATGCAAAGATAGGAAAAATAAGGAATCTACACAATAAAAAAAGCAATGATGTCAAGAGCATAACTCCCGACATCATTGCAAACTCTGACAGTTTTGTAAATTACCTTGCTAATTGCTCATAATTTACTGCTCAATTGAGCCTGAGGTTGGATTGTTTTTCTTAGCAGTCAATGACTTAATTCCATTGATAATACCTTTGACAATTAAAATCACCAAGCCAATAGTTAACTTGAAAAGGATTTTCAAAATCCAACCAAAAAACTGAAATATCGTACCCATTAGGAAATCTACGATATCGCCGTCTTGTTTTGCCATAATAATGTGAAGTTTAGGTTAATAATTTAGTTGTATATAAAAAAATTGAATTCTTTATATCTTGGTGTTTCAACAAAATTCTGTATCACAAATATATAAAAATATTCAATATATACCAAATAAAAATAAAAAAAGGACAACCAACATTTCTGCTGGTTGTCCTTCTGGTTGAGCTACCGAGATTCGAACTCAGAATAACAGAACCAAAATCTGCTGTGTTACCGTTACACCATAGCTCAATCGTTGCTCGTAAGCGGGGACAAAAGTAATGCAAAATTATCAATCCTCAAAATTTACCTCGACATTTTCTGCAAAAACTTTCTCATTTACTCAATTACAGCATCCACTATTCGGGCATATCCATCATTATTAGGATGCAAGCCATCATAAAACAGCGATTCATCAACCTTGCCATTTTTCAACAGCAACGACTTGCCCGCATCCACATAATCACACCCCTCGCGGGCAGCCATCGAGCGCAACTGCTTGTTTAACAGCTTCACTCTCTGTTCCTTGTCGCGGCGTGGCAACAAACCCACAAGTTTGATTTCAGCCTTGGGCTGACGCTCGCGTATGGCCGAAAGCAAGAATCTTATACCCTCGACAATATCTTCGTCGCTATCGCGGTCGAGATTGTTTGTTCCAATCATTAGGATGATTCTATCTATTTCTACGCCATCCAGCTCGCCGTGATAGACTCGCCACAGGAGGTTCTCAATGCGATCCCAACCACATCCAGCATTCACAAACGACTGCATCCTATCGGCCCACACCTGGCGACCATTCTCCGTGCGATGCGCACCACCCCAATAGTGAACAATCGAGTTACCAAATATAATGCTGCGTTTATCACCCTTCTTTACCTGTTCAACAATCGAGCGATGACGTGCAAGCCACTCATACGAGCCCGGCTCACGACGCTGTGTAACGGGTTGCTGGGTGATACGTTCACCGACCTCCATTTTCAGAATTTCGCGCACCTTACGCTCCACCACAGTCGCCTGCTGAGTCATTCCCAAGTCGGTTAAATGGACATAATCGACCATCATATTGGGCTGACAGCCGAGTTCCGATTTCGAGATATAATACAACTCCTCTACGCCCTCAGCAATTAACTTTTCGTAGGCCTTACGCGTATCGGCATTAGCCTTGGCTACACTCTCACGATGACGCGCATTGGTCTTTTCGTTGGAATAACCGACGTGTTCGATAATAAGAATTGGCTCAGCGTGCTTAGCACGAATCTGCTTCACGGCGTTTATCATACGCTGCTCAACGTCGTCATAGTTTGTCAGGTTTGGAATACAATCCAGGATATAGAGGCTGGCATCAATCTCGATGACAAAATCCAGTACCTCTCTCTCCAATCTTCCATTACCCGAAAACCCCAAATTCACCAATGGACAATCAAGCGAACGTTGGAGAATAGAGCCCCACGCCATTGAAGGTCGCGTAGCGCAACCGCCCTGAGCAATAGATGTTCCATAAAGCACTATTGGGCGCTCGTTTGAAACTGGGATAAAACTAAATTTCGCGCCCTCATCCACGCCGATTTCGAGATGTTTTACGCCGTTATATAGCGGTAAAAAGAGTCTGTATTCAAATCCTCGTCTATGAAAGCCATCGTTATCCACCATCGAATTATACTTATAGACCACCTGCTCGCCAAACGAGTAGCTACCAAAGCAAAAACTCCACTCTCCACCGCTTCCCACACGATAGAGATCTACGCCCGACTTACCCGTTGCCGGCATATGAGGCATAGCATAAGATGACGAAGTGGTAGTATAACGTACCTCGATATTGGCTGAATTGGTATAAAAACTGATAGCCAGACCAGCCGACTGCTGCGCCAAATTCCAAACATCCTTGCGCACCATACCCTCAGCACGCTTGGGTAGGCGCACATAACCCTCAATCTCGCCAACAAAGGCCTGATTCTGCACCACAGGATAACCCGCCTGCATAGGGTCGTTCCAAACAATTTGCGCCGTAGCAACCACTCCGCAAAGGGTCGCTACAAGCGCACATAAAAACTTATTCATAATCGTGTGATTACAATTTACTCAAAAAACGCTCTCTATCGACCACGAAACGCTCGTGCTCGCCCTCACCGATTGGCCCCATCTCGTCCCACGCCTTCACCAGAAAGGTCAAACGACGGCCATCCACCGCCACGAGCTCGGCCTCGGCAGTAATCTGAGCACCCACCTTAGAGGCCTTGATGTGGGAACTCTTCATCATTGTACCCACCGTAGTCGAGCCCTCTAAAAGATGCTCCGCCACAGCATTCATCGCAGCATTCTCCATCAATGCTATCATCGCTGGAGTGGCAAAAACCGCCATATCGCCCGAACCGAGAGCAAGGGCGGTGTTACTCTCCGACACCACCACTTTGCTCTGATATTTTAATCCTACTTCCATCATATTACTCTACAATTAACTCCAAGATTCCGACCGCAGCAATTGGCTTTGGCTCTATTATTAAGCGCAAATACTGGGTCTCGATTTTTCCATCAGGATGTACCATATTAAATTGATTTGGCTCCACGCCAAAGCGATCGGTAATGTATGGCTTGAATTCACGCCACTCATCGCCATCCTTATACTCAATCGACCACGACTTTGGCAGATGAACACCCCTCTGGTCGTCGTACCAATAGACCGACACACTCTCCACTGGCTGTTTCTTACGCAGTGTCACCTCGACAACCTGAGTCTGGCCAACTCTGTCATAAGATGTCCAGCGAGGGATAGATCCATCGAACGAATGTTTAGGATGCTGACCATCGGCGATAGCATAGACATTGTCGCTACCCCAGGTGTAAGTAGCATTCACATCGCGGATGTTACCCACTGTGTGAACCGTACCCTCATAGGCAGTCTTTGCGTCACGTGCGAACCAAACATTCATAGTCACATTATCGCCACGATTGTTCCAAGCGTAGTAAGGGATGAGCTTCAACTCAGCCTGCTCGGTCAAAAGATTATCTTCGTAGCTCTCCACAGAGAGGGCCTCAGCCTTCAAAGTGATGTTGGCAATACCTGCCATCACACCTTCGCTAAACGTAGCCACAGAGCCACGCTGCGCGATATCTGAGAGGATGTAACTTGACGCTGGATGAACATTATCTGGCTGCTCGGCGCAATATACCAACGGGCCACGCGTAATGCAGACACGATTCACATCGGCCTCCACGCGCTCATCAGCCACTGAATAACGCACAGGCATTGGGAGCTCCAACTCAATCTTATCGCCGGCCTGCCAAACTCGCTGCACTGGCATATAGCCATCCACAACCTCTGTACGCACACGCTTGCCATTGACCTTGGCTACGACCTTTGAACGATTGCTATCGGCATAAGAATAGAGCTCTCCTGGCACAAACTGCTTGCCACACCAGGTTGGCACACGCAACCACATAGTGAACTCCGCACCCTGCTGCTCGGGATTAACCTCGATGGTAATCTTGCCATCAAATGGGTAGTCGGTAGTCTGCTTCAGAACCACATTACCCGACTCCAAAGGCACAACTGTTGAGTTGCCTGCATAGAATACCGTATAAATGTCGTCATTGGTATAAGAATAGGTCATTCCCGAAATCTGAGGAATGAGGCGTGCCATATTTGATGGACAGCACGCTGTTCCAAACCAAGGAGCACGACCTGCCGTACCGTGGTTGAAAGGACGCTTGCCATCAGCCTCCAATACATTGACATAGAAAAATTTATTTCCTTCAAGGTTTACACCTGCCAATACATTGTTATATAGCGCCACTTCGGCTACATCGACATATTTAGCCTCGCCCGAAGCCAGAAACATACGGTAGTTGAAAAAGACGTTACCCACCGCGGCACAAGTCTCGTCATAGGTATTCAAGTTGGGCAAATCATACGCAGGACCAAAGCCCTCGATACCAGGAACAGCACCCAAACCGCCGTTGATATGCATCTTGCGATCGACAATATCGTGCCAAATATCATTCAGCGCAGGCATCAATGTTGTATCGCCACACATAGCCGCCACATCAGCCATTCCCGAATAGAGATAAGTAGCACGCACCGAGTGACCCACCGCCTCACGCTGCTCGCGAACAGGCACATGCGCCTGGCAATACTCGGCAGACGGAGCTCCTGCGCCATTCTTACTCTGCTCGGTACCACGAATATCGACAAACTTCTTCGCCATTTCAGCATAGAGTTTGTTTCCTGTCACGCGATACATCTTAACCAACGCAAGTTCAATCTCCTGATGACCCGGAGCCTGCATAATTGGTTTACCATCATTGTACGCAGGATCGCCCTCAAAGAATACTCGATTTACGTGCTGGGCATTCTTCTCTGCAACATCCAACCACTTACGCTTACCCGTAGCCTGATAGTACGCCACTGCACCCTCATACATGTGACCCATATTATAAAGTTCGTGGCTATAAACCACCTTCGAGTAAGGCTTATGTCCCGTACCCCAATAGTTACCTCGATTGCGCAAATGCTCTGGGAGGATATGATGCTCATATAGGTATCCATCAGCAGCCTGAGCCGACGCTATGATATCGATAATTTCATCCATCTGCGCCTCAAGCGCTTCATCTTTTTCCAAGATAAGTAGATAGGCAGCGCCCTCCATAACCTTGAACAAATCAGATGCAACAAACAATGCACCCTCGAATGGCTTGGTAACCTTTTCGCCCTTGAGATACTGTCCTACTCTGCGCAAGTTCTCAACCGAGAAACGCGTCTTCTCCAACGAAAATGGCACCAAAGTCTCCTTCTGTATCTTTAATCGAGGAAGCCAAAAATCATCTTCCAAAGTCACTTTCTCAAACGACATCGGAGTAAGTGATTCTACCTCACGCTCAATTCTCTGGTTCTGGCAGGCACACAAGGCCAACGCTGCCAAAGATAAAAATTGCAGTTTTTTCATATCAGGTTTGTTTATTCGATTACAACCTCCAAGATACCCACCGTAGCATCAGCCTTTGGCTGCATATTGATGCGGATGGCATCAGCCTTGATTGGTTCGGCTGGATGGACCATATTATACTGGTCGGCAAAAAGATTATAGTTGTCGGTATTATAAAGCTGCCAAGCCTTCCACTCGCCACCTGTACGATACTCCAACGACCACTCCACAGGAAGCTGTACGCCGCCCTTATCGTCATACCAATAGACCGACACACTCTCAACAGGCTGCTCCGCTTTGAGTTCCAACTCAACCCACTGAGCCTTACCGCGCTCGGGATAAGATGTCCAACGAGGAATGGTCTCATCAAACGAACTCTTGGGCTGCTTGCCATCAGCCAAAGCCAAATCACTATCAGAACCAAATGTATGGCTCGCCTTGACACTCTTCACATTTCCCACAGTATGAGGAATGGCATCCAACGCTGTCTGCTTATCGCGCGCAAACCACACATTCATAGTCATATTATCGCCACGGTTGTTCCAAGCATAATAAGGAATAAGTGTCACCATAGCATTTGTAGCCTCATCGCCCGCCAAGGCCTCGGCATTGAGTTTGATGTATGAGATTCCGTTCATCACACCCTCGGTAAAGACTGAAACCTCACCCTGCTTGCCAATCTTCTTCACGATATAGTTTGATGCTGGGTGCTCGTTATCGGGCTGCTCAGCGCAATACACCAATGGACCGCGAGTAATGCAGACACGATTCACATCAGCCTCCACACGCTCATCAGCCACCGAATAGCGCACAGGCATTGGGAGTTCCAACTCAACCTTATCGCCTGCCTGCCAAGCACGCTTCACTGGCATATAGCCATCGACTACCGCCGCACGCACCTTCTCGCCATTAACCTTAGCTACAACCTTTGACTTATTATTATCAGCATAAGAGTACAACTCACCAGGGATAAACTGCTCGCCACACCAAGTTGGGATGCGCAACCACAACGTGAACTCCTCGCCCTGAGTGGCAGGATTAACCTCGATTGCAACCTTACCCTCGAATGGATACTCGGTGGTCTGCTTCAACTCCACATCGCCCGCTGCCAAAGGCACTACGGTAGAACAACCTGCATAAAGCGCAGTGTAGATATCATTATCGGTATGAGAGTAGATCATTCCTGATACCTGAGGGATAAGACGTGCCATATTAGATGGGCAGCACGCCGTACCAAACCAAGGTGAACGACCCGCACGACCGTGGTTAAACGCCTTCTTGCCATCAGCCTCCAAGACATTGACATAGAAGAACTTGTTTCCTTCCAGGTTTACACCCGCCAGGACATTGTTATAGAGCGAAATCTCGGCTGCATCGACATACTTAGCATCACCCGAAGCCAAGAACATACGGTAGTTGAAGAACACATTACCCACCGCTGCGCAAGTCTCGTCATAGGTATCCTTATTTGGCAATACATACTCGGGACCAAAACCCTCGATGCCTGGAACAGCACCCAAACCGCCATTAATATGGATCTTCTTGTCCATAATATCGTGCCAGATGGCGTCGAGCGCAGGATTCAATGTGGTATCACCACACTCAGCTACCACATCGGCCATACCCGAATAGAGATACATCGCACGCACCGAGTGACCCTCGGCAGTACGCTGCTCACGCACAGGCTGATGCTGCTGAGCATAAGATGGAGCCATCACACCATCACCCTCGGGACAATAGGTCACGCCACGAATATCCACAAACTTCTTGGCCATCTCGGCATATAGCTTGTTGCCCGTAGCCTGAGAGAGCTTGATGAGCGCAAGCTCAATCTCCTGATGACCTGGCGCCTGCATAATAGGCTTACCGCCATTGTAAGCAGGGTCGCCCTCGAAGAACACACGATTGATATGCTGAGCATTCTTCTCGGCTACATCCATCCACTTACGCTTACCCGTAGCACGGAAATAGGCCACTGCACCTTCGTACATATGACCCATATTATATAGTTCGTGGCTATGTACAACAAACGTATAGCGGCCATCGCCTGCACCCCAACCGTGATGGTGGTGCATATCCTGAGGCACAGAGAACAACTCATAGAGATAGCCATCCTCGCACTGGGCATCGGCAATGATATCGATTATCGCATCCATCTGGGCCTCTAACTCTGCATCACGCTCCACTGCGAGCAACGACGCAGCACCCTCCATCACTTTGAACAGATCGGAAGCCACATATCTTGGCAGGTTAAGGAGCTTCTCGCCCTTACCCTTCTGCACCCACTCGCCTACACGTCGCAGATTCTCCACAGCCGACTCGGTCTTCTCCAACGAAAATGGCACCAATGTCTGCTTCTGGGTTTTCAAGCGAGGTAACCAAAAATCGTCTTCCAACGCCACCTTCTCGAAGGTTACTGGCGTCAGCGACCCACTCTCTCGCTCAATCGACTGATTCTGACACGACACAACAGCAATCGCACAAAGTGCAACGGCTGGCAAATAATTCAAAAATCTCATAGTATAGTTTCGGTTAGTTTTAGTTCAAAATTCCATCCACTCACAAAATTAATCAAAAGATGCAATTTGTGCAAAGATTGAGACAGAATAATGCGGGATTATCAAGGACTAACAGCCCACTGTTTCACTATTTTTCGCGTTTTGGAAACCATCCCTTCTCGACACGTTTACGCTGCTCGAAAAGTTCTCCAATCGACCAGAACGACGATGCTCCCCACACGGCCAGCAACGTGGACCACAGCACATCCTCAATCATCAGCGATGCTGCAATTGTCGCAACACCCATCAGGGCAAAACCCCACCAGCAACGCACACCAAAATAGTACTCTCCCTTGATTACTAACGGATGAAAAAGACCAATAATCAGAAAGGTAGCCACACCTATTATTAAACCTGTGAAATACATAACCCTTTGCTTTTAATTTATTATTCGATGAAAGCAAAGATAGATGAATTTTTCCACTTCGCAACCTCTCATTTTTGATAGGTCACAAAACACCACGAAATTTAACGCGCACCTTGCCATTTATTGTTTTTCGATTATTTTTTAGCGTTTTTATTTGGTATTTTAATTTTTATCGTTACATTTGCAATACCAAACCACGATAACCTAATTATAAGGAACTGGATAAAATCCTGTTTTATTATCCAATTTCACTCAACTATTAATTATATAAAAACAACTAAACTATTATGAAAATCTCAAAGAAAACTCAGCGTCGCACAATCATCTTGGCGACAGCAGTAGCGCTCGTTGCGCTGTTCCACATTGCACACTTTACTGTGCAGTTACTCTACTCGACAAACCCCTATATTGGGATTGAAAATCACACCTTCATCGGCGAATTAGACACCCCTTATCTGCCCTACAACATCGACGATAACAAACAGGATTTCGCCATCACTATCCAAAGCGACGAGGAAGGCAAACCTTTGGTGGAGGCACGCCCTGCTTCGATGATCATTTTCTCGAAAAACCCAAACTATGTGCGTCCTGACCACTTTGGGTGGCAAGCAAATAAAGCAATGGCCTATGCCGCATTAGTTTTGTTTATCGTTATCACGGTGATTGTCGGATGGATACTCATCGGGGCTATCAAAGGCTTCCGCACAGGCAATATCTTCCGCAAAAACCACCCCGCATTGGTGCGTGCGCTGGCGCTTGTGACGTTCTTCTATTACATCATTCTGAACAACCGCGCGGTCTTTACGCAGCTTGCAACGAAGGAGTTGTACGGCGACCTCTCGCCTATCGAACTCTTTGGCGCTGTGCGATTCGAGGCTGAAGTTTTGACTGCTCCACTTCTTTTGCTTATCTTTGCAGAGTTGATGGCGGTTGCCGCACACATTAACGAAGAGGAATCAATGACTATTTAACTTTGGTGGAAATGGCTATAATTGTAAATTTAGATGTGATGCTTGCCAAGCGCAAGATGTCGCTATCGGAACTCTCCGAGCGAGTGGATATTACGATTGTGCACCTATCCATTCTCAAAACGGGCAAGGCAAAGGCGGTACGCTTCTCGACATTGGAGGCAATCTGCCGAGAGCTCAACTGCCAACCAGGAGATATTTTGGAGTATGCTCCCGACAAGGAGTAGATGATATGATGATTTGCAAAGCCCAACATCTATGTTGGGCTTTATTTTTTCACCCGACATAAACACAAAATTTTTCACAAAAAGATTATAATTTTTCATCTTAAAATTTTGTTTATATTATAAACTACTTTATATTTGCATTACAAACAAGGATGAAACCGTCCACTCAACACAATTTTATTAACAATTACAATTTATCTATCGCTATGGAGAAAACAAATTTAACCGAGACTCAGAGTTTAAAACTCATTACCTCAATGATTAACGATTCACGCGCACGCTTGGCGCGTAACTCGGGAACTCCATTTCTAATTTGGGGCTACACTATGATTGCAATGTTTACGATTGTAATCATTTTGCAAATGCTTCTGGAAGGCAATTGGGTATATTTTAATCTTGCCACACTACCACTATATCTCACTCCATTAGTTGCTCTTATTCTAACAAAAGTTCTGACAAAAAATAGCGCAGCAACCCCCAACAACTCTAAAAGCATAAAAATATTGTGGATATTAATCGGCATTGTAGCATTTATTGCGATGCTTATTACTGCCCACTACTTTACTTTTGCGCTACTACTTGCGATGGGAGTATTATCAACAGGACTAATGATGAAAGAGCGAAGCACTACCATTTGCGGAGTAATTGGTCTTTGTGCATCATCAATGCTCCCCATCTATAACTTCTTCATAAAACTCCGTTTGCTCCCAATCGGCAATTTGGAAATCAAGAGAGAATTTGGTGCATTTTCAATCACTCCTATCACTATGAACATCATAACACAGGAGATAATTATGATTGTCATTGTGACTATACTATTTATCATTGCAGGTCATATTCTCAACCACAAATACAATCACAAAAGTGAATAAAATTTCTTAACTATTACAATTATCTATTACTATGGAGAAAACAAACTTGACCGAGGCGCAGAGTTTAGAACTCATCACCTCAATGATTAACGATTCACGCGCACGTTTGGCGCGCAATTCGGGAACGCCATTCCTGATTTGGGGCTACACAACGGTGGTAATCGCCCTGCTGAACTGTGTCACCACCTATCTGCAATTAAGCCATTATTGGAATTTCTCGTGGTTTGCCATTCCATTCATTGGCTGGATAGGAATGATACTCTTTAACAAAAAAGATAAAGGGGTACGAAACATCATCGACCGTGTAATCTCCATAATTTGGTGCGTATTAAGCATTGCCTATTTATGGATTTTCATTGGTTCTACAATCTATCGCGCTCCAATACTCTACTACACCATTCTTTTAATGGGTGTCGGAACTCTCATAACAGGATTAGTGCTACGACACAAGACAACTCAATATTGCGGTATAGGAGCAATGATTTGCTCACTGGCATACCCGCTATTTACATTCCTTGTACTTAAATGCGATATTCAAACAATTAATATGCTCAAAAGTTGGGCTTGGGTAGAGATTGCATACTTTGCAGCGATATTCTTTGTTATGATGGTCATTCCAGGGCATATCCTCAACCACAAATATAATCGCAAATAGTAACGCTATGTTCAAAGAGTTAAATCCACTACTCCACTCCGAGTTGCGATTGGCGGTGATGTCGGTGCTATTGAGTGTCGAGAGTGCTGACTTTGTCTTTCTGCGCGAGCAGACGGGGGCAACGGCGGGAAACTTGAGCGTTCAGATTGACAAACTGCAACAGGCGGGCTACATCACTGTGGAGAAGAGTTTTAAGGGTAAGATGCCACGCACAACCTGCGCCATCACGCAAGAGGGAGTAACAGCCTTCGAGGAGTATGTCGCTGCCCTGCGTAGTTATATCGGCAAAGGTTTATAAATCAGTAAATAGTAAAAAACGCAAAAAGTCCCAACCTTTCGGTCGGGACTTTTCTTATTTAGTGCGCTTTCCGCAAGGGTCAGCGCCTCTTGGCGAAAATTATGCCTCCAAAGCGAAACGCTTGTAAGCGATAACAGTAGCCTCCTTGTCAGCCTGCTGCAAGTACTCGCGGATAGAGATCTTCTCACCAACCAATGCCTGGTTCAAGAGAGTGTTCTCCTCGTAGAACTTACGCATCTTACCCTCAGCGATCTTTGCGAGGATAGCCTCTGGCTTGTTAGCGTTCTTAGGATCCTGCTTCATCATCTCCAATGCGATAGCCTTCTCCTTCTCAACTACCTCAGCTGGGCAGTCGTTCTCGTCGATTGAGATAGGAGCCATAGCTGTTGCCTGCATTGCGATACCGCGAGCAACCTCCTCAGAAACCTCCTTGTTGAAGCCAAGAACTGTACCCAACTTCTTGTTGAAGTGAACATAAGCACAGCAGTAAGGAGCCTCTACGCGAGCGTAGTAAGCCAACTCACACTTCTCGCCTGTCTGACCAGACTTCTCTGTTACCATATCCTCTACTGTGATACCCTCAGCGTTCTTGATAGCCTTCAAAGCCTCTACGTCAGCTGCGTCGTTAGCAACTGCAATGTCAAGGATAGCGTTAGCTGAAGCTGAGAACTCAGAGTTCTGTGCTACGAAGTCAGTCTCGCAAGCCAAGCACAAGATATAAGCCTTCTGACCTACGATCTTTGTTACAACAACACCCTCAGAAGCGGTGCGGTCTGAACGCTTGCTCACTACGAGCTTACCCTTCTCGCGGATGATATCCTTTGCGCGCTCGAAATCGCCCTCAGCCTCTGCGAGAGCCTTCTTGCAGTCCATCATACCAGCACCCGTCATCTTACGGAGCTTCATTACATCTGCTGCTTTGATTTCCATTTTTCTAAAATGTTAAATTGTTAATAATTTCTCTTTCTGCTTAATACTAAGCCTCAGTTGCAGCTACAACCTCAGCAACAGTAGCCACCTCTGCATCAACAGCAGCCTTAACTGCCTTCTTGATACGTGGCTTTGCCTGCTTTGCAGGAGCAGCAGCCTCAGCCTCCTGAGCCTCCTTCTCCTTCTCGAGCTTGCGCTCCTCAGTACCCTCTGCAATAGCTGTGCAAACTACGTCAAGGATAGTAGCGATAGACTTCTGAGCATCGTCATTTGCTGGAATTACGTAATCGATGTCTGTAGGATCACAACAAGTATCTACCATAGCAAATACAGGAATGCTCAAACGCTTTGCCTCCTTAACTGCGTTAGCCTCCTTCTGTACGTCAACAACGAACAACGCTGCTGGAAGGCGAGTAAGGTCAGCGATAGAACCGAGGTTCTTCTCAAGCTTTGCACGCTGACGCTCGATCTGGAGCTTCTCACGCTTTGAGAAATTATCATATGTGCCGTCGC
>JAZKYX010000004.1:0-1860 GCA_045612405.1 Alistipes sp.
TTCTTGATTGATGCTTTTACTTTCATAATTTTCAAGCAATCTTAATTATTTGTACCTAAAGGATATGCGACCCTTACTCAAATCGTAGGGGGTCATCTCCACTTTGACCTTATCTCCGGGCAGGATTTTGATATAGTGCATACGCATCTTGCCAGAGATATGAGCCGTGATAACGTGTCCGTTATCCAATTCTACTCGGAACATAGCGTTTGACAACGCCTCGATAATTGTTCCGTCTCTTTCGATAGCAGTTTGTTTTGCCATAGAGTCTACTTAATATTAAGTGCCTGCTCGATTATATTAAAGTCTGTCAACACGTCGGGACCATCACGGCGGATGGCTACTGCGAACTCAAAGTGAGCCGAGGGTTTGCGGTCTTTGGTGCGTACGGTCCAGCCGTCTCGCTCAAAAACTACTGCTTTGCCGCCCATATTAATCATAGGCTCAATGCAGATTACCATACCCTCCTTCAACAGCGGGCCTCTGCCACGTGCGCCATAATTGGGGACTTCGGGATCTTCGTGCATTTTCCTGCCCAAACCGTGACCAATCAATTCACGCACTACGCCGTAGCCGAAGCTTTCGGCGCATTGTTGCACGGCTGCCGATATGTCGCCTATGCGATTACCAGCCTTTGCCTGTGCTGTACCTTTATAAAGAGCTTCTTTGGTAACTTCCAGAAGTTGCTTTACCTCATTGCTAACTTCGCCTACGGCAAACGTATATGCCGAATCACCAACAAACCCCTTCAAAAACGTACCTGTATCAACCGATACAATATCGCCCTCTTTGATGACTCTGTCACCCGGGATACCGTGTACGACAACCTCGTTTACCGAGATACAAGTCGAAGCGGGATAACCCTGATAACCCAAGAATGCAGGAACGGCACCATTGTCACGGATAAACTCCTCGGCAATACGGTTCAATTCGCCTGTGGTAACACCCGGGCGGATATGCTTACCCACCTCAGCCAGCGTACGGCTCACAAGGATGTTATTCTCACGCAGAATCTCAATCTCTGCATCTGTCTTTAGATGAATCATCTCTTCGTGTTTTCTGTTTGGGGTGTGCGCCGCAAGCAGCGCACGTGCCAAACATATCTTTAATTATAATTCAGACAACCGATTTTAACCTATTCTCAATCGGCGACCCATTAGTAACGTCCCTGGATACGTCCGGTCTTCATCAAACCGTCATAGTGACGCATCAACAAGTAGCTCTCAATCTGCTTCAGAGTGTCGAGAACAACACCTACCATAATCAACAAAGATGTACCGCCATAGAAATAAGCGAAGCTCTGCTGAATACCCAAGAACTTCATTGCAAGACCGGGCATAATTGCTACCAATGCAAGGAAGATTGAGCCAGGAAGAGTGATTCTCGTCATAATCGTGTCGATATAGCTTACAGTCTGCTTACCAGGCTTAACACGGGGGATAAAGCCACCGTTACGCTTCATATCGTCAGCCATCATTTGAGGGTTGATGATAATTGCCGTATAGAAATAGGTGAAGGCAATTACCAACACAGCAAGCGTAAAGTTGTACCAGAAACCCTGGATGTTGGCAAATGTTGCCTGCAAACCGGGAATCAAGGCGGGAACCATAACAAGAGCCTGTGCGAAGATGATAGGCATAACGTTAGCTGCATTCATCTTCAAGGGGATGTACTGGCGTACACCACCGTACTGCTTGTTACCAATGATACGCTTTGCGTACTGTACAGGTACCTTACGAACAGCCTGGATAACTGCGATAGATACCAAGAACACCAAGAACAGGAGGGCAAGCTCTACAACGAACATAATCAGTGAGCCAGTAGACGTGCTGACACGTGCTGTGAACTCTGCGAGCAACG
>JAZKYX010000005.1:0-20227 GCA_045612405.1 Alistipes sp.
CACCTCGTGCAAGTACTCAACCTTAGCTACAACCTCCTCGTAAGAGATACCCATAACCTCGGCCATCTCGCGCTGCTCCTTTTCCGTGTTAGGAGCAAACTCGTGCAATGGTGGGTCGAGCAAACGTACGATTACTGGGTAGCCCTTCATAGCCTTGAACAAGCCCTCGAAGTCGCCACGCTGCATTGGGAGCAACTTAGCCAATGCTACACGACGGCCAGCCTCATCGTCAGAGAGAATCATCTCACGAACAGCCTTGATACGCTCGCCCTCAAAGAACATATGCTCTGTACGGCAAAGACCGATACCCTCAGCACCAAATGCAAATGCCTGAGCAGCATCGCGTGGAGTATCAGCGTTAGCACGAACCTTCATAGTTGCGTACTTACCAGCCAACTCCATCAACTCACCGAAATCACCGCTGAGGTCAGCATCCTGAGTAGCTACCTGACCCAAGTAAACCTCACCTGTTGAACCGTTGAGTGAAATCCAGTCACCCTCCTTAATCTCGAAGCCGTTAACCTTGATAGTGCGAGTCTTATAGTCGATATTGAGCTCACCAGCACCTGATACGCAGCACTTACCCATACCACGAGCAACAACGGCTGCGTGAGATGTCATACCACCGCGAGCTGTCAAGATACCAGCTGCATCCAACATACCCTTCAAATCCTCTGGTGAAGTCTCGATACGAACCAAGATAGCCTTCTGACCTGTCTGAGCCAAAACCTTCTCAGCATCCTCAGCGAAGAATACTACTGGACCTGTTGCTGCACCTGGTGATGCTGGAAGACCCTTAACGATAACCTTAGCGTTCTTGATAGCAGTCTTGTCGAATACTGGGTGCAAAAGCTCGTCGAGCTTAGCAGGCTCACAACGCAAAACAGCTGTCTTCTCGTCGATCAAGCCCTCGTGCAACATATCGATAGCAATCTTAACCATTGCAGCACCTGTACGCTTACCGTTACGGCACTGCAACATCCACAACTTTCCGTCCTGGATTGTGAACTCGATATCCTGCATATCCTTGAAGTAAACCTCCAAATGGTTCTGAATCTCGTTAAGCTCAGCGTAAACTGTTGGCATAACCTCCTCCAAAGAAGGATACTTAGCTACGCGGTCCTCCTCAGAGATGTTCTGAGCCTTTGCCCAACGACGTGAACCCTCGATTGTAATCTGCTGTGGTGTACGGATACCAGCCACAACGTCCTCACCCTGAGCGTTGATAAGGTACTCACCGTTGAAGATGTTCTCACCTGTACCAGCGTCACGAGAGAAAGCAACACCTGTTGCAGAGTTCTCGCCCATATTACCGAATACCATCGCCTGAACTGATACAGCTGTACCCCACTCAGCAGGGATGTTGTTGAGCTTACGGTAAAGGATAGCACGCTCGTTCATCCAAGAACCGAACACTGCGCATACTGCACCCCACAACTGCTCCCAAGGGCAAGCTGGGAAATCCTTACCTGTCTGATTCTTAACGGCAGCCTTAAACGCAGCAACCAACTCCTTCAAATCCTCAACTGTAAGGTCTGTATCCTGAGAGATACCGCGCTTCTCCTTCTGAGCCTCGATAATCTCCTCGAATGGATCCTGATCCTCCTTTGAAACTGGCTTCATACCCAACACTACGTCACCGTACATCTGTACGAAACGGCGGTATGAATCCCAAGCGAAACGTGGGTTACCTGTACGCTTTGAAACAGCCTCAACAGCCTCATCGTTCATACCCAAGTTAAGGATTGTATCCATCATACCTGGCATTGAAGCACGAGCACCTGAACGTACTGACACAAGCAAAGGCATCTCCTTGTCGCCGAACTTCATACCTGTGAGGTTCTCGATATTCTGCATTGCCTTTTCAACCTCAGGACGGAGGATCTCGATAACAGCCTCCTTACCCTTGCTGTAATACTCAGCACAAACCTCTGTTGTGATAGTGAATCCTGGAGGTACAGGGATACCGATGAGGTTCATCTCTGCCAAATTGGCGCCCTTACCACCGAGCAATTCTCTCATTTTTCCATTACCCTCAGCCTCTTTGTTACCGAAGGTATAGACACGTTTTACATCTGCCATAATCTTGGTTTTTATTAAAATTTTGATTATCTATTGTTATAATTTTCTTTTCCTGTTTTCAACCGTACAAAATTAAAACTTTTTCTCTAATGCACAAATATTTTGTCGAAATATATGAATATTGGTAAACTATTAGAGTACCCAGCACAATATCTGCCACCATCATAGGTTGGCAATGGCATCCCTTCGGGGCTCAACAACCACTGATGGATATAGACTTCGGCCTTGTATGAAGGGTCTAAATTATGCAGCACTCTATCACGCATCTTCCACATTCCCTGAGAGATACGGTTACCATAACCTCTCTTTTCAGCCGCTGCCGAGGCATCAAAGATACCGAAATTCTTAAATTTTAATTTTCCGCAGTCGCCGATTATAATAATATTACTATCTGAGGCCCTATTTATTTCAGATAACAACACTCCAAGCGAATTACATCTATGACTTAAAATAAGAGTCAGCGGGGCACAACCGACCTCGCCTTCGATACACAATGCGCCACGCCACGGCGTGACCTTATGCGGGAAAAACACATCTCCGTAGTAAAGCAATGCAAAATCCAAGCCGTCGAAGCTATCCGACTGACGATAAAGATAGGCATAATCGCCCTTGCTACGATATACAATATCCCTTACCACCTGCTCATTCTCCACGCCATATAACCCAACGATGGGCATAGCCATAGAGTCAATCACCTGAGCCACTCGCTCGACCTTGCGATTATAACGTTCGGTATTCCAACCCAGGCGACCGCTGGGTGTAAAATCGCTATCATCATAGAATTTCGAGGGCAGCGTGTCATACATCTTATCGACATCGTAATAAGCCACAGCAAACGACTCAACACGCTGCGAGAAAGCGGGTTGCAGCCAACCTACAAGCAACGCAATCAGAAGCAATGCCCGCCACATAGCTACTTCTCGATTACGCCCGAGCCAACCAACTCCTCACCATCGTACCACGCCGCAAACTGACCCGCAGCAATACCTCGCTGAGGCTCATCGAAGCGGATATACAGACCCTCCTCACGACAAATCAACTCAGCCATCTGCAACGGCTGACGGTAACGTATGCGCACAGCATAGCGGCGACTCTCACCCACCTTCATTTTATCATTTTCGTTCACCCAATGCACCTCGTCGGGCTGAATACACAATACCGAGCGATAGAGACCTGGATGGGCATCCCCCTCGCCAACATATATCACATTTTCCTTGACGTCGGTCGCGATTATAAACAGCGACTCCTTTCTGCCGCCAATGCCCAGCCCCTTGCGCTGACCAATGGTGTAGAAATGTGCTCCGTTGTGAGTTCCAATCTTTTTGCCATCTCTCACCGTATAGCGTTTAGGTTCGGCAAGTGCCGCCAAATCATCCGCCGCAGGCTCAACGGCATAACCTCTCCACGAAGGCAAAATTTCGTGAATGTTACCTTGCTTAGCTGCTATCTGCTGTTGCAAAAAGACTGGCAAATCGACCTTACCCACAAAGCAAATACCCTGAGAATCTTTACGTTTCGCAGTCGCCAGCTTCTGTTCCTCGGCTATACGACGCACCTCGGGTTTTAGCAACTCACCAATGGGAAACATCGCATAACGCAACTGCTCCTGCGTAAGCTGACACAAGAAATAACTCTGGTCTTTATTCTTATCAGCACCAGCCAACAACTTATATTCCTGCTGGCCATTCACCTCAACAGTCTGCTTGCGACAATAGTGTCCCGTAGCGACAAACTCGGCACCCATCTTCAATGCCTCCTTCAAGAAGACATCGAACTTTATCTCTCTGTTACACAACACATCTGGATTAGGCGTGCGGCCCGCACTATACTCCGCAAACATATAATCCACAACACGGCGGCGATACTCCTCCGACAAATCCACAAATCGAAAAGGTATATCCAAACGCTTGGCCACCAACTCTGCAAAAACCTGGTCGTCATACCAAGGGCAATCGCCCTCCAACGTACCCGTCGTGTCGTGCCAATTACGCATAAACAGACCTATCACTTCGTGACCCTGCTCTTTGAGCAGATATGCTGCAACAGAGGAATCAACTCCTCCCGAAAGACCTACAACTACTCGTGCCATAAATTACATTATGATTTTGCGCAAAGTTACAAAAAAAAGGGCTAATTTTTCTAACATTAACCCTTTTTTCAACTCGTCATCTTATTTACACATTTGATATACCTCCAACAATTTATCACACATCGTAGACCACGAGAAACGCTTGCGCTCCTGCTCGAAATTGGCCTTTTGACGCGACAACTCACCATCGGCATACAATCTTTTTAGTCCACACAAAATACCCTCAACCGTTGGCTCACACACCACACCCACACGACCGTCGGGCACAATCTCTGGCAAGCCACCTACACCCGTCACCAACATCGGCACTGAGAAATTATAGGCAATCTGAGTCACACCGCTCTGCGTTGCAGTGCGATAGGGTAACAACAACGAATCAGCCGCAGAGAAATAGAATCTCACATCATCATCAGCTACAAAACCCTCGTGCATCACCACACTATCTTTCAAACCCAGCTCCTCAATCAAGGCATAGGTACGCTCGCGCGATTGATAAAACTCGCCAGCAACCAGCAATCGCCTACCTTCAGGTCGCCACTGCGCCCACGCCCTGAGCAGCAAATCCAAACCCTTATAATCACGTATTAGGCCAAAGAAGAGCGAATAATCCACATTCGCATCCAAGCCCAACTTTTCACACGCCTCACTGCGGCTAACCGCCTGACCAAAATTCTCGAACATCGGGTGAGGAGAGTAAATCGCAGGAACGCTGGTATAGGCTTTGAGCTCGCCACCCACCTGCTCCGACATATAGACAAAACCATCCACGCCACCCAAATAATAGTGGTTACAAGGACGGTCAATTATATGATGTTCGTGAGGCTCCACGTTATCCACCTGACATATCACCTTCGTCACGCCATTACCACGCGCAATGCGTGCCACCGTACCAAAGCAGGGTGCCATAAATGGAGTCCAATACTTCATCAACACCATATCGGGCTTCTCGCGTCGGAGGCGCAGACCGAGCCTCACCCAATTTATCGGATTCACAGTATTCATCACTCGCTCGATATGCAAATCATCAGGCGCGGGCGTTGTAACAAACTGACTCTTACCAGGAAAGAGCAACGAAGGATACTGCACACTGAAAGTGTAAACCTTCACCTCGTGGCCGCGACTCTGATACTCACGAGCCATCGTCTCCATAATAGTGGCCAATCCGCCACGATAAGGGTGGGCAGGACCCAAGACAACAATTTTCATAGGCTATTTCATTATCTTGCGTTTGTTCAACTCCGACTGATAGAGTTTTGCATTCTGCAAATGGGTAGAATAGGTCTTTGCGAAGTTGTGATATCCATCAAATGTATGACGCGCACAGAAGTAGAGATATTCGTGCTTCTCGAAATTCAGCACTGCATCAATAGCCTCCACGCTCGGCATACAAATCGGAGATGGCGGCAAGCCCTTATTTATGTATGTATTATAGGGTGATGGCGTTTTCAGATAACTCTTCAAAATTCGGCGAAGACCAAAATCCTGCATCGCATATTTGATCGTAGGATCAGCCTGCAACGGCATACCCTTCTTCAAACGATTGACATACACACCTGCAACACGAGGCATCTCATCCACCTTTCGGGTCTCCTCATACACTATCGAAGCCAGCGTAGCCACCTCGACTCGATTCAACCCCGAACGCTTGCGCTTAGCATCACGCTCCTCGGTCCAAAAGCGTTTATACTCTTTATACATTCTATCAACAAACTCCTCGGGCTTCACCGTCCAATAAAACTCATAGGTATTGGGCAGGAATATCGAGAACATCGTCAGAGGATTATCAAAGCCATACTTTTTCGCCAAAGTCTTATCTGTCAAGACACCCACTAACTCCACCGAATCAGCCTCCAACTGCTTGGCAAGTTTGCCGGCCAACTGGGCGGGAATCTTCACATTGTTCATCGTCACATTAACAGGCGTCTGCAAGCCAAGCTTCAACATACGGACAATCTCTATCACATTCATACCGTCCTTCACCTCATAGTGACCCACCTTATAGTTCTTGGCCAAATCCAGACGCTTAGCATAAAGGTCAAATGCAAAATAGTGCTTGATTGATGGTTTGAGCGAATCAATCATCTGCTCATAGGTCGTGTTGCGTGAAACATACAACTCCTTTGCCTCCACGACAGCATTACCCTTAAACGAAATCACACCCCATACTCCAACAGCAACGCCAGCAAGAAGTAGCGCTACAAAACTGAATATTAAAAACTTTTTCATCTCTACACTTTAATTCTAATTTACAAATATACGGTTATTGCTCAAAAAATACAATCATCGCCACATATTTCGCCCGACAAATTGGGGTTAAACAGGGTAAAAAGAGGTTTTTTTAAAGTTTTTTGCAATAATATTAATAATTTTGAATTTTCAATTTTGAATTTTCAATTTCGTTTCTTACCTTTGCACCTGGGTAAGTCTTATACGACCAGCTCCCTCAGAATCCCCCAGGTGTGGAAGCAAGCAAGGGTATGAGGTCGTAGCGGTGCGATATGAGTAGCTTACCCTTTTTTTTGTTTATATCCCCCATCTACAAATTTTCCTTTTATATCAAAGTATTTTTCATTTTTGATCCTCCCCGCGAGGTTCAGCAGGGCATTTTTTGCAAAAAAACTTCGCTTCGACCGATGACAAAAATACCATAAACCTTTGCAAAATCGACAATTATTACTATCTTTGATTTTACAAGGATTAAGAACAACTAAAAAACACTACTATGATTGGCAAGGTAAAATGGTTTGACAGCAAGAAGGGATACGGTTTTATCCTGACCGAGGAGGGACGCGAGGTTTTCGTTCACTACACAGGCATTGTTGCCGAAGGCTTTAAGGCTCTCACAGAAGGCCAAGCGGTAGAGTTCGAGATTGGCAATAACGACAAAGGCGTACAGGCCATCAATGTAACCGTGATTCCAAAGAAACAACAATAACACTTCTCATTACCAACTTATTTGAGGGGGAGGCTGCCGGGTAGATACTCGACGGCCTCTTATTTTTTTTTATGTATCCACATCTATATATGCACAAAAAAAAATTAGGCTTGCTTTTGCAAGCCTAAACCCAAAGTAACTGAATATAAAATTAATGTATCACCTCAGCATCTCCTCCAATTCATAGACAAATAATGTATTGTAGTTTGATGTTTGGTTCACATAAACTCCGGCGACATCGCCATTTGGAGCAAGAACAACCTTGGCTGGATAAGTGTTACCTGCATACTTTGCAAACAACTCACCCCACTGCAAGTTCTTTGACTTTAACTCCTTCTGCCAAAGCTGAGGATTATTCTCCTTACAATTCACAACAACGACTTCAAACTTGTCGCCATACTTACCCTTCATCTCGATGAGCTTTGGCATACCTTTCAACCAACCGCCCTGATGAGTTCCCCAGAAATAGAGGACAACGTACTTACCAGCAAGTGATGACTTTACAACGGGCTCACCCGCCAATGTCTTCATCGTCAGGCCATCCTCCTCCAAGCTATAAACCGCCTTGGATTTCTCTACAATCACAGCATTATCCAAATGACGTTGCACAGGAGCAAACTCACCATCAAAAATCTGCTCATCAACCACCGCTGCATACTCGGCCATATCCTTCAAATAGGTAAGGAAGAAGGCAGAAGCCTTACGAGCTGGATAACTCTCAATAAAGTTCGAGTGAGTAGTAGATAACAACTCCTTCAACTCAGCCTTCTTGGCATCCTTCTCACGAGGTGTCATCTCACCCTCATAGGTATTCCAAATCAAATCCTCATACTCGCACTGATAACGACGGAACTCGCTCTTAACAGCCGAAATATCCTGATTCACTTGGTTACCCTCCTTAACCGCAGTCGAGATATAACCGTCGGCCGACACAGCCTCCATCGATAAAGGCTGTTCAGGATAGAGAATATTTTGAATCTCGCCCGATGGACGCAACCATCTGCGACCCTGCTCCTGATGACGATAATCCATCGAATAGATACAGAAGAACACCGGGCCATCACTGGTATCGAGATCGAGCATCAACTTACCATTCTTTAACATTAATGTATCAATCTCCTCCATACCTGGGCTTGTCAAAAACTCATCAAGTGGCGTTGTCGATAGAAAAACTGTATCGTTGGTCAAACCCTTATAGTTCACCACAAGGTTATGCTTGGGCGCGCAGGCAGCTAACATCGTAGCCACAACTGCAAACGTAAACAACTTTTTCATAGGCTCACAGAATTGATTAACACTAAGCAAACTTAATAAAAAATTATCAAACTATCAAGCATAAAAAAGATTATTTTGGAATAAAATCCCGTATTTTATGAAATTTCACCATAAAATTGCATTATTCATTCAACTTCTTCAAATCAGAAAAAAACAACAAAGCAGAACACCCTAAGGATGTTCTGCTTTTAATCTGCAACAAACGAAAAAGCCGTTACAGTAATTTCTTTTTCGATGGAATCACTATAAAATCCTTCAAATAGAATGGCTCAAAATAGGCAATATCTTCAACCTTACCAGCCTCAAAACGCTGATGAGCCAAACGAGCCAAGCCACGAGCCGAAGGCGCTACATTTACATATATAGCATCCGAAAGCAGTTCACAACACTTAGCAGCGCCATTACCAAATATCACCAGCGGACGAGTGCTTCGCCACTGCAAGAAGCTCTCTTCGGTCACAACCTCGGCCACCACCTCCGACTGCGGAGCGCACTGAGTGTCAAAAATCTGGGCATACACCTCCATACGGCGAGCATCAACCATCGGACACAACATAGCCTCATCCCAGCAATCGACATTAATAATACCAACCTGATGATCCTCGATAGCCACCTGAGCGAGAGCATCCAACGAGCCAACAGCCACAAGCGGAATATTCAATCCATAGCACAGGCCCTTGGCAAACGACACACCAATTCGCAAGCCTGTATAAGAGCCAGGACCCATACCTACGGCAATGGCATCCAACTCCTGTGGCTTGACGTGAGTCTCACGAAGCAACTCATCGACAAACACCGCCACCTTTTTAGCGTGGTCACGACCCTCGTCACTCTCTCTGAGTGACACCATTTCGCCATCGCGGGCAATTCCTACGGAACAGATATCTGTTCCTGTCTCAATACATAGTATTAACGACATCTTTCTCTATAATTTTATAAAATCCACAACAGATTTCCTATATCAAACCAAAATGTTCCAACGCTCGACTCACGCCATCTTCGTCAACCGACGAAGTGATGTAATCGGCCACTGACTTCAACTCCTCACAGGCATTTCCCATTGCCACGCCTACGGCTACATCCCTTACAATCGATACATCGTTTCCGCCATCGCCGAAAGCCATAGCCTCCTCCATCGTCAATCCATAATATCGCATTACCTCACGAGCGCCGACTGACTTGTCGATACCCTTAACATTTAAATCCATAAAGGTATCAATCCAACGGCTCGATGCGCAATCGGGCAACTCAGCCATCAACTCTCGCTCCTGCTCCTCACCCACATAAGGGCACATCTGAATCACAGACTGTGTAGCGACAACCTCTCTGACATCGGCAAGTTGTGGCATAATGCTAATCATATTTGCAATTTTCATCACCCTCTCGCCATAACCCGTCACATACATATCCTGCTGGGTCATAACCGCTACATCGAAGCCTCGCTCCTGCGAGAGGTCAATCACTCGCTCCACCGTAGAGCGCGGAATGGACTGCTCAAAGATCTTCTCGCCCAAACTCGTGATGCAATATCCTCCATTCACCGTGATATAGCCATCCACCTCGATATCGCCCACCACACTTGCGTGTTTCAACAGACGACCCGTAGCGATAAAGACCTTTATGCCCTGCTCACGCAAACGCTCGATTGCTCGACGTGCCGAGTCAGGCACCGTATGAGAGGTGAAGCTCACCAGCGTACCGTCAATATCGAAAAATACAGCCTTTATCCTACTCTTCATACTACTTATATCGCTTCATCGCCTTATCCATCTCGCGCTTGGCATCGTTCTCTTTCAGGTATTCACGCTTATCGTAAGCCTTACGACCTCGCGCCAGACCAATCACCACCTTGGCATACCCCTTCTCACTAAGGAACATTCTCAGACCCACGACCGTCAAGCCTCGATCCTGCAACGAACGCTGCAATTTATTGAGTTCCTTGCGATTGAGCAAAAGTTTTCTATCTCGCTTAGGAGCGTGATTATTACACGTACCCCAACCATACTCCGCAACGTTCATTCCTCGAATCCACAACTCATCCTTATCGAAGTAGCAATAGCACTCGGTCAATGACGCCTTACCCAAACGAATCGACTTAATCTCGGTACCGACCAAGACAATACCAGCGATATACTCCTCCAATATCTCATAATCGAAGGTGGCTCGCTTGTTGCGAATATTTATATTTTTATAATCACCCATACTCTTTTTCTATCAATATCGTCCGACCTTTTGTGGCATCATTTTTGCCATTTACATTAGCGGGTAGGGCCGGATAAAGGTAACTTTCTTTATCTTTGATTGTTTTACACGACACATCTTTCTGTTTATTTTCTGTTTGCACACTGTACTCGCAGCGATGCGTGTACGCCTCCGGTTCCTACCCCATTTTTAGAGTATCAACCTTTGACTTTGCAGCGAGATGGCCGTCTTTACTTTATTATATTTGGTGAGCTGACGAATACAATCATCTCGCTCCTCATCGGTCAATGTGTCGTCACCCAAACGTTGCAACTGCACCTGTATCATACGCTCCACAACCTTCGAGCGATAGAGCATTATCGCCTTGGGCACACCTACCGACAATATTTCAGTTTCACTCTCAACGTGAACATCTTTTCGACGCCACAACTCACTCGGCACATAGTTATCGTCCGAGGTCAAAATATCCACAGCCATATTACATACCTGAGGATCAACGTGATTGACAAAATACTGCTCTGGCACCTTTACTCCTACGCCCAACTCCTGCCAATGCTGGCGATAGGTGTCAAGCATTTTCTGGAAGACCTGATTGGTAAATGTGATGTTATCATCATCAAGGCTCTGCAAAATCTCGTCGGCGATATTAATCTGCACCACCTGTCGAGCCTCCATCACCTCGTAGCACTTATGACCCGATTTGAGCAGATATTTAACCAATTCATACTCCAACGCCTCGACACTGCTACCTGCCGTCGCAGGCTTGATCATATCTGGTTTATTGAGTTGCTCCTCGCGGCGCAACAGCATCTGCTGGCGATGGACAAACTCCTCAGCCTCACGACCTCCACCAGCCTGCTGCACACGCTTGCGTGCCACCTCGGCAATCAACACGCTCTCATCAATATCCATAATGCGAGCGCACTCCTTAATAAATACCGAACGCTGAATGGAATCGGGAATCTGGACAATCGAATTCACCATATCGCTCACAACCTCCGAGCGTTTAATCGGATCCTTACCAGCGTTAGAAAGCATCAACTTAGCCTTGAAGGTCAAGAAATCCTCCTCGTTGTCGCGGATGTACTCCCTCACCTGGTCGGCGGTATGTGCTCGCGCAAACGAATCGGGGTCGTGCTCTGGGGGCAACAAAACCACACGCACGTTCATTCCCTCCCTTAGGATCATATCAATACCTCTTAGCGAGGCGTGAATACCCGCTGAATCGCCATCATAGATGACCGTAATATTGCGTGTAAAGCGGTGCAGAAGCTGAATCTGCTCGGTGGTTAGCGAAGTTCCCGACGATGCCACAACATTCTCCACACCCGCCTGGTGCATCGAGATGACATCAGTGTAACCCTCCACCATTATGGCATAATCCTGCTGCTGGATAGCCTTCTTGGCAAAGTACAAGCCATAGAGCTCTCGCTTTTTGCTATATATCTCGCTCTCTGGTGAATTCTGATACTTGGCAACGCTTTTGTCGGTACGCAACGTACGACCTCCAAAGGCAACGATTCTACCCGAAATGTTATGTACAGGGAACATCACCCTATCACGGAAACGGTCACGCAGGCGACCATCCTGCTCACGCTTAAAGGCCAAGCCCGTTGATAACAGAAACTCCTCCTTATAACCTGCCGCCAATGCAGCTTGAATCATCGCATCACCCTCAGCAGAGCAGAATCCCAAGCCAAACTTATTAATTGTCGCTTCGGTAAAGCCTCTGGCCTGAGCGAAATAACTCAATCCAACGCTTCTACCCTCACTCGTGCGCTGCAAATATTTTGCGAAATAGTCAGCGGCCCAACCATTTACGGCGAACATACTCTCGCGGTCATTGTTACGACGCACATCCTCCTCGGTCTGCTCACGCTCCTGCACTTCGATACCGTAGCGTTTAGCCACGATTTTCAAGGCTTCGGGATAAGAGATATTCTCGTGCTCCATAATAAAGGTAACAGCATTTCCACCCTTACCGCACCCAAAACATTTGTAAACACCCTTCGATGGCGAAACCACAAACGATGGGGTCTTCTCATTATGAAACGGACAGCACGCCTGATAGTTTGTACCTTTACGTTTGAGCGTAACATAGTCGCCAATAATATCAACGATATTAGCGGCGGCATAAATCCTATCTACTGTTGCGCGATCAATCATAATGGCTCATTCTATTTCTAATCTACAAAAGTAATAATAAATATGAAAATATTATGATTGATGACTCAAAAAAACCGTCAGCAGAATAATTCCGTCTAATTTAACCAGACCTTTCTCACGCCACCAAGCCCAAACATTGTATTAATTACAACTTTTTATTATAAAAATAGGCCTTTTTGTATTGCCGATATGAATTAAATAATTATCTTTGAATAATATTACTATGAGTAACGGGAATCTCTTGTAGATAGAAACAAATAAGGCCGCCAACAATATTGTCAAGCAGCCCAATGCAACCCCGAAACGACTCGAACCTTCATCGTAAGAACCGGAATCTTATATTCTATCCATTGAACTACGGGGTCGTGGATGCAAAGATGATAATTTTTTTTGAATATGACAAATACGAATCTCCAATGGCAACGACTGGAAGAGGTGATTAACCGAACCAATATGTCTGTTAATTCTTTTGGCAAGCATATCGGGTTGATACGCTCGGAAAGCCTGTACCAAATCAAAGCGGGACGATTTGGCATATCTCACAATTTGGCAAAACGTATTGTCGAGAAGTTTCCCGAAATCAGCTTGGGATGGTTACTCTCGGGCGAAGGCGAGATGCTCAACGGCGGCAAACAGCCGTTGTCAATCCCATATTATGATCAAGATGTGACATCGTGCCGCGACATAGATAGCACATCGCTACGCCCCACAAGCCTACTGACGTTGCCGATGATTGAGGCGTGTGATTATGCGTTTCGGAGTTTCGACAGCGCCATTGGCGACCAAATTATGGCAGGTTCGATAGTTTTTATCAAAAAAATCGCTCCCGAGGCTATTATTCCCGGCAGATTTTATGTGATAATTACATCTAATTTTGTAATTTTGCGTAAGGTGCATTTCTCTAAGGAGACCACCACAAAGGAGTATTTACTCCAAACTGGCGACAGCGACAAGGAGAGTATTCGCATCAGCGAGCAAGATATTATTGGGCTTTATCGCGTGGTTGCCCACCTGGAAATGTATTAATAACAACTTAAAACTTTTAGAATAGTATTATGATGACGGTAAAAACAAAAGAGAATGCTTCACTATTGATGGCAGCAGTAGCAGCCGCCATCGTGGCAACGGTTATGGCATTGAGTGGTATTGTGTGGTGGATGGTTGTTGCCGTTACGATCGTTGTATTTGTGGCTATGGCCCTCTTCTCGCTCTATATGATGAAGGCCTATGTCGCGTATAAACTCAAACCAATCTATTCTATGGTTCTCTCGCGTCAGGTACACACTGCCGAGATCGTCGAGGAGATGCAGGATAAGCACGTCGAAAACATCTCAGAGGAACTGACTGCGTGGGCCGACGATAACAACAAGGAGATTTCGCGATTGAAGCAGAGCGAAGCCTTCCGTAAACAGTATTTGGGCAACGTGGCTCACGAGCTCAAAACTCCTATCTTCAACATCCAGGGTTATATCTCAACTCTGCTTGATGGCGGTTTGGAGGATGAACTCATCAATCGTAAATATTTGGAGCGCGCCGAGAAGAGTATCGACCGCTTGATTAATATTGTCAACGACTTGGATACTATCAACAAGTTGGAGAACGATATGAACCGCTTGAAGATGGAAGATTTTGATATCGTAGCCTTGACCAAGGAGATTGCCGAGCAGCTCGAAATGGAGGCCGCAAAGCGCAACATAAAGGTTGTTGTCAAGGGCGCGGACTCATTGCCATCTTCATTCCGCGTATATGCCGATCAGCATTTCACTGGCCAGGTGCTCGTTAATCTTATCATCAACTCTATTAAGTATGGTAAGGAGGGTGGTCAGACACGCGTTCGTTTCCGCGATATGATGGATAAGATTCTCATCGAGGTCGAGGATACCGGTGTAGGTATTGCGAAGGAGGATTTGCCTCGTATCTTTGAGCGCTTCTACCGAGTAGATAAGGGTCGCTCACGCGAGCAGGGCGGTACAGGCTTGGGCTTGGCTATCGTGAAGCACATCGTGGAGGCTCACGGTGAGCGTATCACTGTGCGCAGCGAAATTGGAACAGGTACTACATTCGCCTTCCCATTGAAAAAGGCCTCTGCCACAACGTCATCAAAAAAGAAAGACAATTAATTTATGCTTAATAACTTGCTCTATATCGTATGGGACTTCGACCCCGTAATGTTTTCTCTTGGGGGTCTTGAACTTCGCTACTATGGCTTGATGTGGGCTTTGACGTTCCTTCTTGGAGAGCGTTTTTTCTCGACATTTGCCAAGCGTGAGGGTTTTAGTAAGGATATTGTTGAGACTGGATTTGTATGGATCGTATTGGGAGCTGTCTTGGGTGCCCGTATCGGACACTGCTTGTTCTATGAGTTCTCATACTACATTACCAAACCTTGGGCTATCCTTACCGAATTCCGTAACGGTGGTATGGCGAGTCACGGCTCGGCCCTGGGTATGTTGTTAGGTATGTGGATCACTTGCCGTAAACACAAAATGGCTTATATCTGGTGGCTTGACCGAATTATGATTCCAGTAGCTATTGGTGCTGTGTTGGTGCGTTTGGGCAATCTATTCAATTCCGAAATTGTAGGTCACGTTACCGATGTCCCCTGGGCGTTCAAGTTTGTACGTCTCTACCCCAACTTGCCATTGGAGAGCATTCCTGCGCAACACCCCGCACAGTTGTACGAGGCGATATGCTACGCCATAACTTTCGTTGTGCTTCTGTGGCTCTACTTCAAGCGCGACGAGGGTCGTAAACGAGCAGGTCTTATGTTTGGCGTCGGTTTGATTGGCATCTTCCTTACTCGCCCATTCATCGAGCTGGTCAAGGAGAATCAGGAGGCATTCGAGGAGGGTATGTTATTCAATATGGGACAGCTGCTGAGTATCCCATTTATCCTGATGGCTATATACTCTATTTGGGGTGCGCTCACCCATCGCTTCCCGATTGCTCTACCAGAAAAACAGAGTGACAAGGCTAACAGTAACAACAAAAAACAAAACAACAATGGTAGGAGAGGTAAATAAGATCATATATAATATGCTCGTTAGTGGTCGTGGCGTTCACCTTCCTGGTGTAGGTACACTATTCATCGAACGTCAACCAGCCCGCAAAATATCTGACACCAAACTAATGAGCCCACGCAACGTGGTGAGTTTCACATCACAAGCGCAGGCACCTTCATTGGTAGATGAGATAAGCAACATTGCAAAATGTGAGCAACCTCAATCACAAGATATCTACGAACGTTGGCTTTCGAAGACTCGCACCGACAATACTGTGGTAATTGCAGGCATTGGAAAGTTGGTGGATAAGAGTTTTACCATTGATGAGGCTTTTAACACCACTCTCAATCCTCAGGGCAACAAAGTATTGGTATTGCGCCGCAAACAAAAGCACACCTGGCTCTACATTTTGAGTGGTGTCTGTGCGCTGTTTGCAATCGGCATATTCGCCTACCTTATGTGGTTTAGCTCGCCAATGACATCTGTCGAGGGAACAACAGCAAAAACAGTTGTTGCTACATCTACAACCGATAAAACAGAGGCAGTTGCCGACAATATCGAGGCAACAGGTAATATCGAGGAGGGTACTCAGTCATCAGAGACAGCTGCTGATACAGCTACCGAGCCTACACTCACACCTGCGACAGAACTCTCGTTCTATGTGGTTATGGGCGTCTTCTCGGAACAAGCTAATGCCGAGCGCGCTATTGAGCAGGCAAAGAAGGAGATCGGCGACGTCACCTGCACAATACTCCCATTCAAGGGTAAACATATGGTGACAATCTTCGGCAGCAACAATCGCGCAGAGTGTAACACCTACGCCAATGCATATCGTGACATATATCCAAACTTGTGGATATACGAAGTTAAATAATGCAGTTAGCCAAGTTCATAGGTCGTATCATTGACATCTGCTACATACGCCCCCTGTCGCTGGTTATGCCACAAGAGGTGTTTCGTTATGGAGTATGTGGAGGAGCCAATATGGTACTTGATATTGTGTGGTATTTCTTGATATACCACTACATCGTCTGCGAACAATACATTGATATAGGAATTATTGTCATATCACCACACGTTGCTGCGCTTGTGGTGGTATTCCCTATTACATTCTTTACGGGATTCTGGCTCAATCGAAATGTAGCATTCCGTGCGACAGAATTTGGCCAGGGTAAACAATTGTTTCGCTACGCCCTGACCGTTGGAGGCTCAATCCTACTAAATTACGTCTGCATCAAACTCTTTGTCGAAGTATGCCATATTTGGGCAACACCTGCAAAAGCACTAACCACGCTCATCAGCGTGGTATATAGCTACTTAGCTGGCAGATATTTTACATTCAGCCAGCAGAGCAAAAATTAATCTACAAGGATTAGGTTCAAAGAATCTATTACGGTCGTCCTCTTTTTGCTTACAAAAATTGCAAAACGCGAACACCGCTACTCGCGTCCATCACGCAACTTCTGCAACTCATACATCTTGTCGCGATAACGCGCCGCAGCCAAGAAATCAAGCGACTTCGCTGCTCGCTCCATATCCTCACGAGCCTTATTGATGAGTGCATCCAACTCCTTGACATTGACACCCACCTCAGCCATATATGAGCCCTTGACATCCGAAGCAATGGCATAATGATCCTCCACAATAGGGTATGCAGTCATATCTGCTGGACGCTCCAACCCTCCGAGCAACAGGCTCTGACCCTTGCCGCTTTTCTTTGCTCGCTGAGGAGTCAAACCGTGCTCAGCATTATATTTCATCTGTATCTCGCGACGTCTATTACACTCCTCCATCGTCACACGCATTGAGTCCGAAATATTGTCTGCATAGAAAATCACACGACCGTCAGGATGGCGTGCAGCACGACCTGCCATCTGAGTGAGCGAACGCACATTTCTCAGGAATCCCTCCTTATCGGCATCCATAATGACCACCAGGCTCACCTCAGGCAAATCCAGACCCTCACGCAAAAGATTCACACCCACCAACACGTCAAACACATCGGCACGCATATCCTCCAAAATCTGCACACGCTCCAACGTCTCAACATCCGAGTGTATATATCTGTTTCTCACGCCCACACGATCAAAATAGCGAGATAACTCCTCGGCCATACGCTTCGTCAGGGTGCAGACCAATATCTTTTCACTCTTCTTGACTCTCTTTTGAATCTCCTCCATCAGGTCATCAATCTGATTAAGAGTCTCGCGCACCTCAATCGGAGGATCAACCAGGCCTGTCGGACGTATCAACTGCTCAACTACCAGGCCCTCACTCTTTTGCAACTCGTAATCGGCTGGCGTAGCACTTACATACAATGCCGTACGCACCATCGACTCAAACTCACCAAACATCAAAGGTCGGTTGTCCTTTGCTGCTGGCAAACGGAAACCATACTCAACAAGATTCTCCTTTCGGGCACGATCTCCGCCATACATAGCGTGTACCTGCGGAATTGTGACGTGACTCTCGTCGATAATCATCAGATAATCCTCGGGGAAATAATCCAACAGACAGAAAGGACGTTCGCCCTCATTTCTGCCATCAAAATAACGTGAGTAGTTCTCAATTCCAGAACAATACCCCAACTCTTTAATCATTTCGAGGTCATACTCGACCCTCTGCTTTATGCGTTGGGCCTCCATTGCGCGTCCCTCCTTCTCGAAAAACGAAATACGCTTGCCCAAATCTACATATATATTTCCGATAGCCTTATCAATACGCTCCTTGGTGGTCACAAACATATTCGCAGGGAAGAGCGTCACCTCATCCAATGACTCCAACGGCTGACCACTCTGTGCGTCGAGCGTCTGAATCGACTCAATCTCGTTATCAAAGAATGTCACGCGATAGCATTTATCGCCAAATGCAGCCATTATATCGACCACATCGCCTCGTGTGCGAAACGTAGCAGGCGTGAGTTCCAACTCCGTACGAGTATAGAGCGCCTCCACCAAGCGGTAGAGAAATAACTTATAACTCTGCGTTGCACCCACTTTCAACTTTATGGATGTAGCGTGAAAATCATCTGGATTACCAATACCATACAGACACGATACACTCGACACCACTACCACATCTCTACGACCTGACAATAAGGCAGACGTTGCACTGAGTCGCATCTTCTCAATCTCATCATTGATCGACAGATCCTTCTCGATATATGTGTCCGTTGTGGGAAGATACGCCTCTGGCTGGTAGTAATCATAGTACGAAACAAAATATTCAACGGCATTTTCAGGGAAGAAATTCTTGAACTCACCATAAAGCTGCGCTGCAAGAGTCTTATTATGGCTCAAAACAATCGTTGGGCGGTTTAATTTTGCAATCACATTAGCCATCGTGAAGGTCTTACCCGAACCTGTCACACCCATCAGGGTATTATGACTCCTACCTCGCTCGATAGAATCTACAAGCTGAGCAATCGCCTCGGGCTGATCACCCATAGGTTCAAATTCCGATACAAGTTTGAAATCCATAATTCTGTGAGATATGCAATAATTAACCTGATATTACAATTATCGTCGCTATAATCAACAACAAATATACAATTTTTATAGAATATGGGAAAATTCCATCCCCTACAAAGCAAATTTTACAGTACAAAAAAGAATTACAAATAATCTTTTGCGAGTAATCAGATTTTATATCGTATTGTTATCTATTCAATTATCTTCAATCTTAAACCCATCCAGTGACTCATAGGGTGAGTGTTTTTTAGTTATATATTATATACAAGGTATAACTCACACCATCTTGCTCTTCTTGATTTTTATAGAGAACACTGCAGGTTTTGTTTTTAGAAAGAGATTTATTATATTTGTAGAGACAAAATCAATTGCCTATAATTAAAGAGCATCAAAAGACATATAAATAAAAGGCGTTAGCATTTTGCTTTGTCTGTAATTAGAATAAGTACTATCAAACTTCAAAACTTAATAACACTATTAATATGGAAATCTTATTTATTGGAAGTATAGCTACAACCGAAATCATACTAGTTCTCATTTTTGGTTTAATCCCAGCAATCCTATTTTGCTGGCTAATTATTGCAATTATTAGATATTTAAATCGTAAAAGCAAGCAATAAGGCTTATACTTGATAAATATACTACCGCAATCCTTCGGGGTTGCGGTATTTTTATACCTATATATATTATATGAGGAATTTTCCACCTCGCCAAGCGCTAAGATTTATAATCCCCCTTTGACAAAGGGGGATTTAGGGGGAATGTCAATATAGTTGGCGGAACGCCTCTTCAAGCTACGAGTTGAGATTAATCGACTCGGCTTGTATTGCTACTCTCGCGCGTCGCCCGTTCCGATAACACTACTCCCGGATACAAAGAAAAAGCCGAGTCGGAATAATCCAACTCGGCTTGAAGAGGCGGCTACCTACTCTCCCACCTAAATAGGCAGTACCATCGGCGTGAGTGAGCTTAACTTCTCTGTTCGGAATGGGAAGAGGTGGAACCT
>JAZKYX010000006.1:0-85618 GCA_045612405.1 Alistipes sp.
ATAGTTACTACATTTGCACTCCGAAACCTCAAAGCCCAGGTGGTGAAATTGGTAGACACGCTACTTTGAGGGGGTAGTGAGCGTTAGCTCGTGCAAGTTCGAGTCTTGTCCTGGGCACTGAAAGGTTGGTTTTTGCCAGCCTTTTTTTATTTTATCTTTGTCGTAGGTGTAAAATTAAGGGTTGTCAAACTTTTCAGTTTGACAACCCTTAATCGTTTTATTTCCTTGTTACTATTCGAGCGTGTAAGGTGCGCGGTAGTCGTAGTGGAGCAACTTATTGGCCTCGTCGTCGCCCATAAACTTCTCAACGATAGGATTCCATTTGAGTGGACGGTTGAGTTCGTAGGCGATGTTACCGATGTTACATACTGTGCACGAGCTATGACCAATCTCGACTGGGACATTAGGGTCGCGGCGACTCTTGATAGAGTTGATGAAACTCTGGTAGTGACCCACGTTGGTTTCATAGACAGCTTGCTGATCGACCTTTGTAGGCATAAGTTCTGGCGATGAAGCCTCGTAAAGACCTCGACCGACGATAATCCATCCATTCTCACCCTGAACCTTTACGGCCTGACCCTTGCCAAAGTTTTTCTGAATCATCTCGATGCCATTGTCATACTTGAATGTCAGGCAGCGATGCCACGAAGCTGCGGGAGGAAGAATCTCGGTTGGGCCTGTGCGATCCTTGCCGATGCACCACTGAGCAATGTCGAACATATGTGCGCCCCAGTCGGTTGTGAAACCGCCTCCAAGACCCTTGTACCAACGCCAAGCGCCCCAGCACTCGTCGCCACCTCTTTCGGTGATGAGAGGTACCACCTCGTGGTTGTAGTGGAACTTATCTGACAATGGGCCGAGCCACAAATCCCAATCCAATCCAGCGGGAACCTCCTGTTTGGGGAGGGTATATGGTCGAGGGCCGTCGCCCACATAGGCGTGGATGAGCGAAATCTTACCCAGGCGACCTTCGCGCACGACATTGGCAGCGTGGATAAACTCGGCCATTGAGCGCTGCATACTACCCACCTGTAAGATGCGGTTGTTGGCGCGTACGGCTTCGATAAGTCGCTGACCCTCATATACGGTAAATGTCAAAGGCTTCTCCAAATAGATATCCTTGCCCGCTTTACAAGCTGCGATGGCGATGCGTGCGTGCTGATGATCAGGTGTGGCGATTACTACAGCGTCGATATCAGGGCGTGCGAGCAACTCCTCGAAGTGGATATACATATCCACCTTCTGCTTTATGCCTTTCTCGGCATAGTATCCATTAACCTGCTGCTCAAAGCGGTTACGTTTGATGTCATAAACATCACAACCAGCCACTACGCGCACCTCGGGAATGGTGATAAATCCATTTTTAAGGTGGATAGCCTGCTGACCCAAGCCTATGAATCCGAGGTTAATCTTGTCGTTAGTGTCGCCTTTCTTCTCTTTCTTTGAGGCAGAAGCGGCAGAAACCGTACTTGGAAGGATGAGCGAAGATGCTCCCAGCGCAGTGTAGCGCAGGAAATCAAGACGTGAAAGTTTTGAGCTCATAGTATAATGTTTTAAGGTTTTAGTGTATTCGTCAGCACTAAAATTAAACATTATATTCGAGATAATCAAATTTTGGAGGACTTTTCGTCGGTGGACCTATGCTGTTGGCTATTTTAGTTTGTATATTTCCTGTTGCAGCAGCTCCAAAAATTGAGCACCCTCGCCACCATCCATCTGTGAGTGGTGGAACTGGAACGAGATGGGGAGTGTGGTTTTGAACCAACGTTTGCGATACTTACCCCACATAACCATCGGGTTGTTGAACTTGTCGGTGTATTGGTTTACTATGCTGTCGAGCTCAGTCTGAATCATAGCCGATGTGCCGACAATCATAGAATCATCCAGGAATGAACTTGTGCACTCCTGGTATGCGCGCGATGTTGCGGTGGAGTAGTCGCTTGCGAATTGAGATAGACTCTCGGAGAATGGGATGTCGCACGAGTTGATTCCGCCCTGGCAGTTTTTGACAATCACGTTGATGGCTATGCGGTCATATTTGAAGAGTTTGCCTTGCTCGGGAAGCAGATAAAATTCCTCAATCTGGGTCGCGGCCTTACCTATGCACCAGCAGAGCAGAGCGTTGAATTTAACGCCGTGCTGTCGGCTACGTTTTATGATTCGGCTCACGTCGAAGGTCTTGGTTAGTGTGACCATCGGCATAGGAGATGTAATCCAAAGCGCGAAGCCTTCGGCGCGAGATGTTGTTTGTGGGTTGATTTCGGTTTTCATAGGTTGCGGGTTATTTCACATAGACAATGTTTGACACCGAGCGTTCGCCCTCGTGGTCATAGCGGCGGTTGTCGCAGGGATAGTTCAGGATGCCGCCATCTTTCATCCAGAGAGTTGTGGAGCCTCCGCCGTCGAGGTTGATGGCATCCTCGGCTCCCAGGGCCTTGACTAGCTCGGCCAACTCGGGGATACTCATACCATCGGCATTGCTACGCGAACGTCCATCGACGGTCAGCATAACTATGGTGCCATCTTTCTTTGTGAATATGACACTGCGTGGGTGGCGCGTGAGGATGAAACTCTCTCCGAATTTGCTCCACTCCTCCATTTTGCCATCGTTGATAAGTATGGGTCCTGAGGCGAGTATTGTGCCTCGTTTGCCGCTATATGAGCGCTCAATTTCGGGACTCCATTCGATGATTTGCAGTTTGCCTCTTGCGATCTTGATGGCTCCATTAACACGACCCAGAAACTCGCTTGTGAGGGTTGAATCAATCACCGCGTCGTCAATCTTGTAGAAACAGGTGGAGTTGCCGACCATCATATTATAATATGTGCCATTGATGGCCGCCGTAGCATCTTTATCGGCCGCTTGCAGGCTTGTTTTGCGCATCCCGTTGTTGCCCGAAATGCCGAACTCAGATTTGCGGGAGCGAGGAATCTCCACCAAGTTGATGGACTGCGTACTGCCATATAGACCCACGATTTGAGCGCGCTTGTGGGTGATGCCGCGGTTGGTTGTGGTCTGCCACTTGGCTGTGGCTATTAGCAGAGAGTCCTGAGGTTCGATGGCGTGCGCAAGGCCTACGCTGAGCAATATGGCGAGGAGGAAGAAAAATCTTTTCATAACATACGGTATAAATGAAAAAGGCTGTCATCAGTATTTCATCAGACAGCCTCGTAAAAACTACTCTTCAACAATTGTTACCGAGAGGATCAAGTCGCCAGGGCGGATGTCGTCAATAACATCCAAACCATCTACAACCTTGCCGAAGCAGGTGTGTACGCCGTCGAGGTGCTGGGTGTTCTGGCGGTTGTGGCAGATGAAGAACTGTGAGCCGCCTGTGTCCTTACCGCGGTGGGCCATCGACATCACACCACGCTCGTGGTACTGACGCTCAGCCGATGTCTCGCACTTGATGGTGTAACCTGGGCCTCCTGCGCCATTGCCGATAGGGCAACCTCCCTGAATCACAAAGTTAGGAATCACGCGATGGAACGTCAGACCATCATAAAGACGGCTCTGTGCCAACTTGATAAAATTCTGGGCTGCGATAGGAGTCTCCTCAGTGTAGAGTTCGGCCTTCATATCGCCCTTTTCGGTTGAAATAATTGCGTATGTCATAATTCGTTTAATTTTAATTGTGAACAATATAAATTTAGGTGTCAATGCAAAGTTACTCAAAAAAACTTTTTTGCCATAATTATGATAAAAAAATGTTGTGAGTTGTTGGAATTAAATAAAAAATATTATCTTTGCGGTAAGAATATATATAACCAAAATGAAGAAGATACTTATTGTAGGTGCAGGCGGTCAGATTGGCTCGGAGCTCGTGAGCTATCTGCGCGGAATTTATGGTGGCTCAAATGTAATTGCAGCCGACCTTCGTCCAAATGAGAAACTCGCAGCTGACGGTCCATTCGTCGAGCTCGATGTTCTGAACCAGAATAAGTTTGCTTACACAGTTCACAAGAATGGTGTTGATACAATTTTCAACCTTGTGGCCTTGTTGTCAGCTACGGGCGAGAAGAATCCACAGCTTGCGTGGAATATCAATATGGGCGCGTTGAATAACTCGTTGGAGATTGCTCGTGAGTATAATTGTGCAGTCTTTACTCCTTCGTCAATCGGTGCGTTTGGTGGTGACTTCCCTCGTGATAATACTCCTCAGGATGTAGCAATGCAGCCTGATACAATGTATGGAGTATGTAAGGTTTCAGGTGAGTTGCTTTCAAATTACTACTACTCTCGTTACGGCGTTGATACTCGTTCGGTACGTTTCCCAGGTATCATCTCTAACGTAACACTGCCAGGTGGTGGTACTACTGACTACGCAGTTGAGATCTATTACGCAGCCGTTAAGGGTGAGAAGTTTGTTTGCCCTGTGCGCGACGTATATATGGATATGATGTATATGCCTGATGCATTGCGTGCTATGGTTGAGCTTATGGAGGCTGACCCAGCTAAGTTGCGTCACCGCAATAGTTTCAACATTGCATCAATGAGCTTTACTCCTGATATCATCTACAATGAGATTCGCAAGCGTATCCCAGAGTTTGAGATGACTTATCGAATTGACCCTGTGAAGCAGAATATCGCCGAGAGTTGGCCAAACAGCTTGGATGATACTTGCGCTCGTGAGGAGTGGGGTTGGAAGCCTCAGTGGGACTTGTCGTCAATGACCGACGATATGTTGGAGGCTATCAGAAAAAAGAATCTTTAGCGATAGAGATAATTGTAATAGTTGAGAGAGGACGGCACCACGAGTTGGTGCCGTCCACATTTTTATATGTCTGGTGTGTGTACCTTGGCGGCGTGATGGGGGTGTATTCTTAGATATTTGTAGGAGATTCTTTGTCGGAGAGAGAATAGATTTTTATATCAGTGGATGCTGCTTTGCGGGCGTAGAGGCTCACAACTGGTGGTGTAACTGGGTAAAAATGTGAGAAAACTCTCGATTTGCTATCTGAAAACTCGCACGACCTCCAATAGCGACGTTTTATTTGTCGATTTTGTCCAATTTTACTATTTTATTCGCTATTATTTTCTATCTTTGCCTATGACGGTGAAATATTAACCTTAAATTTTTAGGATTATGAAGAGACTTTATACTATTGTGGTATTTGTTCTTTTGTATGGCGTCGCTTCTGCGCAAAATGTCCAGTTGCATTACGATTTTGGTAAATCAATTTACAGCGAGTTGGATAAAAGCGAGGGTTCGTATGGTCGTCCTGCGCTGACAACTACGGTTGAGATGTTCCGTCCAGATTCTTGGGGTAGTACTTTCTTCTTTGTGGATATGGACTATTCAACAGGTGTGAAGGGTGCATATTGGGAGATTGCGCGCGAGATTAATTTCTGGCAGGATAGTAATTTGAATTGGTTGTCTGTTCACGCCGAGTATAACGGCGGTTGTAGCAATGCGGCTGGCTCGTTTAACGATAGCTGGCTCGGAGGTTTGACCTACTCTGGTCACTCTAAGGATTTTAGCAAGACTTGGTCAATCTCTGCAATGTATAAGTATATCCCTCATACTCGCAATTTGTCGGGTGAGTTGGATACTCATAATTTCCAGATTACAGGTGTGTGGGGTATCAACTTCGCTTCGGGCTGGGCTACTTACTCAGGATTTATTGATTTCTGGCGTGAGGCTCGTGCTTGGCAGGCAACAAGCCACATCCTCTTGTCGGAGCATCAGTTGTGGCTCAATCTCAATAAGGTTCGTGGCTGGGATAAGGTTAATATGAGCGTTGGTACCGAGGTTGAGTTCTCAAACAACTTTGTAGGTAAGGGCTTCTATGCAATTCCTACACTTGCTGCTAAGTGGACTTTTTAACGGAAATATAATTAACTAAAATCAATACTATGCTTAAAAAACTTTTTGGTTTTGACCCTGCAACAAACACAGTTCGTACTGAGGTGTTGGCGGGTGTGACAACGTTTCTTACGATGTCATACATCCTGGCGGTCAATCCTGCTATGTTCTCGCTGCTCGATGGAATGAATGCTGGCTCGGTCTTCACCGCCACGGCTCTGGCGGCAGTCATTGGCTCGCTTGTTATGGCTCTCTTTGCCAAGATGCCGTTTGGACTGGCTCCTGGTATGGGTCTTAACGCCTTCTTTGTCTATACCGTGTGTATGGGTATGGGTTATTCGTGGCAGTTTGCGCTCACGGCGGTGTTTATTGAGGGTATAATATTTGTCTTGCTGACTGTTACCAACTTGCGCGAGGCTATTGTGAATGCTATCCCTACGTCGCTGAAGAATGCTATCGGAGCAGGTATCGGTCTTTTCATCGCCTTCATCGGATTGCAGAATGCGGGCATTATCGCCAATAGTGATGCTACGCTGGTGACGCTGGGCGATGTCACTTCGGGTGCTCCTCTGCTTGCGGTCATTGGACTTGCTGTGACGGGTGTGCTTGTGGTGAAGAATGTGCCTGGAGCGTTGCTTATCGGTATCCTTGTCACCACCGTAATCGGTATTCCTATGGGACTTACCAACTTTACAGGCGTGGTCTCAATGCCTCACTCGGCATCGGATATCTTCTGTAAGTTTGAGTGGAGTCAGGTGTGGTCGCTCGATATGCTGGTGGTTGTGTTTACCTTCATCTTCATTGATATGTTCGACACTATCGGAACGCTGGTGGGTGTCTGCACCAAGGCAAATATGCTCACTCCTGACGGTAAGATTCCACGCGTGAAGGAGGCGTTTATGGCTGATGCAATCGCCACAACGGCAGGTGCTTGCTTGGGTACATCTACCACTACAACCTATGTGGAGAGTGCTGCGGGTGTGGCACAGGGTGGCCGTACAGGTCTAACAGCCTTTGTCATAGCCTGCTGTTTTGCGGTGGCGTTGTTCTTCTCGCCTCTGTTCCTCTCTATCCCATCGGCAGCCACAGCGGCGGTGCTTATTATCGTGGGTCTGTTTATGCTGGAGCCAATCAAGAACATCCCGCTCAACGACTATGCCGAGGCTATTCCAGCCTTCGTATGTCTGATATTGATGCCACTGGCGTACTCAATCTCTGACGGTATCTTGCTGGGAATGATTTTCTATGTGCTCTTTAACCTGATGTGCGGTAACTTCAAGCGAATTACTCCGACAATGTACATCCTCGCAATTTTGTTTGTGCTGAAATATATTTTCATCTAAATATTGCATACTTACCCTCCTCAAATCATAGGAGGGTAAGTGTATAATTTTATGATAATTATCAGGTCTTTTTTTGACGTTTCATAAAAAAAAAGTATATTTGTACGAATATTAACCTATAACATTTAAAAAACAAGTATGAAGTCAAGAATTTTAACAGTTTTGGCGGTACTTTTCGCAGTAGCGTCATTTGCTCAGCCACGTGCAGAGTACCCACGCCCACAGTTTGAGCGTGCGGATTGGAAGAACTTGAACGGTGAGTGGACATTCACATTGGACCTCACAAAGTCAGGTACACATCGTAACTTCTATGCAAGCAATGGCTTCGATGGTAAGATTACCGTTCCATTTGCGGCAGAGTCTAAGCTCTCTGGTGTTGGTTACATCGATTTTATCAACAGCGTATGGTACCAGCGTAACATTCAGGTTCCAGCTGAGTGGGCAGGTAAGGCTATCAAGTTGAACTTTGGTGCAGTTTACTACATCTCAGAGGTTTACATCGATGGTCAGTTTGTAGGTCGTCACTACGGTGGTTCTGATTCTTTCTCATTCGACATCACTAAGTGGGTGGCTGATGGTAAGGAGCACAGCTTGGTTGTTCACGCAGAGAGCGAGCTTCGTAACGGTAACCAGCCAGGTGGTAAGCAGTGTATGAACTACTACTCTCAGGGTTGTTCTTATACTCGTACAACTGGTATTTGGCAGACTGTATGGATGGAGGCTGTTGACAAGGCTGGTTTGGAGCGCGTTCAGGTGTTCACAGACATCGACAACTCTCAGCTTATCGTAACTCCTACATTCTACACAACTCCTTCTGGCAACCGTTTTGCTATCACAGTTAAGGATGGTGAGAAGGTAGTGGCTAAGGCTAATTATCTTGCTTCTCAGGGTGTTCCTGTTGTAGTGCCTATCAAGAAGGCTAAGCTTTGGACTCCAGAGAATCCTTTCCTCTATGACGTAGTTTACGAGGTATTGGATGCAGAGGGTAACGTAGTTGATAAGGTTGACGCTTATGTTGGTATGCGTAAGATCCACGTTGCTGGTAACAAGATTTACCTCAACAACAAGCCTTACTACCAGCGTTTGGTTTTGGATCAGGGCTTCTATCCTGATGGCGTATGGACAGCTCCATCTGACGAGGCTTTGAAGGCTGACATCGAGATGTCTAAGGCAGTAGGTTTCAACGGCGCTCGTTTGCACCAGAAGGTATTCGAGGAGCGTTTCTACTATTGGGCTGATAAGTTGGGTTACCTCGTATGGGGTGAGATGCCATCTTGGTGTTTGAACACTGGTTCTACAAGCGGTGGTCGCAACTTCATCTCTGAGTGGTCTAACATCATCGTTCGCGATCGTAACCACCCAGCAGTTGTAGCTTGGACTCCACTTAACGAGTGCTGGGGTGCTCCTAGCTACGAGGCAGGTCGTTTCTACAATGATGTTTACAACGTAACACGTCAGCTCGATCCATCACGTCCTTGTAACACTGTATCAGGTGGTTTGTACGTAGTATCTGACTTCTGTACAGCTCACTGCTACGAGCAGGATGGTCAGCGTTTGCACGATATCCTCTATAAGGACGGTCGTTGGTATCAGCCACAGGGTCCATCACAGGAGCGTTGCGGTCGTTCAATCAACTTGGAGGTTTACGACGGTGCAGTTCCTTACTTGTTGGATGAGTTTGGCGGTATCAAGTGTGCTGAGACAACTCCTGGTGGTGACTCTTGGGGTTATGGTGGTGCTGCTCCTACACGCGAGGACTTCTACAAGCGTTTGGAGGGCCAGGTTAAGGGTATCATCGATCACGCTGATAAGATCTGCGGTTACTGCTACACTCAGCTTACTGATGTTGAGCAGGAGCAGAACGGTGTTTACTACTATGACCGTAAGCCTAAGTTCGATACTAAGCGTCTGTTTGAGATCTTCCAGATGAAGGCAGAGGGCTACGAGCAGTAAAATTAATTAACAACAATAGGTCTGTGTCGGCTTATGCCGCACAGACCTATTATTATATATAAGGTATATACGATATGAAGAGATTGGTGTTGGCTTTGGTAGCTCTGTTTATGAGCTTTGGAGCATTGGCGCAGGTTCCGCGTGCGGAGTATCCTCGTCCACAGTTTGAGCGTGAGACGTGGCAGAATTTGAATGGAGAGTGGACTTATACACTTGATCCCGTTAAGACAGGTTGGGAGCGTGGTCTTAGGAATAGCAAGGGTTTTGATAGTAAGATTATCGTGCCATTTGCACCCGAGAGTAAACTTTCAGGTGTTGAGCATAAGGAGTTTATCCCTTGCATTTGGTATCAGCGCAATATCACCATCCCATCGGAGTGGGCAGGTAAGGATGTATTGCTTCAATTTGGTGCAGTATATTACGAGTCAGAGATTTATGTGGACGGTAAATTCGTCGATCGTCATTTCGGAGGATCAGATTCATTCACCGTCGATATTACAAAATTCGTAAAACCAGGAAGCACTCATTCTCTCGTTGTTTCGGCATCGAGCGATCTTCGTTCGCGTATGCAGTCGGCTGGTAAGCAGTCTTTGCGTCACGGTCCGTTTGAGTGTATGTACACTCGTACCACAGGTATTTGGCAGACCGTATGGATGGAGGCTGTTGCTCCTACTGCAATCTCTCGTGTAAAGTATATTACTGATATTGACCGCAGCACAGTAAGTATGGAGTTTACTATGCGTCGTAACGCTGCGGCTAATACACTTACAATCAATGTAAAAGATGGCTCAAAGGTAGTGGCTACACAGAGCGGTAAGGTTGCATCTGGTTCTATCTTCACATTGCCTATCAAGAAGGCTAAGTTGTGGAGTCCGGAGTCGCCTTTCCTCTATGATGTGGAGTATATTATCAAGAATGCCGAGGGTGAGGTTGTTGATAAGGTGACTTCATACTTTGGTATGCGTAAGATCCACACCGAGGGCAATAAAGTATATCTCAACAATGAGCCTTATTTCCAGCGTTTGGTTTTGGATCAGGGCTTCTATCCAGATGGTATCTGGACAGCTCCATCTGACGCTGCTTTGAAGCAGGATATCGAGCTCTCATTGCAGGCAGGTTTCAACGGTGCTCGTCTGCACCAGAAGGTATTTGAGGAGCGTTTCTACTATTGGGCTGACAAGCTCGGTTACCTGACTTGGGGTGAGGCTCCAAGCTGGGGTTTGGATGCAAATGCAGTTGAGGCTGCGCGTAACTTCATCACAGAGTGGCGCAACCTGGTGGTACGCGATATGAACCACCCATCTATCGTTACTTGGACTCCATTCAACGAGGAGTTCTGGCCAGATCAGACTCAGTTCCCACGCTTCGTGAACGATGTTTATACTCTTACAAAGCAGCTCGATCCATCACGCCCAGTGAACACCGTATCAGGTGGTATTCAGATTCTTACAGACATCTGGACAGAGCACCACTATGAGCAGGATCCAGCTCGTTTGAAGGAGATTATCTACGACGGCGGTAAGATGTTCGTTCGTGGTCCATCTATCCAGGAGCGTCACCGCGGTAACGTAGGTTTCAACCGTCCTGTATTGAGCGACCCATTCACATTCCCACGCTACGACGGCTCAATCCCATATATCTTGGATGAGTTTGGTGGTATCAAGTGTATGGAGGCTAACCCATCGAAGGATGGTGCTTGGGGCTATGGTAGCGCACCACAGACCAAGGAGGAGTTCTATGAGCGTTTGGAGGGTCAGGTTCGTGGCTTGATGTCGCTTAACAAGAATATGTGGGGCTGGTGCTACACTCAGCTCACTGACGTAGAGCAGGAGCAGAACGGTATCTACTACTACGACCGTAAGGTTAAGTACGATATGGAGCGCATCCGCAAGATCTTCCAGATGGAGATTCCTGCAGAGGAGTAGAAGAGTAAAGAAACAATAAATAATACAAAGAGATGAAAAAGATTTTAGTTGCGTTGGCAGCTGTGGCTATGTTGGCAGGCTGCTGCGGCAAGAAGCAGTGCGATGGTTGCTGCGGCGAGCATTTGATTAAGGCTGAGAACTTCCAGCAGGAGGTTGATGGCAAGCAGGTAGATCTCTACACCTTGCACAATGGTGACCTCACAATGCAGGTGACTAACTTTGGTGGTCGCGTTGTATCGTTGTGGGCTCCTGACCGCGATGGTAAGAAGGCTGATATCGTGTTGGGTTACGAGACTTTGGATCGTTATGTAAACAACACAGGTGAGCGTTTCTTGGGTGCTCCTGTTGGTCGTGTTGCTAACCGTATTGGTTATGGTAAGTTCACTTTGGAGGGCAAGGAGTACAACACTCCACTCAACAACAATGGTCACACATTGCACGGTGGTTTGAAGGGTATTGATATGCTCGTATGGGACGTTATGGAGGTTAAGCCTGAGTCTATCACTTTGCACCTTGTAGTGCCCGATGGTTTGGATGGTTTCCCAGGTAACTTGGACATCACAATGAAGTATGCTTTGACAGCAGAGAACGAGTTTGTTGTAACTTATTCTGCTACAACTGATGCTCCTACTGTATGTAACCTCTCTCACCACTCATTCTTCAATCTCAAAGGCGAGGCTGGCGGTACAATCCTCGACCACGTCTTGACTATGAAGGCTGATCGCATTACTCCTACTGATGCTGCGTTGATCCCAACAGGTGAGATTCTCTCAGTTGAGGGCACTCCATTCGATTTCCGCCAGCCAACAGCTATCGGCGATCGTATCGAGGCAGAGAACGAGCAGCTCATCAACGGTAAGGGTTACGATATGAACTGGGTTTTGGAGCGCGAGGATAACGGTCAGGTTGAGACTGTTGCTACTTTGTACGATCCAACATCAGGCCGTTGTATGGATGTTGCAACTGATCAGGTTGCTATCCAGTTCTACAGCGGTAACTTCTTCGATGGCACTTACAACGGTAAGTATGGTAAGCCATTGGCATTCCGTGAGTCAGTTGCTTTGGAGACTCAGAAGTATCCAGATGCTCCTAACCACGACAACTTCCCATCTGTAGTTTTGAACCCAGGTGAGGAGTACACTCAGACTTGTATCTATAAGTTCTACACTAAGTAGTATATATGACTAAAAGATTATTGGCAATGGCTGTCGCAGCACTTTTGTGCTGCACAGCCTCAGCCCAAAACCGCTGGACAATACAGCCTGATGGCAAGACCATCCGTATGGAGGTGAGCGAGGATAATTATCCTTATCACGACCATATCGAGATGAGTGGTAAGATGATGGCTACGGTACTTTATTGGGGCATCGACGAGAAGAAACAGTTTACGCTGGATCGTTCGTTGGTATTCCCTATGTTGCGTCGTGTGCCAAACAATACTCACGGCAGTTTGATGATTCGTCAGGCATTGGATGTAGTGTCGCAGTTGCGTATCAACAACAATAACCACTTGAAGTTTACGACTCGTTTCGTGGAGATTAATGGTGGTATGCGCGTTGTCGAGGATCATCGTGGTGGCGCTTATGGCTTGGAGGTGGATAGAACCATCTTCCCAACTATGGAGCAGGCGATGATGTGTGAGCACTATGTACTTCGCAATACAGGCTCGGTGGATTACATTTTGCAGATTCCATCGCTCTCTCAGGAGGTACTAACCGACCCTAAGAAGGGTGTGAAGGGTTCATATCGCATACTCACAACGGTTAAGGGCGGAGGTGTTTATTTCCTCAAGCAGGGTGAGAGTGTTGAGTTTGATGTGGTGATTGAGGGTCTTGAAATGGAGCAGCCAAGTCAATCAAATCTTGATGTGAAGGAGCTTTTGGCTCAGCGTCAGGCGTTCCTCGATGTGATGGATAACAATTTGGTGCTCGATACGCCAGATGATGTTATCGATACAGAGTTCCGTTTCGCGAAGATTCGCGCCAGCGAGTCAATCTGCAAGACTAAGGGTGGCTATATGCACGCACCTGGTGGCGAGAGTTACTACGCTGCAATCTGGGCAAACGACCAGGCCGAGTATGTAAACCCATTCTTCCCATTTACGGGTTATGATGTGGGTAACGAGTCTGCATTGAACTCATATCGTCACTTTGCGCGTTTTATGAACGACGAGTGGCGCCCTATTCCAAGTTCAATCATCGCCGAGGGTGATGATATTTGGAATGGCGCAGGTGATAGAGGTGATGGCGCAATGATAGCATACGGCGCTGCACGTTACGCTCTTACACGTGCCGACAAGGCTGAGGCAGAGGAGTTGTGGCCACTTATTGAGTGGTGTTTGGAGTATTCGCGTCGTCAGATTAATGACAAGGGTGTCGTGAAGTCGGACCGCGATGAGTTGGAGGGTCGTTTCCCTGCGGGAGATGCCAACCTCTGCACCTCTACGCTCTACTACGATGCTTTGATTTCGGCTGCGCACCTGGGTCGAGAGCTTGGCAAGAGCCCAAAACTCATTACTGACTACCAGCAGCGTGCCAAGGCTATGCGCTCGGCTATCGAGTCGCACTTTGGCGCTACGGTGAAGGGTTATGAGACATATCGCTACTATGAGGGTAACGACATCTTGCGTTCGTGGATTTGTATGCCATTGTGCGTAGGTATCTACGATCGTGCTGATGCCACTATGGATGCGATGTTTAAGTCGGATCTTTACACCAAAGATGGTCTTTTGACAGCGCAGGGTAGCACAACGTTCTGGGATCGCTCTACGCTCTATGCGTTCCGAGGCGGTTATGCGGCAGGCTATGCCGATTTCATCACCGAGCAGTTGTCATACTACTCAAATCGTCGTCTTTTGGGCGACCACGTTCCTTATCCTATCGAGGCGTGGCCAGAGGGTAACCAGCGTCACCTCTCGGCTGAGAGCGGACTCTATTGCCGTATCATCACTGAGGGTATGTTTGGCATCCGTCCTACTGGTATGCGTAGCTTCGAGCTCAAACCTGAGATTCCTTCATCGTGGGAATTCGCCTCTTTGAAGAATATCCGTGCTTTCGGAGGCAGCTTCGATGTGGAGGTTAAGCGCTTGGCGGGCGATAAGATGAGCGTTGTAGTGAACGAGAAGGGCGGCAAGAAGCAGAACTTCACAATCAAACAAGGAAAAACAATCAATGTAAAACTTTAATAAACAAAACTAACACTAATAAAAACTTACAACTATGGACATTCAATTGATTAGAGAGAAATTCGCAGAGAAGTTTGGTACAACAGGTGAGCTTTACACATCTCCAGGTCGTATCAACCTCATCGGTGAGCACACTGACTACAACGGTGGTTTCGTATTCCCAGGTGCTATCGACAAGGGTATGGTTGCGGAGATTAAGCCTAACGGTACAGATAAGATTCGTGCTTATTCAGTTGATTTGCAGGACTACGCTGAGTTCGGTTTGAACGAGGAGGATAAGCCAGAGCAGTCTTGGGCTTGCTACATCTTCGGTGTTGCTCGTGAGGTTTTGAAGCGTGGCGGTAAGGTAGAGGGTTTCGATACTGCTTTCGGTGGTGATGTACCTCTCGGCGCTGGTCTTTCATCTTCAGCTGCTTTGGAGTCAACATTCGCTTTCGCGTTGAACCACATCTACAACGAGGATAAGTTCGGTAGCTTTGAGTTGGCTCGCATCGGTCAGTCAACAGAGCACAACTACTGCGGTGTTATGTGCGGTATTATGGACCAGTTCGCTTCAGTACACGGTAAGAAGGGTAACTTGATGCGTTTGGACTGCTTGTCTTCTGAGTTCGCTTACTTCCCATTCGATCCAGAGGCTTACGGCTATCGTTTGGTATTGGTTGACTCTGTTGTTAAGCACGAGTTGGTAGGTTCTCCATACAACAAGCGTCGTGAGTCTTGCGAGCGCGTTGCTGGTATCTTGGGTCAGGAGACTTTGCGTGGTGCTACAATGGAGCAGTTGGATGCTATCAAGGGTCAGATTTCTGAGGAGGATTATATGCGTGCTCGCTACGTTATCGGTGAGGAGAAGCGTGTTCTCGACGTATGTGCTGCTTTGGAGGCTGGTGATTTGGAGACAGTTGGTGCTCGTATGTATGAGACTCACTGGGGTATGTCAAAGGATTACGAGGTTAGCTGCGAGGAGCTCGACCTTTTGGCTACAATCGCTAAGGAGTGCGGTGTAACAGGTTCTCGTATTATGGGTGGTGGCTTCGGTGGTTGTACAATCAACCTCGTGAAGGCTGAGTTGTATGATAACTTCATCGCTACAGCAAAGGAGAAGTTCAACGCGGCTTATGGTCACGAGCCAAAGGTTTACGATGTAGTAATCTCTGACGGTGCTCGTAAGTTGGAGATGTAATATCATCTCGAACAATGATATTTGATGGTGGCCGTGCGCTCAAATGGGCGCATTGGCTACCATTGTTTTTTAGGTGAAATAACGAATCGTATATGAAAAAGCTAATATTTTTATTTGTCGCATTGTGTGTGGCTTGTGGTGCATCAGCCAAGGTGGTGTTGCCCAAGGTGCTGGCCAGCAATATGGTTGTGCAGCAGAACAGCGAGATAGAGATTTGGGGTAAGGCTGAAGCCGATAAGAGAGTTACCGTTGTGGTGTCGTGGTCGAAATCAAAGTTTAAGACTCAGGCGGACGACAAGGGTGATTGGTCGGTAAAGGTTGCCACTCCTAAGGGCTCGTATGATAAACACACGATTTCAATCTCTGACGGTGAGGAACTTAGGTTGGAGAATGTGATGATTGGCGATGTGTGGGTATGCGTGGGTCAGAGCAATATGGAGATGCCTGTGCAGGGATATATGCACCAACCCGTCGAGAACTCTATGACTTTCATTCGCCGCGCACGCGAGATGAAGGATAAGATTCGTATGTTCACCGTACAGAAGCAGCGCTCTTACGACAAGGATATGGACGACTGTATGGGTGAGTGGCGTGAGTCGGCGCCCCAGAGCGTGGCACAGACCTCGGCTGTGGCATATTTCTTTGCTCACGAGCTCTCGCATCAGTTGGACTATCCCATTGGTTTGATTACGGCAGGTTGGGGTGGCTCTCGTGTGGAGGCGTGGATGCCACTTGCTGCGTTGCGCGAGATTGCCACCGAGGAGCAGATTCAGCATAAGCATACGTTGCACCATCTGACCCCTTCGGAACTCTATTGCGGAATGATAGCACCCATTAGGAAATTTAATGCTAAGGGTTTCTTGTGGTATCAGGGTGAGGCCAACTTGGGTTATCAGAGTCTGGAATATCTGGGCGATATTGACCACTATGATGTTATGTTGGCGCGTATGGCGCAACAGTGGCGCGAGGATTGGGGCGATGAGGAGAACAAGATGCCATTTTACTATGTGCAGATTCCTCCATATTTCTATTGCAACTCCTATACCGATACCACTTTGCCTCTTTTTGTGGAGTGCCAGGAGAGAGCGATGGAGATAATTCCTAATAGCGGAATGGCAGCAACGACCGATTTGGGCGATGCTACCTGCCTGCACCCTCCCAAGAAGTTCGAGATTGGCGAGCGCTTGGCGGCGTTGGCTATGGCGCAGACCTATGGTTGCCAGGGCTTTGAGGCCAAGGCTCCGCAGTATGAGTCGCACGAGGTGCAGGAGGATGGCAAGGTGAAGGTCAAGATGAAGAATGCACCGATGGGCCTTGCTCCGTGGAGTAATGTACCTGTGAAGGGCTTTGAACTTGCGGGCGCGGATAGGGTTTTTCATCCTGCCAATGCTCGCGTGTGGGGTAGCGTGGTGACGGTGTGGAGCGATATGGTTAAGGAGCCGGTTGCGGTGCGTTATGCCTTCCATAATGTGTGTGGCGAGGTGAATTTGAAGAATCTGTTTGGTGTGCCCGCTGTGCCGTTTAGAACCGACAGATGGAATGATGTGAAATAATCTCTAAAACCTAAATGAATATGAAGAAGTTGATGTTGTTAGTGTTTGCTGTGGCTCTGTCGTTGGGCGCCTCGGCCAAGGTGGTGTTGCCCAAGATTTTGGGTAGCAATATGGTTTTGCAGCAGAATGCTGATGTCAATCTGTGGGGTAAGGCCGATGTTGGGGCAAAGATTATTGTCGCTGTATCGTGGGATAAGACAAAGGTTCAGACCAAGGCCGATGATGAGGGTAATTGGGCTGTGAAGGTGGCAACGCCTGCTGGCTCTTACCAGAAGCACACAATCTCAATCTCGGATGGCGAGGAACTTAAATTGGAGAATGTTTTGATTGGCGATGTGTGGATTACTTCGGGTCAGAGCAATATGGAGATGAGTGTAAGAGGTTGGGATCGTCAGCCTGTGGAGGGCGCCAACGATTATATTCTCTCGGCAGCGAAGTATTCCGACAAGATTCGTTTGTTCACCGTGCAGAGGGCTCGCTCGTATAATGTCGATAAGGAGGATTGTGAAGGTGGCGAGTGGAACTGTGCAGCACCAGCAAGCGTTGCCCAGATGTCTGCCGTGTCGTATCTGTTTGCCTATAATTTGGTCGATGTGATTAACTTCCCAATCGGCGTTGTTACAGCCAACTGGGGCGGTACGCGCGTGGAGTCGTGGATGCCGATGAAGGCTTTGGAGGATGTGTTGTCGAAGGAGCAGATTGAGCACAAGCACAAGATTCATTCAATCAAGCCAACAGAACTCTATTGCGCAATGATTGCTCCGATAAAGAAGTTCAACGCTCGTGGTTTCTTGTGGTATCAGGGTTGCTCAAACCTGGGCGATATTGATCACTATGACACAATGATGGCCCGTATGGTCGAGCAGTGGCGCGAGGATTGGGGCGATGAGGAGAATAAGATGCCATTCTATTATGCGATGATTGCTCCATATAGTTATGGCAACTCGCGTGATATTGCCTACCCGCTCTTTGTTGAGTGTCAGTTGCGAGCGTTGGATAAGATCCATAATTCAGCAATGGCGGCTACGACCGATGCGGGTGATGAGCATTGCATCCATCCAGCTAAGAAAAATGAGGTGGGTCAGCGTATGGCGGCATTTGCTATGCGCGATTTGTATGGCCAGGGCGGTGTGGATGTTGTGGCGCCAACCTATGAGTCATCTTGCGTTGATAAGAGTGCCATCATCGTGACGTTGAAGGGTGTGGGCGTAGGCTTGAAGCCTGGATATGGTAAGAGTGTGTCTGGTTTCGAGATTGCAGGCCAGGACCGCGTGTTCCACCCTGCTCGTGCCTATGTGTGCGGCCATCGTGAGGTGAGAGTCGAGAGCGATAAGGTTAAGGAGCCTGTTGCGGTGCGTTATGCCTTCCGCAACTATATTCCTTGCAATTTGTCAAACATTTTGGGTGTGCCAGTAGTGCCATTCCGTAGTGATAGCTGGAACGATGTAAGATAACATTGGTTGGGCTTTTAAGCTGAGCAATGTAAAGAGCAATCCCCCGCATCTAAGTTGAATTTGCTGCGTCTTAAATTTTATCGTGGCAGGTTCGGGTAGATGCGGGGGAGTTGTTTTTTATATTTGTTTTGGATTCCCTATTTTTTGGCTTGCAAAATTGCGGTAAAAAAGCGAAATGGACCAATTAATTGATGCGAGAAAGGCATAATTTGGAAAAAAAATAGTATATTTGCTGAACCGAAGAACTATAAAATTAATAAATGAACAGAAATGAAACATTATTTGACTAAACTTGTTTTAGCTTTAATGGTTGTTGTGTCGTGGGGTTGCTCAGGTTCTGACGCCATTCCATTGACCGTGAAGGAGACAGAACTCTCTTTCAAGGCTGATGGCGGTACAATGACTATTGAAGTGACAGGCCCAGATTGGGATGTTGTCTCATCCGCTGAGGACTGGTGCGTTGCGACTCGTGAGGAGAAGAAAAATCTCGTAGTAACAGCTGCCAAGAACTACGCTGCCAAGAAACGTACAGCTGAGTTGTTGATTACCTCTGGCGCGGAGTCTCAGGTTGTCACTGTAAATCAGGCAAAGGGTACTGGAGTGTTGGAAGATGCTATCTCGGTATCAAGCGTGGCATTCCCTGATATGAAACCAAAGGGTGATGAACTCGAATTGCCAGCAATCCAGAAGGCTCACAACTTCTATGTGACTTTGTCTAACCCAGCTTATACTTGGCGTGTCGTTCTTGATGAGGAGAACAATTTTATTGATTGTGACCATTTGACAGCTCAGCGTGGTTCGGGTTATATGACCTTGAATTTGCAGCAGAACAATACGATTGAGGCTCGTAAAGCAAAACTTCAAATTCTTTGTGAGTATAAGGGTGCAACAGGTGTTTACAATCTAACTATTGTACAGCGAGCTACGCACAATAACGAGGATCCATTTTTTAACGATGAAATTGAGTGGTAAGCTATGAAGAAGATGAATTTATTGTTGCTGTTGGCATTGGTGATGCTTGCGGCTTGTACAAAAGATAATACCGCTATTGATCAGCCTGTGAAACTTGCCGAGGGTAAGATTTACGCTACTATCGATAATGGTGAGGATTCGCGTGTTCAGCTCAATGACCAGATGCAGACTGTCTGGACTGAGGGTGATAAAATCGTGGTATTTGGTCCAACATCCTATGCTCGTTACGCTTACGATGGTAAGACAGGTGACCGCGCAGGTTCGTTTACTAAGACTGACGATTTTACAGCCGCGAATGGTAAGTTTAAGAAGTTCTTTGCCTTGGCATCAACCGATAGCTATGTGGATTTTATGACCACATCAGCCACTGCCGAGGAGATTATCGCTACATTCCCCGATCACCAGAATTATATCTCTGGTAGCTACGGCGCGAGTGCTAACGTGATGATTGGTTCGAGCGATGACGGTACAACTTTCGCATTCAAGAACCTTAGCTCATACCTGCGCATCAACTTGACAGGTAAAAAGAAGGTTAAGTATATCGAGCTTGCTGGTAATAGCGACGAAATTATTGCTGGTAAGGCTTATTTCAAGTATGATGATTTGTACAACCCTTCGTATCGTTTTGAGACTGGCTATTCTCGTACAATCCGCTTGGATTGTGGTGAGGAGGGTATTCAGCTTGATGAGGTTGAGCCTACTGAGTTCACATTTGCTATGATCCCTACTACGTTCAACAAGGGATTCTCTGTCTTGGTATGCTTCACCGATGGTTCTGTATTCCCACAGAGTACATCAAAGACAATCAAGTTGGATCGTAACCGAATCAGCCCTATGCAGGTGGTTTCAACAGAGTTCTCTGATTGGCAGAAGATTTACATCTATCACTCGGGCGAGACTGTTGCAGCTCCTCAGATTGGTGGTGCATTCGTGTCTGGTAGTATTCACTGGGGTGATGATAATTATGCAACATTGGGTACAGCGGTGGATTACAACTATACAGATGGTAATCCTTCTCACACAGTATCTATTCAGGCAATTGGTGGTACATCTTTGACCCTAAACCATTTGGATGGTGTTTCGAAGATTGATTTGTCGAACTTTTAATTGTAGAGCGAAATGAAAAAGTTATTTTTATTGATATCAGCCCTCTTTTTTACTCTTTATTTGTCGGCATCGCCAATCGGAGAGAAGAAGGCTCGTGAAATAGCAGGCAAGTTCTTTGCTCTTCACTCGACTCGTGCTGCAAACGCTGAGTTGAAGTTGGAGTGGGCAGGAAGCAATGTTATGAAGGAAAAGACTCGTAGTGGCTCGGCTGAGGATGTGGACGAGGCATTGATTTATATCTTCAATAGAGTTGATAGCGAGGGTTTCGTTATCGTATCGGGAGATAACAACTCGAAGCCTATTATCGCCTTCTCTAATGATAGCTCGTTTAATGTGGATGATATGCCAGACGCAGCACGTTGGATGCTCTCTTGTTGGTGTCGTCAGGTTGCAGCCGATCGTGAGTTGCCAGATTCAGGTGCAGATGTAACTCGTGCCGATGATCTTTGGGCAGGTAATGAGGTGCTTTTGATCCCTACTGCGAAGTGGAATCAGGGCGAGCCTTATAACCGTGAGGCTCCACTTTGGCCAGAGGGTCGTTGTGTGACAGGTTGTGTTGCTACGGCGATGTCTATCACTGCGAAGTACTATGAGTGGCCTGATAAGGGTGTTGGTACTGTTCCTTCATATAAGTATGACAGTGGTAACAAGACTATTCCAGATAACGTTCTTGGTCGTGAGTATAACTGGCCTATGATGTTGATGGAGTACAAGAAGAATAAGTATAGCGATATTCAGGGTAATGCTGTTGCGGCTTTGATGTACGATATTGGTACAGCTATCACAATGGGTTACTCGCCAACAGGTTCTGGTGCTGTTACTGCAAATTCTCCAAAGGTGTTGTCAAAATATTTCAAGTATGGCAAGGGTGCTACTTGGATGAACAATGGTGTCTATACCTATTTGGAGTGGGCTAAACTGATTGCCGAGAACTTACATAACTATGGTCCAACAATTGGTGCTGGTGGTGGCCACGCTTATGTATTGGACGGTTATACCGATAAGTATTACATCCACGTTAACTTTGGTTGGGGTGGTAGCTCGGATGGTTACTACTACTTGCCAGATAACGGTATGACAGCTTCGATGGGTGCCTGCTTCTACTTGGAGCCTGACCCAGATGGAACATCAATTGGTCGAGACCACTTGCAGTTTGTGAATGTGGGTGGCGGTGATCCTTGGACACCATCACGCTTTGGTATCGAGTCTGAGACTACATTGTTTAAGACAGGTGAGGAATTCAAAATGCGATTCACTTGGATTAAGAATAATTCTCAGTCAGCTTTCGAGGGCTCGATTAAGTTTGTTATGTGCGACGAGCAGGGTAACGAGATTGAGGTCTTGAAGACCTATGATTGTGTCTCTAAGACTATTCCAGTAGGTAAGTGCTTGCACGATATCTACACAGTTGGCGAGAAGTACACTATTACCAAGCCAATTAAGGAGGGTTACCGCTTGCGTTACTACTATAAGGGTAAGAACCCTGGAACTTGGCAGTGGGTAAGAAAGAGCTCTGCTGATGGTGTTGATGAACTTATTCTCTGCGCTTCTCCTGAGTATTTGCAGAAGCACACTGGTATTGAATTTGATGCTTCGACTAAGGTTTGTAAGTTCCACTCACTCCTCGCGTTGAACTACGTGGTGAAGAACGAGGCTGGTGAGGTTGTTGCTTCTGGAAAGATGCCTGGTGGTCAGTATTACAACCAGTTCACAAAGAAGGGTGCTAAGATTGATATGTCGAAGTTCGAGCGAGGTGAGTACACTATTGCGCTCAGTTTGGGTAGCGATCCTTACGAGATTAAGATTATCTTGTAAAAGATTCGTTTTCGATAATGTCTCCCCGAGGTCTATGGACTTCGGGGAGATTCTTTTTGTGATGAGTTCTCCTCTGTGCGGAGTGGATTTCTTCGTCGGGGTGGTGGATAGGTTAGGTGATATGTTGTTGCAGGGGTGGTTGCGTCTCGATAGGGATGTTTATGGTGTCGGAATGAACATAAACTATGTAAATCAATATAAAATTTGCATAATGGGAAAATATTTTCTCCATAGATGTCGTTATAACAAAAATTATATGTAATTTTGCACGATAATACCGTGCTATGCGCAGTAAAGAGTTGGTTATGAAGAAATTTTTATCATACATTCTGCCTCTGGTTGTGGTCTGGGTTGCGTTTACGAGCTGTTCGAGTTTGCAGCGTGTAATCAATACATCCGATAATGATTTGATTTTCAACCGAGGTTTGGTTTATTACAATGCAGGCAAGTGGTCAAAGGCAATCCTGTTGTTTGAGTACTGCGAGCCATATTTGAAGGGATTCCCTCAGGAGGACTCGGTGGCATATTATCGCGCACACAGCTATTTCAAGAATTATGATTATCACACGTCGGCAACGTTGTTTGATGAGTTTCGTCGTAATTATGGACGTAGTGTTTTTATCGAGAATGCCGAGGCTTTATATGCGATAAGTCTTTACGAGATGTGCCCAAGTCCTGATCGTGACCAATCAACTACGTCGGCAGCGATTGTAGCTATCGCGGAGTTTATTGCTCACTACCCCCAGAGCGATAAGTTGGATTATTTTCGCGAGATGACCAAGGAGTTGACTTGGCGTATGGAGGAGCGAACCTATTTGAATGCCTTCACCTATTACAAAATTATGCGTTATGATTCGGCAATCATCGCTTTCCGTAACGCATTGAAGAAGTATCCCGAGTCGCATCGCCGCGAGGATATTATGTACTACATTACGCTGTCGGCATATAAGTTTGCGGATAACTCAATCGCCTCGAAGCAGTCAGACCGTTTCATGACAGCGTTGGATGCTTATTATTCGTTTGTGATGGAGTATCCCGAATCCAAATACCGCAAGGAGTTGGATGGCTTGGCCGAGACGGCAAAGCGTTACATCGAAAAATATAAGAGTGAGACAGCCGAGGATGGAAATGTTGCCGACGCGGCAGTTGTCAGAGGCGTAGCTCAGTAAAATTAGATTAAGAATTAACAACGACAAAATAGATATAAGATGGAGATCAAAAAGAACATTCCTAACAACACAGTAACACGTAAGTTGGTTGATTTGGATAAGGAGACAGGCAATATCTACGAGAGTATTAACATTATTGCTCGTCGCGCAAATCAGATTTCATCGGAGCTCAAAACAGAGCTCAATCGCAAGTTGGCAGATTTCTCATCTCCAACCGATACTATGGAGGAGACTTTCGAGAATCGCGAGCAGATTGAGATCTCTCGTTACTATGAGCGATTGCCAAAGCCTGTGATCATCGCAACCGAGGAGTTCCTCGATGACGAGGTCTATTTCCGTAAGGGTTAATAACGGCGGGGCAATGTAGTGAGTCGCTTCGGTCTGGTCGAGGAGTAATCTTGTGCCAAGAGTCGGGGGCGGCAGGTTTATTAGGCCCAAAACGCTAACACAAACCTTATATGTTGAAGGGTAAACATATCATACTTGGAATTACTGGTAGCATAGCCGCTTATAAGTCGGCTGTGCTTTGCCGTTTATTGGTGTCAGCAGGTGCTGAGGTGAAGGTGGTGATGACACCCCTTGCCAAGCAGTTTATTACACCCCTGACAATGGCGACTGTGTCGCAGAATCCTATCTTGGTAGATTTCTTTAATCCCGAGAATGGAGAGTGGAATTCTCACGTCAAGCTGGGCGAATGGGCGGATCTTTATCTTATTGCCCCAGCAACGGCTAACACAATGGCGAAGATGGCAACGGGAGTGGCTGATAATTTGTTGCTGACCACATATCTGTCGGCGCGCTGTCCTGTGGCTGTGGCTCCGGCAATGGATTTGGATATGTATGCTCACGTCGCTACGCAACGCAATATGGATCGTTTGCGCGAGGATGGTGTGCATATCGTCGAGCCTGGTTCTGGATTTCTTGCAAGCGGACTGGTGGGCAAGGGTCGTATGGCCGAGCCTGAGCAGATTGTAGAGGCAGTGAAGGAGATCCTTTCTGAAAAAAAAAAGAGCTTAGAGGGTAAACATTTTTTGGTTACGGCAGGTGCAACCATCGAGCCTATTGATCCCGTGAGGTTCATCTCGAATCACTCATCGGGCAAGATGGGTTATGCCGTTGCCGAGGCGTTGGCCGAGCGAGGTGCGAGGGTGACGCTGGTGAGTGGAAGAACATCGCTTGCTGCGCCAAAGGGCGTGGAGCGTGTGGATGTGCTGAGTGCCGAGCAGATGTGGCAGGAGTGTGTTGAGCGCTTTGAGCAGACCGATGGTGCTGTGATGTGTGCCGCAGTGGCCGACTATACCCCGGCGAGCGTGGCCGACGAAAAGTTGAAGAAGGGCGAGGGCGATATGCGTATTGAGTTGTGTCGCACCAAGGATATTGCGGCTACTTTGGGTCAGCAGAAGGGTGGTAGAGTGCTTGTGGGTTTTGCTATGGAGACACAGAATGAGCGCGAGAATGCACAAGGTAAGTTGGAGCGTAAGAACTTCGATTTCATTGTACTCAACTCGTTGCGTACCGAGGGCGCGGGATTTAGAGGCGATACCAATGTGGTGACGCTCATTGATAGGGAGCGAAGCGAGGAGTTGCCTTTGATGACAAAGCGTGAGGTGGCCGAGAGAATAGTAGATAAAGTGGAGGATTTTTTGAGATAAAGATATATGTTGCAGCGACTTATAGTAGAGAACTATGCGCTTATTGATAAGCTCGATTTGACGCTTGACTCCCATCTCAACATCATCACAGGAGAGACGGGTGCGGGTAAGTCTATCCTGCTCGGAGCGCTGGGTTTGTTGCTGGGAAATAAGAATGATAGCACGACGATTCGTGATGCCGAGCGCAATTGCGTCATTGAGGGTACATTTGATATCGAGGGCTATGCTTTGGAGTCGTTCTTCGAGGATAATGATCTCGATTATGAGCCTCAGCTGGTGGTGCGTCGTATGATTTCTCCATCGGGTAAGAGCCGCTCGTTTGTCAATGATATGCCCGTGCAGTTGGCAACGTTGAAGGAGTTGGGTGCATATCTTATTGATATTCACTCGCAGCATCGCAATATGGCTATTTCGGACGAGGCTTTTCGTTTGGATGTGGTTGATACGCTGGCAGAGTCTGGTGACTTAATGGCGTCGTATTGTAGCGAGTATTCAGCATTGAGAGCCAAGGAGCGAGAGTTGGAGCGTATGCTCTCGGAGGCGGAGTCAATGCGTAAGGATGAGGAGTGGTTGCGCTATCAGGTTGCCGAGTTTGAGGCGGCGGCTCTCAAAGAGGGTGAGCTTGTGGCTGCTGAGGCCGAACTTGCTGTGTTGGAGAATGCTGGTCAGATTGGCGAGGCATTGGTTGCGGTGAGAAACATCCTGGATGCCGAACAGATTGGTGTCTTGGAGCAGTTGGTTGCGGCTGAGAGCGCAGTGTATAGGGTCAAGGAGAATTATCCTGCGGGTGAGGAGATTGTTTCGCGTATCCATTCAGCTATTCAGGAGTTGAAGGATTTGAGCGCAACGGTTGCCGATGATAGTGAGCGCATTGATGTCGACCCTGAGCGTTTGCAGCGCCTCACCGAGCGAGTAAATATGATATACTCTTTGTGCCAGAAGCATAGGGTTAAGACTTTGGAGGAGTTGATGGCTGTGGGCGAGCGTTTGGCATCGCAGTTGGCGGCCATTACCTATGGTGACGAAAATATCGCCCGCTTAAAGGCTGAGATTGAGGTTTGTGACTCTTCGACACGAGCGCTGGCTTTGCAGTTGCATCAAAAACGTGAGGCTGCGGCAGTGGTGTTGTCAGAGGACGTGGTGGCGGTATTGCAGCGTCTGGGAATGGTTGAGGCCTATTTCTCGGTCGAGGTTGCAGAGCAGGGGGAGTTGTTGTCAACGGGCTTTGACCGCATCAGATTTATGTTCTCAGCCAACGGAAAAGTGGCGCCTCAGGCGGTTGAGAAGGTTGCTTCGGGCGGTGAGGTGTCGCGTGTGATGTTGGCATTGAAGGCGATGATTGCGCGTAAAAAGAATTTGCCCACAATCATTTTTGATGAGATTGATACGGGTGTGTCGGGTCGCATAGCCGATGCTATGGGCGAGATTATCAGTGAATTGGCTCAGAGTATGCAGGTTGTGGCCATCACTCATCTGCCTCAGGTGGCGTCGAAGGGCGAGAGCCATTATGTGGTCTATAAAGAGCAAAGTAGAACGAATATTCTTGTTTTGAATGAGCCGCAGCGCATTGATGAAATTGCTAAGATGTTGTCGGGTAGTACGATTACAGATGCAGCAGTGGAGCAGGCTAAGTTGTTACTCGGGAAAAGATAAACTTTAAGATTATGAAAAGACTATTGTTTTTTGTATCTGTTGTGTGCGTAATGTTTAGTAGTTGCGCTGACAGTGAGTTGGAGGTTAAATTAAAGAGTGTGATGGCCGATGCGGCGGTGCGTTATGCTGCGAGCGCCGATATGGTTGAGAAGTCACGCAAGGCTTACCCTTGTGGATTTGCTGACGGCGAGTATGTTCTTGCCGAGGGCGAACTTGCCTGGTCGGCGGGTTACTATCCTGGATGTTTGTGGCTTTTGGCTCAGGAGTGTAAGAATGAGGAGTTGAAGGAGTATGCCGATGTATTGACTTACAGATATGTGCAGCCAGAGTCGTTGAGTATGTATGGTGCGGCGACGGTTGTCAATGTGGCGCATAATAATGGTTTTAACACTACGAAGAATCCTCGCTACGAAAACGCTGTGGGTACGGTGGCTCGTCTGCTGCCAGATATTAATTTCGAGGCCTATCATACTGTGAAGAAGCAGGAGGGCGATTTGGACTCTTATCAGCGAGTATCGGTTGATTGCTTGCCAGCCATTGGTTGTTTTTATAACTATGGATGGAGAACCAATATGATTAACCACGGTAAGGAGTTGATTAAGCACCTTTCGCGTGAGGATGGAGCAATGTGTGAGGGCGCTGTTTTGCAGTGCCTGAGAAAGACTTATGTCGATAGATTTGCCATCTATGGCTTGGGAAAGGAGTCGGCTTGGGCGCGTGGTCAGGCTTGGGCTTTGTATGGATTCACAATGCTTTACCGTCAGACTGAGGAACCCGAGTTCTTGGTGCAGAGCAAAAAGTTGGCAGATTTTATCATCAAGAATCTCCCCGAGGACGGTGTGCCTAATTGGGATTTCGATGCCGAGCAGCAGAAGAAGGATTCGTCAGCAGCAGCTATTATGGCTTCGGCATTTGTTGAGCTGTATGGCTTGACGGGCGATAAGAACTACTTGCAGGTAGCAGAGCTGCAACTTGCGACACTCTCGTCGGAGGAGTACCTGGCCAAGGCCGATGAGTGTGGCGGTATGCTCTTGAAGCACGGTGTGGATAATTTGCCACAGGGCAGATTGGTAGATGCTTCGCTTACTTATGGTGACTACTATTTTATCGAGGCAATTATTCGTTATCTCAATAGATAAACATCGCTTTGATATGATAAAAAAGTCTGTCTAACCCTCGGGTTAGGCAGACTTTTTGTTTTATAACATTTGCTCGATTGTGGCGACGATGTTGTCTAATTCGCTCAATTCATATTCGACATATATGTGGCGGATTATGCCTTTGCGGTCGATGATAAAACTGCGCGGCACATACATTGACGCATAGAGATTGTAGATGGCCTGCTGGGGGTCCATTCCGATGGGGAATGTGTAGCCATTTGTTTTGCAAAATCCATCTATGGTGCTACGACTCTGGCCGCGAGCTACGGGGAGATAGTAGAACTCGCAACCCTCGAAGTGGTTAATAATCTTCTCCTCGACCACCGCTATCTCGCTGCGACACATAGGACATTGTGGATCCCAAAGTGTGAGCAGGACCACTTTGCCGCGGATCGATGACAGGGTAAGGCTTCCCGAAGGGTAGAGTTCGGTTGTGAAGTCGGGCGCCATATCGCCCACCTTGACAAGCGTGGTTTTGTCGGAACTCTCGCTCTTGTCGCTTATGCACCCAGTGAGTGTGAGCGATAGTGCCACAATGACAATGTTGATTAAATACTTCATCTTAAAATCTTAAATTATAGGCCCTGCTGCAACAACCTTGCCTTGCGAAGTTAATACTTTGGCATTATATAGCCATATCGCATCGAGGGGGCCTTGTCGGTTGGAAAATCCTTGGGTATGGGCTGTTTTACGCGACCTGTGGCAGCCCACTCGGCTCCGCGAAGCAACAGAGTCTGGAAGCCTGCGCACTGCATCGCAGGGTTGTTTGTGAGCGATGGTCCGCAGTGGCCGAGCATTAGGTGGAATATGCGAGCTTTGCCGTAATCAACCGTAAAGACCAGTGGCTCCTCGCGTCCTGAGCCTCCTCGTTTGGGATCGGCATAGCCCGAGTAGAGCAAATCTTTGATGTTGGCAGGGCCTCGCATCTGGTCGTACATCTCGTCGCGGGCGTGAATCCAATTATCGGGCAGGCCTCTGGTGATGGGGTGCTTGGAGTTTCGACAATGCATCGGGAACTGACGCTCTGCGCCGTGAGAGCCGCCTACACCCTCGCCATTGTCCAGCACACCAATGCCGTTTATGAGGTAGTAGTAGGGGCCTGAGCGCTCGTTGCGACCCTCCCAGCCGCCCAGGGCAATGATTTTGTTATACTCCTCCCAGTCGGCAAAGGCATTGTCGGCGGCGTGATATATGACAACGCCGCCACCCCTTTTGACATATTGTAGAAAAGCCTGGTCGGTGGCCTCTGACCAGCGGTCACCGTTATAATCCAGAATCACGACATCATAGTCCGAGAAATTGGGCCTGAATTGGCTCATATCGCCATCTTTTCCTGGAGTGAGCTCTATATCTACATCAAAGAGGTCGGATTGTAATAGGATGAGTCTTAGCACGCGATGGCTCACTTGCCAATTATGGTTGTTCTGACCTGAGATAATCAGGGCCTTCATCTTGCGTGTGCGAGCCTCGACCGAGGTGAGGGGCAATGCAGTGAGCAATGCCGCAAGAGAGATGAATATAAATTTAATGAATCGCTGCATAGCTTGGGAGGTTTTAGGTGGATTTATAGTCTATTGCTTTGATGCTCTCTTTGAGCGAAATCTTTGTTTGAGCAGGGAGATGCCCTCTTTGCCCAGAATTATAAGTCCTCCGTATTGGAAACATTTTGCCAAGCCAAAGAGGATTACCCATAGCAAACTCTTGGTGCTGGCTTCTACGGGGAGCAACAATACCCCGAAGGATGTGGCGTAGCAAAATGCACACGCAATCAGCACTATCACTCCTGTTCGAAATGATAATCCTGCGAGAAAGAGTCTAAACTTTTGGTATAAATTGCTCATCTTGGTTGGCATAAGTTGTTCGAAGAACAAATTTATGACTATGCCGCAAAAAAAGCAAATTATCGGGTTGCAATGTTGGGCGTAAAAGTTAAATATGAGGAAAAAACTCCTGCTACGATATGCGGCGTTAAACTTTTTTTTATAACTTTGAAAATCAATTGTGGGTTATAGAGAAATAGTTATAATGGGAACAATGAGATATACATTGCGCGAAGTGACCAATAAGTCATTGGAGCGAGAGTTTATAGAGTTGCCTAAGCGATTGTATAAGGGTAATAGAAATTGGGTGTGTCCATTGGATGACGATATCAAGGGTGTGTTCAACCCCGAAATGAATAAACTTTTTGCCGATGGTGAGGCGATAAGATGGATTGCCTACAATAGCGAAGGTGTGGTTGTGGGGCGTATTGCTGCATTTTATGACAACGAGCACGCCTATGCTTATGAACAACCTACGGGTGGTTGTGGTTTTTTTGAGGCCATCAATGATCAGGAGCTGGCTAATCAACTCTTCGACGCTGCGCGTGTGTGGCTTTTGAGTCGAGGTATGGAGGCAATGGATGGTCCCGTGAACTTTGGTCCGCGCGATTCTTGGTGGGGCCTGCTGGTGGAGGGATATGAGTTCCAACCTCTTTATGCTAATCCATATAATCCACCTTATTACAAGGAATTGTTCGAAAATTACGGTTTCCAGAACTATTTCAACCAAAACACGTATCTTTGGCGAGTGTCTGATGACGACATCAATACGATGATTCACGAGCGTGCTAAGCGTCTTACTTCGACGCCTGGGTATAGCTTCTCGTCGATTAGAACCGATAATTTGGAGCAGGTGGCCGAGGATTTCCGTATAATCTACAACAAGGCTTGGAGTCTGTTTACGGGCGTGAAGCCTATGTGCAAGGAGGAGGCGCAGTCTATTATGAAGATGTTGCGTCCGATTATTGATCCCAATATCATCTTCTTTGCCTATTTCAATAATGAGCCAATTGGTTTCTTCATTATGGTGCCTGACCTTAACCGTATTATCGGTAAGTTTAATGGTAAACTTAACCTGTGGAATAAGTTGCGTTTGATGTGGGAGTTGAAGGTTAGGAGGAGTTGTGATAGAATCTTCGGTATGATATTCGCTGTTACGCCTGATTTTCAGGGTAAGGGCGTGGAGTCGGGTATGATTCAGTATGTATATGAGAATTACATCCGTACAGAGCGTAATAAGAGTTACAAGAGTGTGGAGTTTGCGTGGATTGGCGATTTCAATCCCGTGATGAACAGAATGATTCAATCTTATGTGTGTGCGACGCGACATAAGATGCACACGACGTATCGTTATCTGTTTGATCGCGAGAAGCCGTTCACTCGTTGTCCACGCTTGGGTATAAAGCGTAGCGAAAAATAGAGATGAGAGCAAGATTTTTCGGTTGGATGTGTGTGTTGGTGGCGATGTTAATCGTAGCCTCGGCTTCGGCGCAGTCTGTCGTGCAGCCCACTTCGCAACAGCCCCAGGTAAAGGTGAAAGGGCGCCCCACACTTTATATATTTTCGATTCAGGGGTGTCAGCCTTGTAGGCGTCTTTCTGACGAGGCTTTGGCTGATCCTGAGGTGATAGCGCTCATTAGTCGAATGGATTATCAGAAGGTGGATTTGGCTTTGACCAAAGATGCACGCCAGCTTCATCGCACCCACGCTCGTACGGGAGGAGTGCCCGAATTGGTGCTTTATGATGGCGAGGGCAAACTCATAGGTCGCCAGTCGGGTTACGAAACCATAGACAAGATGGTGGAATTTCTGCGTCAGGCATTCAGCCCAAAGGAGTTGGAGCAGATTAAGACCGAGAGCAGATCGTGGAGTGATAGATTTTCAAACGAATACACAAACTAAAACAATAATAAAATGAAAACAACTGCTTTTACAAAGTATCACATTGCCGCAGGTGCCAAGATGGCTGAGTTTGCGGGATATAATATGCCTATCGAGTTTTCGGGCATTAACGACGAGCATATGACCGTTAGAGAGAAGTGCGGAGTGTTCGATGTGAGCCATATGGGCGAGATTTGGGTTAAGGGCGAGAAGGCTCTCGACTTGTTGCAGCACATTGCATCGAACGACGTGTCAAAACTCTTTGACGGAAAGGTGCAGTATGCTACAATGCCTAATGGCAAGGGTGGTATCGTGGATGATATCTTGATCTACAAGTTCAGCGATACAAAGTATATGCTCTGTGTGAATGCAGCCAACACCGACAAGGATTGGGCTCATATCTGCGCCGAGGGCGAAAAGTTTGGTATGAAGCCTGGTGTGGAATTGGAGAATGCATCGGACAATATCGCTCAGCTTGCTATTCAGGGTCCCTTGGCTATGAAGCTCGTGCAGAAGATGTGCGACGAGCCCGTGGAGGATATGACCTACTACACATTCAAGATGTGTAAGTTGGCGGGTTGTGATGTGATTCTCTCGGCTACGGGCTACACTGGTTCGGGTGGTTGCGAGATTTATATGTATAACTCTGATGCCGACACCATCTGGGAGGCTATGTGGAAGGCTGGCGAGGAGTTCGGCTTGAAGAACATCGGCTTGGGCGCACGTGATACATTGCGCTTGGAGAAGGGTTTTGCTCTCTATGGTAACGATATTGACGACACTACATCTCCTTTGGAGGCTGGCCTTGGCTGGGTGACGAAGTTTGTTGAGGGTAAGGATTTCATCGACCGTGAGTTTCTCGCGCAGCAGAAGGCCGAGGGTGTACAGCGTAAGTTGGTCGGCTTGAAGATGATTGATCGTGGTATTCCACGTCACGGCTATAAGCTCGCAAACCTCGATGGTGAGGAGATTGGCGTTGTGACATCTGGAACTATGTCGCCAATGTTGAAGGTGGGTATTGCACTCGGTTATGTGAAGAGTGAGTATGCCGCTATTGGTACAACTGTGGCCGTGGTGATTCGTGACCGCTTGTTGAAGGCTGAGGTTGTTAAGTATCCTTTCGTATAGCGACTACGAGATAGATATCATAGGGGTTGCCTGACCGAGAGGTCGGGCAATCTTTTTTTTATGTGTAGTTAAGGGATTGGGGGCTTTCGAAGCGAAGTATAAACAAAAAAACGCAAGGCTAAAAACCTTGCGTTTTGGGGTGGAAGATGGGGCTCGAACCCACGACCTTAGGAACCACAATCCTCTACTCTGACCAACTGAGCTACATCCACCATTTAGATTTGAACTCTCAAATCGGATGCAAATATAGGGTATTTATTGTTTTTATCCAAATATATTGGCAAAAATCTTTCAAATAGATGAAAAATTATCTCCCACTATGGAGTCAAGTGAGCAAAAACACCCCTTATTGTAATTCTGGAAACCGGCTCTGTCGTTACTCCTGGTGGTGCTTAACCCAGCCGTCGTAACCCACAGCGAGCTCGATGACTTTGTATCCATTGCCAGCCAGGACGCCCGCCACCTGCTTGCTGCGACCTCCGCCTTTGCAATAGAGTGCGATGGTTTTATCGTTGGGCAGTGACTTGAAGTCGGTGAAGAATGTCGCGCTGCGAACATTGAGGTTTATATCTGTGCCCTCGATTGCTCCCGCCTGGTGCTCCTCGGGCGTGCGAACATCAACAAGCAGTACATCCTCTTGTTTGATGCACTTTTCAAACATCTCGACACTTAGCGACTGGAATCTCACTCGGCTGCGTTTGGTTGTTGCGCACGATGTGATGCACAACAGAGTGATGGCTAAAAGCAATAGGTGACTAAATTTCATATCTCTATTTCTTTAAGATGGATTGCTTGATGCGTGAAATCACGTTGGTCTTTGTCGGTGAGAACTGAACCTCGATAGTAGATTGCTCGCCCGATTTTAGGTTGATTGTAAAGCCTACATAGTTTACGCCGTCAATGCTCTTCTCGTAGGATTTAAGTTCTGTGTCGCGCCACACCTTTGCAACCGAGTTGGAGCGAGTTTTGAGTCTTAGGTAGAGTGTCTTGCCATCTTGCGAGAGCATAATGACCTGAGGCGACACAATCTCGGCCTGAGCCGTGGTGGCCATACGCCACTCTATTGCCGCAGGCTGTGAGCCATTTGTAATCTGGTCGGTGATGGTCAAGTTATCTTTTTTGTCCAACTTGGCACTGCGCACTGCGCTCTTGACCTGAGGGGCAAGCACCGCTGTCATATCCACCTGGGCGCCCTTCTCGCGTGAAGTGTCGTGGTGGCTTACGATAGCGGCCTTGCCGTTTACGGCGTGAGGCTGGTTGTTGATTGTGACGGTGTTGTGGGCTTTGTCACTTGCTCGGAAGAGGCTCCAACGGCTACTCTGCTGACCCATATCCTCGGTATCAATGCCCATCTGCTTGGCCTTGGCATAATCATCCTGGCCAAGTTCGATGGCCCAACGCACACCGTCCAACTCATAGACAAACGAGCCTGCATCCATATGGCCGCCATCTGTGGCTGCCTGACCTCCTTTGATGGCAAAGTAGGTGCTGCCTGGCTCCCAACCGCTACGGTAGATGTAGAGAGGTGTCTGTCCTGAATTGTGCCAATATTTTTGTGTCGGCATCTGGACCTTGCTCAAATCCATAGACGAGCTACATATCATATAAAGCGGAAGGATGCTCTCCTCGCGGAATTGCTTTTCGCTTATGAGTTTTTCATCAATAGCTACGATAGAGTGGTCGCCGTTTTCGCGTGCAAACCAATATTTGGCTACCGAGCAATAGGCCTGCGAAGAGTCGCTGTCGCCATAGTTGTAAATCAGACCCGATGGAGCCACCAGGTAATTGACAAAGTGTGCTGAGTCCATAAAACTCTGCTGCTTGGCGATGCCAGCATCGGTGCCGAGGGCAGATTGGAGTGCTGCCACCAGCATAACCTCAAAGCCTGTGCCGTGAGACCACGCATCGTATCCCTGAGGGTAGCCGCCTTCTGGCTCGTATATCTTTTGTGCCGACTTGTTGGAGTCGATAGCCTTTGTGATAATCTCTTTGCAGAACTCAGGTGAGCGCTCCAATGTAGCCAATGCACCATATATCAGACCCGCGTTGCAGATTTGATTTTGAGTTGATGGAAAGAGGCTAAAATCAACCTCTTGTGATGGCAAAAGACCCTTCTCATAAATGGCTGTGCCGATGATACTACGCGAATGGACCGCCAGACGGCGATAGAGCCAATCGTAACCAATCGCGAGGGCCATCATAATCTGTGATGTCTCGGTGAAGTGCGATGGATTCCAGTCATTGAAATAACTCAGCGAGAGCATATCTCGCTCGGCTGCCGCAACATAGCGCATATCGTCGGTCATCGCGTGAGCATAAGACAGATAGAATATGCGGCGGAGAGCTTGGTCGGCAATATGTTGCAAACTTTTGCCCTGCAACTCATATTTCAGTTCCTCGGCATTTGTGAACTCTTCGGCGATAGCTATGATCTTGTCGTTTACTATCTTTGCATTTGCCGATTCCGATGCGAGAGAACGCATATTGGTGACGTCACCCTTGCTCAGCAAAATGCGAGGGTGGGGTGCAAGATAGTCGAAATCGGGAGTCTGCGCCGAGGCGTGAAAAAGCGTCAGCGATGATACTAAAACAAGGAGTGTCAATATTTTTTTCATAATAATCTCAAAAAAGTGTGTAAAATTAGAAATAATTTTGCAAACTTCGCATCTTGTGTGGCAGATAAATAGGAAGTAGGCAGAAAAAGAGTGTGGCGTGTGACAAAATGTCACTAATGGAGTGTGCAACTGACAAAATTATGTGCCATCCGAGGTTTGGCATACTGCTTGCTTATAGTGAGAGCGTGTGCAAACTTAAAAAGTATCAAAATCATAAACTAAAACATAACAAACTATGACAATTAAACCACTTTCAGACCGTGTATTGGTATTGCCAAATGCGGCAGAGGAGAAGACAGCAGGCGGTCTGTTTATTCCAGACACAGCAAAAGAGAAGCCACTTATGGGTAAGGTTATCGCCGTAGGCCCAGGTACAGCTGATGTGAAGATGGAGGTTAAGGAGGGCGATACAGTTCTCTATGGTAAATATGCAGGTACTGAGATTAATGTTGATGGTACCGATTACCTCATTATGAAGCAGAGCGATATTCTTGCAATTTGCTAATTTTTAGAACCTAAATTAAAGAGTAAAGACAATGGCAAAGGAGATTAAATATAATGTAGAGGCACGCGACCTTTTGAAAGAGGGCGTTGATGCGTTGGCAAATGCCGTGAAGGTAACACTCGGTCCTAAGGGTCGTAACGTGATTATCGACAAGAAGTTTGGTGCACCACAGATCACTAAGGACGGTGTGACCGTAGCTAAGGAGATCGAGTTGGAGGACAAGTTCGCAAATATGGGTGCTCAGATGGTTAAGGAGGTAGCCTCTAAGACCAACGATGACGCTGGTGACGGTACAACTACTGCAACCGTTTTGGCTCAGGCCTTGATTGGTGTAGGTTTGAAGAATGTGACTGCGGGTGCTAACCCAATGGACTTGAAGCGCGGTATGGATAAGGCCGTAGGTATTGTTGTTGACGAGCTTCGCAAGATTTCTCAGGAGGTTGGTAGCGATATCTCAAAGATTGAGCAGGTGGCTACAATCTCGGCTAACAATGACAACACTATCGGTAAGCTCATCGCTGGGGCTATGGCTAAGGTAAATAACGAGGGCGTTATCACAGTTGAGGAGGCCAAGGGTACCGAGACTCACGTTGACGTGGTTGAGGGTATGCAGTTCGACCGCGGTTACATCTCGGCTTACTTTATGACCGACACCGAGAAGATGGAGGCTGAGTTGGAGAAGCCACTTATCCTCATCACCGACAAGAAGATCTCTACAATGAAGGAGATTATGGGCGTGTTGGAACCAGTGGCTCAGAACGGCCGTTCACTTGTAATCATCGCCGAGGATGTTGATGGCGAGGCTTTGTCAGCACTCGTAGTTAATAAGTTGCGCGGTACTTTGAAGATTGCAGCTTGCAAGGCTCCTGGCTTTGGTGACCGTCGTAAGGATATGTTGGAGGATATCGCAATCCTCACAGGCGGTACAGTAGTATCGGCTGACAAGGGTATGAAGCTCGAGGATGCTACAATCGAGGTATTGGGTTCTGCCGAGAAGGTTGTGATGAATAAGGAGACAACAACTATCGTAGATGGTGCCGGCGAGAAGGAGGCTATTGCTTCACGCATTGCTATGATTCGTGGCGGTATCGAGTCTGCTAAGTCTGACTACGATCGCGAGAAGTTGCAGGAGCGTTTGGCTAAGCTCTCAGGCGGCGTGGCAGTTCTCTATGTAGGTGCCGCAACCGAGGTTGAGATGAAGGAGAAGAAGGATCGCGTTGATGATGCTTTGGCTGCTACTCGTGCTGCTGTTGAGGAGGGTATCGTTCCTGGTGGTGGTGTGGCTTATATCCGCGCCGTAGCTGCTTTAGAGAACCTTAAGGGTGACAACGAGGATCAGACAACAGGTATCCAGATCGTTAAGCGTGCTATCGAGGAGCCATTGCGTCAGATTGTAGCTAACGCTGGTGGCGAGGGTTCTGTAGTTGTTAACAAGGTGAAGGAGAGCGAGGGCTCAATGGGTTACAATGCTCGTGACGACAAGTACGAGGATATGCTCGCTGCTGGTATCATTGACCCAACTAAGGTATCTCGCGTAGCGTTGGAGAACGCTGCTTCAATCGCTTCTATGTTCCTTACAACAGAGTGTGTATTGGCTGAGAAGAAGTCTGATGCACCTGCTATGCCTGCTATGCCACAGGGTGGTATGGGCGGTATGATGTAGTAGGCATCAACGCAATATTAAAAGGCTGCTAACCCGATGGGTTGGTAGCCTTTATTGTTTTGTGATGGTGATTTTATTTAACCTCTCGATCGGGATTCTGCTTGATGAAAGCCTCCCACGAAGATGATCCTTTGACAGCCTTTTTGCCGCCGCCAAGACCCTTGACACGCGCCGTGCCCATTGCTTGGGTGATGGGAGTGCGGGCTGTGAAATAATGGCACATAGCCACAGCCATACCATCTGTTGCATCGAGTCGGCGGGGCATATATTCGAGTTTGAGCATACGCTTGACGATTGTTGCCACCTGCTCTTTGGAGGCTGCTCCCGAGCCTGTGATGGCGAGTTTTACGCGCGAGGGGGCATACTCGAAAACCTCCTTGTCGTGGGTCAGTGCCGCTGCCATCGCCACGCCCTGGGCGCGTCCCAATTTGAGCATACTCTGGACGTTGGTGCCAAAGAATGGTGACTCCAAAGCCACCTCGCGAGGTCCGTAGTCCTCGATGAGCTTACTCACACGGTCAAATATGTAACGTAGCTTGCGATAAGGGTCGCTCATCGTATGCAGGTCAATATCGCCCATCACAACCGAACGGAGAGTTTTTCCCTCTACTTCGATTATGCCGTAGCCCATATAGTTTGTGCCGGGGTCAATGCCCATAATGCGGTATGTGGTCTGCTCGGTTGGCATATGTCTTAAGTTTTCGTTTACAAAGATAGTTCTTTATTGGTAAAAAAGAAAGAGGCTCCCAATTTATCATTGGAAGCCTCCCTAAAATCTAAGAGTAAAATATTACTTCAACAACTCAGCAATCTTCTTCTCCAACTCCTCGCCGCGCAACTGAGTAGCGATGATCTCGCCTGTTGAGCAGTCGATGAGGAAGTTAGCTGGGATTGAGTTTATAGCATAATCCTGACGAGCCTGGTTGTCCCACATCTTCAATGCGCTGACGTGAATCCAATCCAACTTCTTATCCTCGATAGCCTTCAACCAAGGCTCACGAGCGCGATCAAATGAAGCACCATAAATCTCGAAGCCCTTCTTGTGATAAGCCTCGTAGGTAGCCTTCAAGTGTGGTACCTCAGCCATACAAGGGCCGCACCAAGATGCCCAGAAGTCCAACAAGACATACTTGTTCTTCTTGTTCTCAACTACGCTCTTCAATGAAATCTCCTTGCCGTCAGCATCCTTCTCCACGATGTCGATGTAAGGGTTACCTGGCTGTACCTTCAAAGCCTGCTCAGATGATGCCTTAATCTTTGTGATGCTCTCATCGGTCTGAGTCGCCTCAGGCATAGCAGCGATGAGGTCAAGAATCTCCTGTGGCTGGAAGTAGTAGTAAGTCTCCTTGAAGAGCTTCAAACCGAGTACGTTGTCGGCATTCTCCAAGATAGCAGCATTCATATCCTTAATAAACTCATCCTCGGTGCCGTTGTTCTTGCGGAGATTCCACTGTGCAACGTGAAGGTCTGCCAAACGGTCGTTGAGTGTAGTACCCACAGCGCTGTATGCGCGGTGCTCTGGGTCGAGCTTCTTTACCTCGATTGTTCCTGGCTCAACAATAACCTCAATGTAAGTTGTTGGGCGTGCCTCCAACTCACCAATAGCTATATAAGCAGCATAAGGTGACTCACCCTTACCCTTCAATGTGCATGAGATGCCGACAATCTGCACTGAGTCGCTCTTTACGAACTCACGACCCTTCTGCTCACCCAAAAATGCCCAGTTGCCATCTGCAAACTCCTCTGATGTGCCCGAGATGGTGTACTTATTGCTTGTGCAGCTAACCATAGCCGCAACAGCCATTGCAATTGCAAAAATCTTCTTCATTTTCTTTATAGTTTAGTTATTTGTTAATCTGCTTTTCTAACTCTGCTACGCGGCGGCGCAACTCTGGCAACTCCTTAAATACGGCAAACGAACGGTGCCAGTTAATACCAGCCAATGCTGGGCTACCGAAACGAATCTCGCCATCAGGTACGTTCTTGTCGATGCCCGACTGTGAGCCAATCTTCACATAGTTACCAATTGTCACGTGGTCGGCAATACCCACCTGGCCTGCAATGAAGCAGTTGTGGCCCACCTTGGTTGTACCTGCGATACCTGTCTGAGCCGAAGATACGGTGTTGGCGCCAATCTCCACATTATGGCCAATCTGAATCAAGTTGTCGAGCTTCACACCCTGGCGGATGATTGTTGAGTCGGTCTTGGCTCTATCGACACAAGTGTTAGCACCAATCTCCACATTATCCTCGATGATTACGTTGCCGAGCTGTGGAATCTTGTCGAACGTACCATCTGGCTTTGGTAAGAAACCGAAGCCATCAGCACCAATCACAGCACCTGCGTGGATAATACAGTTCTCGCCCACGCGGCAACCTTCGTAAATCTTCACACCTGGATAAAGTGTTGTGCCTGCACCAATCTTTACACCATCGCCTACATACACCTGAGGATAAATCTTAGCTCCTGCACCGATTACAGCACCTGCTTCGATTACGGCGAAATCGCCCACATAGCAATCCTCGGCCACGGTAGCCTTTTCCGAGATTGAAGCCATCTTGCTGATGCCCTTCTTCTGAGGCTTCATAGCGTTGTACATCTCCAACAGTTTAAGTACGGCCATACCCACATCTGGTAGCTTGATGAGCGTCGCCTTAACCTCCTGCTTAGGCTCAAAATCCTCGCCCACCAATACGATTGAGGCCTCGGTCGAGTAGATATACTCCTCGTACTTTGGATTTGAAAGATATGTCAGCGCGCCCTTCTTGCCGCCCTCGATTGACGATACGGTGTGAACGGCTGCGTTCTTGTCGCCGACGATGCTGCCTCCGAGCAAGCCAGCAATCATTTCTGCAGTAAATTCCATATAGTAAAATTTAATATTTGCGTTAGTTGTACTTCGAATGGCAAATGTACGAATAATATCGAGATTTGCAAAATGTGAATCGTTGCCTTGTGCTCTATTTGAGATAGTTGTGGATGTTGATTCCTTGTGGCATCATCTCCTCTACGCTTTGACCGAAACGCAGTAGCTCCCTGACGGAAGATGATGACACATCTCCCAATTCTGGCGGTGTGAGCAATATGATGGTGCTAAGTTCGGGGAATAGTCGTTTGTTGGTCTGCGCCATTGTGCGCTCGTACTCAAAATCTATGGTGTTGCGCACTCCTCGAATGATTGTCTGGGCACCCTCCTGGCGGGCTAGTTCTCCCGTCAGGGTGGAGTATGCCACGCATCTTACTCTCGGCTCGTTGCTAAATACGTCGTCGATGAGTTGTAGGCGTTTTTCGAGGCTCAAAAGCGATTTTTTGCTAATGTTCTCTCCGATGGCAATTACCACCTCGTCAAATAGCGTGAGAGCCTCCTCGACAATGGCTTGGTGTCCACGCGTAAAAGGGTCAAACGACCCGGGAAAGATTGCTCGTTTCATATCTCGTTATAGTCTAAATTCATCCTCCATACCTATGGCTATGCGCTCGCTCAGGGTGGAGCCATAGGGGCGATGGTCAATGTGTGCCACCGATGTAATGCCCTGCCACGAGGAGATGAATATCTCGTCGGCAAGTTTGGTCTGTTTCACACTAATTGGTTCGCGTACCACCTGTAACCCCAATTTTACAGCTGCGCGCTCGATTATCTGTTGCTCGACCGAAGGTTTTGGAAGCGGTGGGGCATAGAGCGTGTTGGCCTGAATCATAAACAGTGGGTTCACTGCATCGGGTATAATCTCACCCTCGGCATTAGCCATAATCGCCAGGTTTAGTTCACGCGCTTGGGCCATCTCGGCAAGAAACTCCTTTGTTGCTACCATCGCCGAAGTGGGGTAGTGGTTGAGTGGCGCTGTTGCGGCTATAAACGAAGCATTAACCCTAAGGCTTCGCATTGTATATCCTTTGTAAATCGACGCCTCGTCTTGCTCCAAAGAGTAATCGCCCGAGGCATAGATTTTGAGCCTTACCCTGACCGATGTGTTGCGTGTTGCGTGATTGTGTTGAAGTAGTTTTGCTATATCCTCCTCCACCTCTTTAATTGACAACCAACCCTCAATGCCAAACAGCACCGAGGCGGCGTGGTCGATGATTTGCAGATGCTGGGCCGTGAGGCGAGGTTGATGTGCAAGGGTGTGGATGTCTTGGTAGATATATGCCGAATGGGAGTGTTGCAATGGCTGCAACTCTCCGTTGAGAATCATATACTCTATCCTCTCCTCCATCTCTTACTCCATAAATATCTTCAAGAGTAACTCTCTGAGCAACTCGCCATCGCTCATTCCACCATTGTCAATACCTTTGCTCTTGCCATCGTATTGGCGTAAAAGTCCCAAAATATTGAACACCTTGCGGTTGTTCCACAATGCTGCTTGTTGTTTGAGTTTGCCCAAGACGAAAGTGTTATTCTTCTTCAAAATCTTCATCAACTCCATATCGTTTGGGAAGGGGATGCGTTTCTGGCGCTCCAGCCATCTCAGGTAGTTGATGATAAACAGGTCGCGGAACTGATTATACAGAGCCATAATCGTTACCAGCAGCGGATTGTCCTTTGAGTTATGGGCAAAATGGTCGGCGATATTCATCGCACGCTTGATATCTTTCACTGCCACAGCCTCGCACAACTCAAAATTGTTATAATCCTTCGAGATGCCGATGTTCTGCTCGATGTGCATATCGGTAATCTCGGTGGTGCCTACTGGAAGTGCAATCATCAATTTATCCAGCTCGCCAGCAATCTTTGCGATGTCACAACCCAGGTGGTCGGTGAGCATCTGTACCGATTTTTGGTTAATCTTCAATCCTCGCTTATTGATGAATTTGAGCAACCATTCGGCTATCTCGTAGTCGCGCGGACGCAACGACTCGAACACAACACCCTCCTTCAAGCACTGCTTGTAGAGTGCCGAGCCTTTATCTACGCTCTTGCCCTTGTGGCAGATGATGAGTATTGTCGAAGGCTGAGGCTTGGATGTATAGTGCGTGAGTTTTTCGATCTGTCGCAACTGCTGAGCCTCCTTGACGATAATCACCTCATACGAGCCCATCATAGGCATCTGGCGACAGAGGTTTACAATCTGCCCCGCATCGCTATCCTTACCGTAAACCGTGATTTGGTTGAAAGATTGCTCAGCGGGCGTAAGTATGGTTTGTGAGAGTTGTTCACAGATGGCGTCGATGAAATAGCTCTCCTCGCCCATCAGCAGATAGATGGGCGCAAACTCGCGCTTTGCAATGCTCGCAAGGATGCGGTCGGCCTCGGTTACCGAGTCCTTGAATTTGAGAGTTGATTTAGCCATTTGTAATCTCCTTTGTTATGCAGAGCACATTTTCTGTGCTTTTGGTAATGCGATATTGGTCATCAATTCTGCGTCCTACCAACCAGGCGATGTTCTCGCCCGATAGCAAGACAAACTGTCGATTTTTCTCGGCTATCGACACCTTGTGGTCAATCAGGTAGTCGCTCACCTTCTTGCTGCCGTTCATTCCAAATGGAGTAAAGCTGTCGCCATCCATCCAGCGGCGGAGGGTGAGCGGATATTCAATTTTGTCGGCATCAAGCAGGGCTATATGGTCAGCTACATTGTAGGTTGGCAGGTTGTCCACGTCGCAAATCTCGAAGTAAAGAACCGAGTTGGCGCAGTAGGCTCTTTGTTGCCCCTTTTGTACCTTGATCTCGCAGCTATCGCCTTCCTCAATCTGAGTCACAACAATATCACCTCTATCCACATAGGCAACGTGGGTGCGAGAGTAAAATTTCTTGCCCGAAAGGTTGGCTTTGAGTGCCTTGCAGAGTCCATCCACGGTGTCACCCTTGAAGCCGAAGCGCGAATTAAGAATCTCGTAGATGATAAAGTCGCGCGACGAAGCATCCTCAATACGGTCGATGTGGATGGTATAGATGCCATTAGCGCAGGTTGCTACCTGGCTGTAAATGTTGTTTATCGCTCCATCAATGAATTTGTGAGCAGCCATCAATCGTTCGATGTTGCGATTCATAATGAACGGGAAGCGAGGGTTTATCTCGCGTATGCGAGGTGTTAGACCCAAGCGAATCTTGTTGCGTAGGTATTTTGTCGATTTGTTCGATGAATCCTCGCGGAATGGAATATGCTTATGGAGGGCATAATCCATAATCTCCTTGCGAGTGGCAAACATCAGTGGACGCACGATGCGACCCACCTGATTGTGGATGCCAGTCAGGCCTCTGAGGCCCGTTCCTCTTAGGAGGTTGATGAAGAATGTTTCGATTGAGTCGTCAATATGGTGTGCTACGGCAATGACCGTATAATCATACTTCTGGCACAACTCCTGAAACCAGGTGTACCTCAGACGTCGCGCTGCCATCTCCATTGACTCGCCCGTCTGCTCCATCTCGCTGACGGTATCGAAGCGTTTGTTATGGCACTCGATGCCGTGCCTGCGCGCACGCTCCTGTACCAGGATTTCGTCCTCGTCACTCTCGGCCCCACGCAGCTGGAAGTTGCAGTGAGCCACACCTATCGTATAACCGCTATTGACGCATAGCGACATCAATACCATCGAATCCACTCCGCCCGATACGGTCAGCAGAATCTTGTCCTGCTTGGTAAAGAGTTCGTTGCGAGTGATGTACTCCTGAAATTTATCTAACAATTGTGCCGCCATATTACAAAATGTTTACCTCTGGCTCAATCTCGATGCCAAATTTTGCTTTAACAGTCTGCTGCACCTGTGCCGATAACTCCAATACGTCGGTACCCTTGGCTTCGCCAAAATTGACCAGCACCAGGGCCTGGCGCTCGTGTACGCCCACATTTCCGTTGCGGAAACCTTTCAGTCCCGCCTTGTCGATGAGCCAGCCAGCGGCGAGTTTGCACTTCTGCTCCGAGATAGGGTAGATTGGCATATCCTCATATTCGCTCTTCAACTGCTCGGCAATGCTCTTGTTGACGATTGGGTTCTTGAAGAAACTACCCGCATTACCCAAAACCTTGGTGTCGGGGAGTTTGCTTTGGCGTATAGCGCATACTGCATTGCGGATATTCTCCAACGAGGAGCCACCCCTTGACTCCACCTCCTTCGACAGGTCGCCATATCCCAAATTGGGGTGAGCTATCTTGCTTAGGCGAAACTCTACCGAGGTGATAATCACCCTTCCTTTCAACTCGCGCTTGAATATGCTGTCGCGGTAGGCAAAGTGGCACTCGGCATTGCCTATGGTGTGGTGCTTATGATCCTGGGTATCGAAGTAATGCACTCGCTCGATAATATCTTTGGCCTCGGCGCCATAGGCTCCGATGTTCTGCACAGGAGCCGCACCCACCGTTCCAGGGATGAGCGAGAGGTTTTCAGCGCCCCACAAATTGCGCTCTACACACCACGCCACCAGATCATCCCACTCAACGCCAGCCTCAGCCTCGACGATTGTTGAGTCGTCGAACTGCGCCTTGATAGAGATGTGGCGGCCTACTGGTTTGATGAGTGTGCCTTCGTATTGTTGGGTGAAGAGGATGTTGTTTCCTCCGCCCAAGACATACCACTTCTCGGGGGCTCTATTTTCCGCAAATATAGTGTCGAGGTCGCTGCGGTTGTCGAACTCAACAATAGAGTCCGCACGCTCCTCAACGTGGAAACTGTTGAGGTCGCGCAACGGACTATTTTTATACTCTTTTATCATTATCTGCTATTTTTTAGCCTTCTTCTCGGCATCAATCTGCTCCAAGAGAACCTTAACGGCTGTCTCCAACTGCTCGTCACGACCAGTGATAACCAACTCTGGTGAGTTTGCAACCTTTACATCTGGCTCCAACTGCTTGTTTTCCAAGTAGCTGCCATCTTCGGTGCGGTAACCTACGACAGGAATACCGAATACGAGAGACGAATCTTGCAGACGCTCCCAGTTTACGCTTGTCATTGTTCCAGGTACAGGCATACCTACAACCTTACCGATGCCGCGGTGCTGATATACCCAAGGTGTACCGTGTGCATTTGAGTAGTTAGCCTCGCAGGTAATCATAATCGAAGCCTTGTTCCAGCGGCGGCTTGGCATATCACACGCCTCCTTGCCACGAACAACCTGGGTGAGATACTTCTCGCCGCTAAACATAATCTCGATATCCTCGTGCATACGACCACCACCATTGAAACGTGTGTCGATTACAATACCATCGCAGTGGTTGTACTTACCCAATACATCGGCATACATTGTGCGGAAGCTACCATCGGCCATTGACTCGATGTGGACATAACCCAAACGACCACCTGAAAGACGCTCAACATCTGCTGCGCGCTGCTTCACCCAACGCTTGTAGAGAAGAGAGGTGAGTGTTGAACGGCTAATTGGCCTTACAATCTCCTCCCATCGCTCGTTAGACTCTGGACGATAGATTTCAACCAACGTACGCTTGCCTGCCAAACGGTTGAAGAGAGGATAGAAGTCCTCGTTCTCGATGATGGCGTTGCCGTTAATCTTTTCGATGATGTCGCCTGCGCGGAGCTTTGAAGTGGCTCTGTCGAAAGGACCACCCACAACAACCTCCTGTACCAACAGGCCATTGCCCTTGCGGTTGAGGTCGTAGATAAGACCAAAGTCGGCAGTCTGGTCGGCGTTTGCATCCACGTCGCCCGAGTAGCTACAACCAGTGTGAGATACGTTCAACTCGCCAAGCCACTCGCTTGCCATCTCGGCAAAGTCGTAGTTGTTGTTGATGTGAGGAAGGAAGCGTGCGTAGTTATCGCGCAAGCCATCCCAATCCACACCGTGCATATCCTTGTGGTAGAGACGCTCCTTCTCTTGGCGATAGATGCGGTCGAACATATACTCACGCTCGGCTGCCAAATCCAAACTCATCTCGCCACGAATAGTGATACCTGTATAAGCTGTGCCACCCTTGTACTTGCCAGTGCGGTTGCCGAATACAAACATATTCTCCATCTTCTTATCCCAAACAAGTGTACCTGAAACACCTTCGTGGAGTACCTTGTTGCTGCGGTCACGCAAGCCGAGTTGCCACATATCGTAGCTGCCGTCGTAAGACATACAGTAGAAGAGTTTGTCGCCCTCCTTGTTCATAGTAAAGCCGCTAAGTGAGCCAGAGCGTGGTGTGAGGCGAACGATTCTATCCTCGATACCGTCGAACTCGATAACGATATCCTCAGATTTCTTCTCCGCAGGTTTTGCCTCAGGCTTCTTGGTCTCCTTGTCATTCTTTTTACTCTTTTCAGCCTTCTCTTTCTCGGCCTTCTCGGCTTTCTCCTTCTCCTCCTTTGCCTTCTTCTCAGCCTCCTGGTAGAGCTCATACTCCTCCTTGCTCATACGCGCAATGTCGTATGACTTGCGGTTAAGATAGACAATCATCACGTCGTTCTGCGAACCCCAAGATGCGTGACTACGCATACCATAGCGGTCAGATGCAAATACGATGGCGTTGCCTCCCATCACCCACTGAGGCGACTCGTCGAAATAACCAGTGTTGGTGAGGTTGTGAATCTCGCCACCCTGGGCGCTAACGATACCGACATCAGAATATGGGTCGTGGCGGTTGCCAGTGTAGCTTACCACAAACCACTTTGAGTCTGGTGACCAAGAATACTCCATATAACCACCAGTAGAGTAGTGCTGTGAGCCATCAGTGATCTGGCGCACCTTACCTGAATCGAGGTTCTTGACCATCAAGCGGCAGCGGTCTTCCACGAAGGCCATCTCCTTGCCGTCGGGTGAATATTTTGGGTAAGAGCGGTCAATCTTGTCGCCCTTAAACATAGGCTTCTCCTCAATCAAAGTGGCGTAGGCAAGATTTGGATCCTCCTTGCGAGTGGCAGTTGCTGTGTAGATATTCCAATAGCCGTCACGCTCCGAAGCATAAGCGATGGTGCGACCATCAGCGGCAAACGAAGGAGCAATCTCCGACTGAGCTGTCGATGTAATACGCTTTGTTGTTGGGTAATCCACCGAAGTCACGAAGAGCTCGCCACGCGATACTGTGGCAATCATCTTACCATCGGGCGATACTGTGGCGTTGCCACCACTGCTAACACTCATATATGTGAGTTTGTCAGCTGGTTCCTCGTCACGAATTGTAAACTCAATCTTCTTTGGCGATGAGTTTGCTGCCTGGGTGTAGATCTCGCCATTGTAACCATAGCAGAGAGTGCCATCCTTGGCTACCGAGAGGAAGCGTACAGGGTGGGTCTTGAATTTGGTGAGCTGCTTAGCTGCTGATGGATTGTCAATTGGCATTGACCATACGTTGAATGTACCGCCCTGCTCGGTGAGATAGTAAACCGTCTGGTCGTTGTTGGCAAACTGAGGGTTGCGGTTCTCGCCTTCCCACTGTGAGAGCTGAGTATGCTTGCCCGACTCAGTGTCGTAGAGCCATATGTCGCGGGTGATAGATGATGTGTGGTGCTTACGCCAATCATCCTCGCCACCCTTGCGGTCCTGGTAGAGGAAACGCTTGCCGTCCTGGCTGAAACTAATCGCCTGGGCAGGTGTTGCCAAGACGCGCTCGTAACGACCTCCATTGACAGGAATAGAGTAGAGTTCCTGCATCGAACCCTTTGGGAAGAGTGCGCTCTCGACAGGGTCAGAGATTGTTGCCGAGAAATAAATCTTCTCGCCGTCGGGAGAGAACGCCGATGGAATCTCGCTTGCTGAGTTGGTTGTCACGCGCTTTGGTGTGCCGCCGTTAGCCGAAACGGTGAAGACGTCGAAGTTGCCATAGCGGTTGCTTGCAAATGCGATAGTCTTTGAGTCGGGTGACCATACAGGTGTGTAATCATACGAAGATGATGGAGTTATGCGAGTAGCCTCGCCGCCCGTAGCCTTCGCAACATAAATGCTGCCCTTGTATGTAAAGGCAATCTGAGAGCCATCAGGAGAGATGGCTGGATAACGCATCCATAGTGGCGATGCATTAACTGAAATGGCGGTCATTACCGCCGCCAAAAATGTGATTAATTGTTTCATAATTTCTATTTTCTATGTTTTTCTCTATTTTTGTCTGTATATTTGTGAAGCAAAAAGACTCCGCATTTTCGACAAAGTTAGAAAACTTTTCATAAATTTGAACACTTTTTATGTGGCGAAGCGATTTTTTTGCCTATTATTATATTGTGTAGGATTAAATAACGACATTTTATGTTTACAAATGAAGATCTACATCAAATCGAATTACACGGTTTGACCCAGGCTCAGGTGGAGCGTCAGATTGATAATTTTCGTCAGGGTTTCCCATTCTTAAAGGTCGTCAGAGCTGCATCGGCAGGCGATGGCGTGAGGGTGATAGATGAGCAGGAGATCGCCTCGGCTATCGAGCGATATGAGGCTGCTGCCAATAGTGCGCGTGTGGTGAAGTTTGTGCCTGCATCGGGTGCTGCGACAAGAATGTTTAAGGAACTGTTTGAGTTTGTCAATGAGGATAAATATACCGATGGTATTGAGCGTTTGATGGACAACATCGAAAAGTTTGCCTTCTGGGATGAGTTGTCGCAGTATATCGTGCCCGATTCGCCTGAGGAAGAGATAGTTGAGGGTATTATCAAGGGCGGTCTGAACTACGGCTCAAAGCCTAAGGGCTTGGTCACATTCCACGCCTATGAGGATGGCAATCGCAAGGCCTTGGAGGAGCACTTGGTTGAGGGTGCTATGTATGCACGCCAGGGTGATCAGGTGAGCGTCCATTTCACAGTTTCAAAGGAGCATCAGGCGGGTTTTGAGGAGCTGCTCAGCGAGCGCTTACCATACTATGAGCAGCGCTTTGGTGTGAAGTATAATATCTCGTTCTCGGTGCAGAAACCATCGACCGACACCATCGCTGTAAATCCCGATAATACACCTTTCCGTACGGATGAGGGTAAGTTGTTGTTCCGTCCTGCGGGCCACGGTGCGCTTATCGAGAATTTGAACGATTTGGATGCGGATATCATCTTTGTTAAGAATATTGACAACGTGACAACCGATGCTCGCCGCGGCGATACAATCAAGTATAAGAAGACACTCGCAGGATTGTTGTTAGAACTTCAAGAGCAGGCGTTTGCCCATCTTGCGGCGTTGAAGCAGGGTAGTGTCGATGTGGAGGCTGTGGCTCAGTTTATTGAGCAGAAGTTGTGCGTGAAGTTGCCTGAGGGTTATAATGCCGAGACGCTTGTTGCGTTGCTCGATCGTCCTATTCGAGTTTGTGGCGTGGTGCGTAATCAGGGCGAGCCAGGCGGAGGTCCTTTCTGGGTTGAGGCTGAGGATGGCACTCAGTCGTTGCAGATTGCTGAGTCGAGCCAGATTGCACCCGAGGATATGCACCTGATGAAGTCGGCGACGCACTTCAACCCAGTGGATTTGGTTTGTGGCGTGCGTAATGCTGAGGGTCAGAAGTATGATTTAACTCAATATACCGACCCATCTACGGGCTTCATCTCTTCAAAGTCGAGTGGTGGCCGCGAGTTGCGTGCCCAGGAGTTGCCAGGCCTTTGGAACGGCGCAATGGCCAAGTGGAATACAGTCCTTGTCGAGGTGCCAATTACGACATTCTCGCCTGTGAAGGTTGTTCTTGATTTGTTGCGTCCAGAACACCAGCCAGAAAATGCATAAAAAGGGATTTTAGAATAGAACAAAGGTTGCTAAACTCTTAGTTTGGCAACCTTTGTTTTACCTTTTTTTGTAGAATTTTACATAGTCAATTTCCATCTTTACGGGTAGGTCTTTCGGGTTGACATTACCTACCCAACTGCCACCCAATTGGGCCGAGAGAATAATATAATACGAGTGGTCGTTGAAGGGGTATTGCTCCTTGATTTCGGGCTCAGAGTTGGTGTATGAAAAGGTCTTGACGCCGTTGATGTAAAACGTTATCTCTGACTTATTTACCTCCACAGCATAGGTGTTGAACTCCTCCTTGTTTATGGGCACCATCACATAATGCTGAATGGTCGGCTCGCGCTTGAAAAGAGTGTGCGGAGTATGTACCGTCTGGAAGGCTACGTTGTCGAAATTAAGGTGCTCCATAATGTCGATTTCGCCGCCATAAGGGTGGCGAATTGTGGTGTCTGGCATCAGCCAAATAGCAGGCCAAAATCCCTCGCCGCAATCGTATCGCGCACGCACCTCAAAACGGCCGTTTTTCACTGCGCGTAGTCCTTTGCTTCCAACACCTCCCGTGAGGAATGGGCGGTCGTCGTTATATCCCTCGGGAGTGTTGATTCCCCAAAGTTGCAGAACTCCATTTTTTACGCGGCACAGCGAGTCCAGTCCCGACATATGTCTATCCCAGTCGGTGCCTCCGTTGCGTGTGTAGCGAGTCCACGAACGGGTGTCGAGTCTTTTGCCCCTGAATTCCTCTTTCCATACCAATTTCCACTCCTTGCCTTGCCTCTGCTGGGCGAGGGCGGGGTTTATGTGCAGTGTTATTGCCATAAGGCAAAGAATGAAAAATATTACTCTTCTCATAGTGATGTTAGTTAGCTAAACAAAGTTAAGGAAAAACCAGGAAAGCCAAATGCTTAGGCGGAATTTTCTGCTGATTTTTAGTGGCTTTAAGCCTGCCTTTGTGTTAAAAAGTGGTCTTGCGGGATTAATTATCCCGTAACGACTCATTTATCGCAATAAAAAGGCCTATCAAATTTTGGCAAAGTAGATAATTATAGTATCTTTGCAGTCGAATTTTGTTATAATATAAGTAACAACTTTTCATCACTAACTGAACTAAGAAGCAAAATCGTAATAAATACTATAAAAAGATGGGAAATACAAAACTTCAAGAGCTTACCGATAAGCTCTATCAGCAGGGTTTGGAGAAGGGTCGCAATGAGGCTGACTCACTCGTAGCCGAGGCAAAGAGCAAGGCTCAAAAGATCGTAGCCGAGGCTGAGGCTCAGGCTGCTGCTATCGTTGCTGCTGCCGAGGATAAGGCGGCGGATGTAGAGAAAAATGCAATGACAGAGATTTCGCTTGCAGGTAAGCAGGCTGTGGCTAAAATTAAGTCAGAGATCGAGACTTTGATCGTGGCTAAGACAACCACAGAGGGTGTTAAGGCGGCTAATGTTGATGCTTCGTTTATCAAGGATATGTTGCTTGCAGTTGCTCAGAATTGGAACAATGGCGATAAGGTAGAGCTCTCTGCTATGTTGCCAGAGGCAAAGAAGGCTGAGCTCGATAAGTCATTCGCTGCCGCTGCTGCTGCACTTCTTAAAGCAGGCGTTGAGGTTGGTTATTCTGCCGAGGTTAAGAGCGGCTTCAAGGTAGGTGAGAAGAATGGTGGTTACTACATCTCATTCTCTGACGAGAGCTTCGAGGCTTTGCTTAGCGGTTACTTGCGCGAGAAGGTGGCTCAACTTATCTTTAAGGCATAGTTTCTATGTTTGGAAATAAGAATTATTATTGCTTAGTAGCTGGACTCAAAGAGTACACACTCGATGCCGACACCAAGGGCTTCGATGCAAAGGCTATTGTGGAGGAGATTCTCGAAGAACTCACTTCGGCCGATGCTAAGGTGGTACGCTTGCTTTACGGCTACTATGATTGTGAAAACCTGATAGCATACCGCGCAGCTCGTAACTCCTATAACGAGTTGGGTAATATCCCAGCCGAGGAGTTGGGTGATGAGCTCTCGGAGCCAAAGCATCTCCCTTCGCGTATGGCTCGTGTTGTGAAGGCCTATGCCTTGGCAGCCGAGGAGCAGGCTGAGGAGAACGAGTATGCCAAGGGTTTGGATATGGAGAAGAGCTTCGAGCGTTTGCTCTTGGAGGCTTACTACGAGGAGTGTGCTCACTCTTCGAGCCATTTCTTGAAGGCGTGGGCAGCGTTTGACCGCACGTTGCGTAATATCTCGGCTGCTGTGGTGGCTCGTACGATGGATGTTGCCATTGATACAGTGACAGTAGGTCGAGGTGATGTTGTAGAGCAGTTGGAGCGTTCGTCAGCGGCAGACTTCGGTTTGCGTGGCGAGCTTCCATACATCGACGCTGTTATCGCGGCGGTGAACGATGAGACAAATATGGTCGAGAAGGAGCATAAGATTGATCTCATTCGTTGGGAGCAGGCTGTTGATTTGGCAGCACGCGACTATTTCGACATCAACGCAATTCTCTCATATTTAGTGCGTGTGAATATTGTGGCACGTTGGGCTAAGCTCGATGTGAAGCGAGGTCGTGAGATGTTTGAGCGTATTCTTGCGGAGCTCGATAGCAAGGAGTTGATAAATAAATAATAAAAACTATATAAATGAAAACTTTAGGACGAGTAAATGGTATCATCTCGAACATCGTTATCGTGAAGGTCGATGGTGCGGTGGGTCAGAACGAGATCTGCTATGTATATTGCGGTGATACCCGAATGATGGCTGAGGTCATCAAGGTCGTAGGCGATGACGCCTATGTGCAGGTGTATGATAGCACCCGCGGCTTGAAGATTGGTGACAAGGTTGAGTTCTTGGGCCATATGTTGGAGGCTACGTTGGCTCCTGGTCTTTTGTCAAAGAACTACGATGGTTTGCAGAACGACTTGGAGAAGATGGATGGTCTTTTCATCAACCGTGGTTCTATTACCGACCCAATCGATTTTGATCGTAAGTGGGAGTTCACTCCATTGGCAAAGGCTGGCGATAAGGTGACTGCTGGCGATTGGCTTGGTGAGGTTAAGGAGCAGTGGGTTGCTCACAAGATTATGGTTCCTTTCATTATGCAGGGCTCCTACACAGTTAAGAGTGTAGTGAAGGCTGGCGAGTACAAGGTGACCGACACAGTTGCTGTTGTTGAGGATAAGGACGGCAACGAGTATAAGATTACAATGGTGCAGAAGTGGCCAGTTAAGCAGGCTATCCGTTGCTATACCGAGAAGCCACGTCCATCTCGCGTGATGGAGACAGGTGTTCGCGCTATCGATACATTCAACCCATTGGCTGAGGGTGGTACAGGCTTTATCCCTGGTCCTTTCGGTGCAGGTAAGACTGTGTTGCAGCACGCTATCTCTAAGCAGGCTGATGCTGATGTGATTATCATCGTAGCGTGTGGTGAGCGTGCTAACGAGGTTGTGGAGATCTTTGCTGAGTTCCCTGAGTTGATTGACTCACGCACAGGCCACAAGTTGATGGAGCGTACCATCATCATCTGTAACACATCAAATATGCCAGTTGCGGCTCGTGAAGCATCAGTTTATACAGGTATGACAATCGGTGAGTACTATCGTGCGATGGGCTTGAAAGTGTTGGTAATGGCTGACTCTACTTCACGTTGGGCTCAGGCTTTGCGTGAGATGTCAAACCGTTTGGAGGAGCTTCCAGGTCAGGATGCTTTCCCAATGGACTTGTCAGCTATCATCTCTAACTTCTATGCCCGCGCAGGTTTGGTGAAGCTCAACAATGGTCATACAGGTTCTGTGACATTCCTCGGTACTGTATCACCTGCGGGTGGTAACTTGAAGGAGCCTGTGACAGAGTCTACAAAGAAGGCTGCACGTTGTTTCTATGCTCTTTCTCAGGGTCGTGCTGACTCTAAGCGTTATCCAGCTATCGATCCCCTGGATTCATACTCAAAGTATTTGGAGTATCCTGAGGTCGCATCTTATCTCGATGGTCACATCGGTAAGAACTGGGTGAATATGGTTTACGAGGGTAAGACTATCGTTCAGCGTGGTAAGGAGGCTAACGACCAGATTAACATCTTGGGTGATGATGGTGTACCTGTGGCATACCACGAGCGTTTCTGGAAGTCTGAGCTTATCGACTTCGTGATCTTGCAGCAGGATGCCTTCGATGATATTGATGCCAACTGTCCATTGGAGCGTCAGAAGATGATGTATGAGTTGGTGTTGGACGTATGCCGCAAGGATTTCGATTTCTCTGATTTCGAGGCTTGTTCACGTTTCTTCAAGGGTCTTATCAACCTCTTCCGTCAGATGAACTATGCTGAGTGGCAGAGCGAGAAGTTCTTTGATTACAAGAACCAGATTGAGCAGACAGTAAATAATCAACTCTCAAAATAAGGGTAGCAATGACAACAAGAGCATTTCAGAAAGTATATACAAAGATTGACAATATCACCAAGGCTACTATCACGCTTCGTGCTACGGGCGTAGGTAACGATGAGCTTGCTACCGTAGGTGGTAAGTTGGCTCAGGTGGTAAAGATTATGGGCGAGAACGTTACTTTGCAGGTTTTCGCTGGTACAGAGGGTCTTGCTACCAACTCTGAGGTAGTATTCCACGGCGAGGCTCCAAAGTTGCGCGTGTCGGATAACTTGGCAGGTCGCTTCTTCAACGCTTATGGTGAGCCATTGGAGGGCGGTGAGCCTATTGAGGGTGAGGCGCGCGAGATTGGTGGTCCAACAGTGAACCCATTCCGTCGTATCCAGCCATCAGAGCTTATCGCAACAGGTATCGCTGGTATTGACCTTAATAATACTATTGTATCAGGTCAGAAGATTCCATTCTTCGCCGATCCTGACCAGCCTTACAATGCCGTGATGGCTAACGTAGCTTTGCGTGCAAAGGCTGACAAGATTATCTTGGGAGGTATGGGTCTAACCAACGACGACTTCCTCTACTTTAAGCAGGTGTTCGAGAACGCAGGTGCGTTGGATCGTATCGTATCGTTCGTGAACACTACTGAGAACCCTCCTGTGGAGCGTCTGTTGGTGCCAGATATGGCTTTGACTGCTGCCGAGTACTTCGCAGTAGATAAAGGCGAGAAGGTGTTGGTTCTTTTGACCGATATGACATTGTATGCCGATGCTTTGGCAATCGTGTCTAACCGCATGGACCAGATTCCATCAAACGACTCTATGCCTGGTTCACTCTACTCAGACTTGGCAAAGATTTACGAGAAGGCTGTGCAGTTGCCTAACGGCGGTTCTATCACAATTATCGCTGTGACAACACTTTCAGGTGGTGATATCACTCACGCTATTCCTGATAACACAGGTTATATCACCGAGGGTCAGCTCTTCCTTCGTAACGACTCTGATACAGGTAAGGTTATTGTTGATCCATTCCGTTCGCTCTCTCGTTTGAAGCAGCTCGTAATTGGTAAGAAGACACGCGAGGATCACCCTCAGGTGATGAATGCCTGCGTACGTCTGTATGCCGATGCTGCAAATGCAAAGACCAAGTTGGAGAACGGTTTTGATTTGTCAGACTACGACGAGCGTGCATTGAAGTTTGCGCACGACTACTCAGAGCGATTGTTGGCAATCGACGTAAATATTGAGATCGAGCAGATGCTTGATATTGCGTGGACTCTCTTCGGTGAGTACTTCTCTAAGGAGGAGGTTGCTATCAAGGCTGAGCTTATCGCAAAGTATTGGAAGAAGTAATAAATTATGGCAATTAAGTTTCAATATAACAAAACTTCGCTCGGTGAGCTTGGTAAGCAGCTCAAAATGCGTCGTACGGCTCTCCCTACTATTAAAAGTAAGGAGTCGGCTTTGCGTTCCGAGGTTAAGCGAGCGAAGGATACCGCACGCGACTACCGTCGTCGCTTGGATGCTTTGGCAGCCGAGTACGATTATATGGTGGCTCTGTGGGGTGAGTTCGACCCAACGCTTTTGAGCGTGAAGGATGTCGAGCTTGCGGAGCAGAAGATCGCGGGCGTTAGAACACCGGTGTTGGTGGGGGTTAGCTTCGAGCAGAAGCCTTACGACCTCTTCTCTTCGCCTGTGTGGTATGCCGATGGAGTGGAACTTTTGAAGCGCTTGGCTAAGCTCGGCGTGGAGTTCGAGGTTTATAATCGCAAGATGGAACTTTTGGACTATGCACGTCGTAAGACAACGCAGAAGGTGAACCTCTATGAGAAGGTGCAGATTCCTGGCTATGAGGATGCTATCAGAAAGATTAAGCGCTTTATGGAGGATGAGGAGAACCTTTCGAAGTCGGCCCAGAAGATTGTTAAAACACGTCAACAGCAGGCTGCGGAGGGGTCTAAGTTATGATAGTAAAGATGTCACGTTACGACTTTGTGTTGCTTGCAACGCAGAGTGATGATTTTATCGCCCGCCTCAGAGAGTTGGGCTTGGTTGATATCACCACCACAGGCTGGGAGCCCCAGGAGAAGGATCGTCAGTTGGTACTCGATATTGATCACTATCGTAAGGCGGTTGAGCAGTTGAATGCCTTTGCTCAGAGCGATGAGTATGGCTTTGTGTGTGGCTCAGGTGACGCTAAGTGCGAGGTTGAACCTAAGCCTTATACTTCGGGTAAGGAGGCGTTCAATAAGTATGTTGAGTTGCGTCAGCAGAAGGCTGCCCTGATCTCGGATATTGCTCGTTTGGAGAAGTATGCCGAGGAGTTGAAGCCTTGGGGTGAGTTTGAGGTTGAGGCTCGCGAAAAGTTGCAGCAGCAGGGTATTGTTTTGCGCTACTTTACAACACAGGCCTCTATCTTCGATGCTAATGCCGAGCAGTGGGCGGCGGACTATACCGTAGTTGAGATTTCACGCGATGCGTCTGCGGTTTACTTTGTTGTGGTAGCAACTCCTGGCCAGGATATTATCATTGATGCTCAGGAGGTTAAGACTCCTGCTATGGATAGCCGTGCGGCTGATGCCGAGGCCGACAAGTGTCGTGAGGCACTTGCTCAGCTCAACGTTGAGTTCTCTCTCTGTGCTGCGAGTGTGGAGGCGGTGGAGAATGAGTTGGATGCTCTTGTGCGCCAGTTGCAGGATGTGAAGATCAAGGGTACAGCCACAGAGGCTGCCGACGGTGCGTTGGTAGTTATGGAGGGCTGGGCCGAGGAGGATAAGTCGCAGCAGGTGGATGCACTCTTGGATGAGTATCCAGATGTAATTTATTTGAAGCGCAATCCAGTTCCTGAGGATGATACCCCTGTGAAGTTGAAGAACAACCGTTTTGCTCGTTTGTTCGAGCTCATCGGTGCGATGTATGCTTTGCCTAAGTATGGCACGATGGACCTCACTCCATTCTTCGCACCGTTCTATATGTTGTTCTTTGCAATCTGTTTGAACGATGCGGGTTATGGTGCTATCCTGACATTGGTTGGTGCTATCCTTTTGAAGAAGGGTGGTGAGGGCTTGAAGCAGGCTGCTTGGCTCACTATCTTCTGTGGTGGTGCAACAACTCTGTTTGGCTTCTATACCGGTTCGTTGTTTGGTATGAGTATTCCTGAGATGTTGGGTTATGAGAATATTGCAAATTCGCCATTCCTCGATTTCCAGAATCAGTTCTTCTCACTGGCTTTGGCATTGGGTGTTGTGCAGATTTTGTTTGGTATGTTCCTCAACATCTGCTTGCAGGCCAAGCTCTTTGGCTTTACCTCTACCTTTGGCTCGCTTGGATGGTTCATCATCCTTTTGTCGGGCTGTGTGGCTGTGGGTCTGCCAATGATGGGCGAGAACCTTACAATTTCGTGGTTTACAGCGTCGTCGCCAGCATTCTATGCTGCGATGGGCGTGGGTGCGGTGTTGATGCTTCTGTTGAATAACATCAAGCGTAATCCTATTGTGAACTTTATGTCGGGTTTGTGGGATGCTTATAACAACATTACAGGTTTGTTGAGTGATGTGCTCTCTTATATCCGTCTGTTTGCTATTGGTTTGTCGGGTGGTGTGTTGGCCGTGGTGTTCAACTCTCTGGCAATGGGTCTTACAGGTCTGGATGCAGGCATCGAGAGCTTTGGTGTGGGTACAGTGTTCCAGATTATTGGAGCAACCGTTATCCTGCTCATCGGTCACGGTATCAACCTCTTTATGTCGGCAATCTCTTCGTTTGTTCACCCTATGCGTTTGACATTCGTTGAGTTTTACAAGAATGCAGGTTTCGAGATGACAACACGTCAGTTCGAGCCTCTTACAAAGGAAAAAAATAAATAATCAAATTTAAATTTAATAAAACAAAAAAAATTATGAATTCAGCAGCATTGATTTTGGCCTACATCGGCGTAGTATTTATGGTAGGCTTGGCAGGTATCGCATCTGCAATTGGTACTTCTATCTGCGGTCAGACAGCAGTAGGCGCAATGAAGAAGAACAGCGGTGCATTCGGTAGCTATATGATCCTCTCGGCTTTGCCAGGTTCACAGGGTCTTTATGGTTTCGTATGTTTCTTTATGGTTCAGGGTCTTTTGACATCTGACATCACTATGTTCCAGGCAGCTGCCGTATTTGGCGCAGGTTTGTTGGTAGGTTTGGTAAACCTTTTGGCTGCTTACTATCAGGCAAAGGTTTGTGCTAACGGTATCAACGCTATTGGTAACGGTCACGACGTGATGGGTAAGACTCTTATCCTCGCAGCGTTCCCTGAGTTGTACGCTATCTTGACTGTTGCTGCTACATTCCTTATCTCAAACGCAGTAGCTTAATTTGAGGAATTAGTAGGCTAACAGCCTTGAAAAAGGACTGCCAACCGTCGGGTTGTGCAGTCCTTTTTTTTTGTACGCGCGAACGAAAAACGGGCCACTTTTTTGCGAATGTTTGGGAGAATAAGTAACTTTGATAAGTTAAATCTTAAAACAAATATTTGCTATGAACAAGTTTGTATATAACATTCCGACTAAGGTCTATTTTGGCCGTGATCAACTCTTACATCTGGGCAAGGAGTTGAAGCAGTTTGGTAGCCGCGTGCTGCTTACATACGGTGGAGGCTCAATCAAGAAGATAGGCCTTTATGATGCCGTTGTTGCCGAGATCGAGAAGGCTGACCTGGAACTTTACGAGTTGTCGGGCATCGAGCCTAACCCTCGCATTGAGTCGGTGCGTACGGGCGCCCAGATGTGCAAGGAGCATAAGATTGATGTTGTGCTGGCCGTAGGTGGCGGTTCGACCATCGACGCCGCGAAGTTCATAGCTGCGGGAGCCTGCGTGGAGCACGACCCCTGGGATTTTTTGAGCAAGACCTGGGCCCCAATCAATGAGGCTTTGCCTATTGTGTCGATTCTTACGCTCTCGGCTACGGGCTCTGAGATGGATACTGCGGCGGTGATTACCAATTTCGCAACGCAGGAGAAGATCGGTCGTCTGGATAAGAATCTGTTGCCTCGCGTGTCGTTCCTTGACCCTACAAACACCTTCACCGTAAGCCCATATCAGACAGCTTGCGGCTCGGCCGATATCATCTCGCATATCTTGGAGGTCTATTTTGCGCCAGAACAGGATCTCTATATGCTCGACTGCTTTATGGAGGGTATGCTCAAAACCGTCATTAAGTATGCTCCTGTGGCGATGAAGGAACCCGATAATGATGAGTCGCGTGCCAACCTGGTGTGGACCTCATCGTGGGCAATCAACGGTTTTATCACCGCAGGCAAGCGCCACGCGTGGAGCTGCCACCCAATCGAGCACGAGTTGTCTGCCTTCTATGATATTACCCACGGCTTGGGTTTGGCCATTGTGACCCCTCGCTGGATGGAGTATTGCTTGGATGAGAGTAATGTTGATAAGTATGTGCAGTTTGCCGTGAATGTCTTTGGTGTGGAGCCTAAGGGGGATAAGATGGCGGTTGCCAATAAGGGTATTGAGATGCTTGCCGACTTCTTCTTTAATACGTTGGGTCTTGATGATAACTTCACCAAAATTGGCATCAAGGCTGAGGATTTCCCAGCAATGGCTCGCAAGGCTTGCGGTGGCGGCGTGATTCCTGGATTCAAGCCATTGGCCCAGGCTGATATTGAAAAGATTTACCAGATGTGTATTGAGTAGGGTGCTTGTGGGACGTGAAGTCTGCTATGTGGAGCGAGTACGACTTTCAGGCGAGTTGGGATGTAAAATGCTTTGCAGGTGGACTTTTTTGCACCACAACGGCCTATAAACCAAAAATAATGCGTAACTTTGTCAAAGTGAATAAAAATCTTAACAACGATATGAAGAAAATTGGTATTGCTTGCGATCACGCAGGTTTTCAGATGAAGGAGTTTTTGGTAGGTTACCTATCAACAAAGGGTTATGAGGTGGTTGACTTCGGTACTCACTCAGAGGAGAGCATCGACTATCCTGATTTCGGTCACGCACTTGCATCGGCTATCGAGGCTGGCGAGATGGAGCAGGGTGTAGGTTTGTGCGGCTCTGGCGAGGGTATGGCTATGACACTTAACAAGCATCAGGGTATCCGTGCGGGTTTGTGTTGGAGCGCCGAGATTGCAGGTTTGACACGTCAGCACAACAACGCCAATGTGGTGGTGTTGCCAGCTCGTTTCATCTCAAACGACGATGCTATTGAGATTGTGAACACATTCCTTTCGACTGAGTTCGAGGGTGGTCGTCACATCCGCCGCGTGGAGAAGATTGCTTGCAAGTAATCTTTTATAGAGCATAAAAAAGGCTGCCTGAGAATCCACAGGCAGCCTTTTTGTTTGCAATGGAAGGTTATTTTCTGCCACGAATTCTTCGTAGTGGCAACTTCAATACTCCAAACAGAGCCTCGCCAAAGATACCAGTGTTCATCTTCGATACACCCTCGCGGCGCTCGGTGAAGATAATCGAAACCTCGCTTACGTTCATACCCAAACGCCAAGCCGAGTACTTCATCTCAATCTGGAAGCCGTAGCCCTTCATCTGTACCTTGTCAAGGTCGATGGTCTGCAATGCGCGGCGCGAGTAGCATACAAATCCCGCGGTGGCGTCGTGGACGGGCATACGGGTCACAAAACGCACATACATCGAAGCAGTGTATGAAAGCAGCAGGCGCGACATTGGCCAATTGATGATGTTCACACCCTGGACATAACGCGACCCGACAACTACATCGTTGCCCTCCTGGGCACGCTCATACAGACGTTCCAAATCTGATGGGTTGTGCGAAAAGTCGCAGTCCATCTCGAACACATAGTCGTAATCACGCTCCAAAGCCCACTTGAAACCAGCAATATAGGCCGTACCCAAGCCGAGCTTGCCGCTACGCTCCACGATGTGAAGGCGTTCGGGGAATTCCGCTTGGCGCTCCTTTACCACTGCGGCAGTGCCATCGGGTGAGCCATCGTCAATCACGAGCATATCGTAATTGCCCTGTAATGCCATCACCGTGTCAATCATCTTCGAGATGTTGTCAATCTCGTTGTAGGTGGGTATGATTACGAGTTTTTTCATATTGTGCTTTGTCTCTTTGAATGGACTTAATGTGGGTTTAATATTGCTCCTTTTCGTTGGGGAAATCCTGAGCCTTCACATCGCTTACATAGTGAGATATAGCCTCACTCATCACGCCGTGCAAATCGGCATAGCGGCGAAGGAATCGTGGTGAGAAGTCGTGAGTGATGCCGAGCATATCGTGAACTACCAATACCTGACCATCGGTAGCACCACCTGCTCCGATGCCGATTGTAGGGATTGTGAGCTCCTCTGTTACGCGCTTAGCGAGCTCGGCTGGAATCTTCTCCAATACGATGGCAAAGCAGCCAGCCTCTTGAAGCAACTTGGCGTCGTGGATGAGCTTCTCGGCCTCGGCCTCCTCTTTGGCGCGTACGTTGTAGGTGCCAAACTTGTGGATTGACTGTGGGGTGAGTCCCAGGTGACCCATCACGGGGATACCTGCCGAGATGATGCGCTGAACTGATTCAATAATCTCCTCGCCACCCTCAATCTTTACCGAGTCGGCCTCGGTCTCCTTCATAATACGGATTGCTGAGTCCAAAGCCACCTTTGAGTTACCCTGATATGTTCCGAATGGGAGGTCAACGACCACCAATGCGCGGTTTACGCCTCTTACGACCGAGCGTGCGTGGTAAATCATCATATCGAGCGTAATGGGGAGTGTCGTCTCATAACCAGCCATCACGTTGGCTGCTGAGTCGCCTACCAAAATCACATCGACACCTGCGGCATCTACAATCTTGGCTGTTGAGTAATCGTATGATGTGAGCATAGCAATCTTCTCGCCACGCTTTTTCATTTCTGTTAAACGCAGAGTCGTTACGGCTCTGACTGATCCTGCTACTGACATTTTTTATCGTTATGTTGTGATGCCTTGTGGGGCATCTTGGTTTACCTAATTATATCGTTGGCAAATGTAGGTAAGTTTTATGGGTAAAGCAAATTTTCGCTTATATTCTAATCTTTTTGCACTATGTGCTGTAAACTTTTGAAGAACTCCCACATCACAACACCGCCCGCAACCGATACATTCACCGAGTGCTTTGTGCCGATTTGTGGAATCTCGATGGCGCTGTCACACATATCCACCACCTGCTGGTCCACGCCATCTACTTCATTACCAAAAATAAGGGCATATTTTTTTGATGAATCGACCTCCAAATTGTCCAGCATCACAGCTCCCTCGACCTGCTCGATGGCCAGGATTGTGTAACCGTCGGCCTTCAACTTTTCGACACACTCGGCCGTTGTTGCAAAGTATTCCCACTTGACGGTAAGCTCTGCACCCAGGGCGCTCTTGTGAATATCGCGTGAGGGTGGGGTGGCGGTGATGCCACATAGCATCACACTCTCGATGGCAAAGGCATCGCCCGTGCGAAAAAAAGCACCTATGTTTTGTGCCGAACGTACATTATCCAAAATGGCAACTACGGGTATGCGTTGCATCGCAGCAAACTCCTCTGCTGAGGGTCGATTAAGTTCTGAATTGGTAATTTTTCTCATTTTATAGTCATTTCTCTATACAAATATACTAAAAATCGGGAAAATAACTTAACTTTGTATGTTACAAATTAACTTTTGTCAAGTGAAACACATCGTAACATATCTGCTGACTATGGTGATGGCTATCTTCTGCGTATCAAATCTTGCAGCGCAGGAGGATATTAAGTTGCTGGTCGGAGCCGATTTTGATACCTATTTCGACAACCGCGAGTATGCGGGTAGTGAGATAGGTAAGTCGGGCACGTTGTTTAGTTCTCGCCTTACGCCTATGGTGGGCGTGGAGTGGGAGAAGAACAATCGCCTGATGTTTGGTATGGATATGTGGTCACACTTTGGCGACGATACCAAAGTCTTTGCCAAGGCTCGTCCTCAGGTCTATTATCAGTTTGAGAACAAGAGGGTGACGGCCGCTATGGGTATCTTCTCGCGTGAGAAGTTGATGGGCGACTATACGGAGCTCATATTCAGCGACTCGGTGCGTTTTTACGAGAATAGGGTTCAGGGTTTGATGGGCCAGTATCGTAACGATAGAGGTTTTGTGGAGCTCGCAGTGGATTGGTATGGTATGTACTCCTACGCTTCGCGTGAAAAGTTTCGCATCTTGTCGGCAGGTCGTTACTATTGCGACGAGGATAGGCGCTTTTATGGCGGTTATGCTATTCAGACGGGACATTATGCTGGTAGCGAGACGATAAGTAATTGCGTGGTGGACAACATCATCGTTATGCCTCACATTGGTGCACGATTCAACGCATATTTCGATTTCGACTTTACTCTGCATTATGTGATGACGGCGCAGCGTGACCGTGCCAATGAGGAGAAGATGCAGACTCCTGATGGCGTGATGTTGAAGGCGAGGATGGAGAAGTGGGGTGTTTACATTGATGAGCAGTTGTATGTGGGCGATAACTTGCAACCCTATTATTCTACATTCCGTAGCGAAGAGTTTCCATTCGGCTATGGTGGCGATTTGTATGCTGGCGAGCGTCTGTTTGGAACCGATGACGGAATTTATAGCAGCACCAAGATTGGATATTGCAAATCATTGTTTTCAAATACCGTTAACATTAATGCCTATTTTGCAATGCAATATGACGGCAGGGTGTGGGGAAACAAGCAGATTGTGCAGTTGTCGGTGCGTCTGTTGAAGGATATTTCATTAGAGAAAAAACGATAATACAATTTAGATATGACTAACACAACAAACAACGAGACAGTAGAGTCAAAAGATAGACTTAACTTCGTAGAGGAGGTAATCGAGGAGGCGATTGCAAAGGGTAAAAAGCGTGTTCAGACCCGCTTCCCACCCGAGCCAAACGGTTATCTGCACATCGGTCACGCCAAGGCTATCTGCTTGGATTTCGGTGTAGCGGCAAAATATGGTGGAGTGTGTAACCTCCGCTTTGATGATACCAACCCAACAAAGGAGGATATGGAGTATGTTGAGGCCATCAAGGAGGATATCCAGTGGCTCGGCTTCCAGTGGGGTAACGAGTACTATGCTTCGGATTACTTCCAGCAGTTGTGGGACTTTGCCGTTCGCTTAATCAAGGAGGGTAAGGCATACATCGACGAGCAGTCGTCAGAGGAGATTGCTGCCCAGAAGGGTACCCCAACTCAGGCAGGTACAGATAGCCCATACCGTAACCGCCCAATCGAGGAGAACCTCGACCTCTTTATGAAGATGACAAATGGCGAGATTGAGGAGGGTAAGATGGTATTGCGTGCCAAGATTGATATGGCAAGTTCAAATATGCACTTCCGCGACCCAATCATCTATCGCGTTGTAAATCATCCTCACCACCGTACGGGCGACACCTGGAAGGTATATCCAATGTATGACTTTGCTCACGGTCAGAGCGACTACTTCGAGGGTGTGACACACTCGTTGTGTACTCTCGAATTTGTGCCTCACCGTCCACTCTACGACTTGTTCGTTGATTGGGTGAAGGAGGGTGTTGATCCATCGGATGAGCGTCCACGTCAGTATGAGTTCAATAAGTTGAACCTCAACTATACGCTTATGAGCAAGCGTAACCTGCTTATCCTCGTTAAGGAGGGCTTGGTTAAGGGTTGGGATGACCCTCGTATGCCGACTTTGTGTGGTTTCCGCCGTCGTGGTTACTCGCCTGAGTCTATCCGCGCGTTTGTTGATAAGATTGGCTACACTACATACGATGCATTGAACGACTTCGCTCTGCTCGAAAGCGCTGTGCGTGATGATTTGAACAAGCGCGCAACACGCGTGAGCGCAGTTATCGACCCTGTGAAGCTCGTTATTACCAACTATCCTGAGGGTCAGGTTGAGTCTATGGAGGCTGTGAATAACCCTGAGGATCCCGAGTCTGGTACCCATACAATCGAGTTCAGCCGCGAGCTTTGGATGGAGCGCGAGGATTTTATGGAGGATGCTCCAAAGAAGTATTTCCGTATGACTCCTGGCCAGGAGGTACGCTTGAAGAATGCTTATATCGTGAAGTGTACGGGCTGCGACAAGGACGAGAATGGCAACGTGACAACCGTGTATGCTGAGTATGATCCTGATACCAAGACAGGTATGCCAGGTAGCAACCGTAAGGTGAAGGGTACGCTCCACTGGGTGAGCTGCGACCACTGCTTGAAGGCTGAGGTACGCTTGTATGACCGCTTGTGGAAGGTCGAGAATCCTCGCGACGAGATGGCTGCCATCCGTAAGGAGCAAGGCTGCGAGGCATTGGAGGCTATGCAGCAGATGATTAATCCTGATTCATTGACAGTGCTCACAGAGTGCTACGTCGAGAAGTATTTGGCCAACGCCAAGCCACTCGATTACTTGCAGTTCCAGCGCATCGGTTACTTCAATGTTGATAAGGACTCAACTGCCGAGAAGCTCGTCTTCAACCGTACTGTGACCTTGAAGGATTCGTGGGCCAAGATGAATAAGTAAAGAAAGAGCATAAAAAGATATTTTCTGCGTTACGCTCACCCTCGAAATCCTCATTTACGCTTAGTAAACTGCGGTTTCTCGGGTCGCGCAAACCATAAGTTTTTTTGGTTGCTACGCTCGGCATAATGAGAACGAGTTTTCCTTTTGCTCTCGCTTAAACGCAACCTTGAAAATCAACTTTTTATACTCATTATTAAAATAAAATCCCCGTCTTGCATTAGCAGGGCGGGGATTACTTTATAAATACCTCTTTGATTGTTTGTGAGATAGCATTATTTGCTGGTCATAATGTCGAGAATCAAATCGTCGGTTGAGTTCATTCCGTCGCGGCCGATGGCGGTGAGATTGTGAATCGAACGATCGACATCTTCGTCGATGATACCCTCCAACTTCGACACGCAACGACCCTCCATTGCCATCATAGCCGACAGTACGGCAGTCGAAACACCACTTGCCAATTTAAGCGCGCAACTTGGCTTTGCTCCGTCGCAAATCATACCCGTCAGGTTGGCAATCATATTCTTTACGGCGCAAGCTACCTCGTCGTAACCGCCACCCATCAAATAGGTGATACCGCAGCTCGAACCCGATGCTGCCACCACGCAACCGCACAATGCCGACAAGCGACCGAGGCTCTGCTTGATGTAGATGACTGTCAGGTGGCTTAGTGTCAGGGCACGAACCATCTGCTCGTTTGTGGCGCCGCACTCCTCGCCATATACCACCACGGGCAGTGTGGCTGTTATGCCTTGGTTACCACTTCCCGAGTTGCTCATCACAGGCACCTTGGCACCGCCCATTCGGGCATCGCACGCCGAAGCGGTGTAGGATAGGATGCGAGTGAATACGCTGTCGCCCATAATCTTAATCTCCTTTTCGCGGCGCAGCATCTTGCCCAGGGAGTGGCCATAATCATCGGTAAAAGCACTCTCGGCAGCAGCCTTGTTGAGTGTGATGGCCTCCTTGATGAACTCAATCTCTTCGAGTGGGGCAGTGGTCGCAAAATCATAGACCTTGCGCAGTGTGAGGGCGATATCATCGTAGTCGCACTCCTCGCCCGTCAGGCTCTTCTGGTTGAGAATCACCTCCTCGTCCCTGCTCAAATAGATGAACGATGTGTGACCGCCAGAAATCACAGCAGCAGCCTTGTGACCCTGGGCCTCGACCTCGATTTCGACGTATAGCTTCTCCGAGATTCCCTTTTTTAGCTCGATTGAGATGCGATCCTGGGCGATGTATTGCTTGCCGCGCTCAACAGCCTCGGGGTCGGCATCCTTCAACACTTCAAGTCCGTACTCCGATTTTCCAATCAGAGCACCCAGGGCAATGGCAATCGGCAAGCCAATCATTCCTGTGGCGGGGATACCCACGCCCATAGCGTTTTTCAAAATATTGGCACTCAGACGTGCTGTAATCTTCTCGGGTACGATGCCCAATAACTCGGTGGCGCGTGCCACACACAACGATACAGCTACTGGCTCAGTGCAGCCGATGGCTGGCACTACTTCACGTTTGATGAGGGCGATAATCGCCTCGCGTATCTCTTTCGATAACATAAATTCGGGTAATGTAATTTTCAACAAAGTTACAAACTCATAGCGATAGAAACAACATTGAGTGAAGAAAATTGTAAAAATGATGCCCTTATGAGCGCGCGCAGAGAGGTAAAACCATTCGAGAATTTGAGGGATGAGATACTTTTTTAAGGTGAGTGGGGTGATAGCCAGGGTTGTTTGTGTGGTAAAATTTGGCATTTCGATATTAAGTGATTATATTTGTTTAGTCCTTAAATTTTTCTATGAGATATGAATATTCATTAAGCAATAACAAACTATCAATCAGATACGACAGGAATGCTCGTGTTGTGATTTCGGAGGATGCCAATAACTATTACTTGGAGATATTCAATACAACAGATTTCTCAGGAAGATACAAGAAATCAAAATAATTCGTATATTTGCGTGATTGAAAACTAAAATTCAAAAAATAATGAAAGTAGAAAATTCAAAGATGGTGTCAGTGCACTATACACTGACAGTTGATGGTCAGATTGCAGACCAGTCTCGTGAGGGTCAGCCTTTGCAGTTCATTTGTGGCGCAGGTATGCTCCTTCCAAAGTTCGAGGGTGCTATTATGGGCAAGGAGCCAGGTGAGAAGGTATCATTCACTTTGGAGCCAAAGGATGGCTATGGTGAGATTATCCCAGAGGCTGTGGTAGATCTTCCAAAGGATATTTTTATGGTTGATGGTAAGCTCGCAGAGGATATCCTCTTCGTTGGTAGCCAGGTGCCTATGAGCGATGCTCAGGGTAACCGTATGCTCGGCGTTATCAAGGAGGTTGCCGAGACAACTGTTAAGATGGACTTCAACCACCCAATGGCTGGTAAGACATTGAACTTCGACGTTGAGGTTGTTGAGGTACGCGACGTAACACCTGAGGATTTGGCTGCGCAGGGCGGTTGCAACTGCAGTTGCCACGGTGACTGCGATGGCGGTTGCGAGGGTGGTTGCGACAGCGAGTGCGGCTGCAATGAGTAAACCTAAGAGCGCGGGAGTCTAATGGCGGACTCTTTCAAATAGATGAGACTACTGGCAAATGTTGTTATGTAGTCTCATTTTTTTGTATCAAAGGATTCCTTGGAAATTCTCAAAAATGTGAATCGGCGAAAATGGGGTGTGAAATAATCCATCGCAAAAGTCGTAATTTGAGATAAAAGGATTAACTTTGGACAAAATTTACAACTTAAAATGATTCAAACTATGAAGTTTAACCGATTTTTTAATTTAACAGTTTTGGTCGCTATGCTTTGTTGCGTGGCGTGTTGTGGTGAGAAGGGGTCAAAGTGTGGCAAGTGCGCAGCGCAGCCCGAAGTCTTGACAGATTATTCAGCAGTGGCACTCGATGCTGCTCCTATGCAGGATGGTGAGTATGTTTGCCAGCGTCCAGCCGTTGAGGACCGCCTGTTTACATCAAAGGCTATCGAGGCCGAGATCGTGAAGGTGAAGGAGTTGCTCACAAACGAGCGTTTGGCTTGGATGTTCTCTAACTGCTTCCCTAATACATTGGATACAACCGTTCACTATCGCCAGCTCGATGGCAAGGACGATACATTTGTCTATACGGGCGATATCCACGCTATGTGGTTGCGTGATTCAGGCGCTCAGGTGTGGCCTTATGTTCAGTATGCTAACGAGGACGAGGAGTTGAAGGCTATGCTTGTGGGTGTTATCCGCCGCCAGCTGATGTCAATCAACATCGACCCTTATGCCAACGCATTCAACGATGGCGCAAAGGGCGGCGAGTGGATGTCGGATATGACAGCAATGAAGCCTGAGTTACACGAGCGTAAGTATGAGATTGACTCATTGTGCTACCCAATCCGTTTGGCTTACTACTATTGGTTGGTTACGGGCGATGCTTCGATTTTCGATCAGCAGTGGTTGTTGGCTGTGGAGAATGTGCTCAAAACATTTAAGGAGCAGCAGCGTAAGGATGGCAATGGCCCTTATAAGTTTATGCGTCGCACAGAGCGTCAGTTCGATACTTTGTCTAACAACGGCCTTGGCCCGCCAGTAAACCCAGTGGGTCTTATGGTGTCGAGCTTCCGTCCGTCTGACGATGCCACAGTGTTGCAGTTCCTCATCCCATCAAACTTCTTCGCAGTGTCGGTGTTGAACAAGGCTGCCGAGATTTTGACCAAGGTAAACGGCAACAAGGCGTTGGCTAAGGAGTGCACCGAGTTGGCTGACGAGGTTGCTGAGGCTTTGAAAAAGTATGCTGTATATAATCACCCAGAGTTTGGTGAGATCTACGCATTCGAGGTTGATGGCTTTGGTAACTACTACTGTATGGATGATGCCAACGTGCCAAGCCTTTTGGCTATGAAGTATCTCAATCCTGAGGTTATCGACGAGGAGATTTATGCCAATACACGTCGCTTCGTGTGGAGCGAGAGCAACCCATATTTCTTCCGTGGCACAAAGGGTGAGGGTATCGGCGGACCACACATCGGTTATGATATGGCTTGGCCTATGAGCCTTATGATGAAGGCCTTTACAAGCGATTGCGAGAAGGAGATTAAGTGGTGTATCGAGCAGTTGATGCGCACCGACGCCGGCACAGGCTTTATGCACGAGTCGTTCAATGTGAACAATCCAAAGGACTTTACTCGTAAGTGGTTTGCTTGGCAGAACACTCTCTTCGGCGAGCTTATCGTTAAGCAGATTAACGAGGGTCGCTTGGAAATGTTGAACTCAATTGAGTTGAAGTAATGAATTTACATATCAAACATAAAGGCTGTCGCATAAGCGGCAGCCTTTTGTTGTTCTATTCCAACACCATCTTCTCTTCCAATGTTTGGCGTAGGTGGCTATCGTCGAGGTGGGTGTAGATCTCGGTGGTGAGTATGTTTTCGTGACCGAGCAACTCCTGCACCTGGCGTATGTTGGCGCCACCAGCCAAAAGGTGGGTGGCAAAGGAGTGGCGGAAAGTGTGGGGGCTAATCTTTTTGTCGATGCCGGCACGCTGGGCTGCCTGCTTGATAATGGTGAATATCATCACGCGTGTGAGGCGCGAGCCGCGGTTGTTGAGAAAGAGTGTATCCTCGTTGCGGGGTGCTGAGCGATGGTCCTTATAGACCGATATGCGCTCGCGGGCAATGCCGCTGATGGGTACAAAGCGTTGCTTGTCGCCCTTGCCAATCACACGAATATAACCCTCGCCAAAAAACAGATCGCCAATTTTCAGGTCGCAGAGCTCCGAGACGCGCAGACCACACGAGTAGAGGAGTTCCAATATGGCGCGGTCGCGCAGGCCCTTGGTTGTCGAGGGATCGATAGAATTGATTATCAGGTCAATCTCCTCGGTTGATAGGGTGTCGGGGAGAGAACGGTTGGCCTTGGGTGGCTCGACCATCTCGGCGGGCGAAAGTTCGATTATCTCATTGATTAGTAGGTAGTTATAGAAACTCTTTATGCTACTCAGTGCACGTGCCTGGGAACTCTTCTCCTTTTTATTGTCGAAGAGCCAACCCATATAACGCTCAATCATTTCGCGCTCCACCTTCTTGGGCGGAAGGTCATACATCCTGAGTATAAAGTGGGCAAACTGTGCCAAATCGCGCATATACGATTCGATAGTATTCTCCGATAGGTGCTTCTCCAAACGCATATAGCTACGATAGCTACGCGAAATTTCCTGCCATCTTTTTGTATTATCTGCCATATTCTTTCTAACTTTGTCGTTGAGCACAGACTCAATGCAAAAATAGAAAAATTTTACATAATATGGAATATATCGAACTCAATATTTCTGTTGCTGACGGCGAGGCATCTGAGATTATGATGGCTATGTTGGCCGATTATCCGTTTGAGGCATTTGATGAGGCGGATGGAGTGTTAAAGGCCTATATTCAGACCCAGGAGTGGGAGGAGTGTAGCTTGGATGTTGAGCAGATGTTGCGTAAGCAGAACGTAACCTTTGAGGTTGCCGATGTCGAGCAGCAGAATTGGAATGCCGAGTGGGAGAGTGGCTTCGATCCTGTGGATGTTGTGGGCGAGCGAGCAATTCGCATCCGTGCCGAGCATCACGCTGCGCCGGCAGAGGGTGTGATAGATGTGGTGATTGCACCCAGAATGTCATTCGGTACGGGTCATCACACCACCACAGCTATGATGTCCTCTACCATAGCAAGCCAGGCGGTTGCTGGTCTCAGAGGACTCGATATGGGTTGCGGTACGGGCGTTCTGGCCATCGTTGCACTAAAATGCGGAGCCCAAAGTATGGTGGCTGTCGATATCGATGATTGGGCGTGCGATAGTTGCCGCGATAGCATAGCATTGAGTGGCGTTGCCGAGAGTGTGGATGTGCGCTGTGGCTCAATTGAGGCTGCGCGAGGCGAGGAGTTCGACTTTGTGTTGGCTAATATAAATCGCAATATTTTGCAGATGATGATGCCCGATTTTGCAGCGTCATTGCGCCAAGGTGGTTGGATTGCTATGAGTGGATTCCTGGAAGAGGATAAGCAGGCTGTGATTGATTCGGCTACACAGCACGGAATGGAGTGCATACGTGCCGAGGAGCGTGACGGCTGGGTTGTATTGGTGTGTAAAAAGTTGTAGTTATGGTAATTCTTCCTTCTGCATATATGCCCTCGGTGGAGTATGTGGCGCGCCTTCTGCGTGAGGAGTGTGTCATCGATCTGGGTGAAAACTATATCAAGCGCTCGGAGCGTAACCGAGCCTCTATTTTGTCGGCCAATGGTGTGATGCAACTGACGGTTCACGTCGAGAATGCCAATCGTCCTCGCCAGAAGATGCGCGATGTTAGGATTGATTACTCCAAGCGCTGGCAGCATCAGCATTGGATTTCGATTTTGTCGGCCTATAAGTCGTCGCCATACTTTGACCATTTTGCCCACGAGATTGAGCCTTTCTATAAGCGAGAGTGGCGTTATCTGGTGGATTACAATATGGAGTATTTGGAGACGTTGCTCCGCTTGTTGGGGTCGAAAATCGGGCCAAACTACTCTGAGCAATATGTCGAGGCTAAGGAGAAAGATTTTGACCTTAGACCCAAACAAAAAAAGGATTCGACTTTTGTGGCCGAACCCTATTTCCAGGTCTTTTCTGATCGTCTGCCCTTTGAGCCCAACCTGTCGGTGCTGGACTTGCTGATGTGTGGGGGCAGATCCTCTATTGACGAGATCTTAATGTGTTGTCGATTGTGATTGTCTGCTGATCGTGCAGCTCTCCTGCCGAGACAAAGATCTTATTGTCGCCGTGCATTACCACTGAGTCGGAGATGAATTGCATTGGGGCATACTCTCTGATGCGAACGGTATCCTTGTTGATTATCATCACGGGTCTCTCCTTCGCCGATGAGTAGAACTTAATCTGCTGAATGCTATCGAGACGAATGTTGCGTCGCTTTTCGGTAATATGCAACGTTGGGTCCTGCTTATTCCATAATGTGCGTAAGAGATAGTAAGAGTCCTTCTCGTCGTTACGGTCAAAGGTCACAAGGCCGCGGCGTGCAATGCCATCATCGTGACGCACCGAGCCAAATTCAAACATATCATTAATCCATACTCCCCAATAAATCGAGTCCTGAATCATATATTTGGCGTATCCCTCGTGGAACTCTGTCTGCCAGCGTTCGGGCAACCAGCGTTTGTCGATATCCACAGGTTTCAAGCTGGTGTTGGCTTGCTGATGGATTGAACCACTCTCGCCATAGGCTACCGCCGAGCGCAGGTGTCCCCACTCGGTGTGTTGCTTCTCGTTCCAGATTGCCAGGTCTTGGATTGTCCCCTTGTTCCAGCCCAGGTTCTGCTGCCATACAATCAAATCTGGCACAAAGTTAATCTCGCCGTCCTGATTGCTGCAAGCCACCGTTGGGCGCGATGAATCCAACTGCTTGGCTGTTTCATTGAGTTCGCGTACGAAATCCAATACATTGTCACCACGCATCCACACGAGCGAATATATACCCCACATTACCACCGATGGGTGGTTGTAGTTCTGGATGATAATCTCGCGCAACTGCTGCAAGCCATTGTCGTGGAAACGTTTGGTGGCAAAGTATGAAAAGTCACTCAAATATGGTGCGCGGGTAAATGGAGTGTCAATCCACACCAACATACCAGTCTGGTCACACAAATCATAGAGATATTGAGCGTGAGGTGCCGTTGCTGAACGAATGGCTGTGGCTCCCAAATCGCGAATCTTCTCCATATCCTCATCGTAGTGTCGTGAACGCAGTGCACTACCTACCACAGCGCGGTCGTGATGGAGCGTGACGCCATTAATCTTCATTCTCTCGCCATTGATGCGCAGGCCCGTCTTTGGCGACACATCTATATTGCGGAAGCCGGTATAAACCACAACCTCATCCTCCTGATTGCGACCTATCGAGACGCTTATGCTATACATATTAGGTTCGCTGCAACTCCATAGCAGAGGCTCTTCCAGTCGGAATGGAATATTAATAGGCTCGTTAGACTTGATCTGGTCCTTGACATATTGTGAATAGACCACATCGCCATAGGGGCTGCGTACCGAGAGGTAGAGGTCGCACAACTTGTCGTTGGTCGAGGTGACATATACCGATACGGTGGCATCCACAGCCTCATCCGAAATCTCGTTTTGGTGTACCAATACTCCATCCGAGCCGTAATACATTGGTGAGATTGTAGTCTGCTCGGTCACAATAAGTTCAACCTCGCGATATATGCCTCCATAGAGGTTAATCTCCGACGAGGTGGGGAGAACATCGTTTTGGTAGGCATTATTGACCACCACCACAATCGAGTTGTCGTTTCCGAAGTTCAGGTGCTGAGTAATCTCGAATGTAAATGCTGTCCAGCCACCTCGGTGCTCGCCAACGTGACGTCCATTGACAAAGACGTCGGCCACGCTCTGTACACCATAGAATTTCAGGAACAGACGCTTCTGTTCCCATTCCTTTGGCGCGAAAAACGTGCGAGTGTAGTTGGCTGTGGTTTTCAAATATTCATCTCGTCCCGACAGGGCATCGAGATTCCAGGTGTGGGGCAATGACACGCGGCGCGCCACATCGCTACTTATCTCGGTCTTGAAGAAAAATAACCACTCGTCATTGAGCGAGAAAACTTGTCTGGCCTCAGATATAATGCAAACCAGCGTTGCTATTAATGTTAAAATATATCGTTTCATAATAATGTCTTTTTGAGGTCTTGGCCGCAAGATACCTATTGGCGGTAATGTAATGTGATAAATCAGCCATCGACCTGATTTCATTTTGGCAAATATACTAATAATCAAAAAAAATATGCTAACTTCGTGCAATATTTTAATTCGTAAGATTGTTTTCGACGAATATTAATCCTAATGTGACAATGAATATATTTGATGTAGTAGTGTATATAGCTTTGGCCTGGGCTGTGCTTAATGGCTGGCGCAAAGGTTTTTTATTGCAGCTCGTATCGCTTGTGGCGATTGTTGTGGCTCTGTTTCTGGCTGCGCGATGCTCTTCGAGTGTGGGCAGTTTGTTGGGTTTGGGATCGGCCTCTTCATCGGTCGTTGGCTTTATCGTCATCTTCCTGGTTGCTCTGATTGCCATCACCATCTGCGGCTATCTGATGCGTGCTATTTTGAAGATTTCGGGTCTGGGACCTATGGATGTGATTTTGGGTATCGTATTTTCGATTCTGAAAGTCAGCCTGATTGTGGGCGTTATGTTCTCGTGGGTCTCGACAATCAATGATAACTTTAAGTTTGTGCCACAGTCAAAGATCGAGCAGTCACTATGGTTTGAGCCTGTGAAGAGTGTGGCAGAGTGTATTACATCTTGTTTTGGAGGTGTGGCTGAAAATATAAAAAATCAATAGGACTATGGCAGATAGTGTGTTGGGTACGGTCATAAGATCGACGGGTAGTTGGTATGAGGTGTTGTCAGAGGGCTCTCGTTTGCAGTGTAGAATCAGAGGAAAGTTGCGCCTTAAAGGTGTGCGTTCGACCAATCCTGTTGTGGTGGGTGATGTCGTGACTGTCGAGGCTGATGAGCAGGGAGGTTATGTTATCTCGGCTATCGAACCTCGTCGCAACTATATCATTCGTAGGGCTTCTAACCTCTCAAAGGAGTCGCATATCATCGCCTCAAATGTTGATCAGGCGTTGCTTGTTGTGACACTCTTTTCGCCCCAGACGGCGATGGAGTTTGTCGATCGTTTTTTGGTGACGTGTGAGGCATACAAGGTTCCTGTGACTATTCTGCTTGCCAAGATTGATTTGGCGCGTCAGCATCCCGAGGCTGTCGAGGAGTTTCACTCGATATACGAGAGTGCTGGATACCGAATTGTTGAGGTGTCGGCTACCGAGGGTGAGGGTGTTGATCAGGTGAGAGAATTGTTGCGCGGCAAGACGACGTTGTTGTCGGGTAATTCAGGCGTGGGAAAATCGACGCTTGTGGCGGCCGTGGAGCCTGGTTTGGATATCAAGACTGGCGAGATTTCTCAGAGTCACCACAAGGGTAAGCACACCACCACATTCTCAACAATGTATCCGTTGGCCGAGGGTGGATATATCATTGATACACCAGGAATCAAGGGCTTTGGCTTGATTGATATTGATGATGCCGAGTTGGCTCACTATTTTCCAGAGATGATGCGCTTTTTGCCCGATTGCCGATTCTATAATTGTTCTCATACCCACGAGCCTGGGTGTGCTGTGGTGGAGGCTGTCAAGCGAGGTGAGATTGCCTATCCGCGTTATGAGAGTTACCTGAAAATAATGGATGAAGATGACAAATATCGTAAATAGATTGAAAGGATACGACCAGGGACGCGATGTCGAGTGGTATGCCTCGCGTACGGAATATATGATGGACTTTCTTACCGAGGAGCGCATCGAGGTGTTGCGTCGCACGCTCGCCCAGCGTACTCGCTATATGACCATCCTTACGGAAAATACCTACCATCCCCAGAATGCTTCGGCGCTGATGCGTCACTGCGAGGCGTTTGGTGTGCAGGACTTGCATACGGTGGAGACGGTGTGTAAGTTTAATCCTAATGTAGGCATCGTGCGTGGAACCGACAAGTGGGTCGATATCAACCGTCACGAATCCACCACAGAGGCTATTGCTTCGCTCAAAGCGGCTGGTTATCGTATCGTGGCCACTACGCCACACCGCGAGAGCTGCACGCCCGAGACTTTCGATGTCGAGAAGGGTCCCTTCTGCTTGGTGTTTGGTACTGAGCATACAGGAGTGTCGGATGAAATCATCGCCTCGGCGGATGAGTATTTGCGTATCCCGATGTGTGGAATGGTCGAGAGCCTGAATGTCTCGGCTTCGGCTGCAATTTTGATTTATATGCTCTCGCAGCGTATGCGCCTCTCGCCTGAGATTGATTGGCAACTGAGCGAGCCAGAGCGTATGGAGATAATGTTCCGTTGGGTGATGTCGTCGGCCAGAGATGCCGAGCGAGTTCTTGAACGTAAATTTGGTAAGCAGTGAGTGAGATTTTAAGAAAACAGTTTTTGCGTCACGTGGCGCAGACCTCTCCCGCACCCCAGCTCATCGAGGTGGCGCGTGCTGAGGGCGTCTTCTTCTATACACCCGAGGGTAAGCCTTATTACGATTTGGTGTCGGGAGTGTCGGTCAATAATGTAGGCCACGCCAACCCAGTTGTCATTGAGGCTGTGCAGCGTCAGGTAGCTGATTATATGCACATTATGGTCTATGGAGAGATGGTGGAACGTCCCCAGGTGGAGTTTGCCCGCTTGTTGGCAGAGACTCTGCCCGATCCTTTGGATACGGTCTATTTCCTCAATTCGGGAGCTGAGGCTGTGGAAGGAGCGTTGAAACTAGCCAAGCGCTATACCCATCGCACCGAGATGATATCTATGCGCCGAGCTTATCACGGCTCGACCCACGGTGCGATGAGTATGATGCGCCAGCCCGAGGGCGAGGAGTGGAAGAATGCCTTTCGTCCTTTGTTGCCCGATACCAAGGCCATAAACTTTAATTCGTTTGATGACCTGGCGCAAATTACCGAGCGTACGGCGTGCGTATTGTGCGAGCCGGTGCAGGGCGAGGCGGGCGTGAGAGTCCCTGTTGATGGATATTTGCAGGCCCTGCGCAATCGTTGTGACGAGGTGGGTGCACTTCTGATTTTTGATGAGATTCAGGTCGGTATGGGTCGCTCGGGCGAGATGTTCGCTATGCAGAAATATGGCGTGACGCCCGATATTGTATGCCTGGCCAAGGCTCTGGGAGGCGGTATGCCACTCGGAGCATTTGTGTCGAGCCAGGAGATTATGTCCACGCTGACCCATAACCCCGTGCTTGGCCATATCACTACCTTTGGTGGTCACCCGGTGTGTTGCGCAGCGGGCTTGGCGGCGATGAAGTTCTTGCAGGATAACAAAGTTGTGGAGGATGTAGAGCGTAAAGGTGCAATGTTTGTCGAGCTGCTGAAAGATCATCCGCAGGTAAAGGAGATTCGCCGTAGCGGTCTGCTTATGGCAGTGGAGCTGGGTGAGGCGGCCAAGTTGTATCGCCTAATGGATATATTTATCGAGGAGGGTATTATGAGCGACTGGTTCCTCTATTGCGATACGGCGTTCCGCATTTCGCCACCGCTTATAATCTCTGATGATGAGATTGGTCGTTGTGTGGCGTTGATTAGGAAATGTTTGGATAGATTATAAAAAAGAGGGCAGCCGCCCTCTTTTTTTATTCCTTAGCAAAACTTTTCAGCATTGCAATCTCCTCGGCCCAGCGAGCCTCGTCGGGGGTCTCCAAAATGAGTGGAATACCATCAAAGCGAGCGTCGCGTGCTATATAGCGGAAAGGTGTGATGCTCAAAAAGCCTTCGCCCATTGGCGAGTGGCGGTCCACGCGGCTACCCACAGCCTTCAATGCGTCGTTGAGGTGCATACCGCGCAAATACTTGAATCCTACCTCGCGCTCAAACTCGGCAAATACCTTTTCGCAACCCTCCTCGGTCGAGAGGTCGTAACCTGCAGCAAACGAGTGGCAGGTGTCCAGACATACGCCCACGCGCGACTTATCCTCCACGCGGTCGATGATATAGGCCAAGTGCCAGAAGGCGTAGCCGAGGTTGGAACCCTGTCCAGCGGTGTTCTCGATGACGGCCGTCACCCCCTTGGTTTTGTCCAATGCTATGTTGATAGACTCGGCCACCAGGGCGAGGCTCTCCTCCTCGGAGATCTTTTTCAGGTGGCTGCCAGGGTGGAAATTTAGACGGTCAAGACCCAGTGCCTCGCAACGTTGCATTTCGTGGATGAACGAGGCACGCGATTTTTCCAGACCTTCAGCCTCGGGGTGTCCGAGGTTGATGAGATAGCTGTCGTGGGGCAATATCTGATGGGGTGCATAACCATATTTCTCGCACGCCTCACGAAATGCCGTGATTTGCGCCTGTGTGAGGTCTGGCGCAGCCCATTGACGCTGATTTTTGGTAAATAGAGCAAAAGCGGTGGCTCCTATTTCGTGTGCATTACGGGGTGCATTCTCGACTCCGCCCGATGCGCTGACGTGTGCTCCAAAGTATTTCATAATTTAGTGAGTGGTTTTTAATTATCTTATGGCAAATGTAAGTAATTTCGTTAAAATTATTAACTTTGTAGTCGAAATATTTTTTATAGCGGTATAACAAAAAGTTAGGATAAAATGAGAAAGTTTTACGTCATATTGTCTGTGTTGCTGTTTACTTCTACCCTATCGTGGGCGCAGTTTACTGTTGAGGATAAAAATAAGTCTTTACACGATAATATCAAGTTCAATAAAATGGATATTACCAAGTTGAAGACGACCTCTGATTATCAGAGTGATGCTCGTGACCGTTTGGAGCGTAAGAAGATTCGCAAGCAGCGTAATTATTTGGAGCTTACCACCACCCTTAATGCCGAGATGTGGGTCTATAACGATGCGTGGTTGGATCGCCGAGGTGGTGATAATGCCATCAACGTGTCGGGTCGTGTGTTTATGAAGCACGTCTATACAAAGGATAAATTTAATGTGACTACTCAGTTTGATGGTAACTATGGTTACAACCATATCCGTATCGAAGAGGCTGATGCAGAGGGTAACGTGTCGAAGAAAGGTAATTGGTTCAAGAATAATGATAACTTCTGGTTGCAGTCGCAGCCATCACGCTCGATTAAGAATAATTGGAGCTATTCGGGTCTGGTGAAGATTCGTAGCCAGTTCTCGAAGTCGTATAGTTCGCGCCAGCATCAGATCAACGACAATGTGCTCACCTCGTTTATGGCACCTGGTTACATTGATATCTCGTTGGGTTTGAAGTATGTGTCGCCCAACGGTAAGTTCCCAATCCAGGTTACGCTCGACCCTTTGGCGAGTAGTGGAACCGTAGCGTGGAATCATCTGGTTGAGGAGAACTATCGAAAAAAGAATTCGGCTTCGTGGTTTGGTATCGATATGTCCAAGCACGCCACATTCTCTGGTGGTTCGAAGGTTAACTTGGCATTTTCGCGCAACTGGGGTAAAAACAATTGGTTTAACTATTGGACCAACTGCGCGGTCTATTACGGTTGGATTACCAACGTGATGAATCACGATAAGATTCACGACTACTACGCTTACCTGAACGCCAAGCGCGAATGGGAGGCAGCGGGAAGTGTTGGAACAGCTCCTCAGTCTAAGCCATACCACGTCGAGTTGCACCCAACCGTGGAGTGGAAGAATACCATCACTATCCGTACGGCTAAGTATCTAACAACGACGTTTTTGGTCAATCTGTTCTACAATAAAGCTGCATCGGATAAGGTTGAGATTCAGTCACAGTTGAAGTTGGGCTTCTCCTACACCATTAACAACAGAAAGTAAAACGTAGCAAACTCTACACTCTGTGCCGATTGGTATGCCGATTGATGGAGTTGGAAATAAATTTGAAAGAGAGATGTATATAAATTCAAAGCATACTATTGTCTTCCCACTTGTTTTGGCAGTGGGAATTGTCTTAGGAACATTGTTGGGTCAGTTTGTGGGTCGCAATAAGGCCGAGAGTCAGTTGCGAACGCTCATTAGTCGTACAGGCCTGACTGCGCCTAACAAGTTGATGCAGACCTGTATGTTGGTCGAGAACAAATATGTCGATTCCATCTCGATGGATTCGCTCACCGAACTGGTCATTCCGTTGATGATGAAGGAGCTCGATCCTCATTCGGAGTATATCCCTGCACGCGATATGCAAGCTATGAACGAGTCGTTGGAGGGTGAGTTTGATGGTATTGGTGTGATGTTTAATGCTACCACCGATACGGTGATTGTGTTGAGCGTGATTCCCAACGGACCAAGTGCCAAGGCTGGCATTGTAGCGGGCGACCGCATTATTATGGTCAACGACACATTGGTGGCGGGTGTGAAGATGCCCCAGAACGACATTGTAAAGCGACTCAGAGGAAAGCGTGGCTCGCAGGTCAAGCTCTCGCTTAAACGTCAGGGTGTGGACGAGTTGGTAGATATAGAAGTCATCAGAGATGCTATTCCGATTAAGAGTATCGAGTCGGCATTTATGATTAGCGATAACATCGGTTTTATCCGTCTGTCGCAGTTTGCCCGTACCTCTTATGTCGAGCTGATGCGTGCTCTCGCGGTGTTGCGTAGCCAGGGTATGACTAAACTCATCTTCGATTTGCGAGGAAACTCTGGCGGATTCCTCGATCAGGCTATTATGATTGCCAACGAGTTCTTGCCTCAGGGCAATTTGATTGTCTATACTGTTGACCGCAATGGCGATCAGATGAGAGAGTATAGCGACGGCAAGGGCTCGGCAACCGATCTCGAATTGGTTATGCTCATTGACGAGGGTAGTGCCTCATCGAGTGAGATTTTGGCGGGTGCCGTGCAGGATAACGACCGTGGTACGATTGTGGGGCGTCGTTCGTTTGGTAAGGGTCTGGTGCAGCAGCAGGTGCCTTATGCCGATGGCTCGGCATTGCGTTTGACAATTGCCCGCTATTATACTCCTACGGGACGTTCTATTCAGAAGCCTTACCGCAATGGCGAGCAGGATGACTATGCTTTGGATATGGCCCGCCGTTATAGCAACAATGAGTTCTTCTCGGCCGATAGTATTCGCTTTGCCGATTCGTTGAAGTTCACCACCCCTAAGGGTAAGGTGGTTTATGGCGGCGGCGGTATTATGCCCGACATCTTTATCCCGATGGATACAGTCGATGTGACCCCATACTTTATGGAGGTTTCGGGTCGTAACATCCTCTATCGCTACACCATCGAGTATGCCGACAAGCATCGTGCTAAGCTCAACGAGGTTCAGACGCTTGCCGACCTCAGTGCTATGCTCGACGCTGATAAGACTTTGGTCCAGGATTTTATCCGCTACGCTTCGCAGCAGGGTGTGCGTCCTGTGTATCGTGATATTGCCCGTTCGCGCAAACTCATTGAGTCGCAGCTCAGAGCATACATTGGCCGCAATACTATGTTGGAGGATAATGGTTTTTATTACAACATAATTCCTATCGACAGAGTGCTGCAAAAATCAATCGAGGTACTGAGTGATGATGCGGCCAGCGGCGCAGAAAAGATGGCAAAGTAGTAAGAATAATAGATTTTAGAGAAAGTACAGAGTATGATAAAGCGAGTAATTGGATATTTGGTAGTGGTGGCAGTTGTCGCAATCGTTGCATTTACGGTGCTGGGTGCGGGCTCTTATGAGTCGATGCTCCCTGAGGATATGTTTGGCTCTAAGGTCGAGCAGGTCCAGCAGCCAGCCGAGGAGGTAGTTGATATCGTGCCTCAGGAGAGCGAGGAGTTGATGTTGGAACCTCAGGATAGCTTGGCTGATGATGTGACCATCGCCAATGAGAATGTATCCGACGAGATTACATCCGAGGATACGATAGCGGAGGAGATTTCGGAGTAAGAAGATAAACCTAAACCTGACTTAATATGAAACGATTATTTCTTGTAGCTGTGGCCGTTGTGGCGGTTATGACTATCTATGCCCAGGAGTTGCCCAAGACGGCAGGTATTAAGTGTGGTCCTTGGGTTACATCTGTGACCGAGAATGAGATGACGATTGTATGGACTTCAACTTCTCGATGTATGGGTTGGGTCGAGGTGGCACCCGATGATGGCTCGTCGTTCTATGCCGAAGAACGTCCTAAGTTCTATGAGGATTTCCTGGGCCGTCATATTGTGACCGATGTGCATCACGTTCGTTTGACTAATCTTACACCTGGTACGACCTATCGTTATCGTCTGTTCCAGCAGTGTATTGACGATAGTGGCCATAGCCCCGTGCCGCTCGGTAGAGTGACTGCGAGCAACGTCTATTCGCGCAAGCCTTTTGCTGTGCGTACGCTGGATAAGAGCCGTGAGGAGATTAGTTTTACGATGATTAACGACATCCACGGTCGTGATTCGATTATGAATGCACACACTAAGGATATCCCAGCCAATAGACCTGATTTTGTTGTCTTCAACGGCGATATGGCGAGCTTTATGGGCTCAATTGCCGATGTCGAGCGCGATTTTATGACTCGTGCATCAAAGAACTTCTCGGCCGATTTTCCGTTGGTTTATGTGCGTGGTAACCACGAGGCTCGTGGACCAGGTTTTAGCGAGTTTATGAATCTGTTCCCATCGCCTACTGGCAACCCTTCGTATATGTTCTGCCACGGTCCTGCGGCCTTTATTGTTTTGGATTGTGGAGAAGATAAGCCCGATTCAGATATCGAGTATGGCGGTACGGGGGCCTATGATGCCTATCGCGAGCAGATGGCGGCGTGGCTTAAACAGACTATTGCAACCCAGGAGTTTAAGTCATCACCCGTCAAGATTGTCTTAATGCACATCCCATTCGAGAAGGAGGCTGGTTGGTGGGGCAACAACGAGTTGAAGCGTCTGCTCCTACCATTGCTCAACGAGGCAAAGGTCGATGTTATGCTGAGTGGTCACAACCACGCTTATAGCTTCCGCGAGTCGGGTAGCCTCGATGGCAATGAGTTCCCAATTCTGGTCAATAGCAACAACGACAGAGTGGAGGTCAAAGTCAATAAGAAAGTAATCGAGTTGAAGGTGATTGATGCCACAGGTAAAATCCTTCACGAACATAGACTCTCTGTTGAGTAAGAGTAATGAAAAAATAAAAGGGCTATTCCACGCGGGTAGTCCTTTTTCAGCGGTGAATAACATTTCACCGCCGAAATTATTTATATTCAAAACATTAGGCCGTTGTGCTGTGAAACGATATTGCTCACAAAAACCGCTAAAACTCCAATCTTGCTCTTCTCATGTAGTCTTCTATGTAGTCTAAATTAAGTGTACATAGTTAGACCTATTATTTAATCACTTTTCGCGGATGCGCGGGAGGTGATTTTTCTATTTTATCCCAAAAAGGCCACAAAAGAGTGTTATTATTCGTGAGATTTTACTAATTTTATAGTTGGATTGCGAAAAATATCGGCTTATTGGTCAAAATATTAGATGATTAATTGTTAAATAATAAATACTATAGATTTATGAGGAAGAATGTTGTCGTAACACTTATTCTGTTGCTAACAATAGGTGTATGTGAGATCTCAGCTCAAAGCTTTCTTGAACGACTTGGCAAAGCTGTAGGGACAGAAATTGATAAAGGTGTAAAAAAGGGAGTGGAAAAGGCTGTTGGCAATATGAAAGAGGAAGCACAGGAGAAGAAGGATCAGAAGCAAGACTCAGAGTCTGTGCCAGCAAGTACTAATGTAAGCGTTGGAATTGCCAAAGCTACTCAAAAATCCAAATCAACGATAGCAAAACTTGACAAGACCAAGATGTACACTCAGGAGCAAGCTGATAGTTACTATCCGCTTAGCAATCCTCGTACGCTCCATATCGACAATGATTATGTCACACGTGAGATACTCATTATAATGACTAGCTTAGATCAAAAACAGCAAAGAGCCCAAAATCTTAATGTCAATAAACTTATCATCACCGTAGAAAATTTGAGTTATGGCTATCTAATAAATAATTTTCACAATCTGAAAGAGGTGTGGTGTGGTCCGGAGGTTGATGTGGCTGCTATATTAGAGAACTATATATCTGAAAAGAGTCGTGCTCAAGATTTTATGACCCTTCTCTATCCGACCTATTCATTAGGAATACGTTCAAGAGAGTGTACTCTATTTCTTCCAGCAGAGAAGTATCCCAAAGGTATAATTTCCATTCAGGAAGAAATCCTCAAGAAGACCGGAGATTCTGTAACCTGGAAGTCTGTTCCGCCTGCGCTTCTTAGATTCAAGACCCTCCTTTATACCGGAGATGTCAATCAGGCCGCTGAAAAGGGAGCCTCCGCGTGTAAGGCATATTGTCCGGGACATAACTTCTCGGCACTTGTGGTTGCTGCCCATACGGTTATGAGACATCCGACCTGTCAGGCAAACCCTAAGTTTTACTATAGTTGCAAGTATTGTGGAGAGTGCGAACATAATCCTAAACATACATTTGAAAAGGATCAATTTTGGAAGGACAAGACTCAGGCATTCTCTCACGCATATGTGAGATATGACCTATCGGAGAGAAACTATGTTGGCCGCAATGCAAAAGGAGAAAAGGTTTACCAGACGAGCTGCTATTGGTGTGGTCATAACGGAAAAGAGGAGATTTTAAATTTCACTCAGGAAGATCTCCGAATGGCAGGTCACGATGAGATGACCCTCGCACAGTATAAGGAAATGATGTTGAGTTCTTGGGATGCTGTGCAAAAGCAGGAGGCTCTTGCTAATGTGTTTGTAGGAGGATTTGATTATCCGGGATTTTTTGCTGTCCCTGATGATGATCACGGTGCCAAAGTCAATCCGAAAGCGGAAAATGACACAAGATGGGCAATGGCGAACGGTCTTATCGATAAGGAAATGCTCGGAACAGACTACCTTAAGAATATCTCTCGCAAACAACTCGCATCTCTCGCTGTCAAACTGGCTGAACAAGTGACAGGAAAGAGCATCAAGGCGGCTCCTGCCGGCACATTTACAGATTCGGATGATATCTATCTCCTTAAGGCTTATGCTGCCGGAATCATATCAGGTCAAAGTGCAGATGCTATTACACCCGATGCCCCAGTCACACGTCAGGAAATGTCTGCATACTTCTTTAATGCTCTTCAATACATAAAAGAACATTCAAGT
>JAZKYX010000007.1:0-47101 GCA_045612405.1 Alistipes sp.
TAATTTTTCATTTTCGTTTCAGTTCCTTATTTGTCCTTTTTATCATTTCGTTCGAACCGCCACGGCAAAACCGTGAAGACTACGCCAAGTGGCAGGTTTGACGAAAGAAAATATGTAAAAAACCGCCAGAAAATTTAGGTGACACCTAAATGTAAAAACACATCGAAAATTCGACCAAAAATTTTCGAGGTATTTTCAGCGTGAAACACTGAGATTTTGGGTGGTTTTTGGTTGGGGTCGAATCCCGCTTAACTACTTCAAAATGAATATAAAAAATAAAGGAGGTCGATTGACCTCCTTATATTTTTTTGTTCTTTCGTGATTCCGGCGGGATTCGAACCCACGACCCACAGCTTAGAAGGCTGTTGCTCTATCCAACTGAGCTACGGTACCATCGCCCAAATATCCCTTCCAGAACATTTGCGATGCAAAAATATATCTTTTATTTCTTTTATCCAAAAGAAACTACCTTTTATTGACAAATTACTTACTCATCAATAAAAAAACTCCAAGAGAATGCCGCTGCTCAATAACCTAATCACAGCCAAACACCCATCTCGGAGTTATATAAAAGGATTTACTCTCGCAAACAAGAGCTATTCCTATCGTACGACAACCCTACTTCGTCTTATAAGCACAACGGTACTTACCATTAGCCAACTTGGTCATCTTACCCTTCAACAGATTGCGGCGCAATGCCGACACTCGATCTGTAAAGACCTTACCCTCCAAGTGGTCATACTCGTGCTGAATTACACGCGCTGGCAAGCCCTCGAAAAGTTCATCGTGCTCAACGAAGTTCTCATCCAAATAGCGCATTTTGATAGCCACTGGACGGCTCACATCCTCATGAAGACCTGGCAACGACAAGCAGCCCTCGTTAAAGAGCTCCTTCTCCTCCGAAACCTCGTAAATCTCGGCATTGATAAAGACCTTCTTATAATCCGCCAACGCTGGATCATCCTCACCCCAAGGTGTGCAATCCACAATAAACAAGCGGATGTTCTTACCAATCTGCGGAGCCGCCAAACCCACACCCGAAGCCTCTTCAAGCGTAATGAACATATCGTCAATGAGCTTCTTCAACTCAGGATATTCTGGCGTAATATCAACCGACTTATTACGCAAAGTCTGCGATCCGTATATTACAATTGGGTATATCATAATTCTTCTTTTTACTTCTTAAAATTGAACGCCTCACCAAACCTATCGGCATTATATTGAATGGAGTCCATATAGGATTGCAGTATTATCGTTGCCGATATGCGATCCACCAACGCTTTGTCACGACGGGCCATTTTACCGATGCCGCTTTCGAGCATCGTACGGTGAGCCATCACCGAGGTGAAACGCTCATCATAGAGTACCACCTCCTTGTCGGGATATGATCTGCGCAGACGCCCAGCAAGTGGTTCTATGAAGCGCATCGTCTCCGAAGGTTCTCCATTCATTTGCGAGGGCTTACCCAGTACTATTATATCAACGTCATTTTTTGAAAAATAGTCTGCCAACCACTTCTCCAACTGCTTGGTCTCGACCGTCGCTAATGCACTCGCAATAATACGCAGAGGGTCGGTCACTGCCAACCCTGTGCGTTTAGTACCGTAGTCTATGGATAAGATTCGACCCACGTCTTATGCCTGAATCTTCTTGAAGAGCTTGCGCAGTGATACCTCGTCATCAACCATTGCACGCAAAGCCTCAATCTTGATACGCTCCTGCTGCATAGAGTCACGATGACGAACAGTCACTGTGCCATCCTCCAATGTCTGGTGATCTACTGTCACGCAGAATGGAGTACCGATAGCATCCTGACGGCGGTAACGTTTACCGATAGAGTCCTTCTCGTCGTATGCTACAACATAGTCATACTTCAAATCGTCGATAATCTGACGTGCTACCTCTGGCAGACCATCTTTCTTAACAAGTGGCATAACGGCAACCTTCGTAGGAGCCAACGCTGCTGGGATGCGCAATACTACGCGCTCCTCGCCACTCTCCAACTTCTCCTCGCAGTATGCTGCTGACATAATCTGCAAGAACATACGGTCCACACCGATTGAAGTCTCAACAACATAAGGAACATAGCTCTCACCACGCTCTGCATCGAAGTACTGAATCTTCTTACCAGAGAACTCCTGGTGACGACCCAAGTCGAAGTCAGTACGAGAGTGAATACCCTCAACCTCCTTGAAGCCGAATGGGAAGTTAAACTCTACGTCAGTTGCGGCATTAGCATAGTGTGCTAACTTATCGTGATCGTGGAAACGGTAGTTTGCATCACCAAAGCCCAAAGCACGGTGCCAAGCCATACGAGTCTCCTTCCACTTGTTCCACCACTCCATCTCTGTGCCTGGCTGTACGAAGAACTGCATCTCCATCTGCTCAAACTCGCGCATACGGAAGATGAACTGACGCGCAACGATCTCATTACGGAATGCCTTACCAATCTGAGCAATACCGAATGGAAGTTTCATACGACCGGTCTTCTGAACATTCAAATAGTTCACAAAGATACCCTGTGCAGTCTCTGGGCGAAGGTAGATTGTGTTAGCGCCCTCGGCAGTTGAACCCATCTGAGTCGAGAACATCAAGTTGAACTGACGTACATCGGTCCAGTTACGAGTACCCGAGATTGGACATACAATCTCGCAATCAAGGATAATCTGTTTCAACTCTTCGAGGTTGCTATCGTTAAGTGCAGTAGCAAAACGCTCGTGAACAGCATCACGCTTTGCAGCGATATCCAAAACGCGAGGAGATGTTGCACGATACTGAGCCTCATCGAAAGCCTCTCCAAAACGCTTCTTAGCCTTGTCAACCTCCTTCTGAATCTTCTCATCCTGCTTTGCCATCCAGTCCTCAATCAACACATCGGCGCGGTAACGCTTCTTTGAATCCTTGTTGTCGATAAGTGGATCGTTAAATGCTGCAACGTGACCCGATGCCTCCCAAGTCTTTGGGTGCATAAAGATTGCAGCGTCAATACCCACGATATTCTCGTTAAGCTTAACCATTGAATCCCACCAATAACGCTTGATGTTATTCTTCAACTCCACACCATTCTGGCCATAGTCATAAACTGCGCCAAGACCATCATAAATCTCGCTCGAAGGGAAGATGAAACCATACTCCTTACAGTGAGCGATAAGCTTTTTGAACAACTCCTCCTGTGTCATATACTTGTCTAATTTTTATTGTTTTCTTGTTTATATCACGCAAAGATAATTATTTTCCTCAAAATGAAGGCTTTTTACACCATTTTATCAAAGATAAAAAAAACAACTTCTCTGCATTTTCTGATTTCGCTCTGAATTATTTTACCATCAAACCCTCTCTACGGAACGAAAAACTACCCTCGCGCGAGATGATGACGTGGTCAAGCACCTTGATGTCAAACAGAGCCGCCGCCTCGGCCACCCTCGATGTCAAGAGTCTATCCGCCTGGCTTGGCTGAGCTGCTCCCGAAGGGTGATTATGGACCAAAATAATCTGGGTAGCAAGAAGTTCCAATGCTCGCTTTACAATCAATCGATGATCCACCACCGTAGCCTGCACACCACCCTGACTCACACGCTGTTGCTCGATGAGGCGATTCGAAGATGTCAGGTACAACACCCAACACTCCTCGTGCATCAGACTCTCCATCTGAGGACGCATCAAAGCCACCACATCTGCATCGGTGGATATCTTCATCACCTCCTGTGCATTGCAGGCCGCTACCCTACGTCCAAGTTCCATAGCCACAAGCAGTCGCTCGGCACGACGCAGACCTATACCCTCGACCATACGCAAGCGCCCCAACTCAGCCTTAGCAACACCCTGCAATGAGCCATACTCGGCCATTACACCCGCCGCCACCTGCTTGGGATCTCGGTTATCGCTACCACTCTCAACCAACAGTGCTAACAACTCCTCATCAGAGAGTGATGCCGCACCTCGCGAAGCTAATTTATTATGCAGATTCTTCATTGCGTACTGCGCTTTGACGAGGTTTGCGCACTCGTTTTACTGGCGCACCCTCCGACTTCTCGGGCTTTTCGGCCTTCTCAGTTTTCTCTACCTTCTCTGGCTTAACTGACTTCTCACGACGACTATTATCCAAGGCATCGAGTTTATCCATCAATTTTGTACAATCATTGTCGCTAAATCCCTGAGATACAGAATAACAAGCTCTCTGCTCGGCTTCCTTCTTGGATTCTCCTGCACCATAGCCAACCTCCATTCCATCAATCAAGACCTTTGAGTAGAAGAATGGATGCGCCGAAGAGTAGGTCTTGTCATTAACCGTCGAGAATGATATTGTGTGGTGGTTCTTCTGGCACCACTCAATCAGACGGCTCTTAAAATCAGTCTCTGATTCCAGCAACGAATCGAGTTTCAGGTACTCAACAAAAATTTTGTTTATGAGCAAACGATTGACAAAATCATAGCCTTGGTCGAGATATATCGCACCCATCATCGCCTCAAAAGCATCTCCAAAAATATGCTTTTGCGACGCGCTATTGGTCGAATGGGTGATGACGTGGTCATCCAACCCTATGAGTTTGGCAACGGCGTTGAGCGACTGGCGCGACACCATCTTTGAACGCAACTGCGTCAAAAATCCTTCGGGTTTATCAGGAAATTCAATATACAGATAGTCCGAGCTAACACTCTCAATCACAGCATCTCCCAAGAACTCCAAGCGCTCATTATTGATATGAGTACCATCATCAAGGATGATTGATGCCGACTTGTGGATGAGTGCCAATTTGTACAATTCGATGTTGTGGGGGATGAATCCAAACATATCATCCACCGCCCTATAAAATACCTTGTCCGGTCCGAAATTACGTCGAAACGGACGAAGCAAAAAATCAATCATACAATCTCTCTCTTGAAGCCAACCGATGTTGGCATTTTACAAAAAACGGACTAAACCGAGGGATAACCCTCGATATAGCCCTAACTCTTTTTGTAGAACGGTACGTTCCACACTAATCTTCAACTGCCGCTAAGCAGTCAAGGATTTATTTATTTTGTGTGATCCTCAACGTACTCAATAGCAGCACCTACAGTAGTAATCTTCTCTGCGTCCTCATCAGGAATCTGGATATCGAAAGCCTTCTCGAACTCCATAATAAGCTCTACTGAATCCAAAGAGTCTGCACCAAGGTGAGCTGTGAAACTTGCTTCAGGTACTACCTCTTCTGCCTTAACGCCCAACTTGTCTACGATAATCTCGACAACCTTTGCCTGTACTTCTGACATAACTTTAATTTTTTTAGTTTAACAAATTATTTATCGATTGGTTTCAATCTTTTCACTATAATCTGCGCAAATGTAACACTTTTTTTATTATTTTTGGCATCGAGAGGCAATTATTTTACACACCTCTACTCCAAAAGCACTATTAAACCATTAAAATACACTTATTTATGAATTTATTACTCATATCAAACTCGACCAATGCTGGCGAACCTTATTTGCAATACCCCATACAGAAGATTGGATCATTCCTCAATGGCGTAAAGGAGGTTGTTTTTGTACCATACGCTGCCGTAACATTCTCTTACGCCGAGTATGAGGCAAAGGTGCAGGCTCGTTTCAACGAAATCGGCATCAAAGTTCGTTCTGTGCATCGTACCAAAGATCCTCGCAAGATGATTCTTCAAGCCGAGGCTATCTGCGTCGGTGGTGGCAACACATTTGCCCTCACTAAAAAAATGCAGGAGCAGGGGTTGATTAAAGCCATCGCCAGCAAGATCAAGCAGGGAACACCCTATGTAGGCTGGTCGGCTGGTAGCAACGTATGCTGCCCAACAATCTGCACAACCAACGATATGCCAATCGTGCAGCCCGAGTCATTCAAGGCTATTGGCGCTGTAAAGTTCCAGATTAACCCCCACTATCTCGACGCCAACCCCGAGGGTCACGCTGGCGAGACACGCGAGCAGCGCATTATGGAGTACATCGAGGCTAACCCACGCCGCTGGGTGGTAGGTTTGCGCGAGGGTTGTATGCTCCACCTCCACGACGGCAAGATGGAGCTCATCGGTCCACGACCAATGCGAATCTTCAAGAAGGGCATCGAGACCTATGAGGTTACATCTGACGACGATTTGAGCTTCTTGCTATAATGAACCCCAAGGCTCACATAGGCACCCGAGGCGAGGAGATTGCCACCTCCCATCTGCGCGAGCAGGGTTTCCTGATTTGCGCACGCAATTGGCGTCAAGGCCGCTACGAGATTGACATCGTGGCTCAGAAGTGTGGCGTTCTCCATTTTGTCGAGGTAAAAACACGCCGCGCAGGAGCTCTCTGTGGGCCCGAAAATAGTATAACACCCAACAAGGTTGCCGCGATACACAAGGCTGCGGCAGCCTTTTTATCTCAGCACCCCACTCCCTACGAGATTGAATTTGACCTTATCGCTGTGGATACATTCCCCGACGGTAGTTTCGATTTGCGCTTCATTCCCAACATTGCCGAATGGGGTTGGTAGTTTGTAAAATAAAATAAAAAAACTATATTTGCGATAATAAACACAACCCAACTATGATGTTTTTTTATAATATCTGCATTGCGCTCTACGCTCACATAATCTCGTTTGTGGGCCTATGGAACCAGAAAGCCCGTTTATGGAGCCAGGGCAGAAAAGGGATTTTTGCCAAGATGCAAGAGTGCATTACTGGTGGCGACAAGATCGTTTGGATTCACGTAGCATCACTCGGAGAGTTTGAGCAGGGTCGCCCCATCATTGAGCAGATTCGCAAACAAAAGCCTGATTACAAAATTCTTGTCACCTTCTTCTCGCCTTCGGGTTACGAGATTCGCAAGAACTACAACGATGCCGATTACATCTTCTACCTTCCCATCGACACACCTCGCAATGCAGCACAATTTCTCGATATTGTAAAGCCCGAGATTGCCATATTTGTAAAATACGAGTTTTGGCTCAACTATCTCTTCGAGCTCAAACGTCGCAATATTCGTACGTTTGTCATCTCGGCTATTTTCAGAGAGAACTCTATCTTCTTCAAGTCGTATGGATCACGCTGGCGACAGGCGCTCGATAGTTTTGAGCAGATATTTGTCCAAAATATCGAATCCAAGAAGCTGCTCCACCAGCTGGGTTATAACAATGTAATCGTTGCGGGCGACACTCGCTTTGACCGCGTGGCAGAGTTGGCAAAAGCAGCCAAGAAAATTGATTTAATTGAGAGTTTCAAAGGTCAATCACGACTCTTCGTCGCAGGTTCCACCTGGGGTCCTGATGAGGATATTTTGCAGGAGTTAATCAACTCTAACACCGATATTAAATTTGTCATTGCGCCTCACGAAATGGATGAGGGCCGCATCGAAAAGATTATTTCAGCCACCAAAGCAGGAGCCATTCGCTATACACGCTGTGACTCAAATACAACCTTTGAGGATAAGCAGGTACTCATCCTCGACACCATTGGCATCTTGTCGTCGGTCTATGGATATGCAATCTGGTCATACATCGGTGGAGGTTTCGGCGTAGGCATCCACAATACGTTAGAGGCCGCCACATTTGCCCTACCAATCGCCTTTGGCCCTAATTATCATAAATTCAAGGAGGCCCGCGATATGATTGAATTAGGTGCCGCTACCAAGGTCGAGAATGCCGAAGAGTTAAAGGCGTGGTTTGCTCCGCTGCGTGACAACGAAGAGCACCTTACCAATGTAAGTTCCACTGCCAAGCGATACACCGAGCAAAATCAGGGTGCAACCCCACTCATAATGAGTGTAATATTTGGCGCATAACACTTTCCGGAAATAAAAAAGCTACCCCAAATCGGTAGCTTTTTTTTATTTTAAATCCTGTTCTACTTGTGTCTTAGTTGCAACTCGCGTTCCAGGTCCTCAATCGAGCAACCCATTTGCTCCAACAACACCAACAAGTGATAAATCATATCGGAAGCCTCATAGATAAAGCGGTCACGATTACCATCCACAGCCTCTACTACACTCTCCACAGCCTCCTCGCCTACCTTCTGGGCTATCTTCTTCACTCCCTTGATAAACAATTTTGTTGTATATGACCCCTCGGGCATTTCACGATGGCGCTGCTGAATCACGCTCTGCAAATGGCGAATAAAGCCCTCACTATCGGGTGTATCAAAACAACTCGTAGTACCACGGTGGCACGTCGGGCCTATCGGATTGGCCTTAATGAGCAGTGTGTCGGCATCACAATCCACATACATCGACTCCACATTCAGATAGTGGCCACTCGTCTCTCCCTTGGTCCAAAGACAATTTCGGCTACGCGAAAAGAATGTCACACGACCCTCGGCCACAGTCTTATCGTATGCCTCACGGTTCATATAGCCGAGCATCAGCACTTTAAGCGTCACGGCATCCTGCACAATGACGGGCAACAAGCCATCGGCACACTTAGTCAAATTCAAAGAATCAAAACTCATCATCTCACATCAATATTTAATCGTTTCAACTCGTTTTTCAAATCCATCACAGTTATTTCGCCAAAGTGGAAAATACTTGCCGCCAACGCCGCATCGGCGCGCCCCTCTGTGAGCACCTTGGCAATATCCTCCACCGAACCTGCACCTCCCGATGCAATGATGGGGATTGACAACACATCAGCCAGGCGGGCAAACGTCTCGAAAGGATAACCACTGCGTGTCCCGTCGTGATTCATCGAGGTAAACAAAATCTCGCCCGCACCTCGTTCCTGAGCCTCCTTGGCCCACGAAAATAACTCCTTATCGGTAGAGCGACTTCCGCCGTGGGTAGTGGCACGCCACTGACCATCCTCCATTAACTTGGCATCGATAGCCACAACCACAAATTGACTACCGTAGCGATTGGCAATATCATCAATTAGCTGAGGATTGGCTATGGCTGCACTATTGATTGAAATCTTATCGGCACCCGCTTCGAGCAGACGCGCCGCATCGTCCAGCGACGATATACCGCCACCCACCGTAAATGGGATATTGATTCCGTCGGAGGTTCGCTCCACCAAGCGGGTAAATGTATTACGACCCTCACGCGTAGCACTGATATCAAGATATACCAACTCATCGGCACCACAGCGTGCATAATATTGACCCAACTCCACAGCATCGCCCACGTCGCGCAAATCGACAAAATTCACACCCTTCACGGTGCGTCCATCCTTGACATCGAGGCAAGGGATTATTCGTTTAGCAACCATCGCTCAATATCTTTAAGGGTTATTCTATTCTCATAAATCGCCTTACCAACGATGACCTTGCGCAAGCCCAACTCATCGAGCTTTTCGATATCGTGCATCGACGAGATTCCGCCCGAAACGGTGAAGTCCACCGCATCATAACGCTGCTGCAACGAGGTGTAGAGTTCATACGAAGGGCCCTGCAACATACCGTCACGCGTGATGTCGGTACATATCACCTGCGACAATCCGCCAGGCAAAAATCCATCCACCAACTCCTCGATACTCACGCCCAAGTCTTCTAACCAACCATTAACCGATACCTTGCCATCTCTGACATCGGCACCCAAAATCATTCTCTGGCCGCCAAACTGCATCAACCACTGCATAAAGAGTTCAGGATTGCGAGCTGCCACACTACCCACAATGGCATACTTTGCGCCATAATCAAACAATGCTCGTAACGCCTCCTCGCTCTTTATACCTCCACCCCACTCCACATCAACATTAGCCGCAACAGCCATCTTTTCAAGAGTTCTCAAATTCTGGGGCGAAGAAGACTTTGCACCATCCAAATCTACAACGTGAATGCGACGCACGCCACAATCAGCATATCGTTTTGCCATATCCACTGGGTTCGCATCATAGACCTTCTTTTGGGCATAGTCACCCTGAGTGAGGCGCACACATCGACCCTCGATGATATCAATGGCAGGAATTATCTCTATTCGACTCATAGTTTCAAGAAATTAGCAATAATACGCTCACCCACATCTCCACTCTTCTCGGGGTGGAACTGCGTACCATAAAAATTCTCATATTTTAGCGCCGCGCTAAACATCTGACCGTGGCGCGTAGTGGCAATAGTGTCGGGACACAACTCTGGATAAAAAGAGTGAACGAAATATACATAATCGCCACCATCAATTCCCTTAAAAAGTTTCGACTCCAAATTACCAATTCTGTTCCATCCCATATGTGGCACCTTCAAATCCTCGGCCGCAATAAAATGTTTGACGCGAGCATCAAAGATTCCCATACAATCCACATCGCCTTCCTCGCTGTGGCGGCACATTACCTGCATACCAACACATATACCCAGCACAGGGCGGCGCAACGAGCGGATAACCTCCACCAAACCCGCAGCACGCAGATTCTCCATAGCCTCTGCAGCATTGCCCACACCTGGTAGCAACACTCTGTCGGCGCTACGAATCACATCGGCATCAGCCGTCACCACAAACTCAGCACCCAGCCTCTGCAACGCATTCTTCACAGAGCGCAAGTTGCCCATCTTATAATCTACGATTGCTATCATAACACACCTTTGCTTGATGGTAAATCATACTTAAATACATCTCGACGGATGGCCATCTTCAACGCACGCGCAAATGCTTTGAACACACCCTCAATCAGATGATGGTTATTCTCGCCTCGCGCCTCGATGTGGAGGTTGCAACGCATAGCCACACACAACGACTTGAAGAAGTGCTTAAACATCTCGGTCGGTACATCGCCCACCATCTCACGCGTAAAAGGCACATCCCACACGAAATCGGCACGACCACCAAAATCAATCAGCACCATAGCCTTACACTCATCCATCGGCAATACAAAGCCATAACGGTCTATACCGCGCTTTGAGCCTAACGCCTGCGACAGAGCCTCACCCAATGCTATGGCCACATCCTCCATCGTATGGTGCTCATCGACCTCCAAGTCTCCCTTGCACATCACTTCCAGCGACACGCCCGAATGGTGAACAATCTGATCGAGCATATGGTCAAAAAACTTCAAGCCAGTATCCACACCGCTTTTGCCTTTGCCATCCAAATCCACCTTGATGCGAATATCCGTTTCGCGCGTAGTGCGCACCACCTCGGCGCAACGCTCCGTCGAACGGATATACTCCACAACCTCGCGCCACGACGCTGTAATCAACCCGCAGCAGGCGGCGTAATCCATACCCGAAAGCATCTTCTCGCCCTCCTCCGCAGGCTGCAACAAAATGGCCTTTGCTCCCAAGTTCCACGCAAGTTCCACATCGGTTGCACGGTCGCCAATGACATAACTATTTGCCATATCGTACTCGCCCGCGAGATACTTACCAAACATTCCCGTACGAGGCTTGCGCGTCGGAGCATTATCCTCGGGAAATGAGCGATCAATCAACTGCTCGGCAAACTCAACACCTTCGCCACGAAGGGTCGTCAGCATCTTGTTATGAGCCGGATGGAAAGTCTCCTCGGGAAAAGATTGTGTTCCCAAGCCATCTTGATTGGTGGCCATCACCAACTCGAAATCGAGCTCCGACAGCGATTTCAGACCCGAAATAGCCCCCGCCACAAACTCCAACTTCTCCAACGAATCCACCTGATAATCCACCGGTGGCTCTACGATAATCGTTCCGTCACGATCAACGAACAACGCTCTCTTCATACTCTGCTATTGATTTCAGCAATTTCTCATTTTCCTCGGGCAGACCGATTGTTATACGCAAACAACCTTCACAACCCTTGACTCTATTTCTGTTACGCACGATAATACCTCTTGCAATCAAGAAATCATACATCGCATCGGCATCATCAACCTGAGCCAATACAAAGTTAGCATCCGATGGATATACCTTTTTCACAACCGATGATGACGCCAACGCCTGAGCCACCACATCGCGCTGCTGCTTTATTTGGATTACATTCTCCTCAATAGAATCCTGCAACAACTCCTCAACAATGGCCATCGTCGCCAGATTGATGTTATATGGATACTTCACCTGCGACATAAGCCCCACAACCTGCACCGATGCCAACGCCAAGCCCACACGCAGACCCGCCATAGCCCACGCCTTCGACATTGTCTGCAACACCACAAGGTTTGGATTATGCGCAATCTCCGACTTCAAACTCTGGGCCTCAGCAAAATCAATATATGCCTCATCCACCACCACAATACCATCAAACTGCTCAACCAGGCGCATCATCTCCTGGCGTGGAAACAAATTTCCCGTAGGGTTGTTAGGCGAACACAGAAATATCATCTTTGTATATTCATCCGTCGCTGCCAACAACTCCTCGACGGGCAATGAATACCCCTCACCAAGCTGCACCTCTCGCATCTGGACATCATTTATCGCCGCAGCCACCTTATACATTCCATAACTCGGAGCAATAGCCACCACATTATCCACCCTTGGCTCGCAAAAGACACGCATCAAAACATCGATGGCCTCATCGCTGCCATTACCCACAAAAATATTCTCTGCATCAATGCCCTTAATCTGAGAAAATCTCGATTTAAGCAACTTCTGATGGGGGTCGGGATAACGATTATAACCATTCTCGTAAGGGCTCTCGTTGGCATCCAAAAAGACACCCAACTCGCCCTGATACTCATCACGGGCTGTGGAATAAGGTGTCAGCTGAGCTATACACCCACGCACCAACTTTGTAATATCTCTCTTCATAACCTTCTATTTTTCCAATCTTACCTTCACTGCCTGAGCGTGGGCCTCCAAACCTTCGGCGTCAGCCATTGCCACAATCGTCGAAGCCAAACCTTGCAAACCCTGCTGCGAGAGCTCCTGGATGGTCATCTTGCGCATAAAACTATCCACGTTCACACCGCTGCACGAATGTGCCCACGCCGATGTGGGCAGTGTATGATTTGTACCCGAGGCGTAATCACCAGCGCTCTCGGGAGAGTAATTACCTACGAAGATACTACCTGCGGCAGTTATCCTATCTACCACCGACCAGGCATCCTCCATCTGCACAATGAGATGTTCGGCAGCATAGGCATTGGCGAAAGCAATCATCTGCTCGCGCTCATTAAACACCACGGCACGACTATTTTTCAGCGAATCGGCTATATACTCGCCACGCGACAAGAGCGCTGCCTGACGCTCCACCTCCTGCGAAATAACCCTGGCGAGCGACTCACTATTGCAGACCACCATCGCTTGGCTATCCCTGCCGTGCTCGGCCTGTGACAACATATCGGCAGCCACATAACGTGGGTTGGCACTCTCGTCGGCCATAACCATCACTTCGGAAGGTCCCGCGGGCATATCAATCGACGTATTGCGACCACTCACCAATTGCTTAGCAAGTGTCACATAACGATTTCCTGGGCCAAATATCTTGTCCACCTTGGGAATGCTCTCCGTACCATACGCCATAGCTGCAATGGCCTGGGCACCGCCCACCTTATAGACCTCGCTCACTCCGCAACGCTTGGCGGCATACAACACCTCGGCAGCCACCTTACCACTCTTGCCCACGGGCGTACACAACACCACCCTGCCACAACCTGCAATCTGGGCTGGCAAAGCAAGCATCAGCACCGTAGAAAAGAGAGGTGCCGTACCTCCTGGAATGTAGAGTCCCACATTCTGAATCGCCACGGGGCGTTGGATACACACTACACCAGGCTGGGTCTCAACCCTCACAGGCTTGGGCATCTGCGCCTGATGAAAAGCTATGATATTGCTCACAGCCACCTCGATAGCCGACTTCACCTCCTCGCTCACACACTCCTGGGCCGACAATAACTCCTCCTCGCTAACCCTGAGCGTCGAAAGACTCACGTTATCAATCTGCTGCGCCAATCTTACAAGGGCTGCATCACCCTCCTTCGCAACCATTTCAACAATCTCCTCTACGCGACCAAGAATCTGGCTGTTATCCTGCTCTGCCCTGCGGCACAACTCAGCCCACTCCGCGCGAGATGGATTCTCAAAGATATTCATACGCTACGCAATTATCTTATCCAATGTAAGCACCAAAATACCCTCGGCACCGATGGCCTTCAACTGGCGCACTTTATCCCACAAATCGGCCGCATCTACAACCGAGTGAAGCGAACACCATCCCTCCACAGCAAGAGGCATCACCGTTGGGCTTCGCATTGCTGGCAAAATCTTCACAGCCTCTTCCAGCGATGCTGTCGGAATATTCATCAACAGATATTTCTTATCGCGGCTATCTCGCTCCGAGTCAATGCGGAAAAGCAACTCATCAAGCAGAGCCTTATCCTCCTCCGATAGATTTGGATTAGCAATCAACACTGCCTCCGACTCAAAAACTCGCTCTACCTCCTTTAAACCATTAGACACAAGCGTACCACCCGACGATACGATATCAAAAATAGCATCGGCAATACCTGCCGCTGGCGCTATCTCCACCGAGCCTGAGATTACTTCAATTTTAGCCTTCACGCCGCATTCCGAAAGGAACTGTTCGAGTATAACGGGATATGACGTAGCAATGCGCTTACCATTGAAATACTCCACGCCCTCATACTCCTCGGCCTTTGGAATGGCCAACGAGATACGACAACCGCCAAAGCCCAACTTGGCAACGACATCTACATTACAGCCTCGCTCGGCCACCTCGTTCATACCCACAATACCCAACGCAGCCGTACCATTAGCCACAACTTGTGGAATATCATCATCTCTTAAATACAACACCTCGATTGGGAAGTTTGTCGCCTTTGACAAAAATTTACGCTTAGCACCATCTACATCAATGCCTATCTCGCGCATCAGGGCGATACTCTGCTCATTCAAGCGACCTTTGGTCTGGATTGCAATTCTCAACATATCCTATCTTGTTTTTATTTATTATATACATTTATAAAAAAAGGCTCACCTCTACGGTAAGCCTTTATATGAAATTCACTACTCTCAAATCCACGACCTACCCTATCTTTCGCAAGATATAATGATAATGATGGATGTTAAGAATATTAGTCATTTTTCAGGTTTATTTATGCAAATATAATAAATAAACTCATTCGTTATACTCTTTTAACTCAAAAAAAGTGAACTTTTACAACAAAACAGTGAATAATAATGCAACGTTTAAGAGACAGGAGCCTCACCCGCAAAGTTTACATTCATCTTCACATATTTGTAACCGCGGTGGCGCAATTCGAGCGACACACCCAAGCGGAAAAACACCTTAGCTACACGAGCAAACAAATGGAATGCCATAACGCTCTGAGGCTCGATTCCCTCCTTGCGAATCATCGTATGAGCTGAGTTGGCACACTTGCGGATTGTCGATTCCAACTTTGAAGCATTCTCGCTGTCGAGCGCATAACCCACCAAGCACTCCACTACATACTCGTCCAAGCAGTCGAAACCGCGAGGCTTGGCCATAATCGAGTACCAATCCTCTATATCCTTATGCTCGTTCCACGACTTATCCCACAGAACAGCAGAGCCCATACCCACATAGCAGGCCCAAGCGATAGCTGCCAAAGGATAGTCTGCAATCTGAGGAACAGCCGCCGCCATATACTCGGGAGCAGATGTTCGCCACTTCTCGTCGAGCTCCTCTACCTCCAACATCTTGCCATCGAGCATAGCATCAGCCGTACACAAATCAACAACTGTTTTCTCGACCTTCTCGGTAAATGAGTTCAAAAATTCAAGATCCTTCTCTTCCATAAATCTTTATAAATGGGTTCGCAGCTATTGCACCGCGAACCCAGAATTATCAAACATTATCAATCACCTTTTCCTCTGCACCCAAAAATTGGATAAATTGTCCTTATTCAAGGCTTGCGAAGGCGTTTTGAGCGGAGCATACTTGGCGTATGTGAGCATCAAAACGACAAGCGTAACACAGAATAAGGGTGATTTAGGCAATTTTAATACGTGCCCAACTTGAATACAATCTTTTGGCAGTAAGTGTCACCAGCCTTCAACTCCACAGATGGGAAGCGTGGCTCGTTCACTGCGTTAGGATAGTTCTGGCACTCAATAGCCACACCAGAGTAATCCTGGTAGCGACCGCCCGACTTAGTTACAGGGCAACCACCCTCCAACCAGTTACCAGTATATACCATAGCACCTGCCTGAGATGAGAGAACCTCCACCTTACGGCCTGTCGCCTCGTGGCGCAACTCACCCACCTTTGCCAAGATATTTGGTTGCCAGCCGTCCAACACGAAGAAGTGGTCATAACCCTTGAAATCCTTCATATAGTTGAACTCCGAGAGAATCTCGTCGCCGAACTTACGCCAAGTAGTGAAGTCCTGAGGAGTACCCTTAACGTCGAGATACTCGCCAGTTGGGATCTGAGTTGGGTCCATCTCCAACACGCGTGAGCAGTTGAGCTGCAACTCGTGGTCGAGGATTGTCTGACCGCTACCCTCACCCGCAAGGTTCCAATAGACGTGGTTTGTCAGGTTTACAACTGTATTCTTATCCGACTTAGCCACATAGGTAATCTCCAACTCGTTATCGTCAGAGAAGTAGTAACCAGCCTCAACATACAACTCGCCAGGATAGTTCTGCTCACCATCTGGTGAAGTGCGTGAGAATACCACACGGTTGGTCTCAACACGACCCTCCCACAACTGGTTAGCAAAACCCTTTGAGCCGCCGTGCAAGTGGTTAGGACCGTTGTTGATTTCGAGTGAATACTCCACACCATCAACCGTCATCTTACCCTTGGCGATACGGTTTGCCACACGACCAACGCTCTTACCGCTGGCTGCACCGTCACCAAAGTAGCTCATTGCATCCTTATATCCCAAAACGATGTCATCCATCTTACCATCACGATCAGGTGACTTAACCGATACGATAGATGCACCGATATTACAAAGCTGCACCTCGCAGCCGTTGGCGTTACGAATGGTATAAAGTACAATCGCCTCGCCCTCAGGGGTTGTACCCCAAATGTGCTGTAAAATCTCCATTATTCAATAGGTTTTAAGTTGGTCAAAATATAATCAATACGCTTCAAGCACTCCTCCTTACCCAAGAAGGCTGTCACATCGTACATACCAGGACCCTTACCTGCGCCAACCAAAGCCAAACGCAAGGTATTCATAATCTGGCCCATACCATAACCCTTCTCCTGAATCCAAGCGCCTACGATAGCCTCGGTATTCTCCAATGAGAAGTCATCGATTGCTGCCAACACCTCGCGAAGCTCAGCCAAACGAGCTGGGTTCTCGCCCTTCCAATACTTCTTTGTCTGCTTCTCCTCATACTGCGCTGGGGCAACGAAGAAATACGATGTCAGATCCCAAAGGTCAGTGATAAATGAAGCACGCTCCTTCATAATGCCAGCAGCCTTGCCTGCCAACTCATCCGAAGTCTCCACGCCGTTAGCCTTCAAGATTGGCTGGAACAACTCAGCGAGCTCCTCATTGGTCTTGTGGTGCATATACTGAGCATTGAACCACTTTGCCTTATCAGGCTGGAAGCGAGCTCCGGCCTTTGATACACGATCCAATGAGAAAGCATCGATAAGCTCCTGCATTGAGAAAATCTCCTGCTCGGTACCCGGGTTCCAACCCAACAGAGCCAACAGATTAACGAAAGCCTCAGCGAAGTATCCATCCTCACGGTAACCCTTAGCAGTCTCGCCCGTAGGCGATGTCCAGAAGAGAGGGAACACAGGGAAGCCCATCTTGTCGCCATCACGCTTCGAGAGCTTACCACCGCCCGTTGGCTTCAACAACAAAGGCAAGTGAGCAAACTGTGGCTGAGTCTCCTGCCAGCCGAAGGCGCGATACAACAAGTAGTGCAAAGGCAACGATGGCAACCACTCCTCGCCACGAATAACGTGAGAAATCTCCATCAAGTGATCATCAACGATATTTGCCAAGTGATAGGTTGGCAACTCGTCAGCACTCTTATAAAGAACCTTATCATCCAAAGTAGAGGTATTAACCTTCACGTGTCCACGAATCAAGTCATCCATCTCGACAACCTCATTCTCTGGCATCCTGAAACGTACAACCCAGACGTCGCCACGAGCAATACGCTCCTCAACCTCCTCCTTCGAGAGGCTCAAAGATGTTGGCAACTTCTCGCGCACCGTATAGTTGTAGGCAAAAGTCTGACCCGCAGCTTCAGCCTCCTTACGCAAAGCATCCAACTCCTCGGCTGTATCGAAAGCGTAATAAGCCCAACCAGCCTCCACGAGCTGCTTAGCATATTTCAAATAGATCTCCTTGCGCTCACTCTGACGATATGGAGCGTGAGGACCACCTACGCCTACACCCTCGTCAATCTCAATACCACACCACTTCAAAGACTCGATGATATAATCCTCGGCTCTTGGCACAAAACGCTGAGAGTCTGTATCCTCAATACGAAGAATCATCTTACCGCCGTGACGGCGAGCAAACAGATAGTTATAAAGTGCCGTACGCACACCACCCATATGAAGGGGTCCAGTAGGACTTGGCGCAAAGCGCACACGAACTTCTCTTGACATAATTTTCTATTTTTAGTTTTCTTTATTTATTTTGTTTTCTTCTCTTTAGTTTTCAACCACCACGCAACAACGAGTGCCACAAGAGTGTAAAGCACGGTGTAGAGCAACAAGCCTACGCCGAAGGTGAACATCTCCGCCTCACGAAATCGAGTGATGAGAGGGACGACAATCGCAATCGGCAACGCCAAAGGGATGGTAGCCACATACTGGTGACTGCGCCTGTTGCGCTCGATGATGGGCAGAGGGCAGATGAAAAGGAAATACCACAAGGTTATGTTCCACGCCCACACAGCCACATTCGTCAGAGCGGGCTGATAATATGCCACCGCTGACAACGCCACCGACACCACTGCACACGCGCCGCACGCAATCTGTATCTTTCGCCAGAACTCCATTGCAGTTTTACTTTACGCGGTACTCCACCTTCATTGTAATGCGCGCCTTCTTCTGGCGCGATGAGGTATTGAACGAGCCTCCTGCCGAGAACTCCTCATTGGAATTAGCTCCCGTAATCTGGAAGACGCCCATCTTCGCCGATGCTACGCGACCGATAGAGGTGCCAGCATTGTCGGCTATCTTCTCGGCACGAGCACGAGCATCCGCCGATGCCTGCTCGATGAGCGAGAGTTTCACATCGTCGAGTTTAGTATAGTAATAAGCAGGAGTGTATGCGTCAATCGAAACACCCTGAGCAATCAGAGCCGAAATCTCACGAGAGATATTCTCGACCTTATCAACCTCCGATGACTCCACCGAAAACTCCTGACTCAAACGATAACCCACAAAACGCTGACCTGCATAGTTACCGTTGGCATTATACACCGGCTCGGTCTGCTTGTGTACGTTTACGAACTTAAACACAACCTGCTCAACTGTAACGCCAGGCGAGCGAAGTTGCTCGGCAGCTATGCCACGCGATGTGATGAACTCCAACACCTTCTGTTTGTTACGCTCCAACTGTGCATAACCCGAAACGACATCCTGCGTTTCAACGACAATCTCACCGCCCCACACAATCAGGTCCGAAGCAAACTCAGTCTCACCCAATCCCGTCACGACGATGGTATCCTGAGAACGATACTTGTAGGTATATGCGCTACCCAAAAACCAGGCACTCACAACTATCGCCACCGCGATAATCACATATTTCAAGTTCTCTTTCATAAGCAGAGGAATTTCAAAATTCAAAATTTCACTTTCCTCGAAAACATTTGATCTGCAAGGGTGTTTCCTTAACCCCTTTAACAACTTTATTTTGCAGCTATTTCAAGGCTTACGAAGTTACCGAAAGCGGAGTTTACTTGATGTAAATGAGCATTTCGGGAACAAGCGCAACGCAGAAAGAGCCCACAAGGAGATTGTTAAACGTTGAAGAGGAAGTGCATAATATCTCCATCCTGAACGACATACTCCTTACCCTCGATACCAATCTTACCTACGTCGCGGCAAGCCTTCTCGGAGCCAAGAACTACATAGTCGTCATACTTAATAACCTCAGCACGGATGAAGCCACGCTCAAAGTCAGTGTGGATAATACCTGCAGTCTGGGGAGCCTTCATACCCTTGATGAAAGTCCACGCACGGCTCTCGTCAGCACCAGTTGTGAAGAAAGTCTGCAAGTTAAGCAACTTGTATGCTGCCTTGATAAGACGAGCAACACCTGACTCCTCCAAGCCCATATCTTGAAGGAACATCTGACGCTCCTCGTAATCCTCCAACTCGGCAATATCAGCCTCGGTAGCAGCAGCTACAATCAACATCTCGGCATTCTCATCTGCAATAGCAGCCTTCACAGCCTCGGTGTGAGCATTACCCGACACGGCTGATGCCTCGTCAACGTTACAAACATACAACACTGGCTTGTCGGTCAAAAGATTGAGGTCAGCCACCAACTTTCGCTCCTCCTTACCAGACTCTACGGTACGAGCCGAGCGACCCTGCTCCAACGCCTCCTTGAACTGCACGAGCAAATCATAACGACGCTTAGCATTCTTATCACCCGCCACAGCCTGCTTCTGACACTTGCCGATATTGTTCTCCACAGTCTCCAAATCCTTCAATTGAAGCTCTGTATCGATGATACCTTTGTCACGCACAGGATCAATCGAGCCATCAACGTGAGTAATGTTACCATTGTCGAAGCAACGCAAAACGTGAATAATAGCATTTGTGTTACGGATATTTCCCAAGAACTTATTACCCAAGCCCTCGCCCTTTGAAGCTCCCTTCACCAAACCTGCGATATCCACGATCTCGATAGTTGTAGGGATAACCTTCTTAGGATTATCAATCTCGGCGAGCTTCACCAATCGCTCGTCGGGAACAGTAATAACGCCCACATTAGGCTCAATTGTACAGAAAGGGAAATTTGCTGCCTGTGCCTTAGCATTAGAGAGGCAGTTGAAAAGAGTTGATTTACCGACATTTGGCAAACCAACTATACCACATTGTAGTGCCATTTAATTATCTATTCTTAATGTTTATACTTATATTATTTGACAAATGTAATGATTTTTCACAAGATGAGAACATATTTCAGCCATTTTTGTGCAAACATTTTTTCACAAAATCTCACGCTCCATCTTTCAAGGGCAAAAATTTTGATTTCCAAAGAAAAATTCCTACATTTGTCGTATCGAATCATTAGAAGCAAATCCACATTACATTTCAACCATTTTCATAGCATAAATTATGCACTGCAGTGACATTTTTATGCTATAAATCGGCTTTTATACACGATATTCAACAACCAATATTGTGCATAAAATTTCACGATTCATTGTCGCTATACACAAGCTGAGATAGCAGCAAAAAGTTAAACATCGAGGGCTTAAAAAGTTTTTCATCGGGGCATTTTGCGCCCACGATGGAGATGTTCTTTGACGTCTTTAAGTCTCAAAATCATCAGTATGATTAATACTGATTTTCAGATTGTTATTTCACCTTTGTTTAACTTTTAATACTTTGAAAATTATGAATTATGAAATTAAAAACATCACATCAAACAACACTCCAATCTACTACGCCCGCGCCGCATCCACCCAGGGCAATAAAGTGCGGATTTACCGCTTTGCTATGATCCAGGAGTGCGTGGAACTCTCCCACAAAATAATCAAAGAGAGACATCCCGTCAAGAGGGCGGTTTTAAGGCAACAACTCGCACAATTCATCATCGACCACATCGAGGAGTTTTCGGGCGATAGATCACAAATGATTAATTATGCCGCAAGGTGTAATTTGAACGCTCTCTACGTCATCGAGGACAAAGTGCTACTCGCCGAGCGGATGACTCTCTACACTAAACGCACAATCGCCGCAATAGAGAAACAGTACAAGGGTTTTATCGCGCCCAAACGCCAATCATCCGACAAACAAAACCCCTCCTATTCAACAGATAGTCAGCGCTATTTAGAGAGTAAGCTTCCCGCCGAGGTAAAGTCTCGATTGGATGAGCTGCGCAAAAAAAGAGCAAAATACAGCGCTCTCCACCGCCAATATCAGCAAATATGCCCACGCCACATCTGCGACCAGGTGATTAAAATGGCCGATATATTCAAGAATATGGACTACCCCAGATTTTAACACCTTTCGCAAAGCAATAGGCTATCCAACAATCATTTATGGTCAACCTAACTACTTTCTTCCAACATCCCTTACACCACAAAACCCGACATCATCAAACATTATTTCAGGCAGAAGATTTGGCATCGCGCAATACCTCCGCAACATATATATGTTAATATTTGCATAAAAAACTAATATTTATTATCTTTGTCAAATATTTGCCCGAGTCATCGAGGCAACGCAAACAAGTTAGAATTATTAGGTTACCTAAATTATGTTAAGCAGAAAAGTAGCAGCCCAGCTGCGTGATATTGAGACTCCGTTCTACCTCTACGATATAAACCTTTTGCGCCAGACATTGGAGAGCGTAGTGTATGAGTCTAACAAATATGGCTATAAAGTTCACTATGCCATCAAGGCCAACAACGACGATTACCTACTCTCAATCATCAAGGAGTATGGCATTGGCATCGACTGCGCGAGCGGTAACGAGGTACGCAAGGCCATCGAGATGGGCTTCGACCCTAAGAGTGTAGTTTACGCCGGTGTCGGCAAGCGCGACAAGGAGATTCGCTATGCCATCGAGCAGCAGATTTTGGCAATCAACTGCGAGTCTATTGAGGAGTTGCAGGTTGTAAACCAGATTGCTGGCGAGTTGGGACAGAAGGCCGAGGTTGGCTTGCGCGTAAACCCCGACATTGACCCTAAGACCAACCATTGTATTGACACAGGTCAGGCCGACAGTAAGTTTGGCATCTCTTACGACGAAATCCTTGAAAATGTGGAGCTTATAAAGTCGTTGGAGAACATCAACATCATCGGCATCCACATCCACATCGGCTCACAGATTCGCGAGTTGCACGTCTTCGAGAATATGTGCAACAAGGCTAACGCCATCGTCGAGAAGTTGGAGTCATTGGGCTTTGAGTTCCGTATTGTGGACGTAGGTGGCGGTTTGGGCATCAACTACGACGTTCCCGAAAATGAGCCTATACCTAACTTCGCATCGCTCTTTGCTATTGTTCACGAGTATTTGAATGTCGAGGGCAAGGAGGTACACTTTGAGTTTGGTCGCTCTATCGTGGGCGAGTGTGGTGAGTTGATTACAAGCGTATTGTTCAACAAGACAACTGCCACAGGTCGTCGCTTGTTGATTATCGACGCAAGTATGACCGAGCTCATCCGTCCTATGCTCTACGGCTCATATCACAATATCGAGAATATCACATCGACCGAGGAAGTTTGCAAGAAATACACCGTTGTGGGTACCGCTTGCGAATCGACAGATGTATTCGATGAGAATGTCAGTTTGAAAAAGAGCAAGCGTGGCGATTTGCTCGCCATCAAGTCTGCGGGTGCTTATGGTCGTTCTATGGCATCGCAGTACAATATGCACGACTTGCCAAAGGCTGTTTACAGCGATAAATTACAATCAAAATAAGAAATTTATCCTTTTTCCCGCTTATGAGGTTGTTGCAGTGTGTTGCAGCAACCTCTTTTTTTTGTAAAAAAAGAGAGCCGATTGAATAAATTTGATTACCTTTGAAAAACTTTTACCTGAAACAAGATGAATATCGAACTTATCAAATCGGAACTTGAAAAATTAAACACCCTCATCTCGGCGTGGCAGGAGGGTGAGACTATCTCAGCTATTGAACAAAATTTAGCTCTCGATAAATTATCTAAGCTCTACGAGTTGGTGCGCTTCGCTCAGAGGACTCCCGAGCAAGCAATTGCCCCTATCGCAGTCGAGGAGACATCGCAGCAGCAGGAAGTTGAGGTTGAGCAGGAAGACGAGATAGAGTCAGAAACCGAAGTGGAGGTTGAACTCATTTTCGCCGACGAGGACGAGGAGTGTGGCGAGAATGTTGAGAGTAACGAGGCTGAGGAATACACCGCGTTTGAGGAGCCCGAAAACGACAATATCGAACAACCTGCACCAGAAGCCGAACAGGCCGAGCAGCCAAGCGTAGAACCCGAGATAGAGCCTACCCAGGAGGTTATCACAGAGCAGCCTGAGGAATTCTTAGAGCCCGCAGAGGAGCAGGAGGATGAGGAGCAGGATGACGAAGAGTATATCGAGATGTCAGCCGTAGCAAATGAGAATTATGAGCAGGACTACGATGAGCCACAGGCCACAAGTGGCATAGAGTGGGGCTCTGACCCAACTCCTGCAACCGAGGAGGAACATATCAGCGACAACGCCAATGAGAGCGAGGAGGAGAGCATAATTGCAATCCCATCCGAGAACACAAGCATTGAGTCTGAGAGGGAGCCTAAGGAAGAGCCTCAGTCTATGGAAGTGTCCGAGAGCACTCCCGAGCCAACATTCCAGCCTGAGCCCGAAATCAAGCCAGCGAGCAAACCAGAGGCTACTGCCGCAACAGAACGCGAAAAGAATACCAAGAGTGCAATGGGTAGCCTTTTCGGCTCTGACGAGATTCAGCGCAAACCTCGTTCAAAGCATCAGCGAATGATGGCACTCTACAACAATGATCCACAACCCAAGCAGGAGAAAATTGTAGATATTTCCAAGATATTTGAACTCGACGATGACGATATGTTTGAGATTACAACAAGTCCTAATTCGCCCATCGTGGAGCGTGAGTCGCTGAGCGACACAGCAACTCCTACTAAAACCGAGGAGCCAACAACTCTTGCCGAGGCCATCGCCCCAGCAACTCAGACATTGGCCGACACCATAACTGCACCCGCAGCCTTGGCCGAGGAGATTACCAACGCCCGCACACGCTCATTGCAGCAGGCTATTGGTTTGAATGATAAGTTCTTGATGATTCGTGATTTATTCGATGGCAATGCAAAGGCTTATGAGCAGACCATCTCGGAACTCGACAGTTTGCCATCATTTGAGGAGTGTATGGTTTACATCATCGAGAATCACGAATGGAATCCAGATTCTGAGGGTGCTAAATTCATTATGCAGTTGTTGGACCGTAAATTTTCATAGCCCAATATGTCGAAACTCTATATCGTGCCTACCCCGATAGGCAATTTGGATGATATCACACTCAGAGCCATCAAGACTCTTGAAGCTGCCGACTACATCCTGGCTGAGGACACTCGCACAACATCTTTTTTATTGAAACACTTGGGAATCGAGAAGAAACTCTACTCTCACCACAAGTTCAACGAGCACGCAACTGCCGCATCGGTGGCTGAGGCAATCGGCGAGGGTCGCACCGTGGCGCTCGTCTCTGACGCAGGCACTCCGGGCATCTCTGATCCTGGCTTCCTGCTTGTGCGCACCTGTGTCGAGGCAGGCATCGAGGTAGAGACTCTCCCAGGAGCGACAGCGCTCATTCCTGCTCTTGTTCAGAGTGGATTTCCTTGTGACCGCTTCTGCTTCGAGGGCTTTCTGCCCCAAAAGAAGGGTCGCAGCAAGCGCCTGCAAGAGCTTTCGACCGAACCTCGCTCTATAATCTTTTACGAGTCGCCATACCGCGTTGTGAAGTGTTTAGAACAGCTTGCCGAGACATTTGGCGGCGACAGAGCAGTATCGGTATCACGCGAGCTGACCAAAAAATTTGAGCAAACCGTCCGCGGCTCAATCAACGAGGTGCTAGCCCACTTCCGCGAGCACGAGCCCAAGGGCGAGTTTGTAATCGTTGTGGCTGGTGCGCCTAAGGCCGAAAATAAAGGCAAGCGTAACCGCTATGCCGAACAAGAGGATGAAGAGTAACCTTTAAGCACATAAAATGTCAAATACCCCCAAACTTTCATTTTTGCAACGCGTCGCACTCGGAACATTATGGACAATGTGTCGCGGCTTTGCCATTATGCCCCACTTTGTGCGCTATGGCATATTTGCTAATTTCACATACTTTATCTTGTGTTATGTCCTTCGCTACCGCCGCAAGGTGATATTAGACAACCTCCACCGTTCGTTCCCCGATTATGACGAGAAGAAGATTATGGAGATCTGTCGAGGTAGCTACCGCAATCTTGCCGAGCAGATTATCAACACCATCGGCCAGGCAGGAATCAGCGAGCAGGAGCGTTTGCGCAGAATGAAGTTCACCAATATGGACGAGGTATGCAAGGAGTTGAATGGCCGCAGTGCCGTTATGCTTACCGCACATTTTGGTCCCTGGGAGGCTGCTGGTGCCGTAAGTCTTACGACCGATGATCACCAATTCGTTGCAGTCTATCACCAAATCAAGAGTCCCGTATTTGACGAATTGCTACGACGCATCCGCCAGCACTCCAATCTGGAACTGGTAGAGATGAAACGCACAATGCGATACTTTATCGAAAATATCAAACAGCGTCCTTTGGCACTATGCCTCATCGCCGACCAGAATCCACCAAAGCGTGCAAACATTCCTTGGTACAAATTTTTGCATCAGTGGACAGCCTTCTTCGACGGAGGCGAGATGTTGGCCACCAAATACCAGTTACCCGTATATTATTTCACAACACGCAGGGTGAAGGCGGGTTATTACGAAGGAACATTTACCCAGATTCACGATGGCGTGGAGCCCGTTGAGCCATACACCATCACCGAGCGATATGTACGCCATTTGGAGCAGGATATCATCCGTACTCCCGAGATGTGGATGTGGACTCATCGTCGTTGGAAAAAGACTCCTCCACCAGAACTTCTTGCACAAAAGATATAATGCAGACCGCCGTAGTCATACTTAATTGGAATGGTCGCCCACACTTGGAGAAATTTCTTCCAAGCGTAGTGGAGCATACCCCATCATCTGTAAGGATCATCGTTGCAGACAATGGCTCGACCGACGACTCGGTTGAGTGGCTTGCTGCCACCTACCCTCAGATTGAGATTATTCGCCTTAGCGAAAACTATGGCTTTGCCAAGGGCTACAACATCGCATTGGAGAGTGTCGATGCCGACTATTTTGTTCTGCTAAACTCCGATGTCGAGGTGACCAACGGCTGGATTGAGCCACTGGTTGCTACGCTTGCCAATAATAGTGATGTAGGTGCCGTAGCGCCAAAATTACTCTCCTATGTCGAGCGCAACAAATTTGAATACGCAGGCGCCTCGGGTGGCTATATCGACCTCTTAGGCTACCCCTTCTGCCGAGGACGCATACTCTCCACCTTGGAGGATGACTGTGGTCAATACGATACCCCAAAGCCTATATTTTGGGCCAGCGGCGCAGCATTCTGCTGTCGTGCCGAGCTATTCAAGCAACTTGGTGGATTTGATGGCGACTTCTTCGCCCATATGGAGGAGATTGACCTCTGCTGGCGTATGCAACTCGCTGGTTACAAGATTATGGTAGAACCTCGCAGCGTGGTATATCACCTGGGTGGCGGAACACTCCCCAATAACTCTCCACGCAAGCTATTTTTGAATTATCGCAACAATCTGATGATGCTCTTTAAGTGTGCTCCCACCTGGCAACGCTGCCTGGTTGCGGTAGCACGCCCGGCAGCCGATTTCCTGTCGGCTATGGTATATCTTGCCAAGGGTGAAAAAGAGTTAACCCGAGCCGTATGGCAAGCCTACAAGGAGTTCTTCTTACGCCACAAGGAACTGGGCGAGAAACGCAAGGTGACAAGAGCATCGGTAAAGGCCGAGTCCAAGGCAATCTATCGCGGTTCAATAATTATGCGTTATGCACTGGGCCACAAACTATTTGATGACTTATTCTAATAAAATATTTAGCCCCGACTCCACTTTGGGAATCGGGGCTAATTCGTATAATAAACCTTTGAATATACTCTACTGTACTATCACATAACGTACAGCCTGGCCATTAGGATAAACACCATCAATAGTTGAAATCTTATCATCCATTCGCTGCAAGTCTGCAACCGACAGAACAGGGCGATCGTTGATGAAGGTGATTACAAAACCTTCCTTTACACCTGAACGGCCCAACAAGCCATCGCGCTTAATGCCGCTCACCTGAACACCTCCGCGAATCTCCAACTTTTGGCACATCTGCTTGCTTACGTCCGAGAACTTTCCACCCAAAGCGGCAGCCACATCTGTCGTCTCGCGAGTGATAGGCTCACTCTTACCCACGCGGTTTTTCAATACCACATCCACCTTCTTGTCGGAGTCATTACGCTTATATGAGATTGTAATCTTGTCGCCTGGACGACGCTGCGCAATCTTCTCCACAAGCACCGAAGCATCGTCGGTCTTAACCCCATCAATAGCAGTTATGATATCACCCTTGCGAAGACCCGCCTCGGCCGCTGCGCTATTCTCAACAACCTCGTTGATATAGAGGCCTCCCGCCTTCTTGATACCAAGCTCATCACCCAACTGCTCAACGAAATCCTCGTCAATGGCACGATAGCTCACGCCAAGCATCGCACGCTGAGCCACGCCATACTCCTTCAAATCCATCACCACTTTACGCACGATGGTCTCGGGCACAGCAAACGAATAACCCATATAAGTTCCTGTCGATGATTTGATCACAGTGTTGATTCCCACCAACTCGCCTCGAGTATTGACCAGCGCACCGCCCGAGTTTCCAGGGTTCACCACAGCATCGGTCTGGATAAACGACTCGATTGGGAAATCCTCCGTAATCACACCCAAATGGCGAGCCTTAGCGCTCACGATTCCAGCCGTAATGGTAGATTGCAAATCAAACGGAGAGCCTATGGCCAACACCCACTCTCCCAGGCGCAAAGCGTCAGAATCACCAAAAGGAATTGTTGGCAAATCCTCACCCTCGACCTTAATCAGAGCCACGTCGGTCGTTGGATCCGTACCAACAAGTTTAGCATCGAACGCACGTCCGTCATTGAGCTTTACCTTCAACTTTGTGGCATTCTCTATGACGTGGTTATTGGTCACAATGTAACCATCCTGCGTTATAATCACACCCGAACCACCCGACTTCTGCTCACGAGTTTGAGGCTGACCATAACCGCCACGACCACCATAAGGGATGCCAAAAAAGTCATAGAACGAGTCGTAGCCATACGAACGACCACCCATCTGAACCTCCTTCACAGCCTCGATATTCACCACAGCCTTAACCGCATTCTCGGCAGCATAGGTGAGGTCCGGATACTGCTCGGCCTGATACGCCGTAAAGTGGTTACCTGCCTGAGGCTCACGCTCACCCCTCGACGAGGTCACAACATCATTTACAACACCCCCAATAGAGTGCTGTGACAAATATCTATCCACACCAATTGCAGTGATTCCACCTGCGACAGCCGACACAACGGCTGCTCCAAACAATAAAAATGCCGTCTTTTTCATAGTAACACAAATTGTTTTAATTGTTAATTATTCCAAATTAGGCAAATTTCCCCATAGGCAATTTCTAGTTTAAGGTTTACTCTATAACGACCTTTATTAATGGTTTATTATACACGCAATAAAAAATATCACACTCCTTGACAAACAAAGAGGGTGCCTAACCTCGCGGATGACACCCTCAAAAGATATAAAATTGCAAATCTTTACAAACCAAACTCGGCCTTGATCTGATCCACAGCATCGAGCTTCTCCCAACCGAAGAACTCGACATCGCGCTCGGTCTCAACACCATTCTCCCAAACCTTCACTGGCTTAACATAAGAACGGTTACCAAAGTGACCATAAGATGCCGTAGCCTCGAAGATAGGGTTCTTCAAACCGTAACGCTTAACGATAGCTGCTGGGCGCAAGTCAAAGAGCTTCGCAACACGGCGTGCGATCTCACCATCGGTCATACCCTCCAAGGCTGCTGGACGCATTGATGAGTAGGTATCTACATATACTGACAATGGCTCTGCGATACCGATAGCGTAGCTAAGCTGTACCAAAACCTGATCTGCAACACCTGCTGCAACCATATTCTTGGCGATGTGACGTGCTGCATAGGCTGCCGAACGGTCCACCTTTGAAGAGTCCTTACCCGAGAATGCGCCACCACCGTGAGCACCGCGACCACCATAAGTATCAACGATAATCTTACGACCTGTAAGACCTGTATCACCGTGAGGACCGCCGATTACGAACTTACCTGTTGGATTGACGTGCAAGATATAGTCATCACCAATCAAGCCAGCCAAGCAGTCATTTGCACGCTCCAAGCGAGCCTTAACTCGTGGGATCAAGATTGTGCGTACATCCTCGCGAATCTGCTCCTGCATCAAACGCTCTGCCTCCTTCTCTGAGAGTGTCTCGTTTGACTTGATGAACTCATCGTGCTGAGTCGATACCACAATAGTGTGAACGCGCAATGGCTTACCTGTAAGCTCATCATATTCGATTGTCACCTGACTCTTTGAGTCGGGACGCAAATAGTTCATAATAATGCCCTCGCGACGGATAACTGCAAGCTCCTTCAAGATGACGTGCGAGAGGATAAGTGTTGCTGGCATAAACTCGCGAGTCTCGTTGCAAGCATAACCAAACATAATACCCTGGTCACCAGCACCCTGCTCCTCATCTGTTTCACGAACAACGCCCTGATTGATATCAGATGACTGCTCGTGAATGGCCGACAAGATACCGCACGATGCAGCGTCGAACTGATACTCACTCTTGTTATAACCAATGCGATCGATTACACGGCGTGCTACGCCCTGAACATCAACATAAGCCTCTGACTTAACCTCGCCCGACACCACAACAAGTCCTGTTGTACAAAGTGTCTCGCAAGCTACCTTTGACTGGGGATCACGACGAAGAAACTCGTCCAAAATTGCGTCTGAAATCTGGTCCGCCACCTTATCTGGATGACCCTCTGATACAGACTCCGATGTAAATAAAAAAGCCATACTTTAATAGTTTTTTCTTGTTAAACAATTAACGTATGGAAGTCTGACTGTCGTATAACTAAATTGCTGGTTTAGCATTTTTTTCGTGGTTGCAAGCAGTACAAATCCTTCCACATCATTTTTCGGGTGCAAAGATAGGTAGATGATTTCAAAATTCAAAATTTAATTTTTACTCCACAATAGAAAAAGGGCCGAACTACAAAAGTTCGACCCCATATATTAACAAAAGGTGTATGATCTTGGCAATTTACTCACCCTTGCAACCGCCGCACTTGCTCTCAGCAGCGCCGCCGCAAGATGACTTCTCACCGCAAGCAGACTGCTTCTTCTCGCCACAGCCCTTGCCACCGCAAGATGACTTCTCACCACTGCACTTTGTCTCTCCGCAAGACGACTTGTGCTCACCGCAACCATCACCGCAAGATGACTCCTTCTCACCGCAATCGCCACAATCGCCACAGTCATCACCGCAACCGTCGCCACAGCCGTCGCCGCCCTCGCAACAACCAGTCTGCTTCAACTGTTTGATGTACTCCATACTCATTGCAACGCACTCCATTGGCGACTTGCCAAGGCTTGGCTGATCCTGCTCAACGATGAGCCACTTGCTATTGGCCTTCACAGCAGCCTTGATGATAGCTGGGACGTCCTGAACACCGCAACCCAATGGACGGAACTCAAACGCTGCGCTCTTTTTCTCCTCGCCCTCGTTCAAACCGATAAGTGCATAAGGGTCGCCATCCATCTCACCCTCTTTGTAGTAATCTTTGAGGTGAACAACTGGTGAGCGATCAGTGTACTTCTTCAAATACTCAACAGGGTCAACGCCAGAGTACTTCACCCAGCACTGATCCAACTCTGTTTGCAAAAGGTCAGCAGGAACGTTAGCATAGAGGTAATCCAAACCATACTCGCCGCTCTCCAACTTCTTGAACTCGAAGTCGTGGTTATGATAGAGCAATGTCAAACCAGCAGCCTTGCACTTCTCGCCGATTGAACGGATCTCCTCCACCATCTGCAAAAACAACTCGCCACCTGGACGACGCTCCTCTGTTACATAAGGCACCACGATATACTCGCAACCGATAGCCTTGTAATCAGCAATCACCTTATCAACATCGGCCAACATATCAGCCAATGGCACGTGAGCCGAGATAGGATTAAGGCCAATCTCCTCACACCAAGCCTTCACCTGCTCGGGAGCATTACCGAACAAACCAGCGAACTCGACGCCGTCGTAACCCATCTCCTTAACCTTTTGAAGCGTACCCTTGAAATCCTGCTCCATATCGCCACGCACGCTATAAAGCTGCAAACCGATAGGGAACTCCTTGCACTGACCACAGCAGTCACCTTGCTTAGCCTTGCTACCGCACGAAAACATCATCAATGCCACTGCGGCGGCCAACAAAAACTTTAATGTCTTCATAATTATTATGTGTTAAAATTTAAATCCTACACAAATTTATACAATAATTCTCAAATTACAAACCCTCTCAACAACTTATTTCTTGCCATAACGAGGATATTGCGCCACAATTGCCAGGATTGCGACACCGCCAAGCACAAAAGGATAATACAGATAAGGAATTATCTCGACTGGCGAAATCGACGCCAGACCAGCCGCCATCAACAACTGGGCACCATAGGGCAGGAATCCTTGTGCAAAGCAAGAGAAGGTATCCAACAAACTCGCCGCACGGCGTGGCGAAATAGAGAAACGCTCGGCAATCTCTCGCGCAATGGAGCCCACCGATATAATTGCAACCGTATTATTTGCCGTACACACATCGGCAAGCATTACCAGCAGTGCAATAGCCGACTCGGCGCCACGCTTCGAACGAATACGCGCACCTAAACGATAGATTATAAAATCAATTCCTCCGCCCAAACGAATCATTTCGAGCATACCGCCAGCCATCATTGTGATGATAATCAACTCCCCCATTCCCTGGATACCACTACCCATTGACGAAATCCAATCCACCAGACAGATACGGCCCGACACGATGCCAATAAAGCCCGAAGAGATAATACCCAAAACCAACACCGTCAGCACATTTGTACCCGCTATGGCGGTCACCAAAACAAGCAGATATGGCAACATCGTGTACCAGGAACTCGTAGTCTCTGACACCACCGCCGAGGGGGTAAAATCGCCCGTAAAGGAATAAATAAGAAGGGTAACAAGTGCCGCTGGGGCTGCTATGATGATATTTGTACGAAACTTCTCGCGCATAGTACACCCCTGGGTGCGTGTTGCCGCAATGGTTGTATCCGAAATAAACGACAAATTATCGCCAAACAATGCCCCACCCACAACAATGGCAACCATCCACGCCGTAGGACAACCCATCTGCTCAGAGAGTGCCGAGGCAATCGGCGTGAGAGCTACAATGGTACCCACCGACGTTCCGATTGAGAGCGATGTAAAGCAGGCTGCAAGAAAGATTCCCGCTGGAAGAAATTTTGATGGCACAAAACGCATAGTAAGTTCCACCGTAGCATCCACCGCACCCATCTGCTTGGTCGAGGCTGCAAAGGCTCCCGCCAGGACAAATATCCATATCATCAACATAATATTGTGATCGGTAGCGCCCTGAGTATAAGATGCTATACGCTCTGTAAGCGTCTGATTGCGCGCCATCGCCACAGCAACAATCGAAGCCGCCATACCCGCCACAGTGATAGGAATCTTATAAAAATCACCCGTCAGCAACGAGCCCAACAGATATATTCCCAAAAACACAATCAGTGGCAACAAAGCCACAACTCTACCCTTATTTTGATTTAGCATAATCCAAAGAATCTTTATATTTCAACCGTGCCCAGGACTACCATCCCAGGCAAAAACAAAAAAAAGGCAGTCCAACACGCGTTGTGACTACCTCTTTGAGCTGTTGATCAGGCTTGAACTGACGACCTCTTCCTTACCAAGGAAGTGCTCTACCACTGAGCTACAACAGCACTAACCCTTTCGAGCGGTGCAAAAGTAGGAAACAAATTTGAATTGACCAAATATTCGGCCTATTTTTTGTCCTCTACTTCAAAATCACACCCTCATTATTTCTATTTTCCCATATTACGGTTTCGCCACTCTATGAGTTCAGGAGTCAGTTGATCCTCGCGACCACTCCACGCTCCCGTCATAAGCAACTGCTCCTTACGGCGGTCCATATTCTGAACAATATTAAATGCTGGACGAAGGCGACCCCAGCGCTCCTCACGCTCGGTTGGTCGAATCACTCTATTGAACACATCCTCTCGCGTAGGACGCGACTCTGGCACCCACTTAAAGTTGTCGAGCTTAGTTGGCTGTGTCTCTGGGATAAGAGCCAAAGGATACATCGTAAATGGGACATCGTTACGATAAGTAATACCGACCAGCTGCTGCTTTTCGATATAGAACGACGCCGATGCACTTTCGAGATATGTCATCTCAATAACAAGAGGCGAATCCTCACTCTCGGTTCTAAAATATATGGTCTGGACATTACCATCCACATCGTTACGGCACACCTCATTATTCTTGAAATGGGTCACCATACTCTTTCCAGCCACCTGATTATAATATACGGTATCAACCTCGGCAATCATAATAGGATCACCCGAGAACTCAGCCCTGGTCAACTCTCCATTAGCGGTATAAATATCCACCTTTGCTGAGGCTAACTGATTGCTCTGGTTCCACATCACAGGCTCTATGTAGAGATGAATGATAGAATCCTTCGAATTGCTCACCAACGAATCGCATATCATCTGAGCATCCGAGCGATACATCTTCACCTTGCGATACGCCTTAATCAAGCGATAGACGCTATCCACCTTCACAGAATCCTGGTTCTTCTCAACCTCCTGCTGCTCCTCGCCAATAGTAGTCTGAGGAATGCTATCTGTCACCGTCTTTGAACTGTCAGCCATCTGATGACGGATACGCTCATTGCGTATCTTGGCAATGCTATCCTCCTTATCAATCAAAGATACATCCTTGCCCTTGGCGACCAACTTTGCCCTACGCTCGGCGCGGCGAATCGAATCTTTCGACTGACGCTCCATCTCCTTAGCACGCTCTTTTTCGAGCATCTCAGTAATCTTTGCCTGACGCACCTTTGCGATAGAATCGAGCTTTATCTTACGCTCACGCATTTGCTCCCTCTTCTGCTCCTCTTTCAGTAAGCGAGCCTGCTCCTTGGCCTGCGCTGCGTAGTACTCCTTCAACTGTTTTGGGCTCAATTTAGCAAGTGAATCTTGCAGCTGCAACTGCACGCTATCTATCTGTTCCACAGCCTCATCGGCAAATTCATCACCCTCATCGGTAGAGATTTCATCTGCGCCATCGCCATCCATATCTTCGCCAACCTGACCACCGACGTTCGCCTCACCGCCAGCCTCTGTGGTATTTGTTCTATCTCTTTTGCCCTGACCGCGAGCAGATGTAGCTCTATCTTTTGCACCCATAGCGTCTCTGGCCTCTCCACCATCACCAGCATATTCCGTACCCTCAGCGCCATCATCAGAGCCAAACAACAAATCCTGTGCATTCTGCCCCGGAGCCAACTGGGTCAAATCCATACCAGCCGTAGTAGACATTCTCATCTGGCGAAGTTTCTCCTCCTGGGCTAACGCCTCTTTCCTTGGATTGACAGTTATGAGCCACAACGAATCTGAGCGCATAAAGACTGAATCGCTCTGCGACGTATCATAACCTATGGCCGAAGGATGCGATGTGAGCAATGCCTTACCATCCTCTGACCAATATTCGGCATAGTCGCCAAAAGCCATAATCTTGTTCTTGAAATCATCCATCTGGATATTGCTTCGAGCCACGATATGCTCAGCCGAGCGATGATACTCCATCGTATCACTCCACATCTCCTGCTCCTGACTCAAAATATATCCGTTGCGAGTGATTTTGTACAGGTCATTTGCCTTGTCATAGTATCCCGCATCAGCCGAGAGATACTCGCCATCAGCATCCCAGATTTCACTTGATGTAAAGAAACGAGCAAACTCAGTATCAGTATTATAGATAATCGAGTCACTCTTCATATCGTAATCCTGACCATGCAACTCCACCTGCTCCACACAGATAATATTATGATTTTCGGCATCGTAATATCCTCGCTGCGACTCCAAAATATTATCATCGTGAACCAGCACGCCGCCGCCCACATATTGACCAACCTTGGTATCGGTGTTGAAGCTAAAATTATAGGTATAGAGCATCGCATCGCCATCCACCACCTTCACGATAGGGGCGTAAATCTCGGCGTGGGCTGCCTCACCATCATAAATAGCACTATCGCCATAGATGAAGATAGAGTCCTGGTTGATCACCATACGATGGAAGAAACCCCACTTCGTATCGCTATATCGCACCGCACTATCACACCAAATCACAGCACCATTGTGGTGTGCGGCAAAATTGCCGATGAAATAGACCACGCTATCCCTTCCATTGTTGTAGGGCTTAACCAAGTCGGCCATAAAATCGACCTTACGCTTGCGCGGCTGCTCCACGCTCGCCGACGCTTTGCTTTGCACGTTTGCAGCTACCACTTGCTCCTCGACCACATTGCGATGGCTGATTCCCTGAGCAAAAATAACACCCGCGAACGACGCTACAACAACTATTATGGATAAAATACGGCGCACAACTCTACTCTTTATTACTTAACCCAATTTGGATAGACAAACTCTCCGTCGCGGAAGTCAGGATCGATAAAGATGTACAAACCATCAATCTTCTCCTGCATCCACTTGTCGAATACCTTATTTTTCTTCTCAGTCAAAGCCATCTCCTCGATTGTGAGATAATCCTCCTCCATCGAAGCCGAATGAGTTGGGATAACCTCCAACAACTTGACAATCTTGCTAATGCTATTTCCATTAACATCCGATGTCACAAATGCCGATGACACGCCACCCTCCTTCAATGTGATGAGGTTGATGTAATCCTGCTGACGGTCGCTAAAATCCTCGCGACGGAACTTTGTCGCAGTGTATTTCACATTGTTGGCATTATATCGCATCAAGATATCGTGGTTGGTCACCAAACCTCCATTCATCTTGGTCAAATCGTCCTGAGAGTGCTCACGAGCAGCAAACTCAAAAGTAATTGAGTCCGACTTAATCAAAAGTGCCAGGCTATCAAGATACTTGGTTGGCTCCAGCTCCTCTTCCAGCGTATATACAGGCTTCAACAATATGTGACGATAGTGATACATTCCATTCTTAGGCTCGTCAATAAGCTCAATGATATGGAAACCAAACTCGGACTCCACAACCTCAGAGATTTGGCCTGGTTTGAGCTTTGCTAACGCCTCGGCAAATGGAGCTGTCAATCCACTCAATGGACCAGGAGGATACTCTCCACCCTTCATCGCTGAACCTGGGTCCTGAGAATAGGTACGCGCCAAAATTGCCATTGTAGATTTACCCGAGATGATACGCTCACGCATATCCAACAGACGCTCTCGTGTACGGCGCTTAGCCTCCTCCTGAGATGATGGGAAACGCACGATATGAGCATAGACATACTGCTCAGGGACAATGGGGCGCTCCTCCTCTTTCAGATTCTTGAAAAAGCGATCAACCTCGCCAGGTGTTACCACCACGTTTGACACAACGTGAGAGCGCATCTCCTGGGCATAGACCTGCTCAGTTACGCTCTGGCGCAAAATGTCGCGGAAGTTAAACATCGGCATATGCTCCTTGACTTCAAGGTCGGCCACCGAACCAGCCTCGGCAATCATCGACTGCAACTGCTCCTCAACGCTGGCCTCGATACGGCCCTCGACACCAACAACCACAGAGTCAATCAATGCCTGATTATAGAGCAACTTCTGAGTCATCAACTCCTCCAAACCCTCATTCATCGGGTCGCGGTCAGAAGTATAACCCTGAGCACGGCGCTGCTCAACAAGCATATTGGCAGTCTCAACGACCTCAGAATAAAGAATAGATGAGCCTCCCACAACCGCAACAACACGGTCGAGAACAACTTTACGCTTGTCGGCATACACAAAAACCGATGCCACTGCAAGCAGTAGCGCCGCCGTAGCTATAACTCTTTTCTTCAACATAATATCTTTTTTGTTTTATTTTTACAAACTATCAATTGGTTCCCACCTCCTGCTCAAAACCGAACTTGCGCGCTCGGCCCTCCTGCTGGGCAGAGTGCAAAATCTGCTCCTCGTGCTGACGTATAATCTCGGCACGACGACGTGTGATAAGGATTCGGCGTATATTATCGGCCACAATCTCCAATGGTGCCACATTACCCTTGCGACACACCGAAGTGAAATCAAAGTAGTATTGATCCTTGCCGACCTTCATCTCCTGAATACCCAACTTATCAAGCAACGGCTCATTGTTCTGTGCCGCAGTTACAGGAAGATTGGTCAAAAAGTCCGAAAAGTTCATCCACGATGCACGCTTGTCGATGAGCAAGAAACCATTCTTCTCGCACAAATCCGACAGACTCTTCTCCTCGGTTGTAGAAGTGGCAGCCTTCTGCATCTGACTCTTTAACTTCTTGCTCTGACGATATGATGCATCGAAACGCAAAATACGACCCTTGACCAGAGTACGATCAAGGATGAAATCCGACTTATGAGAATTGTAGTACTCAGCCACCTGCTCATCGCTCACCTCACTATCCATCATATTGTCGATGTAATATTGATCAACTCGCGATGTCAAAAGCGAGCCACGATAATCCTCCACCAATTTCTCGATATCGTGTTCCGATTCTGGGAATAGTTGGTTAGCCTCCTCGATTTTCAGCTGACGCACCAACCATTTGTCCACATAGGTCTTGACATAGGAGATTGAATCCTCTCCCGTCACGCCCGCAGGCAAAACTTCCGCCAAATCCTCCTTCGTAAGCATCTGACGTCCAACACGCGCCACAACATCATCGCCCAACAAATAATCGGGCAATTCACGGCACGATACCGCGACAAAAGCGCAGGCACAAAGCAATATGTATAAAAATCGTCGCATAATAATCGGCAAAGATAACTTTTTTATGCGAAATAAACGTAGTTTTTGCTCAGATTATTACTTTTTAGGCTGATAATTATCACTTTTGAGGCGTTGCATACCGACTACCATTCTCCACAACGCCACAACCACAATAAACAGACTTGCGCCCAAAACCGCAAAATAGAGCGTTCCGCCGCCCAATGCCTCGCGGATAGAACTATCTCCTAAACCTATGGTTTTCAAGAAGCAAGCGATTGTATTATACATCGAATGTAGAAGCATAACCATAATGAGCGAGCGATGGCGTAGATAGTAATAACCCAACACCAAACCACAAGCCGAAGCCGAGACAATTACCGAAGGTTGAATGTGCATCAAACCGAAAATCAACGATGAAAAAAACCAAGCCACCACACCGCCGTAAGCTGCTCGGAGCAAGCCGGCAATGTAACCGCGAAAAATTACCTCCTCAAAAATCGGTGCCACGACCGCTGCCGAGAAAAGTAACCAGCCGCCACCACCCAGCACACTCTGATCGCCAGGCAACATATCTGATATTGGCTCAATCACCACACTCACGCACAACATCAGCACATAACCGCACAACAACCTCAGCGGCGAAGCCCAACCAAGCATACGAAACGACAGCGTATTACGCCATCTTTTACTGCGAGCATACAGAACTACAACAAAAAAGCATATAATCGTTGCAACAAGCAGAGTGATAGCAACATATCGTGACTGAAGAAATTCCACATACTCCACCACTTCTTCATCTACGCTCTCCCTCATTACCTCACTCACTTGTTCAAGTCCAAAGCGTTCACCAACCATCGCGACAAGCACTCCTCCAATACCCTGAGAGAGGATGGCCAGCACGGCAATCACCAACGCATCATACCACTTTGCACCCACAAACAAGGGGCGTGCTGCCTGCTCCTTTTCGTCATCCTTGCGAATGTTTTCATCGACCTTATTTTCCTGCTTCAAATCCATAATATCACCCTAATTATCACGTTTTACATCGACAAAGTTAATCATTTTTCCCGTTACTTTGTTTTATTTAATTTTATTTCACTAATTTTGTCCGATTATATCCTCCATTACAACTTTGTTGTAGCCTCGTGGCCCGAGATGGATTATACACTGTAACAATTATTTAGACGAATATCACAGATGGCAAAAGTAATAGCATTAGCAAACCAAAAAGGTGGCGTGGGCAAAACCACAACCGCCATTAATCTCGCTGCATCACTCGCTCTATTGGGCAAAAAGGTGCTTTTGTTGGACGCCGACCCTCAGGCCAACGCCACTTCGGGCTTGGGTTTTGATACCGATATGGAGGGTATCTTTGAGTGTCTTATGGGCGAAAAACGTGCCGAGGAGGTGATACTACAAAGTCCTGATATCAAAAAATTATGGGTCCTTCCATCAAGCATCCAGCTTGTGGCTGCTGACAAGGAGTTGCCTAATATGGATAACGCCCATTTTATCATCAAGAGCATAATCGAGCCTTTGCGCGATATGTTCGACTACATATTCATCGACTGCTCGCCTTCGCTGGGCTACACCACAGTCAATATTTTGACCGCTGCCGACTCGGTACTCATCCCCGTACAGTGTGAGTATCTGGCATTGGAGGGCTTGAGCAAGTTGCTCAACACAATCAAAATTGTAAAGAGCGGTTTGAACCCCAACCTCGACATCGAGGGATTTGTCTTGACAATGTATATGCGCAACCGACTGAACAATCAGGTTGCTACCGAGGTGCGTGAGCACTTTGGCGAGTTGGCCTTCGACACAGTCATCCAGCGTAACATTCGTCTTGGCGAGGCTCCATCTCACGGCAAGCCAGTAATGCTCTACGATGCAGCCGCGACAGGTGCAGTGAACTACCTGAACCTTGCAAAGGAGTTCTTGAAACGTAATCGCAAGCAAAACAAGTAAACAAATTAGATATGAAACAGAAAGGTTTAGGACGCGGTTTAGATGCCATCTTCGGCACAGAAAAGATTGCAGTTAAGGCTACGCCAATGAACCAGATGGCCCAGATTGCCATCACCGACATTATGCCGAACCCATCGCAGCCCCGTACGCAGTTTGACGACGAGGCGTTGCAAGAGTTGGCCGATTCTATCAAGCAGTTGGGAGTAATCCAACCCATCACGGTCAAGAAGCAGGGTGCGAAATATATCATCATTAGCGGTGAGCGCCGTTGGCGTGCATCCCAGATGGTGGGTTTGGAGTCTTTGCCCGTCTATGTGAGGGAGGTCGATGATGAAAACCTACACGCAATGGCATTGGTGGAGAATATCCAGCGTCAGGATCTCAACGCAATAGAGATCGCGTTGGGTATGCAGCGTTTGATTGACGAGTGCAACCTCACCCAGGAGGCAATGGCCGAGAAGGTGGGCAAGAAGCGTTCTACCGTATCGAATTATATGCGTCTGCTCACGCTCCCATCAGAGGTACAGCTCGCACTCAAAGAGGGCATCATTACAATGGGCCACGCCAAGGCTATCGCAGGTATCAACCCTGAACGCCAGTTGTGGGCATTGAAGCGTTGTATCAAGAAGGCTTTATCGGTACGTCAGGCCGAGGATATGGCACGCAAGGAGGCTATGCAGGTTGATACTCCAAAATGTGAGGAGGAGGAGTATCCTGAATCATACTCTCGCTTGGTGGAGCATTTGGAGCCATATTTCTCTAACAACATCAGCATCAAGCGAGGCAAGAACGGCGGAGGTAAGATTGTCATTGACTTTGCCTGCGACGAAGATATTGAGACAATCATCGAGCGTTTTCGTAACAAATAAATAAAAAAGAGATGGTATCTGACTCTACGAAGCCTACACTGCGTAATAGGGCGACAAATTACTCTAAATTGTTATCGCTACCCGTATTTTGGGCGGTGATAGCCATTTGTTTTGTCTTTACGGGTGAGGTTTCGGCACAAGACTTAAAGCGTGGCAACAAGCAAATTGTCTCAGGTGGTATCCTCCAACAAGACACCACTGCTGTGGACTCGTCGAAGATTGTGAGCAAGGAGGAACTTAAACTGCGTGAGAAACTCCACAAACGCAAGATGGACTCTCTGGCGCGTTATGAGCAGCGCCTGCAACGCGCACGCGAACAGGACCGTGTAGATGAGTGGGGCAATATCATTCCCCGCGATCCTCTGTTCAGCGACTCGTCATCGCTTTCCAAGGTGTGTCTCACTGCGGCAGTACTTCCTGGCTATGGTCAGATATACAACAAGCAGTATTGGAAACTACCAATATACTACGGTACTCTGGGTGCATCAATCGGTATGTGGGCCCATTTTGGGAACCAATATCGTCCATTGAAGCGCGAATACAACGAACTCCTGCTCAATGGTATGAGTCGTACCGAGGAACTCAACAGCATACAGAGTCAGATGATAAAGGCCAACACCAAAAAGCAGATTTTTATGCTTACGGCCGCCGCATCGTACATCTATTTCTTAGGTGATGCAGCGCTCAACTACTCTACAAACGAGGTGTCGAGCGTCAAGAAAGCAACCACGCTTTCGCTCATCTGCCCTGGTGCGGGTCAGATCTACAACAAGAGCTATTGGCGTGCCCCTATCGTTTGGGGTGGATTGGCATCGATGGTTTATGTGGTGGATTGGAACAACCGAGGCTTCCAGCGATTCAAATCGGCATATCAGCTTCGTGTGGACTATGACCGAAATCCCGACAAGTACCCCAATGGCCCTGCCGATGAGTTTGGTGGTCGATATGCCGCCTCGTTCTTGAAGAATCTGCGCGACTCTCACCGCCGTAACCGAGATTTGAGTATCCTGCTCACGGCTGGTGTCTATATCTTCCAGGCCATTGACGCCCACGTTGATGCCCACCTGAAAGATTTTGATGTGTCGGATAATCTGACGGTGCAGTTGCAACCAATGTTCGATTACCAATACACCTTCAACGGCTCGTCGCCGATATTTGGATTTGATTTAAATATTAATTTCTAAAATGAAAAAAATAGTTACCCGTTTTTTCATCGTGTTGTTGGCGACACTCTCGCTCGCAACATCATCACAAGCACAAATATTCAAAAAGAAGACAAAGAAGATTAACATAAAGACACAGTTGGAGATGGAGCGTCAGCGTGCTGACTCTCTTACGTCGCTTGTGGAGGAGTATCGCCAGCGCGAAAGCGATTGGCAGCGTGCGTGGCACGATGAGCGCAAGGCACGCGAGCTGAAACCCGTAAGCAAACAATTCGCCGTGGAATACACCCCAGCGCAGCTCGACTCCTTGGCCTCACAGCTCAAATTGCAGCAGGTAGATGAGACATTCCAAACCTTCTTCGACAACTATGTTTGCGAACCGCTGAATTTCAGCACCGACACATCGCTGGACTCACTCTACAAGAGCCGCCTCGATGCCTTGGTGTCGCCTATTCACCTCCCATATAACGACTTGGTACGCACAAGCATTCAGCGCTACACCAATGGTTCGGGACTTATGAGTCGTGTTTTGTCGCGCGCCCAATATTATTTCCCGATGATTGAGGATGAGCTCTTGAAGGCAGGCCTGCCTGTTGAACTTCGAGCAATGGCCATCATCGAGTCTGCATTGCAAGCCACTGCCTATTCGAAGGCTGGCGCAGCAGGTTTGTGGCAGTTTATGTCGCCTACGGCTAAGTCTTACGGCTTGGAGGTAAACTCAATGATTGACGAGCGATATGATCCTTACAAGGCTACAAAGGCTGCGTGCCGTTATCTGAAAGACCTTTATAATATGTACAACGATTGGAGTTTGGCAATCGCTGCATATAACTGCGGTCAGGGTAACGTGAACAAAGCATTGGCACGCGCGGGCGGTAAGCCAGAATCGTTCTGGGATGTATATTGGTACCTTCCATCCGAAACCCGAGGCTATGTCCCTGCATTCATCGCAGCCAACTATGCCTATGCCTACCACAAGGCACATAACATCATCCCAAGCGAACCACCTATGCCTATCGCCGTTGATACTATTCAGGTGGACCGCCTTATGCACTTGGGTCAGATTTCTTCTACCATCGATGTCACCACCGATGCGTTGAAGATTCTCAACCCTCAGTACAAGCTCGATGTTATTCCTGCTACAACCAAGCCTTATACTTTGATTTTGCCGGCAAACCGCATTACAGAGTACATCTCAAAGCAGGATTCAATATTTGCCAAGGACTCGACCTACCTGAAAGAGTACCTTAACCCTGCCGCTGTGCAGAAAAAGATGCAGGAGACTGCCGTTATATATCATAAGGTTAAAAGTGGCGAGACTTTGGGCCTGATTGCCAAGAAATATCGCGTCACAACCAAACAGATAATGACTTGGAATCGTCTAAAAAATGCCAATGTCATAAGCGTCGGCCAGCGTCTGAGAATTGAAAAACGATAGAGATGATTTATAATGACAGCGATACCATCGTAGCACCCGCAACACCTGCGGGTGGAGCGTTGTGTTTGATTCGCCTCAGCGGCAAGGAGTCAATCGCAATATGCGACAAAATATTTCAAGGTCGAGTATCTCTGCCCGATGCCCGCCCATCGACCATCCATTATGGTTACATTGTCGATGGCAACGAGGTGGTAGATGATGTTATGGTGAGTGTTTTCCGCTCGCCACGCTCATTTACAGGCGAAGATTCGGTTGAGATATCCACTCACGGCTCGCGCTATGTGGTACAGCGCGTCATCACTCTTCTGACCCAATACGGCGCACGTCTTGCTGAGGCGGGAGAGTTCACTCGCAGAGCCTTCCTTGCTGGCAAGATGGATTTGTCGCAGGCTGAAGCCATAGCCGATATCATTGCTGCCGATTCCCAGGCCTCTCACGCCATAGCATCCACCCAGATGCGTGGCGCCTACTCCGATGAATTGCGCGAGTTGCGCGATAAGCTGATACACATAACCTCATTGTTAGAGTTGGAGTTGGACTTCTCGGAGGAGGATGTTGAGTTTGCCGACCGCAGCGAATTGCGCCATCTGCTTCAAACGACACACGACAAAGTCAGTTCACTCGCTGCATCATTCTCGCTCGGCAACGCTCTCAAAGAGGGAATTATGGTCGCCATCGCTGGACGCCCCAACGTTGGCAAAAGCACACTGCTCAACCGCCTTACGGGCGAGGATCGAGCAATGGTGTCAGACATCGCCGGCACTACGCGCGACACCATCGAAGCCACAGCCAATATCAATGGTGTAATATATCGTTTCATCGACACAGCTGGTCTACACTCTACCGATGATACGTTGGAGAAGATGGGAATCGAACGTACAGCAAAAACACTGCACAAAGCTCACATTATTTTGTGGATAAGCGACGAGCCTCAGGCCGATTTTTCTCACGATTTGGAAGGCTTCACCCCCAGCGAGCAGCAGAAAGTTATCCGCGTAATCAACAAGATCGATCAACAAAGCAGCGAGGAAAATACATCGCTTCCGGAGTCTGGCATACACCCCGACTACCCTACTTTGCGCATATCCGCAAAATATGGCACGGGAGTGAACCTATTGCTTGATGAGTTAGCCTCAACACTCGACCCCTCAACGGCATATCAGGGCGACGTCATCGTATCCTCACAGCGCCACTATGGCGCGCTCATCGAGGCACAAACAGCCCTCGATGCAGCCCTCCACGCTCTCGATGCAGGCATCAGCAGCGACCTACTTAGCGAAGACATCAGCCAAGTGATGCACCACATAGGCACCATCACCGGCGAAATCACCTCAGAAGACATCCTCAAATCTATATTTTCCAGTTTCTGCATCGGAAAATAAATGGCACTTTTTTGAATTGAAAACGGATGCAAAGAAAACCGTATAAAACGCAAATATCAGCAATTAAAATGCTATAAAACAGCAGATTGCGGTATTTGCGTTTCTTTGTATGCGAAATCGTTGCTTATTTTGCAGTATCAGATATTTGTTTTAATTTTGTCCCCCAGATGGTCCCCCGAGACAAAAAAGGCACTAAAATTTTGTCCCTTTTTGTCCCTCGGGATTCTCGGGGGACAAAAATTGAATAGTAACGACTAATACTGTAATCAAATGGCAAAGAAAATCGATGTACAAAAAGAGCCTGTCAAGCTACGTGAGAAAGTGCTCAAAAATGGAAGTATCAGTTTATTCCTTGACATATATAGTAATGGCCGTCGCCACAAGGAATATTTGAAACTGTATCTCATCAAAGCTACCACTCAGGCTGAGAAAGAACAAAACAGAGAAACATTGGCAACTGCTCAAGCAATAAAAGCAAAACGCCAAATTGAAATTCAAAATGGTCAGTACGACTTCACTCGTCAGTTCAAGGAAGACATATTGTTTCTTCCCTATTTCAGGGAGATGATTGAAGAACGAGGTAAAAATGCTGATAGTAAAGGTAACTATGGCAACTGGAAGAGTTGTCTTCGTTACTTGGAAATCTATTGTGATGAGAAGACTACATTCCGTGATGTTACTCCTGAATTTGTACAAGGCTTCAAGGATTATCTTGACGTTGCAGACAAGGAAGACTTCAAACGTGGTCCCAATGCACCAAAGCGTGTTTACGAAAAGCTATCAACCAATACAAAAGTATCATACTTTAATAAATTGAGAGCTTGCATCAATCATGCATTCAATGAGCGTATAATCCCGACCAATCCTATAATTGGCATTACAGGGTTCAAAGCAGAAGAAGTAAAAAGAGATTATCTCACTTTTGATGAAGTCAAGCTGCTTGCAAACACCCCATGTGCTTCACCATTGTTGAAAAGAGCTTTTCTTTTCTCCTGCTTAACTGGTCTCCGTGCGAGTGATATTGAAAAATTGACTTGGGAAGAAGTCAAGAAGTTTGGAGAATATACAAGAATTGAATTCAAGCAGAAGAAGACAGGCGGACAAGAATATATGGACATTCCTGCCCAGGCAGTCAAATATCTTGGTGAACGAGGAGAGCCAACAGAACGTGTCTTTAGTGGATTTAAGTATGGAGTTTGGATAAGCACATATTTGAGGAAATGGTGTGACGCAGCAGGAATTACCAAAAAGGAATTAACCTTCCATTGTGGTCGCCACACATTTGCCGTTCTTATGCTTGATTTGGGAACTGACCTATTCACCGTCTCAAAGCTTCTTGGTCACAAAGACATCAAGACTACCCAAATATACGCTAAGGTACTTGACAAGAATAAACAAAAGGCTGTATCATTGATTCCAAGTTTGGATGATTAATTTATGGGAAGTATGGAAACAATGAAGAGACAACATGCCGTTATAGCAATGGCTAAAATAGGAAGATTGGTTAAACAACTTCGCTATTGGATTGATGCAGAAGCCGACTCAGATCTTTACTTCGCAACTTTTGATGAAGACATAAGCCAATCTAATGAATGGGCTGAC
>JAZKYX010000008.1:0-99489 GCA_045612405.1 Alistipes sp.
GAGAATACGTCCTCAACTGGCATCAAGAATGGCTTCTCGTTCTCACGTGGAGGAATTGGAATGTACTCGTCAACTGAGTTCATCAACTCCATAATCTTCTCCTCCCACTGTGGCTCGCCGTTCAAACCACCAAGTGCAGAACCGCGGATGATTGGGCACTCCTCATCGAAGTCATACTTAGCCAAAAGATCGCGAACCTCCATCTCAACGAGGTCAAGCATCTCAGGATCGTCAACCATATCGCACTTGTTCAAGAAAACAACGATCTTTGGTACGTTTACCTGCTTAGCCAAAAGTACGTGCTCGTTAGTCTGTGGCATAGGACCGTCAGTAGCAGCTACTACCAAGATAGCACCGTCCATCTGAGCAGCACCAGTAACCATGTTCTTTACGTAGTCGGCGTGACCTGGGCAGTCTACGTGAGCATAGTGACGTGTTGCAGTCTGATACTCAACGTGAGCTGTGTTGATGGTGATACCACGCTCCTTCTCCTCAGGTGCGTTATCAATTGAGTCGAATGAACGAAGCTCTGACAAACCGCGGCTTGCGAGAACTGTTGTGATCGCAGCAGTAAGAGTAGTCTTACCGTGGTCAACGTGTCCGATAGTACCAATGTTCACATGGGCTTTCGAACGGTCAAATTTTTCCTTTGCCATAGTAGTATAAGTATTAAGTTTTTATAAAATTTCTTTTCTTTTAACATACAAACCAGCAACACATCATCTGCGCTCTTTCGAGAGAAGAAATCGTGTTACTGTCTTTGAGCGGAAGACGAGGCTCAAACTCGCGACCCTTAGCTTGGAAGGCTAATGCTCTATCAACTGAGCTACTTCCGCAAAAACAAACCGCATCAGAGCAGCTTTCCCCTTGTCTTTCGACATCGCAACCCCAACCGGTCAAATCAAAGTGGGAAGAGATGGATTCGAACCACCGAAGGCGTACGCCAGCAGATTTACAGTCTGCCCCATTTGGCCACTCTGGTATCTTCCCAATATTTTAACAACCTTGTCAAGTTTGAGCCGATGGAGGGATTCGAACCCACGACCCCGAGATTACAAATCACGTGCTCTGGCCAACTGAGCTACATCGGCAAACTTTAACCGTTTACGGGATGCAAAGGTAGGCATATTTTTTAATTCTGCAAATTTTTCTGCGATTTTTTTTCATTTTTTTTTGTGTTTTTCTTCAAAAAACCACTAAAAACCGCTTAAAAACAGCCCTTCTTGCATGTTCAAAGAACTTTTCGTCTCCGCTTAACAACTTTAAGTCGGAAAATCGAGTGCAAATATAATCACTCTTTCCGTAAGAAAAAAGCAATGTGAAACTTTTTTTTGCTAAAAAGTAAAAAAAATGTTGTTTCGTCCACTATATATATAATATATGCTCGTATTTTCCCTTTTCTGCAATGAATTTGCAAGCAACGGGCACACATTTTGCGCTCACACGCAGAAAAACAATAAATTTGAGCTATGTATATCCTTTGGTATCTTATCATTGGCCTGGTTGCCGGCTGGATTGCCAACATAATAGTTAATGGTAGCGGCTCGGGCCTCATCATTAATCTCATTGTCGGAATTATTGGGGGTTTCCTGGGTGGCTGGATTGTCCAGGTTCTGGGTTGGTTGCCCGTGGGAGCATTCGGAACGCTGCTGACGGCAACCATCGGTGCAATTGTTCTGCTATGGATTGTATCGCTTATCGCACGTCGCAGCTAAATGTCCACAAAAAAAACAAATGAGGCTAACCAACATCTTCTGTTAATAGCCTCATTTTACTCTATTCAATATCATACCATATCGCTGGCACATCTCCCATCTCGAAGCGCAACTCTCCGCCACGCATCAAGAGTTCGTGTTCCAGGTACGGCAGGCTTAACTCCTCTCCATTGAGCCACACGCGCTGGATATATCTGTTCTCGGGGGAGTTGTTTTGGGCAACGATCCTAAGCTCACCACCAGGCAGACTCAATGTCACCTCGTCGAAGATAGGCGAGCCGAACCAATAACGACCACCCGCAGGCTCCACCTGGTAGAGACCCATCGCCGACATCACATACCAGGCCGACATCTGGCCAACATCCTCGTTACCCGACAAACCATCCTCGCGGTCGTGATACAAAACCGAGAGCACCTCGCGCACACGTTCCGCTGTTTTCCAGGGCTGACCTAACATAGTATATAGGTATGTGACGTGGTGACTTGGCTCGTTACCGTGAGCATACTGACCGATAAGTCCCGAAATATCGGGCGAAGCATTCTCTCCAGTAATGGCCGAGCTCACCGCAAAGAGCGAATCGAGCTTTTCGATTGTACGTTCACGCGAGCCGAAACACTCCACAAGACCGTTTACATCGTGGGGTACCAACCAGGTATACTGCCAAGCATTGCCCTCGCAGTAATCGCCATTGCCGTGTGACGAGAAATATGGATCAAACGGCGTTCGCCACTCACGTTTGCTATCGAGGCCTCTGACAAAACCCGTCTCGGTATCAAAATAGTTGCGATAGGAGTGGCTGCGCTCATCAAAAAACTTAGCATCTGCACTCAGTCCCAGCGCTCGCGCCGCATTAGCTGCCGCACCATCGGCAATAGCAAACTCCATATCCTTGGCCACGGCCTCGTGCATCTTGTCCACAGGGATGTAGCCATACTCCATTCGCTCTCCATTACCGCGGCCTTGATTCATCAAGGTTCTGCGGATAGCCTCAAACGCTCGCTCCATATCGACACCCTCTACACCTTTCACCACAGCATCGGCCACCGAAATCACTCCTGGGTTACCCACCATACAATCGGTTTCGCAACCCCACAAATGCCACACAGGCAGACGACCCTGCTCGTCACAGATATTAAGCATCGTATTCACCATTGCCGACATACGCTCAGGCTGTAAAATCGTGAGCAATGGCATCGCCGTACGATAGGTGTCCCACAGCGAATAGGTGGTGTAAGTCAGATGACCAGGGTTGCTATGGACTTCGCCATCGGCACCTCGATAATCCCCATTCACATCACAGAACTCCGATGGCGCAATCATCGTATGATACAAGGCCGTATAGAAAACTCTCTTTGCAGCCTCATCCTCGCCGACGACCTTGACCTTGGCGAGCTCATCGTTCCACCTCTGCTTCGCAACTTTGGTAGTAGATTCAAAATCCCAACCCCGCAACTCTGCTGCAAGATTAGCCCTTGCACCCTCGACGCTCACTGGGGACAGCGCAACCTTCAACATCAGCTGCTCTCCCTTGGTCGTCTTGTAATTTGCTCGGGCATAACGACCACCAGGCAACACCTCCAAGCTCTCGAACGGCTTCGAGAATTCAGCCACGAAATACACCTTTTGACAATTAGCCCAACCCTGCGAGAAACGCCATCCCGAAATCATTGTTTCGCTCTCCTGATTTATAGTTGTCTCGGTGGCTCTATCCCAGCAACCGCCATTTTGCAAATCGAAGATAATCGCTGCATCATCTGCCTCAGGAAATGTGTAACGGTGCAAACCCACACGCGACGTAGCCGTCATCTCGGCCACAACACCATAGCGCACCAGAGGCACCGAATAATATCCAGGCGCATAACGCTCCTGCGAACGGTCAGCATACGACCAGAGTCCAGACTCGGGGTCGCTATGTCGTCCGCGCGCATATTTCACCTCGCCCACAACGGGCATCACAGTCACATCAAACAGGTCTCCGATTCCTGTTCCTGACAGATGGGTGTGCGAGAAACCAATCACCGTCGAATCACTTTCGTGGTAGCCCGAACACCAATCCCAATCTTGAGGGATGCTCGTAGGACCCACCTGCACCAGACCGAAAGGCACACTCGCGCCCATAAACACGTGGCCGTGACCTCCCGTACCTATTCGCTGATTAACATATCGTGTCAAATCATCCGAGCCAGCGCACGACATCACCACACTCGCCACCACGCCGGCAATAAAAAATCTCAACATTCTCTTCATAATTCGCTCTATTGGCGCGCCCAACCTCTCTCGCAACTACCATCTGGGGCACATTCAGACAGCACTTCTCCACAAAATTAACAAATCCCAGCGACTTAAACAACTCTCTATGCGCAATTTCGGAGCCCCCACCCGGGAATAAAGAATAAAAAAGGAGCCACCCCCTTTCGGGAGTGGCTCCAAATATTGCGAACAACGGATTACCACTGGATAGCCTGATCCTCGTCAGGAATCTGAGTGTTGATTGTACGCTGCATAGTCATTGAACCATCATACTTGTAGTATACTGGTACACCACCTGTGCTGTCCTTCATATAGTAAACAGCCTGGATGATAGTAGTCTTACGAACCAAGTAAGGCTTCAATGGGTCAGCTACGTCTGAGCTTGAGAAGTTTGCAGACTCGCAAGAGAACTCAAGATTTGGGTTTGGTGCAGTCAAAATCATAGCACCACCAGTCTTCTGGAATGTTACGTCTACACGGTACTCGTCACGCTGCTTGTAAGTGTGGTCGATGTTACCAGCATAGAAGAATGCAGTCTGGTTACCCTCAGCATCAGCACCTGTTGCATAGAAAGTCTTCTCAGTTGTTACGTAAGGAGATGTATCGGTAGGATAGTTACCGTTACCATCACTTGCCCAACCAAGCATTGTAGAAGCAGAGTAAGAACCTGACACGTCGTTGAAAGGAACGATGTGCAACATTGCGTTGTTATAGTGCTTACGTGTGTTAGCAGTATAACCTGGCTTACCCTCAGCAACCTTCAAAGGCAATACCCAACGCCAAGACTGATCCAAATCCTCAAGATCCATCTCAATCTCCAACAAAGCTACTGACTCGCCAGCAGGAATCTTAACCTTAGCAGGGAAATCAGTTACAATGCGATCCTTGCCAATGTACTCATTAGTGTTGTCAGAAAGATCCTGATACCAGATATCCTTACGACGCTCACCAATGTTCTTCATATTCAAAGTGTACAAAGAGTCAGCATCCAACTCAACAATAGCCTCGATATCGCTAGTGTGAACGGTGCTACCGCTGACTACCAAAGGCAACTGATACTTGATAGTAGAACCATCAGTCTTGTATCGAACGTGAACGGTTGTACAACCGTCAGAGTTGATAGGTGCCTTAAAACCTACGTAATGTGCGAACTGCTCATCCTCCCACTCATTGTTACAAGAGAAGCAGAATGTAAGTGCCGCGAACGCTACGATTAAATTTATAATCTTATTCATATTGTTTAGCATTTTTTGTTACTTATTTTCTCATTCTTAATAAATACATTATTAATCATAAGTCTGCCATCCTGGGTTCTGAGTCAAACGTGGGTTACGCTTAAGCTCTGTCTTAGAGATAGGCCAGAAGTACATCTTGTTTGTGAACAATGATGCGTACTGTGGACACTCTGAAGGAATGTGGAACGCCTCACGCTGCTGGTCTGTATCCATCATCATAACAGACATACCATAGCAAGGATAGTTCAACTCAACAGGAGCGATCTTCCAACGACGTACGTCCCACCAACGAGCAGACTCACCCATAAGCTCGATCTGACGCTCACGCTGCAACTTCTCACGGAACAAAGATACGCTGTTGTAAACTGTTGCATCGTAATCAGGTACACCGGCACGAATACGGATTGGCTGGATACCCTTCTTCAACTCTGCAACGTTACGAGAAAGGTCGTGATAGTACTCACCGTCCCAAGATGGGATAGAGTGGCTACCCTCCAACTCGTTAACTGCCTCAGCATACCAAAGAAGAACGTCTGCGTAACGGATAGCTGGCTCAGCCTTATCAGAGATAGAGCAACCAGTACCAACATCAGCATCACGTGGGTGAACATACTTCATAGAACCGATACCAGTACGCAACCACAACTTACCATCGATGTAACCATCATCCTTACCACGGTAGTAGTAAACCTGGATGTTACGGTACTGCTTGTAGTTGTTATCGTTAGCGTCGATTGACAAACCACCCCAGTAAGCACCGTTGAAAGCAACTGATGCATAGAAACGTGGCTCACGACCAACGAACATATTGTGAACGCCCTTACCTACGTAGAGAGCCTCGTCAGCAGTTGCAGTGAAACCAGTAGGACGGCTTGAACCATCACCACGACCGATCTCCTTATCCTTACCTGGAGTATCTGTACCGTCGATCATATAGTAAGCGTCAACCTGCTTCAAAGTCAAACCGTGAACGTTCCAACCACCCAATGTGATAGGCATCTGGTGCTCTACCATCTGGCGGTAGATGTTCTCTGACTGGTTAGACATACCACCACGTGAGAAGATAATCTCTGGGTTAGAGTTAAGATCCAACTGACCGTTGAATACTGAACGATATGACTCGTATGGGTCAATGTTTGCCCAACCGTTAGGCCACTCGTTCTCAGAGAAGTTACCTGCATCGTTAGGAAGCTCTGGTGTTACAGGATACAAAGGACCATCAGCTACTGTACGCTTAGAAGCAACATACAACTGGTAAACGCCCAAATCCATTACATCCTTAGCAGCAGCAGCAGCCTTTGCCCACTTCTCATCGTCATACTCCTGAGCCATCAACAAACGACCCTGGTCGTCAGTAAGGTCAGTGAATGTCCAATCGTCACCTACACCATCCTTAGGGTTGTTCCAAGGGCTGGCAGCGTAGAGCAATACCTTAGCACGAGTTGCCAAAGCAGCACCCTTTGTAGGACGAGTCTTCTCCAATACTGAACGTGTCAAAGGAAGATCCTTAGCTGCGATAGCCATCTCAGTTGCGATGAACTCAGCACACTCATCGAATGTGTTACGTGGACGAGCCAACTCATCATAAGACTGGTTGTAATCCAATACATCGTCACCGATGATGGGCACTGGACCATACTTACGGAGAATCAACCAATAGTAGTAAGCACGTACGAAACGAGCCTGAGCGTGGTAGTCCTTAACCATAGCCTCGTCAACATAACGTGAGTCAGCGATCAAGTTATGAACATTCTGCATCATAATAGTAGCCTTACGGATACCCTGGTATGCCTGCTGCCAAGCACCTGATGCGTAGTCAACATCCTCCCACTTACCTGATGTAACGTAACCGTAGCAGTCTGTACGGTGACCATCAGAGAAAGTCTGGTCGTCAGCAAAGTTATGAGGAGTGTTATACTTACCGCAAACGTCAGTAAGACCACCGCTCTTCAAATGAGAATATGTATCAGACAACCAACCATCAGTGTAGTCCTTGTTGGTGAAGATATTCTCCAATGTCATTCGGTCGTTGAAGTACTTGTCAACCTCCAAGTAATCAGCGCAAGAGGTTGCAGCAACAGCCGAAATCGCAATTATTGATAAATATTTAAACAATTTTTTCATATTCGTAATGTATAAGGATTACATACTAATGTTGAAACCAAATGAGAATGACTTAGTCAACGGATAGTGTGTACCGGTTGTTGAACCCATCTCAGGATCCCACAACTTAAAGTCAGAGAATGTCAAAAGGTTTGTACCGATGAAGAATACGCGAATATTCTTAGAGTAGATCTTGTTAACCCACTTCTGTGGCAAGTTGTAACCAACCTCCAAAGTCTTCAAACGGAGGTAAGAACCATTGCGCAACCAGAATGTAGATGCGCGGTAGTTGTTTGAGTTACCACCATAAGAAAGACGTGGGTAAGAAGCGTTAGGATTCATAGTAGCCTCTGTACCAGAAATCGCGCTGTCAATCCAACGACCGTTTACGAGGTCAGGAAGAACGTTACCAATCTCCTTCTCGCTAAACGCGTAAACTGATGGACCCTGGATGCAGTAAGAAGACTTACCTGCGCCCTGGAAGTGGATGTTGAAATCAAACTGCTTCCAACGAGCTGACAAACCAACACCATAGATGAGGTTTGGCTTAGTTGTAGCACCGATAGCAACCGAGTCACCACCGTCAACAACACCATCACCGTTTACATCCTTATACTTCAAGTCACCTGGCTGAACATCACCGAAGTTCTGCTTTGGAGAGTTACGGATATCATCGTAATCCTCGAACATACCCAAAGCGATCAAACCACGAGCCTGGTTCACACGGTAACCCTTCTGCAACTGATACTTGTAGTAAGCGTTCTCCTCATCACGGTCGATGATTGTATTCTTAGAGTAAGTGATGTTACCACGGAGAGTCAAATCCCACTCACCGAACTTGTGGTTCAATGCGAAGTTACCATCAAAACCCTCAGAGTCAACCTTACCTACGTTAGCTGATGGAGTGTGCTCCAAACCAACCATATAAGAAAGGTAGTTACGTGACATATAGATACCCTCACGAGACTCGTTAAAGTAGTCAACTGTCATAGAGAACTTATCGTTGAACAATGCCAAGTCGATACCCAAGTCGTGCTTAGTCGCAACCTCCCAAGTTACATAAGGAGAAGCGATAGAAGTGTAGTTGTAACCTGTGTAAGTCTTAGAAGAACCAAGGTCAGCCCACTCATAGTTACCAGCACCGTCAGTACCAATGTTGTAGAGGTATGGGAAACGTGTACCAAGGCTATCGTTACCTACCTTACCATAAGAGTAACGAATCTTGAACATATTGATCCACTTAGCGTTGTTGCGGATGAAACCCTCCTCAGCAACGTTCCAAGCAGCAGACATCGCTGGGAAGAAACCAAACTGCTGGCCCTTAGCGAAGTTCTCAGAACCGTTGTAACCGAAGTTGAAGTCAGCGAAGTAGCGGTTCTTCCAGTTGTAAGAAACGCGACCTGCAAGACCCTGGTTACGACGAGCGATACCGTTGATGATATCAGAACCCAAACCTACAGTTGAGATTGAAGAGTTCTGGTTGTACTTAATAGTAGCACCTACGTTGTGACCCTTGAAGCTGCGGTTGTAGTGCAACTCAGCCTCCAAGTACTCGTAACGATCACCAGAAGCACCAGACTCCTGAGTCATCTTCTCCTCAGCAGAGATACGAGAGAACTGCAACTTACCGTCAGCGTCACGCTGTTCGTTAGCCTTGTAAAGCTCAGGCATCTTCTTACGACGGATGTTAGAACCGTTGTTAGTATCGTAACCGAAACGACCTACGAAGCTCAAGCCCTTAGTGATGAAATCGAGCTTCTGCTCCAAAGTGATGTTAGTCTGAATCTTGTTAGTCCAAGTCTCATTGTAACCAGTCTGAGTTGTCAAAACCCAAGGGTTAGTATCAGCACCTGTACCACGAGTTGGGAAACGACCGTCAGTGTAGATTGCTGGAATCTCGATAGGGTTCTGGCGCATCAAAGCCTCCCATACGTTTACTGACTGACCAGGCTCGTTCATCTTACGCAAAGAACCTGATACACCAACCTTAACCAAAGTAGTCTTAGTGATATCAACATCAACGTTCATACGATAGTTGTACAACTTAGAGTTTGCGTTAGTATCGTAATCCTTGCGGATGTTCTCATCAACCTTATACATACCCTGCTCCTCGAGGTAAGAACCTGAGATGAAGTAACGTGCAGTGTTACCACCACCAGAGAGGCTCAACTGACCACGGTAAGTCATAGCACCGTCACGGAGCAAAAGATCCTGCCAGTCTACGTTAGGATAGAGGTCTGGATCCAAGCCAAGGCGCAAGATCTCCAACTCCTCGTTTGTATAACGTGGCTCCTCGTTACGAGTAAGCAATGCCTCGTTCATCATAGAAGCGTACTGATAACCATCAGCAAACTCAGGAGTCATTGTACGAGTGTTGTAAGCAGCCTCCAACTTGGCGTCAACGTTAACCTTACCCGCCTTACCCTTCTTAGTTGTGATCAATACTACACCGTTCGCACCCTTAGAACCGTAGATAGCGGTTGTAGATGCATCCTTCAATACGGTGAAAGACTCGATATCCTCGATTGAGATCTCATTCAAGTCACGTGGGAAACCATCAACCAATACGAGAGCTGAAGCACCAGCACCGAAAGTAGAGATACCACGAACCCAGAACTCAGAAGTGTTCTTACCAGGCTGACCGCTTGACTGCATCGCCATCACACCAGGAACGTTACCTGCCAACATATTGGTCAAGTTGCTTGTTGATGTTGTTGCGATATCGTCCATCTTGATCTGAGTAACGGCACCAGTCACGGTGAGCTTCTTCTGCGCACCCAAACCGGTAATCACGACCTCATCGAAAGATGTAGCGTCATCCTCCTTCAAAACTACGTTCTGCTTGGTCTGCTCCTTAATGAGGACCTCCTGCTCGATGAAACCAATGTAAGAGAAAACCAATCGGTTATATGGCTCCATCTCGATGGTATACTTACCATCCACGTCGGTGGTAGTACCGAAACCAGTTACACCCTGAATGGTTACGTTTACACCAATCAAAGGCTGGTTCTGCTCGTCAGTTACTGTACCGCTAACCTTGATAGTCTTATTCTGAGCTATCGCAGAGATACAGAATGCAAGCATCATTAATACTGATAATATTTTTTTCATAACTTATCTTTTATTAATAAATATAAAAGGTATATAAGACTACTCGTAGTAGATCTCACGGATACGCAAGTTCCAAGTATCACCTACCCAGAATACGTTACGCTCCTCGTTGTAGTAAAGACCACAAGGGCAATCGAACAACGCCTCACCACGAGCCAAACCGTCAGCAAAACCCCAAGGGTTAGTTGTACCTGAACCACGGCCTGCGAATGTAGAAACTACACCCTGAGGAGTGATCTTACGGATACAGTGGTTAGAACGGTCTGTAAAGTAAGCATCGTACTGGTCAGTCTGACCCTCGTACTCTGGATTCTTCACCCAAGCGATCTGACGTGGAGAGTTAGTCTTAGCTGATGTACCTACGTCATCAATGTAACCAGAACCACCACCAAGAGTTGTATGGTTACCTACATAACCTGACATCATACCGAATGTATCTGTCATCGCGTTGTACATAGACTTACCGATGTAAGAACCACCATTGATCTGGAGGATCAACATATAGTTACCATCTGGGTGAATCTCGACACGCATCTCCAAATAACGCTCACCGTGCAAGAACATACGCTGTGACTTGTGCTTGTCATCATCTGCTGGAGTACCCAAGCAAGCGTAGATGTCATCACCAGGGTTGATAGTGTGGTCAGGGAACTTATAGAAACCACCATCACCATAAGAGTTGAAGAACATAGAGCCTGACTTAGGGTGAACGTCCATACCGTTACAACCGCCAGTATAAGAAAGACCATCCCAAGGCTGGTTCTTAAACGCGTCAGCACCTGTCATACCTGGCTCCTTACGCTTAACCAAGATAACTGATGGGTTACCTGAGTCCATCGCAACCAACATATGGTGGTGCTCGTCACGAGTAAACTTCACGTCACGGATACGGCTCTGGTTGAAGTAAGAAGCGTTGAAGATAGTTGTAACCTCCTTCTTCTCGAAGTCGATCAAACGGATATCGCTTCGTGCGCCAACACCGTTAGTTGTACCACCAGTGTAAAGGTCAGAAGATACGTAGATGTGGAGTGGGTTCAATGGGTCAGCAGCGAAAGTTGCAGCGTTCATAATGTTACCGCAATCGCCGAATGGACCGTCCTTGATCTCAGCCTCCTTCTTGTCGTTCACTGTACCAACAACGGTACGAACGTGCCAAGTCTTCTCGTACTCGAAAGTGCCCTCGGCCTTAGCGACCTTCATAGCACCCTCTGGACCTACTGCAACATAGATTGAACGAGCACCAGCAGCCTGCTCCTCGTCCTCAGTTGCGTCCTGTGATGAAGTACCATAATCCTCATCGTCTGGCTGGTTGAATACTGGCTCCTCGTCAGTCTCAGTCTTTGATGGAGCCAAGCAGTAGATGGCGTCACCATTAGACGAAACAACGACAGCCTCTGCACCACCGACTGTCACTTTGATGATAGATGGATCGTTACCGAAGTTCTTTCCATAAATCACCATCTGCTGACCAGCAGCACCTGTCTTAGGTGAGTAGTCAGTAATCTCAATTGGTTTGCTTGGATCATGAGGCTGACCACCAACACCAACGACTGCAATGTCAAGGTTGTTAGAACAGCTCATCATTGAACACGCCAACAAACCATACAGCATTGTACGAATGCTGAATCGAGTTTTGATTTTGTTCATAAGCATAATGATTAATGATTTAGTTAGTTAAAAAAAGAATTTGTTTGTGAAAACTTTCAAAATTTGGTTTGGTTAATTTAGGTTCATCTTTCGTTTACTCCATAGAAAGGGGTTTAGGTTAAAAATTCGGTTAATTATTGTTTTAAGTTAGTTTCAGTTTGGTTTCGGTTCGTTTGCGGCCTGCCCTCGTCTTATCTTCAAACTTTTTGGGCCAAAGTTTCAGCGCTCTCACACGCGCGAGACCCCGATTTCGGGCATTTCGCAACACAAATGTAGCATTTTTTTTTCAACCACACAATTTTTCACTGTCTATTTCATAAAAATGTGTTTTTTTTCTCTCTCACGCCCGTTTTTTTTCAAAAAATTCATACCTTTGAAAGCCGTATGTAATTTTTACAAATTAGAAACCTAAAACGCAAATAATGAAGAGGCTGTTTTTGGCCATTCTCTCGACGCTGATTTGCGCGAGTGTGGCAGCACAGAATGAGGAGGTTGAGTTCGTGGTAAAACCCGATGTTGCGAGTAAGAGTTCCAACTATGTTGGAAATCGTGCGCCGCTGGCTCCCGCTGCATTCATAAAATTACCCCTTGGTTCGATCCACGCCGAAGGATGGTTGGGCGAGGTTTTCGAGCGTCAGTGTGACGGTTTGGCAGGCCACCTGGGAGAAATCAGCGCGTGGCTGAAAAAGGAGGGTAATGCCTGGCTCGAAACCGAGGGTCACGCCGGCTGGGAGGAGGTCCCTTATTGGCTTCGCGGTTACTCGGATATGGCCTTTATGAAGGGCGACGAAAAGATGCTTGCCGAGACCAAACTTTGGATCGAAGCTATCCTCTCGTCACAGCGCGAGGACGGTTGGTTTGGACCCGTTGTGCGCAACGACAAGGGCAGCAACGACTACTGGCCAAATATGCTGGTACTCTTCACTTTGCAGAACTACTACGAGGCCACAGCCGACAAGCGCGTGTTGGATTTTATGACCCGTTATTTTAAGTTTGAGTTGGCTCAACCTGACGATAAAATCATCGCTTCGTATTGGGAGAATATGCGCGGTGGCGACAACCTTTATAGCGTCTATTGGCTCTACAACCTGACGGGCGAGGAGTGGCTTTTGGAGCTTGCCACCAAGCTCGACCGCTGCACAGCAAATTGGAAGATGGAGGGCACTTTACCCAACTGGCATAACGTAAACATCGCACAGTGTTTCCGCCAGCCTGCCACCTATGGAATGCAATCGAAGGATGTGGCTCACACCGAGGCTTCATACTTTGTACACAACCACATACGCGAGCTCTATGGCCAGGTGCCAGGCGGTATGTTTGGCGCCGTCGAGAATGCGCGTCGCGGCTTTGACGACCCACGTCAGGGAACAGAGACCTGCGGCTTTGCCGAGCAGATGACTTCGGACGGCATTATGACCCGCATCACAGGTGACGTGTTCTGGGCCGACAACTGCGAGGATGTGATGTTCAACAGCTACCTGGCTGCCTTCACACCCGATATGAGATCGTTGCGTTACATCACATCGCCCAATATGGTCCTCGCTGATGGCAAGAACCACCATCCAGGCATTGACAACGCTGGTCCATTCCTTATGATGAACCCATTTAGCAGCCGCTGCTGCCAGCATAACCACTCTCACGGCATCCCCTACTACATTGGCAATATGGTGATGGCTACCAACGATAACGGCTTGATGGCCAACCTCTACGGCTCGGCTACGGTCAAGGCCAAGGTGGGCAAGAAGGTAGGCATCGAACTCAAAATGCAGAGCAATTACCCATTCGAGGAGGTCATCCGCTTTGAGTTGCAACCCGAGAAGAGTGTTGCGTTCCCTCTCTATTTGCGCGTACCAGCGTGGTGCAAGCAGGCGAGCGTGAGCATCAACGGCAAGCAGAGTGCTATTAAGGCTCAGGAGGGTGGCTACATCAAAATCTCACGCAAGTGGCAGAAAGGCGACAAGGTGGAGCTCAGCCTGCCTATGCAGCTCACAATGCGCGAATGGACAAAGAACAAGAAAAGCGTGTCAATTAACTACGGCCCACTGACCTTCTCGCTCCTTATCAAGGAGAACTACATCAAGAAGAACTCAGCCTCGACAGCCATCTGGGATTCACGCTGGCAGGAGGGTGCCGACACCGAGGCGTGGCCTTCGTGGGAGATTCACCCAGCATCGGAGTGGAATTTCGGACTTGTGTTCGACCCAGCAAAGAGTTTGGAGAGTCAGTTCACCGTAATCAAGCGTGACTACCCTGCTGACAACTACCCATTCACCAACGATGCAGCTCCAATCATCTTAAAGACCAAGGGTCGCCAGATTCCAGCGTGGGGCATCGACCAATATGGCCTGTGCGGAATCCTACCCGAGAGTCCTGTAACCTCGACCTCGCCCGTCAAAGAGCTCACACTCGTGCCGATGGGTGGCGCGCGATTGCGCATTTCGGCAATCCCCGTTATCAGATAACCTTAACGACCAAAGCAGAAACTTAAAACTCAGTGAATATGAAAAAGTTAATCTTCATTATAACGCTCGCAGCAGCGTTCCTTTGCAACGAACTTTCGGCACAGACAGCACCAGCACCTCTCTTCCGTGACCCTATCACCGATGGTGTTGCCGACCCTGTGTTGGTATGGAACCGCCAGGAGAAGAGTTGGTGGATGCTCTACACCCAGCGCCGCGCAAACTGCGAGAGCGAGAATGTGGCTTACTGCTACGGTAATGCCATCGGCATCGCGTCGTCGGATGACAATGGTGCATCGTGGGTATATCGCGGAACGCTCGATTTGAAAGTCGATGAAGGTCACAACACTTTCTGGGCTCCCGATGTTGTATATCACAACGGAAAGTACCACCTCTTTGTAGCCTACATCAAGGGCGTGCGCACAAATTGGAGTGGCCAGGCCCATATCGTACACTTCACAAGCAAGGATATGTGGAAGTGGAAGTACGAGGGCGTGCCAGCGCTCTCTTCCGACAGAGTTATCGACGCCACCCTCTTCAAGGCCGACGACGGTTGGAGAATGTGGTACAAGGATGAACCTCGTGGCTCGGTTACGATGATGGCCAAGAGTAAGAACCTAAAAAAGTGGACCTACGACGATGAGCCTGCCGTTGGTGGCGGCGCACACGAGGGTGCCAAAGTTTTCCGCTTTGGCGACTACTATTGGATGCTCACAGACGAGTGGCACGGAATGAGAGTATATCGCTCGACTGACCTCGAAAATTGGGAGAAGCAGGGCGTTATCCTCGACAAGCCAAGCCAGCGTCGTGACGACAAACCCCAGGGTGCTCACGGCGACGTGGTCGTACTCGGAGACAAGGCCTACGTCTTCTACTTCACACATCCCGATCGTAGCCTCCACACCGAGCATCCATTCGACAGAGATCGCAATATGATGGACTACATCTATCGTCGCTCGTCGATTCAGGTGGCGCCTCTCTACATTGAGAACGGTACACTCGTAGCACCTCGCGACCAGCATTTCGACTTCTTCCTCCCCAACTTGGAGTAAGGTCGGTCAGTTATAGAAAATAACAAACAGAAAATAAAACGCCTAAATTAAAATGACAAACTACCTCACAAGAAGCCTCGTATGCTTCATTTCATTGATTTGCCTTGCGTGCAGCGGAGGCGGAGATGAGATTATCAAGAAGTCTCTCACTGTATCGGAAGTAGATTTTGAGGCTACACCCGTGGGTGAAACAAGAATCTTGACCATAGATTCGCCCGCAGCGTGGTTTGCCACCACTTCTGATAAATCGTGGATTACAGTCAGTCCACAGACAGGAGAGGCCGGCATATCAGAGGTAGCTGTCACCATCAAAGCCAACGACACCAAAGACTCCCGCACAGGCAACATTACGTTTAAGACCAACGAGGAGAGCATCTCGCTCAAAGTGACACAGAATTGGTCATATTACTTCTATCTGCCTTGCGAGCAGTACACCATCGGCTACGGTGGTGGTGAGGTTATTATGGCCAACCTCTCGGCAGGCGATTTTACCTTAAACCTCGACAAAGAGACTAAAAAATGGATCTCATTGAGAGGTAACGTGTTAGAAATTGCCTTCAACGATAACCCAGAGGGTCGTGAGGCCACGCTTAAAATTACCGACAAGAAACTCGGAGAAAACTACACCGTACAATTCATCCAGGAGCCATACACCGGCGACGGAAAGGCTTTGGAGCTACAAGAGTTGATTATCGACGATTACTCGTGCCCTACCGATAGCTTCACCGAGATGAACGACTTTATGTATTCGGTAGATATGGATGCTCCATCGGATAACAAGAAGGTCAAGATCAACTTCCGAGGCGAGGGTGTGCAGTGGATTACCATTGGCTCCAACGAGCAGAAAATTTACTCTGGCGACCTGGTGGAAATTGAGAACTTCGCAGCCAATAACACCCTAAGAATCTACACCCACAATAAGTACACCACCAAAGTGGGTAAAAACGAGCTTATCATCTCGGGTCTGCCTTTGATGATTATCAACACCAAGGGTACTATTAAAAATGAGCCAAAGGTGGATTGCACAATCCATCTCTTTGACCCTAAGGCGCGTACCGACTTTGGCGACAAGAAAAACCTTGTTGTTTTCGAGAGCGAGGCCGGCATCGAGTTTCGTGGTGCGGGAGCACAGCGCTACCCAAAGAAGCCATACAACTTCAAGCTCAAAGATGCTACGGGCGAGAAGCGCGAGGCAGAGTTATTAAACATCCGCAACGACAACTCGTGGATTTTGGATGCAATGTACCTGGATATGGCGCGTATGCGTAACCGCGTATGTTTTGATTTGTGGAACACTTTCAACAAGCCTTACTACGTCGATGAGAAGCCTAAGGCTATGAGCGGTACACGAGGCCACTATGTAGAGGTACTCATTAATGGTGAGTATATGGGTCTGTTTATCCTCAGCGACCGCATCGACCGTAAACAGTACCAGATTGAGCAGCACGTTGGCAAGGAGGGAGGCTACATCTACAAGGCCAAGGGATGGTCACAGGCCTGCTACCTGCAAAGCCATCCAACTGTAAGTAATTCAAGTTTTTATTGGTCAGGCGCCGACATCGAGCAGGAGTATCCCGATGCCGACGATGGCAAGCCAAACTTCCATCATATGGCCAACTTCATCGACTTTGTAAGTTCGACAAGCAAGGCCGATTTCAGCAAGAACTTTAACCTTCGTGTGGACGAGAATAGTGTCATTGACACGTTCATCTTCTTGAACCTTATTTTGGGTTACGACAACGCTGGCCGTAACACGTTCTGGATTCTGCGCGACGTCAGCACATCGTCAAAGATGATGCACGGCTTGTGGGATTTGGACGGTACTTTGGGCCGCGACTGGAACAGAGTAAAGGTTTCGGCCACTAGCGGTTGGTACTATGGTAATTCAGCCAACCCTGGCGGCACAAACTACTTCAAACTCTTTAAGCGCATCATTGACGGCGACGTGGATGGCTTGCAGCAGAAGATATACGACAGATGGATGGCTCTCAAAGACAATGAGTTGTCGCCTGCCAAGTTCAACGAGCTTGTGGACTACTACGCCGAGCAACAGATTGCCTCTGGTGCGCGCGACCGCGAGATTGCACGTTGGCGAGCACTCGAAACAGCCGATGCTACGACTGGTACAAATGGTTGGGTACACTACTCTGGCAACTACGGCAATGTCGAGGAGGAGGTTACATATATGAAGCAGTGGTACAAAGACCGTGTGACGAAGCTCAACTCGTTGTTGCAGAGTTTTAATAAGAAATAAAGGCAATAAAATAGTCGTTTTTACGTTGCAAAAGTAAAACGATAGGGGAAGAATGCGCCATTGCAAACGAAATTAAAGGCTGATTTTAACACTGAAATACAAATAGATAACAAATAAATAAGTCAAACAGTACAATGAAAAATTTTCTGATTAAGAGTCTCTTATGCGCTCTCATCTTGATGGGATTCTCGTGTAGCGGCGGTGGTGAAATGACAAAGATTCCATTAACCATCTCCGAAAGTTCAATCAAGACGACAGTTTTGGGAGAGACTAAAACGTTGACCTTGGAGTCACCTACTGCGTGGTACGCATCGTCAACAGGTAAAGACTGGATCTCTATCAAGCCTTCTTACGGAGAGGCTGGCAAAAGCGAGGTGAAAATCGTCATCAAGGACAACAACACTTATGATTCACGTTCGGCAGATGTTACTTTCACAGCCGGCACCGAGAAGACCAGCGTCCGCGTAACTCAGGAATGGTCATACTACTTCAAGTTACCTTGCCAGGAGTACACCATAGGTTATGGTGGTGGTGACATCATCATCGACGGTCTGCCAAAAACTGGTGGCTACGTAATCAACATCTCGGTCGATGCCCAGAAGTGGGTTAAGACCAAGGGTAACATTTTGGAGGTTGCCTACAACCAGACAACCACTGCGCGTAACACAATCATCAAAATCATCGACTCAGTCAACAACAAAGAGTACGAGGTATTGTTGATGCAGGGTTCATCATCTGGAAACGATAACGTATTGGCCCTCTCAGAGCTTGTCATCGATGACTACCGTTGCCCAAGCGATAGCTTCACAGCCGACTCAGACTTCCTTTATGCGGTTGATATGGACGATCCATCGGATTCAAAGACCGTAAAGATTACCTTCCGCGGCGAGGGTGTTCAGTGGCTTACTATCGGCGACAGCGACAAAAAAGTTTACTCAGGCGATGTTGTGACTATTAATAACTTCACTGCAAACAACACTATCAAGCTCTACTCTCACAACAAATCAACCGACAAGGTGGGCGTAAACAACCTCGGTATTTCTGGTTTGCCAATTATTGAGATCTATACATCTGACCAGATTAGGGATGAGCCTAAGGTGGATTGTACCATCAAACTCTTTGACCCTAAGGGCCGTACCGACGATGGTGACAACAAGAACTTGGTATATTTCGAGAGCAAGGCCGGTATCGAGTATCGTGGTGCTGGCGCTCAGCGTTATGTGAAGAAGCCTTACAACTTCAAGCTCAAAGGCAACGACGGCGAGAAGCGCGAGGCAGAGCTTTTGAATCTGCGTAACGACAACTCGTGGATTTTGGACGGTATGTACCTCGATGTGGCGCATATGCGTAACCGAGTATGCTTTGACCTGTGGAATCAGTTCAACAAGCCATACTACGTCAACGAGAAACCAAAGGCAATGAGTGGCACCGAGGGTCATTACGTAGAGGTATTCATCAATGGCCAGTATATGGGTCTGTTTATCCTCAGCGACCGTATTGACCGTAAGAAGTATCAGATCGACCAGCACACAAGCAAGGACGCCAACGATGGAGGTTATATCTACAAGGCAAAGGGTTGGACAGACGCTTGTTTGATGAAGGGATATTCCAAGAGATCTTCGAACGATGACTATTATTGGTCAGTTCAGATTGAGCAAGAGTATCCAGGCGAAGATGATGGTAAGCCAAATTTCAACCCAATGGCAGACATCATTGATTTCGTCGCTAAAACAAGCCCAGAGGAGTTTAGCAAGCGCTTTGGCGAGGTGTTCGATATGACAAGTGTCGTTGATGCCTTCATCTTCCTTAATATGATTGTTGCCGACGACAACATCGGCCGTAACACATTCTGGATTATCCGCAACATCAAGACTGCACCAAAGGTAATCCACGGCGTATGGGACTTGGACGGCTCACTCGGCCGTAACTGGGACCGCCACAAGGAGCCAGCCAAGCAGGATCAGTCTTCTTACAAGAAGGGTTGGGTGATTGGCCACGGTAACAATGGTAGCGGCACACGCTTCTACTTCCACGAGCGTATCATCGACGAGAACCCAGCTAACATCCACCAGATGATCTACGATCGTTGGCAGGAGATTAAGAATGGTGCCCTCTCGCCAAGCAACTTCAACAAGATTGTGGACTCTTATGCCGAGATTCAGAAGGCATCGGGTGCAATGAATCGTGAGGTTGCCCGTTGGAGAGCTATCGACAAGGAGGAGCGCTCGAAGTGGAACTACGAGGATGTTTACTACGGCGACCTCGACACCGAGACCTCATATATGAAGACTTGGTACAGCGAGCGCCACGCAGTTCTCGACAAGCTCATCAACTCATTGGAGCACAAATAGGCTATGTCCGCATAAATAGCAAAGGCTGTCTAACCCGAAAGTTAGACAGCCTTTCTTTTTGCAATATACAAATCCCCTACTGCCCCACTGCAATCAGTCGCACATCAAAAATAAGCGTAGAGAATGGTTTTATCACGCCAGCACCCTTGGCTCCATAACCCAGATTGAAGGGGATAACAATCTCCCAACGCGAGCCAACGGGCATCTCGCGCAGAGCTGTGCGCCAGCCGTCGATTAGTTGGTTGAGCTTAAACGTCGCTGGACGACCCTGCTGGGTGGAGTCAAAGACCTTGCCGTTGATTAGCTTGCCCGTATAATGCACCGTAATCATCGCCTTGGGCGTAGGCTTATCGCCCTTACCCTTGGTGATTTCACGATACATCACACCATTAAACATCACCTTGACGCCATCGCGCTGGGCATACTCCTCCAAAAATTCCAAGTTGCGCTCCTTATACGCGCTGTTTTGATTTCCTCCTCGTGCCATAAATTTTCATAAAACGGGGGTGCACACAACACCCCCACATAAATCATTATTATCAATTAGCCTAAGTGTGTATAACAAGAGGAATTTCAAGACTTGTTCTGTTGGGCAAGCGAAGCACACTAAAACTTATGTAAACACTACCCATCAGAGCGCGACACAGAAATCACCTTGTTAGGCGCACTCGCCTATCCTATAATCCACTTGCTGCCAGGGATATACGACACCAACTTTGAAGTCACATAGCAACTCACAAACGTCGCAACCGCAATCACAGGGATGGCCGCCACCGTAGGCAATGCCAACCCCTGGCAAAAAGCACCCTCCTTGAAGACATTAACCCAGAATCCGAGCCACAACAAGTGCATCAGATACATTGCAAAACTGAGTTTCGACATATCTGTAATGAGCTTCGGAGCCTCGTTCTGCTCGATGCAGGTAAAGAGCAGGAATGCTCCAAAGGTAGCCACCACGCAGTTGATGGTACAGAATGCCCACGCCACCTCGATAACAGGCGTAACGTGCACCTCGCCTGGCGTAGCCTGAACGTAGAACGACCAGATTGTAGTAGCGGTACCCACCAGGAATGCCGCCAAGCCAATCCAGAAACGCTTGCTGCGCTCCCAATTAAGGTGGTAGCGAATATAGTGAGCCAAAACCAGATAGCCAAGGTAACCTGAGAAGTTCCACAACATATGGTACTCATTCCAGAAGCACTGGCCCCACGCCTCGCCTACCCAGCGATTGATGAATGGCATACAGGTCGAGAGTGCAAACAATCCGATAAAGAACAACTCCTCCTTCGCCGTAGCCTTCCTCAGCCAAGGCGATATTACGGGGATGAAGAGATACAAGCCCAGCAACGGATAGATAAACCAGAAGTGACCCGCCATCGAAGGGAAGTTGAGCCACAGACGCTGCAAATCACCTAACGACTGCGACCACTCCATACCGCCCCACACGAGTGGCAACAAGCTATAAATCAACATAAAAGCCACGATTGGTGGCACTACACGCAAAAAACGCTTTTTGTAGAAATCCCACGTCGATTGCTCCTCCTTCATCGGCACCAGCAGGAACGCCGACACAATCATAAACAATGGCACCGCGATGCGCGAAAATCCATCATAGAGTGATACCCACAAGCGATCGGCCTCACTGAAAAGATAGGATTTGGGACCCGCCAAATTGGATGCCGCAGCACCATCTTCCAACAACTCGGGTGGTATAAATCCATAGAAATACTCACTTGAATGTACCAACATCACCAGAAAACACGCCACCACACGAATGTAGTCAAGATAAGATATTCTTTTCATTTTACTCATTATTTAGGTTAATCCAATATTGCAAATATAAGCATTTACGCTTGACCAACAAAATTTCTGTAATATACACATAATTCATCACTTAGACAAATTTTCTTATTATATTTTTTGAATATTGAATTTATTTTGCTTACCTTTGCGGCCAAACCCCGAAAGCGTAGGGTTGCGTTTATTAATTATAATTAAAATTTTATAGCAAATGGCTGTTAAAATTCGTTTGGCACGTCACGGTAAGAAGGGTGCTCCTATCTACCACATCGTTGCCGCAGATAGCAGAGCGCCACGTGATGGTAAGTTTATCGAGAAATTGGGTGTTTACAACCCTAACACGAATCCTGCTACAATCGATTTGAAGTTCGACCGAGCTTTGGATTGGTTACTTAAGGGCGCACAACCTACCGATACTTGTCGAGCAATTCTCTCGTACAAGGGCGTATTATACAAGAAGCACCTTTTGGGTGGTGTAGCAAAGAACGCTTTCACTGCTGCTGAGGCTGAGGCTAAGTTCAACCAGTGGCTTGGCGAGAAGGAGGGTAAGATTGCCGCTAAGGTAAACAAGCTCGCTTCTGACGCTAAGAACGCTAAGAACGCTGCTTTGGCTGCTGAAACAAAGGTTAAGGAGGAGCGTGCTGCTGCTATCGCTGCTAAGGCTGCCGCTGCTGTTGCTGAGGCAACTGAGGCTGAGGAGCCAGCTGCTGAGTCAGCAGAGTAGTTCTTCGGAGCTTCTTTTAAGAAAGGGACTGTCTAAAAAGTGTTTAGGCAGTCCTATTTTTTAACCCACCATCAGATGTTTATGAAAGATAATTTTACAGCCGTAGCCCGCGTGGGCAAGCTATTCGGACAGGCCGACACAGGAGGCGTGTCGGTGACACTCTATACCACATTCCCCGAGGATTTCGACCCCAAGAGCGATGCCTTGTTTGCGGAGATTAACTCGCTTGCCGTACCCATCTACTGCGACCGCTTTGAGCGCCGCGGAGTGGCGGGAGCCAATGTCGAGTTTGCCGACTTCGACACCCCACGACGTGCCGAGGAACTCATCGGCAAGGAATTGTATATGGAGTTGGAGGATGAGCGCGACGATGACGAGTTCTATATGGAGGATCTCATCGGCTTCAAGGTCACGGCTGGCAAGTTGCGTGGTGAGATTGTCGATTACTACGACAGCGAGCTCAACCCACTTTTTGGTGTAGATTTCGGCCAGGGCGAAAGATTAATCCCCGCCGCCGAGGAGTTCATCGCTCAGATTGACTTCGACAAGCGCAAGATAAAGTTTGTCCTGCCCGACGGATTGTTGGAGTTGTAAAGAATATTCCCATCAATAACAAAAAGGATGTGCCCGATTGGGTCACATCCTTTTTGTTTGAAGTTGTATAACAAGAGGTATTTCAAGGCTTACGAAGCCCGAAAAACGAAGTTTACTTGGCGTAAATTAGCATTTGAGGGCGAATAAAACGCAGAAATCAACTTGTTAGACTGCTCCTCTCTTTTTTATTCCTTTATATCTCCCACTGCTATTTGATACTCTCGCCACAGCGTTTCGATATCGTACTCCTCGCCCAAGACGTGCTTTATTGCGCCATCAAACGACCAGGGCACAACGTGCAGCGTACTTTGATTGAATTTGCGTAAGAAGTCGGCATCATAGTTATCGCGTATCCATACAAAGAAATATCCCGCGTGGCGGTAGCCATTCATATAGTGACCACGCTTTGGACGATCCTTCTCGCCATAGAATCCGCCATTTGCCACTCTCACAGCATCCGCCATTCCCTCGATGAAGGCCCAGAATGTACGGTTCGTACCATACGAGCCTATACCCTGAGGTTCAAGCTGATAGGCGTGAGTAAGCTCGTGAAGCAGGACGCCGCGCGTCTCAAACATCACCTTATCATCACCCTTGCCGCGGTATGAGTTTTCGATGTGACGCGTGCTGTAAAAGATATGCACACGACCTCGACCGCCGCCCTTTGCCGACACACCCTCCTTATCTTCCAATGTGTAGTAGATGGACTTCACGGGCGTGATGCTATCCTTGGGCGAGAAATAGAGCGTCGCCAACACCTCGCGCGCACACTCCGAGATATACTCCTCGGGGTTGGGTATTAGGCGGTTGTAAATCTGCGAACCCTCGGTATGGGTCGCCTTATCGTGGAAACGGATGCTTCCCACATCATACTTCTTCCACTTCTTGGTGTTCAGAGACTTCACCTTAACACCCTTGCTTTCCTGCGCCCAGATTGAGTTGGTAGCCATAGAGAACGCTCCCACACACATCAAAGCGACAATCATCACACACAATCTCTTCATAGCTTAATCTATTTACGTTTGTTTGAAAATACTCGTTTCGCACCCTTCGAAGGGTATTTCTCTGCTCGGCCCGTTTGCTGGGTTGCGGCGAACTTTCCTGCTCGGTCATCTCTTCCTGGCTTTACATCTCTCGGGCCTCGACTATCCCTTGCTCCTCGACCAACGTTTGCACCCTTGCCATCCTTAAAGAAATATGACTTCTGACGACGCTTATCATCCTGCGAGCGAGCCACATAGACCTTCTCGCCCGTATAAGGGTTCTCGCCCGTATAGAACATCACCGACGAGAGCGTCATAGGCGTAGGCGTCAAGTCCTGCACCTGCTCCAAATCGAAATGCAGACGTCCCAACACTCGCTCCGACAATGCCTTCATATCGCACTCACGACAACCCGGATGCGACGAGATAAAATAAGGAATCAACTGATAACGCAAACCCTCCTTCTGGCAGATAGCGTGAAAATCGCTATTGAGTTGCTCAAACATCTTAAACGACGGCTTACGCATCAGCGCCAGAACGTGATCCTCGGTATGCTCGGGAGCAACCTTCAATCGGCCCGATGTGTGGTGCTTAACCACCGTAGCGAAGTATGGCGAATCGTCAAACAAGTCATAACGTATGCCGCTGCCGATAAATGCCTTCTTGATTCCATTCACAGCCCTAATCTTCTCATATAGAGCGAGCAACGGGCGATGATTATTATCCAAGTTTGGACAAATCTTGGGATGCAGACACGATGGTCGGCGACACTTGCGGCAAGCCTCCTTATTCCTTCCACCCATCTGATACATATTCGCCGATGGCGCTCCCACATCCGACAGATAACCCTTAAAATCGGGCATCTTCACCACCTTCTCAACCTCGGCCAAGATAGAACGCTCGCTACGCGAGTTGATGAACTTACCCTGATGTGCCGAGATGGTACAGAAAGCACAACCTCCGAAGCAACCGCGATGGATATTTATCGAGTGCTTGATCATCTCCCAAGCCGGGATGTCGCCCTTGCCCTGATAACGGGGGTGAGGCGCACGCTCATAAGGCAGGTCGAACGAGTGATCGAGTTCCTCGGTCGAGAGCGTGGTATTGGGAGGTGTGACAACCACATATTTTTCGCCCACCTGTTCAACAAGCGTTGTCGTAGGCTCCATCACGTTGCTAAGCAACTCCTCCTCGACAAAGTTTTCGCCAAAGGCGCGCTTATCCTGCTCACACTCCTCAAACGAGTGCAATATCTTGGTGGTGGCAGGGTCCAATCGCTCGACATAGCTGCGGTCTGCCACGAATGCCACCTGATTTATCTTCCTGAGCAACTTGGCGTTGTAGCCGTTACGCATCGCACGCGCCACCTGTTGCACTACCCTCTCTCCCATACCATAGATGAGCAAATCGGCACCACTCTCGATGAGCATCGAAGGCTTCAACCTATCGCTCCAATAGTCATAGTGCGTGAGTCGGCGAAGCGAAGCCTCGATACCACCCACCACCACGGGAACGTGGGGATACAACCTTTTAAGAATCTGACAATAGACAGTAGCGGCATAATCGGGACGAAAACCCGCCTTACCGCCAGCCGTATAGGCATCGTTGCTACGCAGACGTATGTTGGCCGTATAGTGGTTCACCATCGAATCCATCGCACCAGCCGACACACCGAAGAACAGACGTGGGGCGCCCAACTTGGTAAAATCACGCAGGTCGTCGCGCCAGTTGGGTTGTGGCACAATAGCCACACGATAGCCCTCAGCCTCCAACAGACGACCTATCACAGCTGCGCCAAAGGCCGGGTGATCGATATATGCGTCGCCCGTAAATAGGATTACATCAATATAATCCCACCCCAAAGCACGCACCTCCTTTATGGTAGTTGGTAAAAACGACATATCTTAAAACTTACAATTTCTTTATCTTTAATCCTCATCAACTCCATCATAATGCCCCAAACGAAGACGCTCATACTCATACAGAGCCGACTTGTCGCCATTAATATAGCGATTAAGGTAAATATTGTAAATTTTCAAGTCATACTGCCTACTCAACACACTACTGCTACTGCTTGAACGATCAATATCGTGAGACTCCTCGTGAACAACCGTACCATCAGATCTGCGTACCCATTGAATAGTCTCAGTCTCCTTCCATTCGCTCGATGAGTCACTATATACCGTATAGAATATTGGACCAGGAACCTCTTCACTATATCCAGCATTACAATTCCACTCGTGGCCACACTTTGGACATTTCAACCTCATCGTGCTATTCCACGATATCGTAACTGTTGTCTTGAAATTCCACTCACGGCTACTTTCTGTATGTCGGACACCATCCACCACTGCACTATTACTTGAACGACTCAGCAAGGTTCCCCATCCTAATTTTGATGAAGGTGACGACACGCTGGGGACAAGACTCGTAGCGCTAACCATAATTGCCGAAGGTTTGCCATCACTCTTGCCGCGCTCCTGATTAACTACGCCGCCCTTAAAGTTGTATTTTAATGTACCAAGCCAAGAACGACATCTATCACATCTATTCTCATCGGCATCGACAGACAAGAATATCGAGCCATAGAGCGAGCATCCCATAACCATAAACAGAGCGATAATTGCGTCTATGATATAGAATCTACCCACATAAATCATCGCATAAACCAAGAATGGCAACACAAAGAGGAATGTAACCACACCGATATACTTATTTGGTCCGGTGTAGAACTTTCGAACAATGATATAGGCAAATACCTGAATTACCAACAATACAGCCAACAAAATACCCAATATTGCCCAACGATTGGTAATGCCAAACTTATTTTCAAAGATATACATCATATCAATCACCGTGGACTGCATTCCCTCAGGAGCAGAGTACGTCTCGACCAGAGGTGCAGCCTCCTTGTACCTGGGCTTTCTCTTTGCCTTGGCGAGATCATCCACAGCCGTTGCTGCAATCTCCTGTACGGGTTGCTTAGGAGCTCGCAATTTAGTATGAACGGGCTTAAAATCGAATGTCCAAGGCATCTTCTCCATATGCACAGCTGTCAGCTCCTTATCATAATATATAAGGATACCGGCACCCCAAAAGTTATCTCGCACCTCCTCAAACATTGGCCAGATAACATTCTCGTAAAAGCCATAGACATAACCATCATACTCACTCACCGACGGTCCCGCATAACCCAACGGCGGACTCAACAGATTATCGATGTAACTCTTCGAGCAGCCCAACAGCGTCATTGGCAACTCCCCATCTTTGAGACTCATTCGAATCACCTTATCATCGCGGTCCTCCTTATAGTAAGGAATCATATTTCGCTCAAAGAAGTCTCCGTAACCAAACATCTCCAAGACTTTCGTATATTTAGACATCACCAAAATATTGCTACTTGGTGCGAGTCTAAAAGATTTACCCTTCTCGTTTTTCAGCGTAAAGGCCTTGGGTTGAAAATCCTTCCACCCCTCGATTGAATGCAACTTATATACTCCTCCGCGCAGTCCTGCACTTGAATCCACCCATTCTCCACCATTGATTGTGACGGACACATCACTAAAAGCAACTGCCAGCGTTGGAATATAACCCAAACTACCATCGCTGAGTGAAACCTGGACAAAATGGTTCCTCCAACTATGGCCAAGAATCTCTACCATCGTACCCTTGGGCAGTGTACAGTATGTGACAGGATCACACATCATTTCTTTATATGGCTCTTCTGCATAAAGACAGAATGGAGCATCCACGACAAGTCGCAACGACACTTGCGCTTTCGCCGTAAGACTCATTAGACTCAAAACGAGAATCAACAGCGATACGAAAAATCTCCTTTGCATAACAATCGATATTTAGTTAGTCTGTATATAACCCCACAAAAAAGCCTACTCCTCCTCTATATTTCTCGATGCCACATAGGTATCCCACTTGGCAATCACCGCCTTCATATCCTCAGGCAGCTCGCTCTCGAAGTAGATATCTTCGCCCGTTGTTGGGTGCACAAAGCCGAGTGAACGAGCGTGTAGCGCCTGACGTGGCAACAGCGAGAAGCAGTTTTCGATAAACTGTTTGTATTTTGAGAATGTTGTACCCTTCAAGATACGGTCGCCGCCATAGCGAGGATCGTTGAACAATGGGTGACCCTGCCACGACATATGTACACGAATCTGGTGAGTACGACCTGTCTCCAAGCGACACTCCACCAGCGTCACATAACCATAGCGCTTCAACACCTTGTAGTGTGTGACTGCGTGCTTGCCATCGCTACCATCGGCAAAGACATACATCTGCAACCTATCCTTGGGACTACGACCGATATTACCCACAATCGTACCCTCGTCCTGCTCCAAGTTACCCCACACCAAAGCAATGTAACGGCGATGAATCGTATGGTCAAAGAACTGCTTGGCCAGACGTGCGTGGGTGCGCTCATTTTTGGCCACCACGAGCAAGCCCGAGGTATCCTTGTCGATACGATGCACCAATCCCGCGCGCATATCGCCATCCTGGAAGAGTGGCAGATCCTTCAAGTGGTGGGTCAGGGCATTTACCAGCGTGCCGCTATAATTTCCGCAACCTGGGTGGACAACCATACCCGCCTCCTTGTTCACGATGAGCAGCTCATCATCCTCATAGACAATATCGAGTGGAATATCCTCGGGAATAATCTCCAACTCGCGCTTGGGGTATGGCATTACCAACGTGATACGGTCCAGGGGCTTGACCTTGTAGCTCGACTTGGCTGGCACACCATTAACCAAGATGTTACCACTGTCGGCAGCCGTCTGGATGCGATTGCGCGAGCAGTGCTCCATCCTATCTACCAAAAACTTATCTAAGCGCAGCATCTTCTGGCCCTTATCGACGGTGATGGCAAAATGCTCATACATCTCGTCCGAGCCCTCAACCTCCTGCAACTCATCAAAAGGCTGCAACTCAATATCTTTTTCTAAAATCTCCTGCATACTCAATTTCTATTGGAAAAATTCGTCCTCCTCGGTCTCTACTACGTTGGCCGCCTGCTGGCTACTCTGCTCGAATGCCTTGATCTGCTGCTCTCGCTCCACAGCAGATGCCTGCTCCAATGAGTCACGCAAAGCCTCTTCGGCCTTCAAGCGCTCCTCCTCCAACTCGCGCGCAGCCTTGTCAGATGCAGCACTACTCTTCTCTACCTGCTTTTCGTCGAGCGTGAGCCACAAATCTACCGTAGCACCCAGGTTGGCCGTGGAGTTGTGAGAAAGCGACTGGCGATATACTCGTGCATTCTTCTGATTCAGCAGATTTATACCCTCGTCGAAGTTCACCTTGCCAATATTCAGGCCCTGCTCCCACAAGCGGCTCTTGGCCGTCTGCAAGCTGTGGCCGATGGCCTTAGGCACGATGGTGGTATTCTGCTCGGGCTGCACACCGACCTTCAAAATAACTCCCGAACCCATCTCAATCTCCATCCGGCTATTCTCGCTTACCTGCTGAGCGCCGACATACTCGCCCAAAACATAGTTGGTAGCAATATCCTCCTCATAAACAAGTTTCTCGATACCCAAGCCAGCTACTTCAAGCATATTCTTGGCCTGGCGCAACGAACGACCAGCCACATAAGGCACCTGCACCATCTTCTCGCGGAAAGAGTTGATGGTCACATAGACCTTACGGCCAGCCTTGACCTCCACGCCACCCTTTGGCAACTGGTCCAACACGATACCGCCCTCGTAGGCAGGCACAAACAACGAGTCGTTGATAATTATCTCCAACTTCGACTCCTTGGCCATACGCTCGGCCTGAGCAATCTTCACACCCATAAAATCGGGCACCGTACGATGGCTACCGTGACGTGTGATGATATTCATCATCAGGCTTGACAAAACGATGATTCCCAACAACGACAACGCGATAAGCACAGCGTTATAGATAACCGGTTTGGTCTTTAATTTTGCAATCCAACTCCTCTTTACCACCTTCTTGGGCGCACGGCGGGGTCGCATAGGTCTATTCTCCATTTATGAAAAACTTTTTGTTTGTTAAATCTCGTTATACAGCGTGTCGCGTTCCACAGCACGGAAGCCCACACGGCTCACCATCTCGCGCATCTGCTCGACACTCATCTTTGGGCGGCTATCCTCGGCACCGGCCATTGAGTAGATTTTGGTCGAATCGTCAATGGTTCCATCCACGTCGTCGGCACCAAACATCAGCGCCATCTCGGTGGTCTGCTTACCATACATCACCCAGTAGGCTTTGATGTGGGGCACATTATCCAAAATCAGACGACTCATAGCCAACGTACGCAGGTCATCGGTCACGGCCACCTCGCCAATCTCCGACATCGAATTACCGAAATTGCGATATTTCAGTGGAATAAAGGCATTCAATCCGCCCGTTGCGTCCTGCAACTCTCTCAGACGCATCAGGTGGTCTATGCGATGCTCCACACTCTCGATGTGACCATAGAGCATCGTCGCGTTGGTCTTGATTCCCAACTCGTGAGCCGTACGGTGAATGTCAAACCACTCGGCCGTAGAGCCCTTGTCGGGGCATATTTTCGAGCGCACCTGCTCGTCAAAAATCTCGGCACCACCGCCAGGTATGGCATCCATACCAGCATCAATCAATCGCTGCAATCCCTCACGCGAGGACAAACCCGCCTTACGAATCATATACGAGAGTTCGATGGCTGTGTAAGCCTTCACTGCTACCTGGGGCAAGATGCTCTTCACACGGCATATTAGGTTGCAGTAGTAATCCAAATCGTGGTCGGGGTGTACTCCTCCAACGATATGCACCTCCGTAACGCCACTACCCACATAACGTCGCACCTGCTCCTCCATCTGCTGCATCGTCCACTCCCACGCCTCGGCACTACCCCTCTGGCGGCGGAATGAACAAAACTTACAGTTAAACACGCAGACATTGGTAGGCTCCAAATGGAAATTCCTGTTATAGAAAACCTTGTCGCCGCTAATCTCTCGCTTGCGCTTTATGGCCAACTCACCCAATCGCCACAGCGGAGCCTCGCGCCACAAAGTCAAGGCATCCTCGGGGGAGAGTCGCTCGCCTGCCTCCGTACGGAGTGCTATTTCCTGCCAACTGCTCATTATTTTGGTGCTTTACGATAGAGATAAACCGCAATGACGGCAAATATTATGTTGGGCATCCACACCGCCAACCACACAGGCAGCGCACCACTCTTGGCAAACTCCTCGAACACACGGTTGAACATAATGTAGGAGAAGCACAAGCCAATACCGATACCGATGTGAAGACCCGTACCACCACGCACCTTGCGTGACGAGAGCGACACACCGATAAGAGTCAAAATAAAGGTTGCCATAGGATACGAGAAGCGTGTATGCTGAGCCACCTCGATGATATTAATCGAATCCGAGCCCTTGCGGCGCTGCTGTTCGAGGAAGTCGTTGAGCTCGCCAATCTTCATTGTCTTGACCGTCTCGGCCACACGTCCCAACTCCCTCACGTCGAGGTTAATCACCGTATCCAGATCACGCAACTGGGTAAACTCCTCGCGACCATCGTCCAGGATGCGGCGTGTGATATATCGTTGCGCCTTCCATCGGTTGGTCTGGGGATCAACCGTCACGCTCGACGCTTCGAGTGTTGACTTGATTTGCGTACCCTCATACTGCTCGATGCTGAGGAACTCGGCCGTATTGTCATTATCAAAGCCTCTCACATAGACATACTCCTCCTCAGCCACCTGGCGATAGATGTGGCGGTCATACTGCTCATTCTTGTACTTTTTGAAATAGGCACGTTTAAAGTTCACACAATTCACCTGCGAAGGCGGAATTATCCACAGATTCAGCGAGAGCGACAACGCCATAATGGCAAAAGCGCCCAAGAAGTAGGGCCACATCAGACGGCGGAAACTCACACCGCCCGACAGGATGGCGATAATCTCGGTCTGGTAGGCCATCTTCGAGGTGAAGAAGATTACCGAGATGAAGGTAAACAAACCACTAAACTGAGTGATGAACTCAGGAATGTAGTTCAGATAGTAGTCAAAGATAATCGCCGACCAAGGGGCGTGCGACTCGGTGAAGTTATCGACACGCTCGGCGTAGTCGAAAACCACCAAGATCACCGTAATCAGGGCAATCGAAAAGAGATAGGTTCCAAGAAACTTACGCAGGATGTACCTATCGATGATTTTTATACCAGGAAACGATATTTTCATTTTCTCATTCATTATCAATTATTTGACCGCCTCTCTCTACAATCTACGGCCGAGTTTCTCGACCATCACCTGCTTCCACTCGGCATAATCGCCTGCGATGATATGCTTGCGGGCCTCGCCCACCAGCCACAGATAGAAGGCCACATTATGAAGCGATGCAATCTGCGCCGCCATCATCTCCTTGCAAACAACCAGATGGTGGACATAAGCCTTGGTGTACTGCTTATCGACAAAGGCCACGCCGTTAGGATCGAGTGGCGAGAAGTCGTTCTCCCACTTCTTGTTGCGCAGGTTAATCACTCCCTCCGAAGTGAAGATCTGACCATTGCGGCCATTACGCGTCGGCATCACACAGTCGAACATATCCACACCGCGGTCGATTCCCTCCAAGATATTGATTGGCGTACCCACACCCATCAGGTAACGAGGCTTATTCTCGGGCAACACAGCATTGACCACCTCAATCATCGAGTACATCACGTCAGTAGGCTCACCCACAGCCAAACCACCGATGGCATAACCGTCAGCATCGTACTGCTGGACATTCTCGGCAGCCTTGGCTCTCAGTTCAGGATATGCACAACCCTGGACGATGGGGAAGAGTGACTGATAGTGACCCCATTTTGGCTGGGTCTGGTGGTAACGATTGAAGCAGCGCTCCAACCAACGCTCTGTCAAAGCCAACGACTTGGCTGCATAGTCATAGGGAGCGTCACCCGGAGGACACTCATCAAAGGCCATCATAATGTCGGCACCAATCGTACGCTCGGTATCGATGACGCTCTCGGGCGTGAAGAGATGCTTCGAGCCGTCGATATGCGAACGGAAGTGGCAACCCTCCTCTTTGAGCTTGCGGCAATCCGAAAGCGAAAAGACCTGGAAGCCGCCGCTATCGGTCAGCATCGGGCCATCCCACGTCGAGAAGCGGTGGACACCACCCGCCTGCTCGATAATATCCATACCTGGACGGAGGTAGAGGTGGTAGGTGTTGGCCAAAATAATCTGGGCGTGAGCCTCATTTTTCAGGTCACGATGAAAGATTCCCTTCATCGCCGCTGCCGTACCAACGGGCATAAAAATCGGAGTCTGGATCACTCCGTGATCGGTCGTAATCTCACCCGCACGAGCCTTCGAGCCGGGGGCCTTATATTGCAATGTAAACTTCATATTTTTCACCTAATTATTCGCACCAAAAACACATCGGCACATAATTCGGACAAAGTTACAATTTTTTCTACGAAAAAAGAGCGTTTATGGCCGAAATCTCAGCACCCACCAACGAATATTCTTTCACCCGCTCATTTTCATCAAAAATTCGCAGTAAAATGTTAATATCTTTTTCATTCTTCATTGTAGCGTTTCTAACGAAAAGAGTATCTTTGCCTTGATATTGATTACAAATACCCACATCCCAATGATACAATTTTTCCAAAATATTACTCTCCACTATGGAGTTCAAGGCGCCGCCCTGGGCGTTGCCATTCTGATTCTGTTCGGCGTCCAACTCTACTACTACATAGTAGTCTATGGTCGCATCAGTTCATTCCGCAACTCACGCCGCAAGAAGAAGTTAGATCAGGAGCCCCCTATCTCGATTGTGATCCCAATCTTTTCCGAGGATTACACCTACCTTGACGAGCGCCTGCCCTACGTCTTCGACCAGCAGTACACCACCACGTTCGAGGTGGTGATTGTCTATGTGGGCAACGACTCCGACTTCTTTGAGGAGCTCTCGCGCTTGAGACTGACACACCCCAATCTCACGGTGACAAAATTTGATTTCAATCCCCGCTTTCCAATCTCGATAAAGCAGGCCATCAACCTCGGTATCAAATCGGCACACAATGAACACATCATCATCACCACATCTGACTGCAAACCAGCATCTTCACACTGGCTTGCGATGATGGGTAAAGCCTTTATGCGTGGCGATATCGTGGTGGGTTATTCATCCATCGAGAAGAAGAAGGGTCTGGCAAACTACCTAATGAGAATGTCGAATATGCAGTTCTCGATGTACTGGCTTGCGCGCGCCGTGGAGGGTAAGACCTATCGAGGCATACGCCACAACTTAGGTTTCACCAAGAGCCTCTATTTCGGTGTCAAGGGCTTCACCCACCTGAGTATGAATATCGGAGAGGATGACCTCTTCATCCAGCGCATCGTCAAGCGCAACAACGTCAGCGTCGTGATGATTCCCAAAGGTGCAACCATTGAACGTGCTTGGGGCGGACTCGGCTGGTGGCTCGGCCGCCTGCGTCACTATGGCCAGGCGTGGCGTTACTATCCCAAGAGTGCCCTCACCGCTGCCGAGTGGGATTTAGGCAGCCAGTCATTGCTATTCCTTACCGCACTCACTGCGCTGATTTTTATGCCATTAGAGTACAAAATCGCAACACTCATATTGCTCCTTCTGCGCTATCTCGTAGCAGCGCTGCGCATACGTTCTATCGCCAATCGCGTGGGCGAGAGAGGTGCGGTTGCAAAGTTTTTCCTCTTTGATTTGGCAAACCCAATTCTGATGCTCTGCCTGGGTATCATTATGCTTCGTAAAGACCTCACAGCGTGGAAATAGCCGATTACATAATCGCCGACGATAAGCAGTTGGTGGAGCTCTCGCTCAGGGGTGATGACATCGCCTTTGAGTACCTGTTCAACCGTTATAGCGAAGCTATCCGACGCCTTTTGCAACACCGTTCTGCATCGGCCGAGGATACCGAGGATTTGCTACAAGAGACCTTCATCAAAGTCTATATCAACCTGCAACGCTATTCACCCGAATACACCTTCGGACAGTGGATCTACACCATTGCCCGCAACACCCATATTGACTTCGAGCGCCGACGCCAGGAGGATATCTCGATTGACGAGAAATTTTCGGTCCCAGCAGCCTCGTCGCCATCGCCCGAAGAGAGTCTCATCAACCGCCAGCAACGCTCTCAGATTGAGGACTATATAGGTTCTCTCCCAGAGCAATATCGTACGCTTTTCATTATGCGTTTTTTGGAGGATTACTCCTACGAGGAGATTGCCGAAAAACTTCATCTTCCTATGGGTACGGTCAAGACCCAAATCCACCGCGCCCGAGAGCGTATGTGTCGTCTGATTCGCAATAACGAGGACGAATAATCCGCCCCTCTTTTGCATATTTATTTCCTCGCATCATTCTCGCTATTTGCCCTGAAAATTGAGGCAAAGATGAGCTTTCTCTATAAAATAGAGTCACCCCATTCCTAAAACTCCCATCCGCGCCCTATCCTGCCGCTAAAACCCTCATAAAGTGCAAAATAATACGCATAATTTTGCATAAATACAGGATTTTCAATAAGTTTGCACTCCGTTGGGTTAGTCACAAAAACACTATGATTTAGGCATCTCATTTTCCCCACATTTGGGGATTGTCGCTTTTTACTTAAATCTCTACTTTTGCCCCGATTAACTCCCCAAAAAAGAGATACAAACTTAAATTATAAAGAATATGAAAATTTTCACCAAGCTCTGCGTTGTGACGTTTGTGGCGTTGCTCTCCTTCGCCCTACCGTCGTTCGCTCAGCAAAAGGCCTCCATCGATGGCAAGGTCATCTCCGCCGACACCAAACAGGCGGTGGCCTATGCCCTGGTACACCTCCCCGAAACGGGATTGCAGGCTGTAACCAACGCGGAAGGCTATTTCCTAATCAAGCAGATTACCCCTGGCACCCACAAGGTGAACATCTCATTCCTGGGCTACGAGAACTTCGACAAACCAATCGAGGTGAAGGCTGGCGAGAACTCGCTCAGTTTTGAACTTGTGCCCGCCAACTTCAAGGTAGAGGATGTGGTGGTGACAGCCACAGCGAGCAAGGCTGGTGCTGCGACATCATCCACCATCTCGCGCACAGCGATGGACCACATCCAGTCGTCATCGCTGGCCGACGTGATGAGCCTACTTCCAGGAGCCTCTACACCCGACACCCGCACCCTCACATTGAGCCAGGCTTCGAGCTTTGCTATCCGTGGCGGCGCGAGCCTCGGCACAGCCATCATTATGGATGGCGCCCCAATGTCGAACAACGCCAATATGCAGTCGCTCGGCGCAGGCAAGATGCCTTTCGCAGCCTCGGGCGCCCCTGGCTCGGCAGCGATGGCAACACCCACATCGGGTATCGATATGCGCCAGATTTCGACCGACAACATCGAGTCGGTGGAGGTTATCCGCGGTATCGCATCGGTGGAGTATGGCGACATCACATCGGGAGCCGTGATTGTAAACTCCAAGGCTGGCCGTTCGCCGCTGAACGTAAAGCTCACGATGAACCCCAACCTCTATCAAGTATCGGCCAACCACGGTCTGCTACTCGGCTCGGCTGGCAGCAAGGCCGGTGCTATGAATTACAGCGCCGACTACTCTTATTCGCAGTATAAGCCAACCGAGGGCTACTCCCACTATGAGCGCACCAACGCCCAGGTGGGTTACACCAACTCCATAGGCAAATGGTACACCAACTCATCACTCTCGGTGGGTATCTACCGCGACAAGGCCAACCCAACTCCTGGCGACGAGAACGACTACCGCTACGCCTTGCAGAAGGAGAATCGCCTGCGTTTCAACACCAAGGGAACATTCTCATTCGACAAGGGTTGGCTCAACAATTTGAAGTACTCGGCTGCCTTCACCTTCACCGACAAGGATAGCTACTTCGAGGATCAGGCCCTCAACGCCGAGGCTTCGTTCTCCAACTCAAAGACCAACGGCGCTGTTACGACAAATTCACCAGGCGGCAAGATAACGTTGGAGGATGGCACCATCATAACCAACCCCGAGGGCGAGTATGCTACACGCACACCCAACACCTATATGTACAATTATAGCGTGCGCGGCAAGGAGCTGAACACCTACGCCCAGGTGATTGCTAACTTTGCAGGCACAGCAGGCCCAACATCCCACTTTATCAAGCTCGGTGCCGACCTGCGTAACGACGGCAATGTGGGCGAGGGCAAGATTTTCGGCAGCATCCCTATGCGCTCATCGTCTAACGACCTCTCATCACAGCGCGAGCGTGCTTTCGATGAGATTCCATTTATGACCACCCTGGGCCTATTTGCCGAGGAGTCATTCATTTGGCGAATGGGCAGCCGTAACCTCAACATCGTGGCGGGTCTGCGTTATGACAACATCTTCGGTTTCGACGACGTTGTCGCACCTCGCGTAAACCTATCGTTTGACATCATCCCTGAACACCTTTCAATCCGCGGTGGCTATGGCGTAACGGCCAAGACCCCAACATTGGAGATGCTCAACCCCCAGGAGGCCTATTTCGACCTCTTGAACTTCAACAACACTTCAGCCTCCAACGCAACCGACGAACAGAAGTTCCAGATCGTGACAACTCACGCCTTCGATACCTCAAACAGCAACCTGAGAATGGCCACAACCCAGAAATATGAGGTGGGCCTGGATTTCAACATTGGTCAGGTGTCGGGTCAGGTAACTGCATTCAAGGATTACAGCGACAATGGCTATATGTTCTCATCAACACTCGACTCGTTTAGAAGCGTTGATATGGTCACCTATGCCGCTGCAGAGTATCCAGCCGATGGCTCAGTGCCTACGCTGAAAGAGAAGTCGCGCGAGAAGATTCTGCTCTCATTCCTCAGACCGACCAACAATGCCGCATATGAGACGCGCGGCTTGGAGGCCTCAATCGACTTTGGTCGTATTGACGCCATCCGCACACGTTTCATCCTGGACGGAGTATGGTCACGCACCGAGAGCTGGAAGAGTGGTTACTCGTTCGACCGTGCCAACTCGGGCAACTACTACAACCATATGGGCGTATTTGACAGCCGCGAGAGTTCGTTCTACGAGAATCTCTCGACCAACCTCAAAGCCGTTCACAACATCCCAACCATCGGTTTTGTAATCTCGGCTACGGCCAACGTCATCTGGCGCGAGGGCTCTTGGAGCAAGTACTCAAACGACGAGATTGCCACAAAGTACATCTCGGTAAACGATGGTCAGGTTTACGACTTCAACGAGGCAATGTTAGGCGATAACGAGTTCAAGAAACTCGACGTGCGCCCCGACCTCGACCAGCGCCGCAATATCAAGGATAGCTATATGTCGCCTGTGTTGTGTATGAACCTCAACGTGACCAAGGAGATTAAGGATTTCCTTCGTATCTCGTTCTACGCCAACAACGCATTCCGTAGCACACCTTTGTGGGAGAGTAGCAAGACCCCAGGCTCGTTCACACGCCGCAACGACCGCGCATTCTTCTTTGGACTGTCGCTCAACGCCACAATTAAATAGTTAAAACACACAGAGTTATGAAAAGACATATTTATTTCATTGCCATACTCACCATAGCACTCTTCTGCTCGTCGTGCGCCGAGATGATGAACGATGCGCGCGAGGCCGAGGTTGTCAAGCTGATTGATGTTGCCTACAAAATTAACATCCGAGAATTGACCACGTCGGAGGGTGACAAGGTGGCAGTTCCCGCAGAGTGGTATCAGACACTCGACGTCACATTTGTGAACTTTGCTGAGCAGATCGAGACCAAGGCTACGGTAAACAGCGATGGCATCGTCCAGGCGAGCGTTATACCAGGCATCTACAACATCGTGGTGCGTGGTATCCAGCCCTACGACGATATCAACTACATCCTCAACGGCTTGGCACAGAACACACCCTTCTCGAAGAGCATCACAGTGGAGGAGGCCTTAGCTTCGCAATCCGAAGTGTTGATTACCCCCATCATCAAGGACTCGCCACTCGTATTCAAGGAGGTTTTCTATGCTGGTTCAGAGGGTTGGTACTTCCGCGACCAGTTCTACGAGATTTACAACAACACCAACAAAGTAGTCTATCTCGACCACCTCTGCTTGGCTCACCTTGTGCCCGAGTTCCCAACGACATCGCTGCCCGAGTGGCCAGCCATCGACGGCGTGGACAACTACGCCTATGCCCGCACATTGTGGCAGATTCAGGGCGATGGTGACGACTACCCATTGCAACCTGGCGAGTCTATTGTCTTTGCCCAGGAGGCCGCCAACCATATCGAAATTTCGGGTGGCACATCGGCTATTGATTTGCGCAAGGGCGTGGATTTCGAGTGCTGGACAGGCAATCAACAGCGCATCAACCCCGACGTGCCCGATGTGCCTTATGTCTTCTTCTCGGGCTACATCAGCACTATGATGTGGATGACTTCGATCGATGGCTCGGCATTGGCACTCTACCAGCCAGGCCAGAATCTGGAATTGGACTCAGACTACTGGAAGGAGGGCATTACAACATCGGCTCAGGTGGGTAGCAACGGTCAGCAGTATGCGCGCGTACCTATCGAGGATGTATTGGACGCATTGGAGTGTATCCCTACGCCTAACGACTTGGATATGAAGCGTATTCCAGGTGTATTGGATTCGGGTGCAGCATCGGTTGATGGCTACTACAACGGCAAGAGCATCTGCCGTAAGATTGACAGCTACCGCGAAGATGGCTCACCAATCTATCAGGACACCAACAACTCAACCGAGGATTTCGAGATATACGACACCCCTATGGTGCGTCGTCACAACGTAGGACGTCCAACGTGGGGCGGCAAGGTCACAGAGTAATAACCGTAAAAAAACGATAAAGAATTATGAAAAATATCAAATACAGATTTCTTGCGCTCACTTTTGCGGTTACAATGCTTGCTACGACAGCCATAGCCCAGCACAACACCACCTCGTTGCAGAGCATTGAGCGACAGAAGATGGAGAGCCTCTGGTTCTCCAACACCGACAATGCCGCTGGTGCACAACTCGACCAGATTGGATATTACAGCCAGTTCGGCATCAACTACAACTCAACAAAGGGCGATTTCAAGCGCACCCAGCTTGGCAACCACAACACGGGTTATGGTTTTTCGACCGATGGCGGTGGCATAATGGATAACTTGAAGGGTATGTTCCTTTGGGGTTACTTTGACTACTCGCGCTTGAAGGTGCGAGATGCGTCGTTCAACGCCTCGCTTATCGACCCGCTGCGTGGCACCCCATTCTATATTGCCGACCAAAATCTCAGCAACTGGATTAACCAGAGCTACAAGCTCGGTATGAAGGGTGCAACTCCCGTTTTGGCCAACCATTGGATTATCGGCCTTGGCCTGGATTACGAAAACGCTCAGGGTGCAAAGCAGATGGACCCACGTCCAAATGTCCAGCTCTCGAAGGTTACGGTTACGCCTTCTTTGGTCTTCAAGGCTGGCGACCACGCCATAGGTGCCAACTTCACATATTTTTCACGTCGTGAGGACGGCACAGCAGCCAACTCGGTAAGCATCAAGACTCAGCCCGTATGGGAGGTGGTAGCACCAGGCTTCTTCAACACTGGCGAGATTGGTGGCGGCACACTTTCGGGCCTGCGCGATTATAACGCCAACTCGCTCGGCGGCGGCGTGCAGTACTCATTCCTGGGCAAGGAGCTCTCGCTGCTCATCGAGGGTAAATACTCGTTTGCCGTCGAGGATGTCAACAACAACTACACCACCCCAAAGATTATCGGCACAACACGCGAGACGATATGGGATCTCTCAGCCAACTTGAAGTGGAGCATAAACAATAGCAACTCGCTCTTTGCCAAGGCACAGTTCTACGACCGTAACCTCGATGGCATTGAGTATGTTCAGGTCTGGAACCCATCCCACGAAGTGGCGCAGTGGATTACCCTCTCGAAGAGTGTGCGCTCTAACTTCTCGACCCAGCAGCTTAACTTCAACCTCGATTATATGAACAACGACAGCGGCAACGCCTACCGATGGCTCGTGGGCTTGGAGGCTCACTACGAGAAGTTGGAGGATATCTACTACCTGCCTCTGAGCGAGCAGATGGTCGAGAACCTCGACCTCGGCATCAAGGCCAAGAGAAACTTCTCGTTTGGCGAGAATATGATTTTGCTGGGTCTGAACGCCGGCTGGAAGAGCAACCTCGATGGCGCTCACACCTACACAGGCAACAACGCCTCGTCGATGATCTACACCGATATGGTTTTGCGCGACTACCACTTCCTTATGAGCGATGCATATTCGTTTGGCGGCGAGCTGAGCTACACCCGCAAGGGCATCCTCGGCGATAGTTCATCACTCTTCGTGGCGGCCACACTCGACCACCACAAGGCCACATCCAACCCTGCAAACTACACATTTGGCAGCCGCACCTGGCTTATGATTAAGGCAGGCTTGACGTTCTAAAACGTGATAAATAATGTTCCGTGGCAGCCCCAACAACGGGGTTGCCTTTGAACGTAAAATTGATACAGAAAAATGAAATTTAACATCCTATTTTTTGCGACGATAATGGCCCTGACGGTTGGTCTGACCGCCCAGGCCAAGCAGATAGAAACTCCCTCGATTGAGGGCAGCACATCGTTTGCCGTCATTGTCGATAAGGTCACTTTCGAGAAGTGCCATCCCGAGCTTATGCTCTACAAGCAGACCATCGAGAGCGAGGGTCTGCCAACACTCATCGTAGCCGAGGAGTGGACCACACCCGAGCAGGTACGCGAGGAGATCATCTCACTCCACAAAAGCCACAACTTGGAGGGCTGCGTATTTGTGGGTCAGATTCCCATCCCGATGATTCAGCGTGCACAGCACCTGACAACCGCCTTCAAGATGGACGAGCGCAAGCACCCCATCGAGGAGGCCTCGGTGCCATCTGACCGCTACTACGATGACTTCGACCTGGTCTTTGACCGTATGGAGGACCCAGCCCAGGGTCTGATGCACTTCTTTGCGATGAATCCCACCTCGCCACAATATATTGAGTGCGATATCTACTCGGCTCGTATCAAGCCCCAAGCGAGCAATGGCGACCCCTATGCGCAGGTGTCGGCCTACCTAAAAAAGGCTATCAAGGAGCATAAGTCGAAGAATGAGTTTGACCAATTCCTCTCCTACACAGGCCACGGCTCTCACTCCAACTCACTCGTTGCGTGGCGCAGCGAGCAGCAGATTATTGCCGAACAGTTTGGTGACCGCTTCAAGCACCGCAACAACGCACGCTTCACGCGCTACACTATGCAACCATATATGAAGTATGACTGCATCCGCGAGATGCGCCGCGACGATTTGGACTTTATGATCTACCACCAGCACGGCGACTACTTCCGTATGTATGTGTCGGGCGACCCCTACACAGCCACCACTGACGAGCACATCGAGCAGATGGAGTACCGCCTCCGTTCGCTCTACCACCGCAGCCCCGAGTCGGCTCGCAAACAGGCTGAGCAGTGGGGTCTGGATTCGGTGTGGTACAACAACGCCGCCGCACCCGAGATGATTGAGAAGGATTCTCTACTCGACCTCAAACAGGGCATCATCTTGGAGGAGATTAACGACATCCGTCCAAATGTGCGTATGGTATTCTTCGATGCCTGCTTCAATGGCGACTTCCGCAACGACGACTTCATCGCCGGAAAGTTCATCTTCTCCGAAGGTAAATGTGTTGTCGGCTGGGCCAACAGCGTCAATGTCTTGCAAGACAAGACATCATACGACTTGATGGGTCTTTTGGGCTATGGCGCACGCATAGGCGTATGGGCCAAACACATAAACATTTTGGAGTCACACATCCACGGCGATCCTACGCTGGCATTCTTCTCGCCCGAGGCCGAGAGATACAACATCAACACCATCGTTCACAACAACGACCCCAAGTTCTGGGTGGAGCAGCTCTCAAACCAGCTTCCCGACATTCAGTGTCTGGCAATGATACGCCTATTGGAGCTCGACTACGAGGGCATATCGGAGCTATTGTTGCAGAAGTATATGCAGTCACCCTATGCCGTTGTGCGTGGCACAGCAATGCGTCTGTCGGAGCGTCTGGATGATGAGAACTACAAGCAGATTTTGATGAAGGCGTGGAGCGACGAGTATGAGTTCATTCGCCGCATTGCCGTGACTCGTATGGGTCAGGTGGGCGATGAGGATTTCATCCCGCTGCTGATTGAGTCATATATCAAGGACAACAACTCCATCCGCGTGATGTTCCAGACCACGTTTGCCTTGGCGAGCTTCGACCGCGACAAGGTGATGGCCGCAATCAACCAGCGTTTCGAGAAGGCTACGTTCCACAATGCCGAGCGTTACAAGGAGGAGATTTTGCGCTATGTAGATCAGAAGACTGCCGACAACGGCGAGCCATCAGCCCTGCGCAACTTCACCGACAAGGAGGAGAAGCGTTGGCGTCCATTCTACATCGCGGCGTTGAAGAACCACCCCTACCACCAATTCACCGACACCTTCTGCAAGGTTCTCGACGACGAAAGCGAGAGCGAGAAGATTCGCGTATTGATGGCCGAGGCTCTGGCCTGGTTCAACATCTCGGTTAATAAGGAGCAGATTGCCGCAACCTGCAAGCAACTCTTGGACAAGGGCGGTATGTCGGAGGAACTCACTCGCGAAGTAACACGCGCTTATTCGCGCTTAACATCTAAAAAGTAGAGAAGATGAAAAAGATAATTTTAACACTTTTGCTCGGCGTGGCATCGCTGGTGGTTTCGGCTGCCACAGCAACAAAAATTTTTGTTGAGCAGCCCACCCACAAGCAGCCCACATCGTTTGCCATTGTCATCGACAGCAAGACCTACGACAACTGCCGCAAGGAGGTCGAGGCCTACCGCGCAGCGCTGGGTCGTGACGACTTGGCTGTATATACCATTTCAGGCGAATGGAGTTCGCCAGAGCCCATCCGCGAGGAGTTGAAATCGCTATACAAGAAGAATCTGAAAAAGATGCCTTTGGAGGGTGTGGTATTCATCGGCGATGTGCCATTTGTGAGCGTTCAGAACGCCCAGCATATGACCACAGCATTCAAGATGAACGAGGAGCGCTTCCCAATCGAGGAGGCCTCGGTGACATCCGACCGCTATTACGATGACTTAAATCTGGAATTCGAGTTCATCAAGCGCGACTCACTCAACACGCTGCGCCACTACTACAAACTCAAAGAGAGCTCACCCCAGAGCCTCAACCCCACATTCTATTCGGGTCGTATCCTCTACCCCGAGCAGATGGGTGGCGACAAGTATCAGGCCATCAGCCGTTATCTGCGCAAGGTGGTGATGGAGCGTCGCCGCAACGAGAAGATTGACCACGTTGTGACCTATGCGGGTGCAGCCTACAACTCCGACTGCCTGGTGGCGTGGATGGACGAGCGCTTGGCCATCGACGAGATGTTCCCTCAGCTCGGCGAGCGCAACGACGTGGCTCAACTCACACAGCTCAACTTCCGTATGACGAACGCCAAGGAGCAACTCTTTGACCAGATTGAGCGCCGCGAGGTCGATGTGATGATATTCAACGAGCACGGCTCGCCCGACAAGCAGCACCTTGATGGAGAGGAGCCTATCGAGGGCTTTGAACGTCGCGCCCAAACTCTGCGCAATGAGGTATATTACTACCTGCGTCGTGAGCAGCGCAAGGAGAATGGCGATGTACCAGGTGCCAAGGCCTATTTCAAGGAGAAGTATCGCCTTACAGACAAGTTCTTCGAGGAGTTTGACAATCCTACCTCAAAACCAGCAAAGGATGAGGATGATTTGGTATTGGAGGAGATTAACTCGCTTCGCACAATGCCTCGCTTTGTGATTTTCAACGCCTGCTACAACGGTTCATTCCACCAACAGGGCTATGTTGCTGGCAGCTATATATTCGGCAAGGGCCGCACTGTGGTGGCTCAGGGTAACACGGTCAATGTGTTGCAGGACCGCTGGACCTACGAGATGTTGGGGCTGATTTCAAACGGAGTGCGCGTGGGTCAGTACAACCGCCTGATTGCCACCTTGGAGGGCCACATCATTGGCGACCCTGCGTTCCGCTTCTTGCCAAACGACGAGAACTCACTCCGCCAGGAAATACTGACAAAGTCATTCGTCGGCAAGCGTTCAAACAACAAGGATAATATCGCCTATTGGAGAGCCTTGGCTGATGCCCCTAATGCCGATGTTCAGAGCTTGGCTCTGCGCACCCTGGCCGATGCGGGCCTTCTCTCGGCCGAGGATTTGCTTGCGAAGTATCGCTCTTGCACCTACTCAACAACCCGTATGGAGTGCTTGAAGTTGCTCTCGCGCTATGGTGGCGAGCAAGAGGAGTTTATCACAGCCGTTAGCGAGGCGCACTACGATAGTTATGAGTTGGTACGCCGCAACGCTGCACGCTACGCCTCGATGATTGGCGCCCAGGAGTTGCTCGACGAGTGTGTCGATGTAGCACTCAACCGTCCCGAGAGCCAACGTGTGGGCTTTACGCTCAACAATATGTGGCAGGTGATGCCTCAGGAGGTTGTTAAGGCCGCCGTCGAGAAGGCCATCACCGAGTCGGGTCACCCCACCGAGGAGTATTTCGACAACTTCCGCAAAACCATCGCCCGTTCTCAGCGCCTCAGAGCATCCGACATCGAGGATGCCTTCAACCGAGAGCTTAGCCCTGCCAAGCGCATCAGCGCTATTCGTGGCTTCCGCAATTCGCAGTATCACGACGCGGCTCCACAGATGGTAGAGGCTATTGCTGACGAGAACGAGCCCGAGCAGGTGCGCGTAGCCTTTGCCGAGGCGTTGGGTTGGTACAACCTATCTCTCTATCGCTCGGAGATTGTGAGTGGTTTGAAGACCATATCGACCAAGTGTGAGCCTTTGAAAAAGGAGATCGAGCAGACACTCAACCGTCTGAAATAGGCATTTGAAACAAAAACAAGGGAGGCTGTCACGTTGCGGTGACAGCCTCTCTTGCCATTTACAATGATCTTCTTTAAAACACTTTTTTACTAACTTCTTTTTTCCTCTTATTTATCCATCTAAACAAACTTTAAAGATTATCAATTAATCATCAATAGCAACCAAATTGAATTGCATATCGAATTTAAGTTCCAGGCGATTCGATAGCGACACCTCGTAGAGTTTGCGATCGCGGTCAATCTTCAAAATCGCAACATCGGGATATGAAGCCTTGACATACTCTCGAATCTGCTCGGGGATAATTGCATCGGGAACTACGCTATACTTACAATCTACATCTCGCCACTCTCCGCTACCGTTGAATTCGAGCTTTGTACCGTCGGTGAGCATCACCTCGTAATCCTTACCAATAAACTCTTCGTCAATCTTTGCTATTGACACCTTAGCATTTGGGAAATGCGTTTTGATAAAAGTCTGTGCCGCTGCGGGCAACTCCTCCGCCTTGATAGGACGATCTGCGTTAGCACAAGCAACACCCAAGGCGAGCATCAAGACTGCTAATGTTGAAATCATCTTTTTCATAATCTTCTCACTTTTTCTCGTTTAACATTCTCCTTCTCTTGTGATACAAAGATTGTGCACGATTTTGAAACGAATTTGAAAAAATAGTAATTTTGGAAAAATATTAGTATAAAGTGTTATTTTATTTCACTACAATTGGATCTAACTCCACCACAAACAGGTGCTGGCCCTGATCGTAGCGATAATTCAGGCCCATCGAATAATAGCGACAGATGGCTGCCACCAACGCCAGACCCAAGCCCGTCGAGCCCACATTCTTGCTATCCTTATAGAATCTGTCAAAGACGTGACTGGCATCCAATGGATGCTCGGCATCGTTTCTCACCACGAGTTTGCAGCCATCAATCTCCACACTCGCTCTACTCTTTGGCAAGGAGTGGACATATACATTCTTTACAAGATTATTCACCAGCGTTGTCAGCAACGACTCATTGACACAAAGCGTCAAGCTCTGAGGCAAATCAAGCCTAAAATCTATCTTCTGCTGGGCGTAAATCTCACCAAAACTCTCGACACAATCCCTGACAAGAGTAACCAAATCGACCTCCACGCTCTCGGGGAACTGCTTGTTCTCAATCTTCGAGAGCAGCAACAGAGTCTTGTTGAGTTTCACGGCACGCGACAGCGTCTGCTTTATCTTATACAATTCGCCCACCTCCTGCTCGCCAAGTCGCGCATTATCCATCAACCACTCCACGCGATTGCCGATGATGGCAAGCGGCGTCTGCAACTCGTGAGAGGCATTGCCGATAAACTGCGCTTGACGCTCGTAGAGCTCCTCCGAGCGGTCGATAGCACGTTGCAGAGCATCGCCCAGACGACGAAACTCAGTCACATTACTCGTATTGGGCACTGGCTGAGGCTTACTGCCAAGTCGATAGTTATCGAGCCAATGGAGCAGGTCATACAACGGACGCATATTGCGATAAAAAATATACATCGTCAAGCCCAACACGATGACAAGCAACATCACATAGAGCACCACAATCCATATAAATACCGATTCGAAAAGGTCATTCTTCTCGAACGTGGGCGTAGCCACACGCAACTGGTAATACTGACCCTCTTCATCTGCAAAAATAGCAGTTATCACACGCGCAGGCTCCTCCTCTTTCTTATCGGCAATATAGAAATTTTCGTCGTGATACTCCAAATGGGGATGCGTCGCTGCCCACTCCTCGCTCACGGGCATCAACATATAGCTATTGTTAGAGCCATCGCCCATCTGGGGCAACTCCCTACCCGCCAACACGCGCGCAATGATGAGCGCCGCGTAGTGCTCCAACGAATCGTCGGCCTCGTCGCGTATCTCATCCACCATAGCATAATAAAACAGCGCTGCCCACAGAGTCATAAGCAGCAACAACACCACCGCCAAACGGCGTGCTATGCGAGAAAACAGATGCATCTATTCAATATCCTTTTGCGAAAGTTTATAACCAAAACCATACACAGCCGAAATCTCAATCGTCGATTGGGCGTCGGTGAGCTTGCGTCTTAGATTCTTGATTTGAGCATATACGAATTGGAAATTATCGGCATCGTCGGCATAATCGCCCCACACAGCCTCGGCCAGCACAGCCTTATCTACCATATGGTTGGGGCGTTGCATAAAATAGAGCAACACATCAAACTCCTTCTTCAACAGAGTCAAAGGTTTATCGCCGACCTCCACCCTGCGGCTATCGGGATGCAACGCCACATTACCCAGACGCAACACCAGTTCGCCCGCAGTCCTGCCGCGGCGCAACACACTCCTCACGCGGGCCAGCAACTCGGCCGTATGGAAAGGTTTAGCCAGATAATCATCTGCTCCATTCTCCAAGCCATAGACCTTATCTTCCCACGAATCCTTGGCCGACACAATGATAACATTCTCGCGCTTACCCAACTTACGAATATGCTCCAAAAGTCGCAAACCATTGCCATCGGGCAACATAATATCGAGCAGGATACAATCATAGCTATATCCCGCCACCTTACTATCAGCCTCAGCAAAGGTTGCAGCCGTCTCGACCACATACCCCTCCTGTTGCAATACGCGACACATAATCTCGCGCAACGAAGCATCATCCTCTATAATCAATACTTTCATAGTACTACAAATTTACAAAGCAATTCTGAAATACAATCAAAAAAATGGGATTTTTTACCGCCTTGTCTTGCACCAACTCCCCAAAATCGTCAAGCATCCCACGTTGCGACATTTTTCCAAACGCAAAAGGCTGCTGGTTGGCTGCAAAAATTGAGAATTGATATTGTTAGAGTCGTGGATTTTCCCTAATTTTGTATGTAATGCCAAGAGCCTGGTTCAAGGAGTTAGAGCCTTACCCGATTGACAGACCAACCACCTACGAAAAGTAATTATAATTTATAAAAGAAGGAGAATGAAAGATATGTTAAAGAGTTGGGCTATGGTGGCAATGATGTTGCTGGCCGTAGCTTGTGGAGGAAGTGAGGAGAGTGAGCCTGAGAAACCTGGCAATCAGCCCGAGGAGCCTGAAAAGCCAGCAAAGCCAACGGGCGCAATCAAGTTTGCCTTGGACCAGGGTTTAGCCAAGACATCGTTTGGTCAAAATGATGACGGAGTGGTGCCAACGGCCTGGGAGAATAGCGAGAAGATTTCGCTCTATTGCGCCGAAGCTGCCAATGCTACGAGCGAGACACTGTCGCTTCGTGGCGTGAAATCGGGCGAGAGTCGCCACAATCAATCGACCTACTCAATGCACTGGGGCAAGAGTGACAACCATAACTTCTATGCCGCCTACCCAGAGACAACCATCTCTAAGCCCAAGAGCGTAGCATTCTCAATCCCTGCGATGCAGGATGTGAAGCCCAACGAGGCACCCAGCAAATCATACATCAAGTTGGTGGCTGCCGCCGAGCGCGTAGCTCCAAGCGAGTTGGTCGAGCTCGGTTTTGAGCCTGCATTTTCAATGCTCGACATTGCCTTCACCGCAAGCGAAGATGTGGTGATTAACCGCATTGCTATCCGTTCTACCGACTCAACACCCGTGGCAGGCGATTATGTAGCCACATACGACGGTTCCGAGTGGCAGTTCGAGGCTGCGGCGGGAGCAAGCAACCTCTCGTCGGTGATAGCTCTCCAAGTCAATGGCGAGCAAGGCGTGACACTTACAGCTGGCGACAAGGTGGTGTTTTATGCGCTCCTGATGCCTGTGGCTTTTGAGGCGTTGGAGGTTGATTTGATTACATCAAGTGGCAAGGTGTTGCAGCACCAGTTGGAGCAGACAATGGCCCAGGCCGAACGCCAGACAATCGAGGTTGGTGAGTTGCCAGCATTGGCATCGGCCGAGTGGAAGCCAATAGGTGCCACCTGGATGAATTACATCCCCGACAATGTGTTGGTAAGTGACCTTAGTCTGGCAGGTACCCACGATGCAGCAACAGCGACCTGCTCACTTGAAATGTCACGTTGCCAATCGTTGAGCATCAGCCAGCAGCTCAGCGCAGGAGTTAGAGTGTTTGACTTGCGTCCTGGCAAGAACTTCGACATCTATCACGGCTCCGACCAGACGGGAGTGAAGTTCTCGACAGCATTGAGCAATATTGTTGATTTCCTGAGCGACAACCCAACACAGGGCTGCATCGCCTTTATCAAAAACGAGAGTGGTGAAGATTCTTGGGGCAAGGGTATGAGCGCCGAGTTGGCTCCGTTTGCCGACAACTTGATAGCCTTCAAGAAGAGCCTCACGATGAGCGATTTGCGCGGCAAACTCCTCATCATCTCGCGCGACTCTTACACTGGCACCATCTATGGCGGCTTTTTCAGCGCGGCGTGGCCCGACAACACCGCTGACGGCACGATAGCCATCGGCTCTATTCAGGGCGAGTCACTCGAAACCTTCCACCTGCAAGACCAATACGACAGCGACACCGAGGAGTCGGTAAAGATCTCTTCGTTCAAGAAATATGCCGACAAGGCCAAGTCGAAGCAGAGCAATGCGTGGCTATGTAACCACACCTCGCTTGCAGGCTTCAAGATTCTGTCATTCGGTTCATCACCCAAGGATCACGCCAAGAATATCCACCCAGAAGCTATCTCATACATCAAGTCAAAGCCTGGTCGTCTGGGTATCGTTATGATGGATTACGCGGGCGAGAGCAGCGTCAAAGGCGACGAGCTACTCAATGCAGTAATCTCTCAGAATATGCTCTACAAGCACAGCGTAAAATAGGAGTTACGCTGGTTTGAAATGCGAGCCACTTCCCTGCGGGGAGGTGGCTTTTTTGATGACAGAGCCTTGCCTCGGCATATTTACAAGAGCACCATACAAGCCCTACTACTCAATAAAAGCCCTTAGGCAAAAAGTGAATAGCCTGCCCCACAGCGCACACGCCCGCCTCGGTTACAAAAAATTTAGGGATAACCCGTCGTGGGCTATCCCTAAATTATCACTTTAAGCAAGGATTACTTCTTAGGAGTAATCTTGAATGTGAAACCACCACCTGCGGCCATCCAAACCTTAATCTTAGCGGTGTTGTCCACGCTCTGCTTCTCAACACGGAAGTCGCGAGCCAAAACGTGAGACTCATAACCGTCAACATACTTCTCAACGTCGTATGTACCTGCTGGCAAGAACGAGAGGTCAACCTCAACGTAGCGGCCAGTCCAGTTGGTCATACCGCCCACATACCATACGTCATCCTTACGGCGTGCCATCACAACATACTCGCTAATCTTACCATCCAACGCCACTGTCTGATCCCAAACGGTAGGAATGTCGGCGATAAACTCAGTACATACTGGCTCCTTCTCGTAGTTGCAAGGAGAGTCGCAAAGCATATTGAATGGTGACTCGAAAATCACATACATAGCCAACTGACGGCAACGTGTACCCTGACTCATAGGCTCGTGGTAGCTCTCACGATATGTAGTCTTTGTACCGTTGAGCATAGCACCCTGAGTGTAGTCCATAGGACCAGCAACCATACGGATGAAAGGAATCTGAACATCGTAAGTCACCTGATCGAGCTCCAAACCTGACCACTTCATCTGCTCCAAACCGTTCACACCCTCGTAGTTCACTACGTTAGGATACTTTCTCGACAAACCGCAAGGCTTGTAAGCACCGTGGAAATCGACCATCAACTTATACTTTGCCGCTGTGGCAGCCGCACGCTCATAGAAATTAACCATATCCTGGTCGTCGCGGTCCATAAAGTCAATCTTAAAGCCCTTAACGCCCATCTCGGCATAGTGCTTGAAGAGGTTCTCCATATCGCGGTTCACAGCCCAATAGCCACCCCAAAGAACGATACCTACACCACGCTCCTTAGCATAATCAATCAAATGTTTGAGGTCGATCTCAGGAATTACCTGCATCATATCGGCAGCAAGGTTCACGCTCCAACCCTCATCCAAGATAACATACTCGATGCCGTTGGCAGCTGCAAAGTCGATGTAATACTCATAAGTGCGGTTGTTCACACCTGGCTTGAAGTCCTGACCATAAAGGCCCCAGTTGTTCCACCAATCCCAAGCTACCTTACCTGGCTTAATCCAAGATGTGTCGCCAATCACATTAGGATGGCTCAAACGGAATACCATATCGTTGTCCAAAAGCTCAAAGTCGTTACGCGCGATTGAGCAGATACGCCAAGGGAATGTGCGCTCGCCATTTACTGCTGCGATGTAAGGCTTGCGAGTCTTAACCAAGCCCTGCAACATATTGTGACCACCCTGCTCAACCTCATCAGGCACAGTAGCGAAGTGGCTCTCCAATGATGTGTTGTTGTCGCCATTGTAGAGATACATACCAGGATAATCCACAAGATCAGTCTCAGTGATACAAACCTTCTTGTCGCCCATATCAACCAACACTGGCAAATACATCAAACGGTTGTTACCCATCTTGGTCATTGGCTCGATGAAGTAAGGACCCTCGAATGACTGGAAGTACTGCTGCTCGAATGTCTTGTTCTTGTTTGAACGAGTATAAGAGCAATAAACGTTGTTATCCTTCTCGAATGAGAACTCAGCAACCTCGCTCTTTACTGTATAATCGCCCTTGCGAGTTGTAGTGAAGCGGTATGCCGCAGCATCGTTGTAGGCACGGAACTCGATGCCATAGTTGCCGTTGAACGAAAGAGTAAGTGTTGAGCACTGATCCAACACCTCTGACTTCTTGTAAACAGGCGATGGAATCACCTCGTTAATCTTGCCGACTGTCGCCTTGCGCAGACGTGGAGACTCGCCCCACACCTCGCTCTCGCCAATCTGCATAGCCACCTTTGAAGGGGTGATGATTGCCTCACCGTCCAACTCAACACTCCAACGGATATCGTTCTCGATAGTAACCGTAAGTTTGAGTTTACCATCAGGAGAGGTGATGCTCTTCACTGTTGGTTTAGCCTCTACGACCAAGAATGCGCAGAGTGCAAGCATTGTAAACAATAATTTTTTCATAATTATTAGGGTATAAGTTAGTTAATTTACGTTTTAACTCTCAAAGATACAAATATTTTTTATTCCCAAACAAAAATATAGCTATCTTTGGAGTAAGAAACCATAAAATCGCATTACAGCTATGCCAAAGAGTATAAAAATTTCACTTCTTCTACTTCTGCTCTGCGCTTTCACTTCGTGCGAAAAGGTGCAGGAGTTAATCTCGGAATCCAAGACCGAACAACAAGTCGTGGGTGGATACACCAAGCCCCACTCGCTTTCGGAGCAGGAGCAGGAGATATTCCAACGCGCGACGACCTCGTTGCGTGGTGTGGAGTATAAGCCGATGAACGTGGCCACCCAGATTGTGGCGGGCGTGAACTACCGCTTCCTGTGCAAGGCGTGGCGACTCAACGAAAAGGGCAAGCGCGGCAAGCGTTACTACGCCACAATCGTTGTCCACAAACCGCTGGCCGCCGATGCCGAACTGCAAATACTATCCATCGAACGCCAGAGCCGATAACGATGCCTAACTCGCTAATCATAGAGCGTTTTCGCAACTACATCACCGCCGAGCGACGATACTCGCCGCTGACGGTGCGCAACTATATGCACGACATTGACGAGTTTGTGGCCTGGGGTCAGGAGGCAAGCAGCGAGGAGTTCCTCCTCCGCTCGGTCAAGAGCGAGGATATCAGAGCCTACGTTATGACCCTATCCGACCAAAAGGCGGTCAAGTGCGGCAAGGCCACAAGCAAACCCCGAATGAGTGCTGCCTCGATCAATCGCTCAATATCGTCGCTGCGTACATTATATAAATATATGCGCCGCGAGGAGCTAATCGACAAGGATATCTTTGCCGGCATCACATCGTTAAAGACCCAGCGCCGCTTGCCCAAGTTTGTCCCCGACACGAAGATGAAGGGCGTCGTGGGCTATGTTCTTGATGCGCTCGGCGACACAGAGTATATCACCCGCCGCAACGCATTGATGATACTGATGCTCTATGCCTGCGGTTTGCGCCTGGCAGAGCTTGTGGCCATCGACACCGACCACTTTTCGGATGACTACCGCAGCCTGCGCGTACAAGGCAAGGGCGACAAGGAGCGCCAGATTCCCATCGTAGAGCGTCTGCGGGGGGAGATAATTAAATACGTCGAGCAAATTTTTGCACAAAACATTTGCAAAAACCAAGAAAAAGCACTATTTTTATCAAAGCAAGGCCAACGTATTTCTCGTAGCGATGTGCAACGTAGTGTGGCACGCCTTCTGCGGGAATGCGGGGTTGAGGGTAAATGCTCGCCACACGTTCTGCGACATACTTTTGCCACCCATCTACTCAACGCAGGTGCCGACCTGCGCGAGATTCAGGAGTTGATGGGGCATAGTTCGCTCAACGCCACGCAGGTCTATACCCACAACAATATCGCCCAGCTACAGCGCATCTACCAGCAGGCCCATCCCCGCACAGGAGGAGCAGCCAGACGCGAGATGCAACAAGTATTGGACAAGGAGATGTAGAAATCGCAGTGCTACCTTCTCAGGTAGGGCGTATAGATAATGTTTAACTTAAAATTTAAGGCTATGAACGTACAGATCCAGTCAGTGAAGTTCGATGCAAGCAAGGCGTTGATCGAATTCATCGAGAAGAAATTAGCCAAGTTGGACCGCGTTGCTGCCGAGGCAACAGGTGTTGATGTTGTGTTGAAACTTGAAAAAGATGATCAGGTAGGCAACAAGATCGCAGTAATCACATTGCGTATGCCTGGTGGCGACATCCGCGTTGAGGAGCAGGCTCACACTTTTGAGGAGGCAATCGACATCGCCAAAGATGTCCTCAAACGTCAGTTGGAACGTCGTAAAGAGAAATAATAGATTTACAAACTTTTGATTTCGGGGCACCATTTAGGTGCCTCGTTTTTTGCGTCATACTCCAACACTAAAAAAAAAAGCGACCGCTCCAAAGGAGCAGTCGCCTGAATTATCTGTCAAGCAAAAATTACTTTACAGGAATATTCTTGTTTACGTTCTTTGAACCAACAAGTGCGTAGTAAAGCATATAAGCCATACCTGCAACGATTACCCAGTAGCTTACGAGGTAGTTATCACCTGTCAAGTCAACAACGAGGTTCTGGAAGAATGGGAGGATACCACCACCGCAAACCATTGCCATAAAGATACCAGCACCCTTCTCAGTGTACTTACCGAGGCCCTCAACTGCAAGGTTGAAGATACCACCCCACATAACTGATGTGCACAAACCGCACAATACCAAGAGAGCTGCGTTTACTGGTACAGATGCCATACCGAAACCTGCTGTACCCTGGAATACTGGAAGGTTAACAGTTGTTGCTGGATTCAAGAAGATAGCGCCCAAAGTAAGGCAAGCACCAACAGCAGATACTACTGAAAGCATAGACTTAGCAGAAACCTTTGCACCCAAAGCAGCACCAGCCAAACGACCTACGAGCATAAGCAACCAGTAAGTAGCAGTAACTGTACCTGCGATAGCCTCAGCGCCTGACTCAACGTTCAAACCGCCGTTCTGCAACCACTTCTGCAATACATTAGGAATACCTACCTCAACACCTACATAAACGAAGATTGCGATAGCACCCAATACGAAGTGACGGAATGACATTGGGCCATACTCAGACTTCTCCTCAGTCTTAGACTCAACAGCTGGATTCTCAGGGATGTTAGTGAGCAATACCACAACAAACGCAACAGCGAAGATTGCAAGAGCGATAAACATCAATGGGAATACCTGGTTAATCTTAGCGTCAACGATGCTTGGTACGAATACACCAGTCAAGAAGATAACCGCTGTACCCATCAATGAGTTGAATGAACCACCCACCTGAACGAGCTGGTTACCCTTATTACCACCACCAGCGAGCTTGTTCAACATTGGGTTAACAACGATGTTCAACATACACATTGAGAAACCTGCTACAAAAGCACCCAAGAGGTAGATACCGAACGCAAGGTTACCAGCCAAAAGGCCAGCGATAGTCTGAATACCTACACCTGCAAAACCAACTGCAACAGCCAAGAGAGCTGTCTTCTTGTAACCATACTTTGCAAGGAGGTTACCAGCAGGGATTCCCATTACCGCATAAGCGATGAAGTTACACAATACACCGACTGTACCCATCCAGTTAGCAACCTGGAACTGGTTTTTGAGGATATCACCCATTGGTGACGCCAAGTTAGTGACAAACGAAATCATACCGAAGAGCAAGATGCACACGATAATCGCTGGCACATTAGAATTTTGTTTTTGTGTCATAATGTTTTGTTTTAGTTAATGAAAAATATTTGTGTCGTTATTACTCTATTTTTCTTTTCGCAATCCTCAACTCCAATTTTGAATTTTGAATTATCTATCTCGCTCGGCCACAAAGGCACAAAGGTTTATCAACGCTGTGCGATATGGCGAATCGTCATACTGGGCCAAGATTGAAGAGGCGCGCGAGATGTAGGCCTGCATCGTACGGGCTGCCAGGGCCAAGCCTCCTGTGGACTCCACCACGCCCTGCAAGAAATCTACGGCCGACTCATCTGTGGCACACTCCTGCAACTTATCCAACAACTTCCTCCGCTCATCCTCCGAGCACTGTTCCAACACCTCAATAAGCGGAAGCGTAATCTTACCCTCGCGCAAATCATTGTTCGCAGGCTTGCCCGTCTTTGACGAACGGCTATAATCCAAAATATCGTCCTGAATCTGGAACGCCATACCCAACGCCTCACCAAAACGTCGCATACGATCCACATCCTCGCGGCTGGCATTCACCGACACAGCACCCGCCGAAGCGCTGATGCTTATCAGGCTGGCTGTCTTTTTGTATATGATGTCAAGGTAAGACGAACGAGTGGTGCTCTTGTCGTTGGTATGCTGACTTTGGAGAATCTCGCCCTCACACAGAGTAGCGATAGCTCCCACGATGTGGGACACCAAATCAAACTGCGCGCTCTCCATTCCGATGCTCATCGTACGGGCCAAGAGGTAATCGCCCAGCACCACAGCGTTGCGCGACTGCCACAAGGCATTGACCGAAGGACGACCTCGGCGCGTATCGGAATTGTCAATTACATCATCGTGGATGAGTGATGCCGTATGCAACATCTCCACCATCAGCGCAGCTAGATAGGTACGCTTTGTGCAGTTGCGCTCACCCTCAACCCAGGGGCGTTGATTAGCCGACGAGGTCAGGGCCGAAGCGAGCATTACTATAATGGGGCGGATATTCTTACCGTGAGTGGTCAAAACGTACTCCAACATCTCAGACATAAGTTTGCCATCGGACGAAAAACGGCTACGCAAAAACTCCTCGAATGCCGTTAAATCCGAAGCAATTGGGGTACGAATTGAATCAAGTGTTGCCATATTTTTGGTTTTAGGCGCAATATTAGCTTTGCAAATATAGTTATTTTTCGCAATTACTCACTAAAAAAGGAATGTTTTTCGTAACTTTGACGCAGTTAATTTGAAAAAGAATGAATTTTTACTCAATCAAACCAAAAAATATCTTGACAACGGTTGTCACCGTTATGCTCTTTTTTGTTCTTTCTGCACTCTACTTTGCGCCACAACTTTCGGGCGAGAAACTCGTGCAACACGATGTGGTGCAGTACGAAGGAATGTGCAAAGATATAGTGGATAACCGTGCCGCAACAGGCGAAGATGCCCAATGGACGGGAGGTATGTTTGGCGGTATGCCAGCCTTTCTCATCAACGTGAAATATCCAGCTCAGGCGGTCAAAGGTACGATTGGTAAGATTACCAACATCGTGGACATTCCCATCGCGCTGCTCTTCTTCTCGATGCTGGCGATGTGGTTGGCTATGTTGCTTATGGGCGTAAACACCTGGGTGGCACTTGTGGCAGCCATTGCCTATGGTTTCTCGACCTACTCCATCCTAATCATCGGGGCGGGACACATAACCAAGGTGTGGGCTATGGTCTATGCTCCGCCAATGTTGGCGGGAGCCTACTGCACTTTGCACCGCAATATGTGGGCAGGCGCCTCACTTACAGCACTTTTCACATCGCTCGAAATCGGAGCAAACCATCCCCAAGTGACATACTATTTTCTCCTTGCGATGGCCGCATTGTGGATTAGCGAGGGCTTCTTCTCGTTCAAAGAGAAGAAGATGAAATCCTTTGCCAAGCGCACTGCCCTTTTGGTAGCGGCTGGAATCATCGCCGTGGGTTCAAACCTCTCGCCTCTGTGGTACACGATGCAACACACCAAGGAGACCACACGCGGCGGCTCGGACCTCGTGGCTCAGGATGCAGCAAGCGGCAGCGACGGTCTGGATTTGGAGTACGCTACGGCGTGGAGTTACGGCAAGGCCGAGAGCTTCAACCTGCTTGTGCCCGACTTTATGGGAGGTGCCTCGACCGACACCTTCGCCAAGGATGGCGCCGTTGCCAAGTCGCTGAGTGACTACGGCATCGAAGAGTTTGCACAATACCTCCCCCGCTATCGTGGCGACCAGCCATTTACTGCTGGCCCAACATATCTGGGTGCGGCAGTAATCTTTCTGGCGATATTCGCTATGTTTATCCTCCCCGGCAGAGCCAAATGGTGGGCAGCAGCCATCTCGGTGCTGATGCTTATGATGTCGTGGGGCAACAATATGATGTGGCTCACCAAGCTACTCTTCGACATTCTGCCTGGCTACAACAAATTCCGCACACTCTCGATGGCGCAGGTTGTGGTACAGTGGACCATTCCGTTGCTCAGCGCATTGGGTTTGACCTATCTGTTTAAGAATCACCACGACACAAAATCACTGCGTCGCGCCCTGGCCTGGGCGACAGGCATCACCTCAGGCGTATTGCTTGTGATGATTATCGGAGGCCGCGCATTGGGCGACTTTGGTATGCAGCAGAGTGGCGAGATGCTCAGTGGCCAATTCCACGAGATGTTGAAGCAGAGTGGCGCTGAGCAATATATCAAGCAGGGCGTTCACGAGCAGATGGCGTGGAGCACAGCCGAGGCGATGGCCGATGAGCGTTGCGAGGCTATGCGCACCGACGCTTGGCGTTCGCTGCTATTCATCCTTTTGGCGGCAACAGCCTTATGGGGCTACATCGAGCGTAAGGTCATCTCTCGCCCAGCCATCTTATGTGCCGTGCTGGCTGCGATTGTGGCTGCCGACCTGATAAACGTCAATGTGCGCTACCTGAATTATGACAACTTTGTGACGGCTCGCGCGGCGAAAATCACAGCCACCGAGGCCGACCGCTTCATACTGGAAGATAAAGACCCAGCCTACCGCGTACTGAATCTCACGGTGTCGCCATTCAACGACGCCACAACGTCATATTTCCACCGCTCGGTGGGAGGCTATCACGGCGCTAAACTATCGCGCTACCAAGACCTTATCGACCACCATCTCTCGAAACTCAACGAGGGTGTGCTCGATATGCTCAACACACGCTATGTAATCAACGGCAAGCAGGCGAGCGATGTCATCCTTCGCCCATCTGCCAACGGCGCAGCGTGGACTATCGAGAACATCGTGCGTGCCGACACTCCTCAGCAAGAGATTGAGTTGGTGGGCAAGATTGACACCAAGCGCGAGGCGGTTGTGAGTGAGGAGTTCCTGCCCGAGAATTTTAATTTTGGCAGCGCCGAGATAGAGTTGAAGGAGTATCGCCCCAACTACCTCCGCTATGAGTATGAGGCCCAGGGCAACGCCTTTGCCGTATTCTCCGAGATCTACACGGCATCGGGCTGGCGAGCGTTTATCGACGGCGAGGAGGTGAAGCCTCTGCGTGCCGACTATGTGCTCAGAGCATTGGAACTTCCAGCCGGCAACCACACCATCGAGTGGCGCTACCGCGCGCCAAAGTGGAGACTCATCGAGGGCATCACACTCGTTTTCTCGCTGATTGTTCTCGTTTCACTATGTTTAACAATCGTAATCTTCATCAGAAATGCGCGACGACAAGAGAATAAAGCGTAAGGTAAGACGCTCCTATGTGGTATCGACCATTAGCATCTCGATGGTTCTATTTCTGTTGGGTTCGGTGGGATATATGCTCACCGCAGCACTCTCGACAGCCCACACCCTGCGCAACAGCATAACACTCTCGGCCGAGCTCGACAACTCACTCAAAGAGGAGCAGCGCAAGGCCATCGAGAGCAAAATATCAGCCATCGAAGGGGTGGCCCACATCGAATATATGCCCAAGGAGGTGAAGATTGACGATGCAGAGTTCAGACGTATGTTCGCCACCGAGATTGAAAGCATACTCGAAGATAACCCACTGCGCAACAGCTACGAGGTGACAATCGCAACACGCGACCGCACGACGACCGACGCGCTGGTCGATAGACTCTCGGCGATAAACGGCGTGGTCTATGTAGCCTACCCTGCATCGACAATCGAGCAACTGCACTCATCGCTGAGCAAGATAACCATCATCCTCATAGCCTTTGGCGGTGCATTGGGCGTGATATCTATCATCCTACTCAACAACACTATACGCCTGGCCATCTTCTCGCGTCGCTACCTGATCAATACTCTGAAACTTGTGGGCGCAACAAAGGGTTACATTATGCGTCCATTCCTTGTGACTGCGGCCAAGCAGGGCATCTGGGCGGGTGCATTGGCAGGCCTGTTGTTCGTGGCATCGCTGATTGGTTTGAGTGGCGCAATGCCCGAACTGGTCAGCATCACCGAGCTTATAAAGATTGGCATCGTGGTGGGCGCAATGATTGTGGCAGGTTTGGTTATCTCGCTACTCTTTACGACCTTTGCAGTCGGGAAGTTTGTCAATATGAAGTCAAACAAGATTTATTTGTATTAATCACAAGCGATAAAACACAATTAAAGATATGATCAAGAAACTAAAAGAGCGTTTCAACGCCGTAGAGAATGAAAACGATGGCCAGATGCCGTTGTCGATGAAAAACTATGTCTTGCTGGGCATTGGCCTTGTGGTCATCATCCTCGGTATGGTGTTGATGTGCGGTGGCGGTAGCGACAGCCCCGAGGAGTTTAACTACGCTATGTTCTCGTGGCGACGCATTACATTGGCGCCTATCCTCATCGTGGGAGGCTTCGCCTTTGAGATTTACGCCATATTGAAGAAATTTTAATCCTCTGCTATGTCCATTATCGAAGCTATAATCCTCGGCATAGTGCAAGGATTGACCGAATTTCTACCCGTATCAAGTAGCGGCCACCTGCAAATAGCCAAGGCTCTGCTGGGTGTGGAGATTGAGCAGGATCTGGTCTTTGACGTAACCCTCCACGCAGCAACCGTACTCTCGACCATCGTCATTCTGTGGCCCGAGGTAAAACGAATATTGGTGGGTATCTTCTCGCGCCACTTCAACCAGGAGCAAGCCTACGTCCTGAAACTCATCATCTCGATGATTCCCATCGGCATCGTGGGCTTTGTGTTCAAGGACGAGATAAATGCAATGCTCGACTCACAATACATCCTCCTCATCGTGGGAGCGATGTTGTTGGTAACGGCAGCCCTGCTCTGCTTTGCCTACTACGCCCGCCCTCGCCAGAAGGAGAACATCTCATACCGCGACGCCTTCATCATAGGCCTGTCGCAGGCCGAGGCATCGGTGCCTGGCCTCTCTCGCTCGGGCACAACCATCGCAACGGGAATCCTTTTGGGTAACAAGAAGTCAGCCGTAGCGCAATTCTCATTTCTGATGGTGCTCGCTCCAATCCTGGGCGAGATGCTTTTGGAGGTGGCAAGCGGCGAGATGACACTCTCTGCAATCGGCTCTCTGCCACTTCTTTGCGGCTTCATCTCGGCCTTCACGGTGGGTTGTCTGGCCTGCAAATTTATGATTGGCATCGTCAATCGAGGCAAGCTCATCTGGTTTGCCGCATACTGCGCCCTGACAGGCGTGGTCGCCATAGTAAGTAACATTTTATAATATCCCTATTTATATGACTCAAACTGAACCATTACACGAGGTTAATTTCCCAGAAGGCTACATCGCCGTTATCGACAAGCCTTTGGAGTGGACCTCAACCGATGTGGTAAGAAAGATAAAATTTGCCCTTCAACGCCTGGGCCATCGCAAGATTAAGATTGGCCACGCAGGAACACTCGACCCGCTGGCTACGGGAGTGTTGTTGGTCTGCATAGGCAAGGCCACCAAGATGGTCAATGCCCTCCAAGCCGAGGAGAAGGAGTATGTGGCTGAGTTAGAGCTCGGAGCCTCAACGCCAAGCTACGATATGGAGCATCCCATCGACCAGCGATTCCCAACGGAGCATATCACCCGCGAGATGTTGGAGCAGGCAATCTCATCGCTTACAGGCGAGCGCCTGCAAGCACCCCCAATCTACTCGGCCAAGAAGGTAGAGGGCGTACGTGCCTATGAATTCGCCCGCGCCGGCGAGGAGGTGGAACTAAAAAAGGCTTTGATTAACATCTACGAAATGGAGATTCTGGATTTGCAGATGCCATATATGACCATCAGAGTACGTTGCAGCAAGGGTACATACATCCGTTCACTGGCTCACGAGATAGGCCAGGCGGTGGGCAGCGGAGCATACCTTCGCTCGTTGCGCCGCACCCGAAGTGGCGGATTTACAGCCGAAAACGCCTGGGATTTGCAAAATTTTCTCGAAAATTTGAATCCAAGTGAAACAAAATAGCATTTTTTTCGTATAAATATTGATATTTGTGTCTTTCACAACTGAACGAGAAGAAAATTATGAAGTTATCGCAGTACGGATATGAGTTCTCAACAGAGATGCTCGCCAAATATCCCGCAGAAAATCGTGACGAATCACGTCTTATGGTAATCAACCGTGCCACAGGCACAATCGAACACCGCATCTTCAAGGATATCATCGAATATTTTGACGAGAAGGACCTCTTCCTTTTCAACGACACCAAGGTTTTCCCTGCTCGCCTCTATGGTAACAAGGAGAAGACTGGCGCCGAGATTGAAATTTTCCTGTTGCGTGAGCTCAACAGCGAGTTGCGCTTGTGGGATGTTATCGTGGATCCTGCCCGTAAGATTCGTATCGGCAACAAGCTCTACTTCGGGGATGACGATATGATGGGTGCCGAGGTTATTGACAACACCACATCACGCGGCCGTACATTGCGATTCCTTTTCGACGGCTCTTACGAAGAGTTCAAGGCTGCCCTCTACCGCTTGGGAGAGACTCCGCTGCCACGTTGGGTGAGAGAGACTGTCGAGCCAGAGGACGAAGAGCGTTACCAGACAATCTTCGCTAAGCACGAGGGTGCTGTGGCAGCACCAACAGCAGGCCTTCACTTCTCGAAGCACTTGCTCAAACGTATGGAGATCAAGGGCATCGAGCGCGCATTCATTACTCTCCACGCAGGTTTGGGTAACTTCCGCACAGTTGATGTAGAGGATTTGTCGAAGCACAAGATGGATTCAGAGCAGTTCCGCGTAACAGAGGAGGCTGCCGAGATGGTGAACTCGACAAAGCGCGCAGGACACAAGGTGGTGGCTATCGGTACCACAGTTATGCGCACAATCGAGACTGCGGTTTCGACTGGTGGTATGATTAAGGCTATGGAGGGCTGGACCAACAAGTTCATCTTCAACCCTTACGACTTCACAGTTGCCGACGCTATGGTGACCAACTTCCAGTTGCCAGGCTCTACACAGTTGATGATGGTCGCTGCGTTTGGTGGTTATGACCGCATTATGAATGCCTACGATGTGGCTATCAAGGAGGGTTACCGCTTTGGAACCTACGGCGACGCAATGCTCATTTTGTAATCCCGCTGGATTAAAAAAATAGCATCTATTTGGGCCATTGCAAGTGGCTCGAAACAATGATTTTGGATTTTTTTTATTACCTTTGCACATTATATAATTCAAAGAAACAATATGGCTTCACGCAAAATACTTTACGTTTGTCAGGAAATTATGCCCTACCTGCCCGAAACAGAGCTTTCGTCTTTGTGTCGCAAACTGACACAGGCCATTCAGGAGAGAGGCAATGAGATCCGCACGTTTATGCCACGCTATGGTTGCATCAACGAACGACGAAACCAATTGCACGAAGTAATCCGCCTCTCGGGAATGAACCTTATCATTGATGACAACGACCATCAGCTCATCATCAAGGTTGCTTCAATCCCTTCGGCTCGAATCCAGATATACTTTATCGACAACGATGACTACTTCACTCGCAAGGCTACACTCTGTGATGCCGACGGCAACGAGTTTGAGGATAACGACGAGCGCGCTATCTTCTTTGCGCGTGGTGTGTTGGAGACTGTCCGTAAGCTCAACTGGTCGCCTTCGATTGTCCACTGTATGGGTTGGATGTCGGCCGTGGTGCCCATCTACTTGAAGAAGGTCTTCAACGACGATCCTCTCTTCCGCGATGTGAAGGTTGTGGTATCGCTCTGTGATGACAAGTTCACTAAGGATTTGGACCCAGGATTCAAGAATCGAATTGCCAACGAGGGCGTGGAGGACGAAAAACTCGAAGATTTGTCTATTCCATCATACGAAAACCTCTATCGTTTCGTTATTGACTATGCCGATGGTGTTGTGATTGCGTCAGCCAACGCTGACCCAGCATTGGTGGAGTATGCTCGCCAGAGTGGCAAGCCTCTGCTCGAATACCAGGATCCAGCAGCTGAGGGTAGTTTCGATAATTATGACCGCTTCTATGAGAATCTTTAATAAATTAAATAGCTGGTTTACCGCTCTATCGATTGTCATCATCGTGGCAATCTCGACTTTCAGTGGCTGTACAACCATAGCAGACTATACGCTGGGCGAGGAACTTGCGCCTGGCCATCAGCAGATGGTAATCCGCCATCGCCTCTACAAATCGGGGATGCTCAAAGAGACCGACAAGGAGGCTACGGCGTGTCAGGTGTTCCAGACTCGTCTGTTCAAGACCGACTCTGTGGGTAGCGCCTCACTCGGCAAGCTCTACATCGGCTACCAGAAGGATGCTACGTTTGGTAGTCGCGAGTTCGGCTTCACCAGCCAGCTCTTGCACGCGAGCGGAATAGTAGATGACTCCACAGGTTTTGGCTATCGCCCCGTCTTGGACTCGGTGATGTTTGTCTTTGCAATAGACACTTTTGCTGGTGACACCACCAAGCCTGTGTTGTATAACATCTATGAGTTGAAAAACAATTTGGTTCCTGCCGATGCAGAGGACACAATCTTCTTCGTCAATTACGACCCACGTCGTGAGGGCGTCATCGCCAACAACGCAGAGCCAATCTTCACATTTAAGTTCCCAGACCCAGAGAATGGCGTATATACCAACTCAACGGGTGTGCGTTTGCAGGAGACTGCGGCAACAAAGGCCTTTATCGACAGGCTTATGTGTCGCGGCAAGTTGGATTCAAATGGTTTGGCCAACGATAATGTGGAGGCTTATGGGTCTGACTCTGCATTTGTTTACAACTTCCCTGGTCTTCATATCGAGGTAGCGGAGATCCCCGAGGGAGAGGGTTCGGCATTCTCGATGTCGTCATCAAGCTCAGGTTTGCGCCTGTTAGGTCGTACACGAAATGCTGGTCACGATGCCGATATCCTTGCCGATACTATCGACGTCGTATATAACTTCAAAATCGACTATGCTGACAATTTCGGTAATGTGAGCGCCCAGAGCGTGACATACGATTATGCTGACGCCGAGCTGGGTAAGTATGCCATCAACGAGACAGAAGCAGAGCGTGACGTATTGTCGCTGGGTTATGTGGACGGTTGCGGCGGTGCCTACACCGAGCTGACCTTCACCGATGAGTTTCTCTACTCGTTGCGTGAGATTCACGGCGGCGACGAGACCTATGTGTCAGCAGCCATCAACCAGCCAGCATTGAAGATCTACATTGGTGGTTCGGTTTATGACTACTCTCAACTCGACCCTATCCCTATGGCCGAGAAGATGAACTCATCACTCTCACGCTTGGGTCTTTACACCGATTACAAGACGTTGTCCCCAGTTCCTGACTACCTCTACACTCAGGAGAGCGCGGGCTCGATCTACTATAATGGCTATATAAACCGAAGCCTTGCTTGCTACGAGATGAACATATCATCATATATGCAGGGTCTGGTAAACCAGGTACTCAACTTAAAGGAGGAGGCCAATGGCAAGCTCGACTTCTCGAAGATGTCGGTTCCTCGCACGCTATACCTCGCGCCAGCGGCAACCGATCGCTTCTCGCTAAGCCGTTCAATAGTACAGGGCTGTGATGCAGACAAGACGCAGGCAGCCATACAGTTAGAACTGACATACACGTTGGTGAAATAAAAAATAGACAAAACACGACAAACCTAAGTAAGGACTTAGGTTTTTGTCGTATTAAAAAGATATAGAGAAATGCACGAAAACTTAGTCATCGTAGAGTCTCCTGCAAAGGCAAAAACCATCGAGAAATTTTTGGGTAAGGACTACGTTGTAAAGTCAAGTTTTGGACATATCCGCGACCTCTCGAAGAAGGGTCTTGGTGTAAAGATTGATGAGCACTTCTGCCCCGATTACGAGGTGCTTCCCGATAAGAAACGAGTTGTTGAGGAACTCTCGAAACTCGCAGCAGGTGTGAACACTGTGTGGCTGGCATCCGATGAGGACCGCGAGGGAGAGGCTATCGCTTGGCACTTGGCCGAGGTGTTGAATCTGCCTGTGGACAAGACCAAACGTATTGTATTCCACGAAATCACCAAAAACGCCATTCTCACAGCTATTGAGAATCCTCGCACCATTGATATGAATCTGGTCAATGCCCAGCAGGCTCGCCGCGTACTGGACCGCATCGTAGGATTCGAGCTTTCACCTGTGTTGTGGAAAAAGGTTAAGCCAGCGCTCTCGGCAGGTCGTGTCCAGAGTGTGGCCGTAAGATTGATTGTGGAGCGCGAGCGAGAGATTATCTCGTTCAACTCGACACCTTACTTCCGCGTGGTGGCTCACTTCCACCCTACAACCGACGAGAGCAAGACACTCTTCAAGGCTGAGCTCTCTCACCGCTTCGAAACCAAGGAGCAGGCCGAGGCTTTCTTGCAGAGCTGCATTAACGCCACCTTCACAGTATCGAAGGCCGAGGAGAAGCCTACAAAACGCTATCCAGCAGCACCTTTCACTACTTCGACACTCCAACAGGAGGCTGGTAGAAAGTTAGGTATGAGCGTGGCACAGACGATGAGCGTGGCACAGCACCTCTACGAGCAGGGTCTTATCACCTATATGCGTACCGACTCGGTAAACCTCTCGGCTCAGGCTATTGCACAGTGTAAGACCGAGATTACCAAGCTCTTTGGCGATAAGTACTCTTCAGCACATAACTACAAGACTAAAACCAAGGGCGCACAGGAGGCACACGAGGCCATCCGCCCTTCATACATAGATCGCACAGAGATTGACGGCACACCAGCCGAGAAGAAGCTCTATGACCTTATCTGGAAGCGTACGGTAGCATCGCAAATGGTGGCTGCCGAGGTGGATCGCACCACTATCGTGATTGATATGCAGGGTTGTGAGCATCAGTTTGTTGCGAGTGGTGAGGTGGTACGTTTCGACGGCTTCCTGCGACTCTACTCCGAGTCAATCGACGAGGATCAGCAGACCGAGAGCACCGAGGCTATCCTTCCAAAGATGGAGGTTGGCGACAGCATCTCGCAGTCGCAGATTGTGGCTACGGAGCGTTTCACAATGGCACCAGCACGTTATAACGAGGCATCGCTGGTAAAGCGTTTGGAGGAGTTGGGCATTGGTCGTCCTTCAACCTATGCTCCTACAATCACCACAATCATCAACCGCGGTTATGTGGTGAAGCAGAACAAGGAGGGTCAGAAGCGTCAATACACTTCGCTCACACTCTCGGCGTCGGGTAAGATTTCCGAGAAGATGCACACCGAGACCTTCGGCAAGGAGAAGAACCGTTTGGCTCCAACAGACATAGGTATGGTGGTGAACGACTATTTGGAAGCTCAGTTCTCCCAGATTATGGATTACCACTTTACCGCTACGGTGGAGAAGGAGGTTGACCACATCGCAAATGGCGAGATGACTTGGCGCGAGATGATCAACCGCTTCTATGCTCCATTCCACACAATGGTGGACAAGGCTATCCAGACTCAGACCGACAAGAACTCTCAGTCGCGTGTGTTGGGCGTGGACCCAGTCAGCGGTCAGGTAGTCAAGGCCCGCATCGGTCGCTACGGCCCTATGGTCGAGATCGAGGCCGCAGAGGGCGAGAAGGCTCGCTTTGCATCGTTGAAGAAGGGTCAGCTCATCGAGTCGATTACTTTGGAGGAGGCGTTGGATTTGTTTGCATTGCCACGCCAGTTGGGTAAGTATGAGGGTGAGGACTTGATGGTCGGCATCGGCAAGTTTGGTCCTTACGTTCGCTACGGCAACAACTTCGCATCTCTGGCCAAGACCGACGACCCATACACAATTTTGTATGAGCGCGCGGTGGAGCTCTTGCAGCAGCAGAAGGCTCAGACGGCAGCCGCTTCAGCACCGTTGAAGACCTTTGACGAGGACAAGGAGATGGTCATCAAGAATGGCCGCTACGGCGCCTACATCGCTTACAAGGGTAAGAACTACCGTCTGCCATCAGGCAAGAAGCCCGAGGATATGACCTACGAGGAGTGCCAGAAGGTGGTGAGCACCCCAAAAAAGAGCAAACGATAAGAAACTTATAATTACAACTTTTAAAACTAAACAACTATGAAGAAATTTGCACTCTTAGCAGCCATCCTTTTTGGCGTTGCTATCTCTGCATTTGCGCAGGAGGGTTATCAGTTTACCGACCAGAAGGTTATCGGCAAGACTGTACCTATCACAAACCAGTATCGTAGCGGTACTTGCTGGTGCTTCTCGACTCTCTCATTCATCGAGGAGGATATTATCGCTTTTGGAGGTGAGGAGATGACTCTTTCTCAGATGTGGATTATCCGCCACGCTTACTTTGACAAGGCAGTTAAGTATGTTCGTTTGCACGGTAACCTCAACTTCGCTGTTGGCGGTGCTGCTCACGACGTGACTGAGATGATTGCTAAGTATGGTATCGTACCATTGGAGGCTTATCCTGGTTACAACTACGGTACAACATTGCCTGAGTTCGGCGAGATTGACGCTGTTTTGAAGGCTTACGTTGAGGCTATCATCAAGAACGAGAACGGCAAGCTCACAACAGCTTGGATGAATGGTTTGAACGCTATCCTCGACGCTTACTTCGGTGTTCGTCCTGAGAAGTTCACTTACAACGGTAAGGAGTACACTCCAAAGTCATTCGCAGAGTCATTGCCAGTGAAGATGGAGGATTATATTGAGTTCACATCATTCACTCACCACCCATTCTACTCAACATTTGCTTTGGAGGTACCAGACAACTGGATGTGGGGCGAGATGTACAACCTCCCACTTGCTGAGATGGTTGCTATCGTAGATGCTACTTTGGAGGCAGGTCACCCAGTAGCTTGGGGTACTGACGTGAGCGAGAAGGGCTTCAACGGTGGTAAGGCTATCGGTATCGTTCCAGAGAGCGTTGAGAAGAACCTCATCGGTTCTGACGCTGAGAAGTGGGGCAAGCTCTCTGCTGCAGAGAAGCAGGCAAAGATTAACAATATGGAGGGTCCTATGAAGGAGATGACCATCACACAGGAGATGCGCCAGGAGGCTTTCGATAACTACCAGTCAACTGATGACCACGGTATGGTTATCGTAGGTACAGCCGTAGATCAGGCAGGCAACCCATTCTTCAAGGTTCAGAACTCTTGGGGTGAGAGCGGTCCTTACAAGGGCTTCTACTACTTCTCACGTCCTTTCTTTGAGTACAAGACTATGGACATTATGGTTCACAAGTCATTTATTCCAAAGGAGATCAAGAAGAAGATTGGTTTGAAGTAATCAGACTTTTAAGTATTAAGTCACAATAGCCAGAAATGGCAACCGCCGCGCTCTTTCGAGTGCGGCGGTTTTATTTAGTGCCAATCAGGCAAATTTACAGCAAATCATTCAGTTTTTCATCCAAAGCCTCAACGCTTAAATTACGACCGAGGATTTTACCCGTAGCTGCATCAATAAGGAAGTTTGAGGGGATAGATTGAACTCCGTATTTATCAGCTATCTCCTTCACAGCCTGTGGGTCGCAGAAATTCTGCCACTCCATACCAATCTTCTCTACTGCTGCCTGCCAAGACCCTACGTTTTCATCAATCGAGAGAGCAAATACCTCAAGACCTTTTGAGTGATACTTATCATAGAGTGCTTTCAGCTGCGGCATTTGGTGCAGACAAGGTTGACACCACGACGCCCAGAAATCAAGCAATACATACTTGTTACCCTCTTTTTCAACAACACTCTTAAGCGAAACATCCTCGCCCTGCTCGTTCTTAACCGAGAAATCAATATACGAATTGCCAGTACTTACCGCCAACGCCTTCTTTACCGCCTCAATAGGCTCGGCGAAGTAAGCCTGCTTATCCTCGGGCAACATCATATAGAGTTCCAACTCCTGCTCTGGATGTAACTCGCCTGTTACCATAGTAAGCAATAGCAGCGCAATAGGGTTATCAATATTCTCCTTGCTCTGCTCATAGAAGAGTGTCATCAGTTGCTCCGCAGCAGCATCCTCCGACAACTCACCCTCTTCGATTGCAGAGTAGGTAGAGATTACATTCTTAAATATTTCAGTCAATTTATCGTTAAGAGGAGTACCCGTTGGCTGTGGGATGTCCTCAAACATTTTGGCATTTATCTCTCCCGCCTCCAAAATAAATTGTGAAGCCGCCGCCGATACATTTCGCTTCTCACCATTGAAATAAAAAGGGTGTTTAACAACAGCCACACAAGGCTCTGCAACCTCACCCTCGAAACGAAATGCGCCGTTAGTTATCTGCACAGAGTCCAGCAACTCTCGCTCAATCTCATTCCACAAATAAGCCCACTCACCATCAGGGCAAATACCCTCCTTGACCTCTCCATTAACCACATAGTGATTTGCTTTGCCACAAGAGAATAGCGATAGCATTACGGCTAATGCCATAACGATAATTGTTGATTTTTTCATAATTGTTGATTTGTATAATAGTTGGTTGATTATATACTCTTCTCCGACGAAGGATTCTGCTTGAATTTGCGCAGCTGCAGGAAAAGAAGCACCGCCGCCAAAATTGTAGAGGCAATGTCGGCAATAGGAATTGAGTACCACACACCATCTACACCCACGCGTGGAGGCAGGACAAACAATAGTGGCACGATAAACAACAGCTGACGCGATACCGAGAGAATGATTGCTCGCTTGGGCTTGCCGATATGCTGGAAGAAGTTACCCGACACGATATTGAAGCCTACGATAGGCAACATCATAACCAACAGGCGCAGACCTCGTGCCGATGCCTCGATAAGGGTGGTAGCATCGCCCGTACCATCCTCGCTAACGAACAGACGTACCACCTGATATGGGAAAATCTCACAAACCAGGAAGCCGAGTGTAGTGATACCAGTCGCCCAGCCTACGGTCATCCAGAGTGTCTTTATCACACGATCGTACTTTCTTGCACCATAGTTATAGCCTACAATAGGCTGCATACCCTGCGTCAGACCCATCACCACCATCGTAAACAAGAATGCCACACGGTTGGCGATGCCATAAGCTCCAATGGACAAATCGCCGCCATAGAATCTTAGCTTGGTATTGACCAGAATCACCACCACGCAGGCGCACGACTGAATCATAAAAGGAGCCATACCCACCTCGATGATATTCTTCACAATATCCCAGCGGAACTTGAATATGCCGCGACGGAAGCGCAGGAAGCTGTCGGGGCGAGAGAAATGCACCGTCTGCACCGCAAGTGCCACAAGCTGCGACAACACCGTAGCCCACGCCGAGCCAGCAATGCCCCAATTGAGCCAAAGAATAAACACCGCGTCCAATATAGCATTGAGTATCACCGAGATAAAGGTGATATTCATCGCCTTGTTGGGGTAGCCCGCCACGCGCAGCATACAGTTCAGGCCGTGGAACATATGAGTGACGACATTACCATAGAGGATAATGCGCATATATTCCCTGGCATAGGGCAGCGATTCATCACTTGCGCCAAAGAAGTAGAGCAGTTCATCGAGATAGAACAGACCAAAGCCCATCAGCACCACACCCAGCACCACATTGAGCAGCACCACGTTACCCAGGATATTCTCGGCCGCAGCCTTGTTACCCTGACCCAAACGGATCGATGTGAGGGCCGCCGAACCTGCACCCACCATAGCACCAAAGGCCGCCGTAAGGTTCATCATCGGCATCGTCAGAGCCAAACCCGTAATGGCCAAAGGACCCACGCCCTGGCCTACAAAGATACTATCGACGATATTATATAGCGATGCCGCCACCTGCGCGATAATGGCAGGCATAGCATAACGGAACAGCAACTTAGAGAGGCTGTCGGTACCCAATGATAATGGTGAATCTTGAACGCTCATAACGGGTGCAAAGATATGAAAAAAATCGGCACGTTATTGCCCTACAAGGTAAAAACAAGGATATGCTCGGCATCGAGTACCACGCCACGCAGCCCCACCTGAAAATCAAACAGACGAGCCGAGAGCATCCACCCCTGCTGCTGGGCTGTGCCGCTTTGCTCAACAGAGAGAATTTCCATATCACGCCTGAAATCCACACCCTCGCGCCCAGCCATCTTAAAGAGAGCCTCCTTAGCACACCACACCACCGCAGGCCAATGCTCATCAGCCGAGAGCGATGATTCGGCACTTGTCATATAGCGCGACATCACACGCCCAAAATCGCGGTTCGTACGCTCGACATCGACGCCACAAGGGCTATCACCAAGCATCACAGCCACGACATCCACACAATGTGATACAGAGATTTGATTATACTTAGAATTAAGAATCCTTGGCTTGCGTCCACAATATTCCACCTGTGCCAAAGGCTCCACCTCGCGCAGCAAGGCGCGCCACGACAGACGCTCGGCACGACGCGATTGAGAACTTATGACCTCCACGCTCGCAAGGTCAGACTCGGTGGCCCGAGATTCAAGTGCGAGAAGTTCTCCTACCTCGCCGACAGCCAGGACTCCACCATCGAGGTCAAATGTCAAACGATTAGTCATTAGACTGCTTGCCCACCACCACCTTGATTTTATCCACACGATGGCCATCCATCGAGTGAACCGTAAAGCGAATATTGTGAGCCTCGACCATATCGCCCTTTTTGAGCAGGTCGCGTTTGAGCTCCAACATCAATCCAGCCAAGGTCTCGGCACGACCCTGAACATCCTGCATACAATCCTCGTCGAGCTCCAACACACGCTCGAAATCGCCGATATGGGTCTTGCCATCGAAGATGTAGGTATTGGCATTCACACGCTCATAGAACGACTCATCGACATCGCTCTCGTCGGAAATCTCACCAACGACCTCCTCCAAGATATCCTCCAACGAAACCAGGCCCTGCGTAGCGCCATACTCATCAACAACGATGGCTATGTGAGTCTTATTCTCCTGGAAGTCACGCAACAGGTCGTCAATCTTCTTATGCTTGGGAATGTAATAAATCTTACGCAGCAACTGCTGCCAACCAAACTCGTTGCCGTGGCTAATGTAGGGCAACAAATCCTTGACATAGAGCGCACCCTTGATATTGTCCAAATCCTCATCATAGACCGGGATACGCGAATAGCCCGAGTCGATAATCATCGCCTTTACCTGCTCGAAGCTCGACTTGATGTCGAGGGCTGCGATATCCACTCGTGGACGCATAATCTCCTCGACCTCGGTATTGACAAAATTGACAATCCCCGACAACATCTGATGCTCCTCGCGCGATGCTCCACGAGCCAAATCGACTGCGTCGGCCAGCTGCTCCATCGAGATATCATCCTGACGGATGGCAATACGGCTCAAACGGCCGCCTGTACGCACCAGCACATAGGACAGAGGCGTACACAACCATCTAAAAAATCGAATCGGATAGACCACAAAGCGGGCAGAGCCCAAAGGGTTGCTCTGGGAGAAGACCTTGGGTAAAATCTCACCAAAAAGGAGCAACAAGAAGGTGACAAGCACCGACTTTATGACAAATTCCAGCGCCCCGCTATCAAACAAGAAGAGCGCATCGATGATATTCGACGTGAGGATTACGATACCGATATTGACCAGATTATTGGCCACAAGAATCGTCGCCAGCAACTCATCGATGTTGCCCAGCAACGACAAAATAGCCTGGTCGCGCACATCTCCACTCTCCTGCATATCATTTTTCTGATGATGCGTCAAGGAGAAGAACGCCACCTCGGAACCCGACACAAGCGCCGAGACACAAAGAAGCAACACGCTCACCACCAGCATAATGCCGACGTCGAGCGTGAAACCTTGATATATAATACTACCTTCCAAAATTCAATTCGTTTTCTCCTGATTCCGTGGCCTTGCTCTGAGGCTCATCTTTAAGCACCTCCTTGCGGCGATTATTGCTCTCGGTCACCAACTTCACATCGCCACGACGGCAATATGCTGGGACACGAACCTTCTCCTCGATATTGTCATACTTCGACGGACGACGGTCCAACACTGCGGGAGATGATGGTGGGATGATGATATCGGGGTTCACCGTCTGGATATTCTTGGGCTGCACGGGCTGCTCGACCACAATATCCTCCTCGACTGCGACTGGCACCACAGGCTCCTTGAACTCGGTCTTCTCCTGATCATCTGCAAAGCCTGTCGCCACAACCACAACCTCCAACACGCCATCGGGCAGAGGCTTCGAGCTCACACCCCAGATGATGTCGGCCTGATGGGTTACACCCTCGTCATCCTTGACGCTGGCATACTCCTGGATGTAGTTCAATACCTCCATAGCCTCGTCGTAGCTGATATCGTCGATGCTCGACGCTGCCACATTCAACAAAATCTTCTTCGCTCCCGAGATATGGCTACGGTTAAGCAGCGGAGAGCACAACGAACGGCGAGCGGCCTCCGTAGCACGCTCCTCGCCATCGGCCGACGCCACACCCATATGGGCACGACCACTGCCACGCATTACCTTCTCCAAATCGGCAAAATCGACACGGATGAAGGCCTCCTTTACTGTGATAATCTCGGCAATACCCTTTGTAGCCGAAGCCAAAATATCGTCGGCCTTACCAAAGGCCTTCTTGATAGAGAGCTTACCATACATCTCGCGGATGCTCTCGTTATCGATCACGAGCAACGAGTCGGCATACTTACGCAACTCCTCGATACCACGCTCAGCCTGCTCACAACGTGCTCTACCCTCGCCAATAAGCGGAGATGTCACATTAGCCACAGTCAGCAGGCCCATCTCGTGAGCCATCTTGGCAATCACTGGCGACGCACCTGTACCTGTACCGCCACCCATACCTGCTGCGATGAAGACCATCTTGGTGCCGCGCGCCTCCAAGAACTGCTTAATCTGGTCGAGTGACTCCACAGCCAACTTCTCGCCCACCTTAGGGTCGTTACCCGCACCCAAGCCAGGTCCCATCACAATCTTATTCTCATTTGGGATGTCGAGGTTATCCAACGCGCCCTGATCGGTATTACAAGCCAAGAAATTCACATCCTTGATACCGATATTCCACATATAATTAAGAGCATTACCTCCTGCTCCACCGACACCTATCACTGTAATTATAGACGAGCCCTTCTTAGGCATCGCCAACTCATTTACCAAATCTTCCATTTTGTGTATTCTTTAAGGAATTTATCTTTCTTAGGTTTGAAAATCTCGTCCCATCAGCCTCCTGAGCCCAGGCAAAGCACCACCCAGAGAAAAACTCACGGCACAAGCTATAATCAAACCTTAAAGTGGATCATCTTCATCAATTGTATCTGCCGAAGGTTTGAAGGCATTATCAAGCCAACTCGACACCTTATCCCAGAGGCTACGCGAACCTGACTTGCCGCCCTCGTCGTCAACAATCTCTTCGCCATCCTCGCTGTCCCAATCATCATCGTCAATCTTCGATGGGGTCGCATTACCGCCAGCCGACGTAGTCTGCGTCTTGTCCTCATCAGTCACAACAATAGTTGAGCCACCCTCCGTAACATTTGGAGTAACGACCTTGGTTGGTGGAGGTGTGACAATTTCCTCTTCCGACTCCTTCTTGGCTGGGGTTGCAGCCTGCAAAACGCCCACAGGACACGCACCCACTTTGGCACCGCGCAACAAAAGCGATACGGCCAACGTACGGCTTGGGAAACTTACCGTCTCCAACGAATCGCTTGTAATACCCATCTCGGCACAAGCCACTCGTACCTCAACACCCGTCACTCGCTGGAAAAGATCAGCCACGTGGCTCAACTCCGAGCCACCACCCGTCAGGATGATACCCGCAGCGAGTTTCTTGGCGTAGCCCGACTCACGAATCTCGGCCCATACAAACTCTGCAATCTCGGCCATACGAGCCTCAATCACCGATGCCAGGTTGAGTCGCTGGATAGGCTTGATGATACGGTTACCGCTATGAAGCTCGATACGCTCATCTGGCGTCATCTCGACCATAGCCGAGCCGTAACGGCGCTTCAACTTCTCGACCATCTTGGCTGGGATGGTACCCGCATATACTCTGATGTCGGAATTCACCACCGAGCCACCCATAGGGATAGAGGCAATGTAGCGCAACACGCCGCCGTGATAGACAGCCACATCGGTAACACCGCTACCGATATCCACAACTGCTACACCCTCCTCCTTCTCGTCGCTATTGACAACCGACTCGCCGACAACAGCCGCACCAGCATAGAGATGACGAATCTTGATGCCCGCACTCATAAAGACACGGAACAAGCGATCCTTGGCAGCGTGCTCACAGAGGATGAAGTTATAGGTCGAAGTGAGCTGAGGGCTATAACATCCCACAGGGTTTTTCATCTCCACACCCGATGTGCCCTTGTAAGTGATTGGATAGTGGTCCATAATGACCTCACCATCGGCCGACTTTACGCTACGCATTCTCTCGCTCAACGCATTCACATCGAGCTGCGAGATGCACGCATCCTTGGCATCCACGAAAACGTGGTCGGTATAACGAGCGCAACGCACAAACTTGCCCGAGATTGACACATAGGCATCGGTGATGGCGATACCTGCCTCCTGCTCGGCACGCACACGCGCACGACGCAACGACTCGCTCACCATCTGGTTGTTATCGACCAGACCTGCAAGCATACCCTCACAAGGCTCTGTAACGATAGTCTCGATATTCACAAGACCACCCTCTGCCAACGTACCTACGGCGACTACCACCTCAGACGTGCCAATATCAATGGCTACAACATAATTCTTCTTCTCCACGGCTATAATTTTTATTTTTTCTTTCAAACCTAAATGCCCGCCCCGAAAAAAAACTATTTCGAGCAGACAACTTGACCCCTATATTTGACCGAAATGCTACGGAAGGTATCCCAACCCAGATTGCGGAGTCCATTCTCATAAAAAGCAAGCAGACGATCCAACTTCTCCTCGATCTCCTCCTCATCGCCCACCTGACCAAACAACACACGATGATTTCCACTGCGAGGAATCAACTCCAACTCCAACTCGCCGTTACTCATCGTCGATGCCACTATCTGCACTATCTCGTGAGACCAAAACGAGTCCTCACCGATATATTCTACAAAGTTAATGAGTTTCGTGAAATCTTCATACCTTTTCATCAACTTTTTTTGCTTCCTATATTCAAGATCTTGGCGCGAAGTCAAATCTGCTATTTTCTTGTCATTCTGGCGTCGCCAATAACGATAGCGGCGATAATGCACAGCCTTCTCCTTCTGCTTGGCGATAATGCGATTTTTGTAGGACTCATCACTCTCGCCCCAGCCTCTGTAACGAATCACGCCTTTGCGATCAACCTTCATACGCCTAACCTCCCTGATGGAGTCGCGGATCTCCTCCTCGCGGTCAAAAAAGGGCTTCTTATCGTGCTGCAAAGCCAAGATGCGCTCGTTGGACTCCTTGATGAGTTGCTCGATGTGATCTTCAATCAATCCCACATAATCCCTCTCAAACAGCGGCTTATAGTCACCCGTCACCACAGGCACATAGACCGACGACTTCTTGGGCGCAGGGAAGACAAAACCCTCTTTGGTAACGTAGCAATTATACCCATCCACTATCAATCTCAACAATGGCTTGCGCTGGCTTACCTCGATGTGCATTACTCCATCGTGGGTGATACCCGCATTGGCTGCAGCGACAAATCCATTGCGACGGATAAGCGCCTCCACACCTACCACATCAACATCGGCGATGGGCACCCCTATAACAGGTATCTTACTCTGCTTTATCCAGCCATTAACCAACTCCCTGGAAAGCATATTTTCATCGGGAAGGCTATCGGCCAGGACAACTTCGATGCGTTGAACTGTGGTCACGGCACGATGCTCCTGCGAGCGCTTGTGAAATATTATCACAAAACCCGCAACAAAGAGCCACAACAGTAGCAAACCTATTATGTTCAACGCCTTACGCATTACGCCTTCTTTCGCAACTCCTCTGCTATCGCAGCACAACACACATCAATATTTCCTGCTCCGAAGCTCACCACCACATCAGTTACGGCCTCACCCAAACGCTGAGCCAGATACTCACGCTCGCATATAGACACTGGCACCTTCACCAGCTCGGCAATCATCTCCGAACCCACACCCTCGATAGGCTCCTCGCGCGCAGGGTAGATTGGCACCAGCACCACCTCGTCGGCATAAGACAACGCCTCGGCGAACTCTCGATAGAGGTCACGCGTACGGGTGTAAAGGTGAGGCTGGAACACAGCCGTCAGCTTGCGGCCAGGGAACATCTTTCTGACCGAAGTAATCGTCGCCTCCAACTCCTCGGGATGATGGGCGTAGTCGTCCATATAAACTTGGCGTGGAGTGTTCACATAGAACTCAAATCTACGCTTAACACCCTGATACTGAGCAAGTCCCTCGCGCAACAAATCCTCATTCAGAGGCTCATTGCGTTTCCTTGCTGCACACCACATCGAAGCCACCGCAGCCACTGCATTTTCCACATTAACCCAGCCAGGGATACCCAGGTGACAACCCCCAATCACACCGTCGGGCGTCACCACATCGAAATCATAGTATCCGCCCTCACAGAGCTTCACATTCGAGGCATAGAAATCACTCTCGGCGCAGTCGTAGCTATAACGCCATATATCTATCCCCTCGGGCAGAGGAATATCCACGCCCTGCTTAATAATCAAGTCGCCGCCCTTCTTAATCAGCGCAGCAAACTGACCAAAAGCCTCAACCACAGCCTCGAACGTGCCGTATATATCGAGATGGTCGGCTGCCACCGATGTAACTATTGCCACATCGGGACTCAGGCGCAGGAACGAACGGTCGAACTCATCGGCCTCAACCGCCAAGCGGCCGCCCTTGCCCAGGACCAGATTATTGTTAAAATTCTTAGATATACCACCCAAAAAGGCGCTACCATCGAGCCGCATAGCTTCGTTGAGCCACGCGATAAGGGTCGAAGTTGTGGTCTTGCCGTGAGTTCCCGACACCGCCATAACATACTTACCCTCCGAGAGATAGCCAAGCATCTGAGAGCGCTTCTCCATACGGAAACCGCCACGACGGAAATACTCCATCTGGGGATGATCCTCGGGCACAGCAGGGGTATAGACCACCAAGGTGGAGTTCACAAAGCGAAATGCCGACGGGATATGCTCCACGCCATCTTTGTAGCAGATGTGGGCACCTTCGGCCTCCAATTCGCGTGTTAATGGGGTCTCGGTACGGTCATAACCTGCCACCCACTTACCCTGATGCAAGAAGTAACGGGCCAAGGCGCTCATTCCGATGCCGCCGATGCCCATAAAATAGACGTTGCTAAAATGTTGATCCATCTTCTTACCACTCTTTTTCAATCTGGCGTACCACACGCTCGGCAGCGTCGGCAACACCCAACTTTGATATATTACGCGACAAAGTCTGCAAACGAGCCTTGTCACCGAGCAGACTCATAGCCTTCTCCATACCCTTGGTCACAGCCTCCTTGTCGCTCACCAGCTCGGCTGCATCGCGCTCCACCAGCGCCATAGCATTCTTGGTCTGGTGATCCTCGGCCACATTGGGCGAGGGAACAAACAACGTAGGCTTACCCACCAGGCAGAGTTCCGACACTGTACAGGCACCACTACGCGACACCACCAGGTCGGCAACCTCGTAGGCGTAATCCATCCGCTCGATAAAGGCTCCCTGCCATATATTTTTGGTAGGATGCTCTTCAAGAAACGCCTGCATCTCGGCCTCGTAATACTTACCCGTCTGCCAGATGACCTGCACCGGAGCCTCGCCTTCGAGCGTGAGAATCCAACGCTTCATCATCTCGTTGAGCGTACGCGTACCGAGCGAGCCGCCCACAACAAGCAACGTAGGCTTTTGGGCATCAAAGCCATAATAGGCCAACGCCTCGGCGCTCTTCTGACTCTTGGCAGCAAAGCTACCACGCAGAGGATTACCAGTCATAATGATACGGTCGCGACGAAAGAATCGCTCCATATCCTCATAAGCCACACATATTCTGCGTGCCTTGCGCGAGAGAATCTTATTAGTCACGCCAGCAAATGAGTTCTGTTCCTGGATGATGGTTGGCACACCCATACGCTGGGCTGCCCACAACACGGGGGCGCTGGCATAGCCGCCAAAACCCACAACCACGTCGGCCGAGAAATCACGAATCACCCCCTTGGCACGGCTCACACTGCGCATCACCTTCCAGGGCACCATCAAATTTTTCAAATCAAAACGGCGCTGCAAACCCGCCACAGGCAGACCCACAATATCGTATCCCAATGCAGGAACCTTCTCCATCTCCATCTTACCCTCGGCACCCACAAAGAGAATCTCGACATTATCTCCGTGCTTACGTTTCAGCGCCTCGGCAACGGCTACCGCGGGATATATATGACCTCCCGTTCCACCGCCAGACAATATTACTCGTTTCATTAGCTATTCTATATTTACTGAGTTGTATAACTCCTATATTCTATCAAAAATCTCGACTCCAACCCAAAAATCTTCGACATTCAACCTAAAAATCTTGAATTTCTTCTACCTTCCCCAGCTCTCTCTATCGAGCGAACGATAGCCTATCGCCTCGGATATGTGCTGCGGCCCAATATCCTCCTCTCCCTCCAAGTCGGCAATCGTACGCGCCACCTTGATAATGCGGTCATAGGCTCTGGCCGAGAGTTGCAATCGCTCCATAGCGGCATCAAGCAGCCTACGCGCCGTAGCCGACAAGGGGCAGAACTGACGAAGCATCGACGACGACATCATCGTGTTGGTATAGATACCCAACCCCTGAAAACGTCGCGCCTGAATCTCACGCGCGCGCACAACCCTCTCGCGCACAGCGTCACTCGACTCCGAAGCCTCCGACGATGACATCTCCTCCCTCGATACGGGGATGACCTCGACGTGCAGGTCAATACGGTCCATCAACGGACCCGACACCCTTCCCAGGTAGCGATGCACCGACGCAGGTGAGCAGCTACACTCCTTAGTGGGGTGGTTATAATATCCGCAAGGGCAGGGATTCATCGATGCCACAAGCGTAAAATTCGAAGGATAGTCCACCGCATAGCGGGCACGGGCAATCGAGATATGCTTATCCTCTAACGGCTGGCGCAGCACCTCCAACACTCCGTGACCAAACTCGGGCAACTCATCCAAAAACAGAACTCCATTATGAGCCAGCGACACCTCGCCCGGCTGAGGACTCTGACCTCCGCCAATCAGCGCCACAGGCGATGCCAAGTGGTGGGGCGCACGGAACGGACGACACGACATAAGTCCGCGACACACTCCCAGCTTACCCGCCACGGAGTGAATCTTGGTGGTCTCCAACGCCTCCTGGGGCGTCATTGGCGGAAGGATCGAAGGCATACGTCGCGCAAGCATAGTCTTACCCGAGCCAGGAGGTCCTATCATAATCACATTGTGACCTCCCGCAGCGGCAATCTCCAACGCACGCTTGACAAAGACCTGACCCTTGACATCGGCAAAGTCATCGACATAGGACTCGTTCTCCGACTGAGCGGGCATCTCCGCACTGACGGGCGTAAGTTCCTGCTCGCCATTGAGCACAGCCACCAACTCGCCGAGCGAGCCGACGCCGTAGACCTCCACACCCTCGACAACAGCCGCCTCAGCTGCATTATCCTGGGGCACATAGACCTTGGCAAAACCCTTATCGCGCACCTCAGCCACAACCGGAAGCACTCCCTTCACAGCCCTGAGCGAGCCATCCAGCGACAACTCACCGACAAAGACTGCATCCGACAAACCCTCGGCCACAACCTGCTCGGTGGCAGCGAGGATAGCCACAGCGATGGGCAAATCGAAACCCGAGCCCTCCTTCCTCAAATCGGCAGGGGCAAGGTTCACCACACACTTGCGGGCGGTCATCTTGTAACCCGAATTCTCGAACGCCGAGCGGATGCGTTGCTCACTTTCGCGCACAGCGTTATCGGGCAGACCGACCAGGAACAAGCCCAGGCCACCGCCTGTGATGCTGACCTCAACAGTCACCATTACAGCTCCGATACCCGACACGGCTCCCGTATGTGTTTTGACCATCATATCTCACACTCCCTTAAAATGGTACATCATCAGCCAACGGAGGCTGCTTGTCGAGGTTGGTTGGACCCTGGTTAAGGTCAAACTCGTTGCTACCCATAGCAGCACCCAAACCCGACGTCATTGAGCCGCCATACGAACCATCGACGATATCGCCCACCGATGCTCCGCCCATACTGCTCTGCACAGAGTTGTAGGCCGGAGCCGAGCCATTCATTGGGTCGGCAGCCGTAGAGTTCTCGTCGGCATCCATATCGGCAAAGCGGGCCTGATCCTTCAAGAAGCGCAACTTGACGTCGCACACCGCACCATTACGGTGCTTGGCCAGGATAATCTCGGCCATACCCGCCGTAGGCATACCATTCTCGTCGGTATTCATACCGTAGTACTCTGGACGGTGGATAAATGCCACGATGTCGGCATCCTGCTCGATGGCACCCGACTCACGCAAGTCACTAAGCTGAGGTCGCTTCGAGCCACCACGCTGCTCCGTAGCACGGCTCAACTGCGAGAGGGCAATCATCGGCACGTTTAACTCCTTGGCAATAGCCTTCAACGTACGCGAGATGAAAGCCACCTCCTGCTCACGGTTACCACCGCTCTTGCTATCCTGGCTACCCGTCATCAACTGCAAGTAGTCGATAACGATAATCTTGATGTCGTTATGAATCTTCAAACGACGAGCCTTTGAGCGGAACTCAAAGACCGACAACGCCGGAGTATCGTCAATATACAGAGGCGCCGCACCCAACGGTTTGGTGGCACTCTCCAAGTGGCGCCACTGGTCGGGCGTAAGGCGTCCCGATTTGATATCGTTGCTATATAATCCTGTCTCGGCCACAATCAGACGCATCATCAGCTGAACGGCCGACATTTCAAGCGAGAAGAAGGCCACAGGAGCCTCGTGGTCGATGGCCATATTACGCGCCATCGAGAGCACAAAAGCAGTCTTACCCATAGATGGACGCGCCGCGATGATGATAAGGTCGCTGGGCTGCCATCCCATAGTCACACGATCCAGAGCCATAAAACCCGATGGCACACCATTGAAGGCCGAGGTATTTTTGCTCGCCTCCTCAATCTGGGCCAACGCCTTGGCCAGGATATCCTTGGCATTCTGCACCGAACGCTTGACGTGACCCTCGGCAACCTTGAAAATCTCACCCTCGGCGAAGCCAATCAAATCGGTCACATCCTGATCCTCGTCATAGGAGCGGCGCTGAATCTCGGTAGCCGAACGGATAAGCTCGCGCTGGACATACTTCTGGGCGATAATCTTGGCGTGGAACTCCACGTTGGCAGCCGAACCCACCTTCTGGGTAAGCTGTGCCAGATAAGCCGCGCCGCCCACCTTCTTCAACTCGCCACGCACCTTCAAACGCTCGGTGACGGTATAGAGGTCGATGGGTTTCAACTCGGCCGAGAGCGACTCGATAGCCTTGTAGATGATTTTATGCTCGTCGGTATAGAAGGTCTCGGAGGTGACATACTCCTGCACTGCGATGACACTATCGCGTTCGAGCATCAACGCACCCAACACTGCCTCTTCAAGCTCGACTGCCTGAGGGGGTACCGTTCCCGCGATGGAGGCTTCATTCATCTTATCATAAGCTGCACGATTTGCTGCCGATGGGGTAAATTCTCTTGCCATAAGTAGGGTAACAATTTTTCAAGTTTCAAATTTACGAAAAATTGCCCAATCAGCAAGAGCCAAAGAGGTGAATTTATAGAAATTTATAAACAGAGGTGTGTTGATAATTAAGGCGCAACACGCAAACTACGACGCGAGGTGGCCAAAACCGCCACACTCAGGCGCACAGAGCCCACTTTGGAGAGAATCTCCTCGCCCAGCGACATCATCGTCGCACCCGTCGTGAAAACATCATCGACAAGCAACAGATGTTTGCCTTCAAGTCGCTGAGGAGCAATCACTTCGAAGATATTTTCCACATTACTCCAACGCTCATCGATGCTATGTCTAACCTGGCTATCGTTATAGCGACTGCGCCTCACGCTCCTCACATCGCACTCTACGCCCAGCTCGCGGGCGATGCCACGCGCCAGATACTCCGATTGATTATATCCTCGACCAAGTCTGCGCCTGAAATGCAACGGCACAGGGACAACCACATCAACATCGGCATAGAGTCCACTCTCGCACAGCTGAGCACCATACCAGCGACCCATATCGTAGGCCACGCGCCAACGCCCCGCATACTTAAATTCGTGAATCATACGTCGCCAGGGGCTACCCTCGACATACCACAGAAAGGCCGAAGCACGCTCGACGGGCATCAAGCCCCAAAAGCGTTCATTCATAACATTATAAGGCTCGCGCCACAACTCAGTCAGTGGTGCAGTCACCTCACACATCGGACAGACCACACCCGCGCCAGCACTCAGCGGCTTGCCACATACGACGCACGTCGCGGGCACAAAGAGCGACATCACATCGCGCATCATTTTACTGAGCATCGACATCAATGGTTATGCTTATGGATTTATACTCGCCGTGAGCGACAGCCTCGGCAAGCAGTTCGCGCACCAACTCACGCGCCCTGGCCAGCGAACGGCCATTCTCGATTTTGAGCATCAGGCGCATAATATAGACTCCTCGGATGCGACCCACGGGCGGCGCCACGGGGCCAAAGACTCGGCGTCCAAACTTATCGCGCATACGCTCGGCAAACCACACCGCACCTCGGCGCAGGAGTTGCACATCTTCGCACCTAAGAGAAAAGACAAACAAATGAGAATAAGGCGGATAGCTGAACGCACTACGCTCCGTAAGCTCGCTGCGCGCCATAGCATCATAATCACCCCTGGCAACCCAGCCAATAATCGAGTTATCGGGCTGCGAGGTTTGGATAACCACCCTACTCTCCAACTCGCGGCGACCCGCGCGGCCAGCCACTTGGGTCATAAGCTGAAAGGCTCGCTCCGAAGCCCTGAAATCGGGGCTACAAATCAGGTTGTCGGCGTTGAGGATTCCCACCACCGACACACCAGAGAAGTCAAAACCCTTGGTTATCATCTGGGTGCCGACCAATATATCGGTCTGGCCCGCCTCGAAACTCTTCACTATGCGGTTGTAGGCGCTCTCGGAGGTCGAGGTATCGCGGTCGAGGCGTGCCACACGAGCCTCAGGGAAGAGTTCCCTCACCGCCTCCTCAACACGCTCGGTACCAAAGCCCATAGGCTTCAAATCCACCGTCTCGCACTGGGGACACGAATGGGGCACGCTGGCCGTATGGCCGCAATAGTGGCACTCCATACGATGGGTGGTGCGGTGCATCGTCAGCGACACGTTGCAATTCGGGCAGAGCATAGTCCAACCGCAGGTGCTACACTGCAAGAAGGGGGTAAAGCCTCGCCTATTCTGGAAAAGCATCACCTGTTCGCCACGCCCCAATGCATCGCGCATAGCGTTGATTAGATGTATATTAAAATGTTGCTTACGCTCGCCTCGCTTGACCGAGCGAACGGTATCCGACACAATTATATTTGGGGGTTGCGAGCCACCATATCGCTCCGCCAGACGCGAATAGCCATACTTACCCCACTGGGCATTGGCAAAACTCTCCAACGATGGTGTGGCGCTACCCAACAGCGTCTTTGCACCCATCAGCGCCGTCAGTGCCACAGCACAATCTCGACCCTGATAGCGGGGAGCCGTATCGCTCTGCTTGTAGCTCTGGTCGTGCTCCTCATCGACCACCACAAGTCCCAGATGCCCGAGCGGCAGAAACAATGCCGAGCGAGCTCCCACGACCAACTCACCACCCTCGCTGCGCGCTAATCTCAGATAGGACTCCGTACGGCGCAGAGCTGTGAGTTTGGAGTGGTAGGCCGTCACGCGCGAACCAAAGACCACCTTCAAGCGCTCGATAAGCTGCGCCGTCAGTGCAATCTCAGGCAGCAGCAGCAACACATCCTCGCCACGCGACAACGCCTGGGCGATGAAGTGCATATAGATTTCGGTCTTGCCCGAACCCGTCACTCCGTGCAGGAGATGCACACCGCGACCCGAAGCATAACTCTGTTCAATCTCGGCCACCACGCGCTGCTGCTCGGCCGAAAGTTCAGGCAGAGCAAAGCTCACCGACTCAGCCTTCTCGACCACTCGCTCGCGCTCCTCGACGGTGATATATCCCGCCTTGCGCAGAGCCGCAATCTGAGCCGCATCACAATCCAACAGACGACGTGGCACCTCGCCATAGATATTTCTCTTGGACTCATCAAAACCCTCAATCAGACGCAGCACCTCGGCACGGCGTGGCGCACGGCGCTGAATTCGCTCGCACTCCCGAGCAAGCGCCTCACGATCACCCCACTCCTCAGTCAGAGCCACATAGGCCTCGGTACGAGGACTGAACTCATCGGCAGCAAAGCTCTCCGCATCAGCACCTTTGGGTTTAATCAACGATGGCAACGCCATACGCATAACCTCACCCAGAGTACACATATAATACTCAGCCAGCCACTCCCAATAGCGGCGCTGACGCTCGCCCACCAACTCCACATCGTAGAGCCTGCGGCCCACCGCCTTGATACGCTTGACCGGGGGCGGATTGTCGTGCAGACGCCACACTATGCCCGTATAGTAGTTACGCACACCAAACTGCACAGCGACGGCATCACCCTCCCTGAGCTCCATCCCCTCGGGAACAGAGAAACAATAGGTGGGCTGCGCCAACGGCAACACTATATCGGCATACTTAGGCATAAAGTTATGATGTTTTCAATCTTTTCTAAAAGCAAATATAGGAAAGTTTTTCAAAAAAAAGAGTATCTTCGCATAAAGGAACAACTACAAAACCCGAATACTATGAAGCGTATAATCACATTTTTGCTCTTCGTGCTGACATTTATCGCGCCATCGCAACCCGCCTCGGCACAACGACACCTGCCCGCTGTCATAGCTTCGGGACCTTTCAAGTCGGGCCACATCCAGGGCATAGCCTACGACAAAAAGAGAGGACACCTATACCTCTCCTACACAACAATGCTCGTAAAGTGCGACCTGGATGGTAACATCCTCGGCTCGGTGGTGGGATTGGTAGGCCACCTGGGCGATCTGACCTTCAACGAGAAGAACGGCAGGGTATATGGCTCGCTGGAATACAAGGACGATGTCATCGGCCGAAGCCTACTCGCCCAAGGCAAAAACCACATCAAGGGCAACATCCCCAACGCATTCTACATCGCCATCTTCGACGGCCGCAAAATCAACCGCGAGGGCATCCGCCCCGACGAGGACAACATCCTGACAACCGTACATTTAGGCCGCGTACTCGACGACTACGAATCATCTGTCGAAGGGCCAAAACTCAAAGTCCGCCACCGCCTGGGTTGCAGCGGCATTGATGGTGTGAGCCTGGGTCCCAAGTTCGGCAAATCGGGCGGCAAGCAGTATCTGACCGTCGCCTATGGCATTTACAGCGACCCCGCACGCAAGGACAACGACTATCAGGTGCTACACCAATACGATATTTCAAATTGGCAAGAGTTGGAGCGTCCGCTGGCTCAGTCTACCGATATGCACCAATCGGGTCCCGATACACCCGACGCAGAGTATTTTGTCTATACGGGCAATACATCCTATGGAGTCCAGAACTTGGAGTACGACAAGGAGCAGAAATTGTGGTGGATGGCCGTATATCCTGGCCGAAAGCCCCAATTCCCCAACTATCCTCTCTTTGCCATCGACGGAAAGATAGGACCAAAAGTCGAGCCATTGAAGGGAGTAAGCTACATCGACAAGGCCCAGATCCTAAGCCTACAAGAGCGCATACCGAGCCTGAGCGACCCCACTTCGGGCACACGAGGCTGGTCATTCGGCGCCGGCTCAACGGGATTCTACCCCGTGGGCAAGGATTATTACTACATCTCGTTTAACTACTCCACACAGGAGGGCGAAGGCAGCTACATAAGACTCTATCGCTTTGTGGGCGAGGCCGACAAACCATTTGAAAGAGTGAATGATGAATCACGATAGAGCCATACAAGAGGTGGAGTGGTATCACTCGCTCGTCAAGAAGAAGATTCGACAATGGGGCTGGGAGCTTAACACCAGCGCCCGCGACCTGCTACTGAGCAATATGGAGGAGATTAGCGAGCGCCGAGATAGGCTGAAATTCAAGGCCTTAAAAGATGGCTACTACATAGGCGAATTAGACGAAGATGGCCTGCGCAACGGCTATGGCATCACCACCCTCACCACCAAGAATCCCAACCGCTGGGTTATGCAGGCGGGCGAGTGGCACGAGGAGCGTCCACAGGGGTGGCACACACTCTACGACTCGGACTGCCCCGAGTCGAAACACTTTTTAGCTTTGGTAAAATTCAGCGGCGAACGGCGCCGCGAGGCGGGCGAGATAGAGTTTTCGATTGCCGACTACGGCTCGAACTTCACCCGCAGAAAATATCGTCGCTACACGGGATTTTCGTGGAGCACTCTCGTAGTGGGATTGATGGTTGTCTTTATGATACTCTTTTTCCTCACGCGACGCATACGCCTATCGCTGCTGGGCTGCGCCATAGTGGCCATACTCTACACCATCGGTGCCTTGCGCGAGAAGCAGTAGCCTACAATATCTCCGACACCACAAAATTACTCCCCCCGACAAAGATGGCATCATTCACCGAGGCCATCTCCTTGGCGTGCGCCAACGCCTGAACAACACTACCCACAACCTCACCTTGCAGACCACACCTGGCAGCCCTCAGAGCAAGCTCCTCAGCTGGCAAAGCACGCACAGACGAGGCCTGAGTGAAGATGTAATGCGCCGACTTGGGCAACAGCGGCAACACCTCGGAAGTATCCTTCTCGCGGGCAAAACCCACAACACAAATCAGGCGCGGATGACTCTCAGCAAGAGCTTGCAACTGCTGGGCCACATACTTGATTCCGTGGGCGTTATGACCCGTATCACACACCACCAAAGGTTCATCCGAAAGCACTTGCCAACGACCCATCAAACGGGTGGTGGCAGCGGCCGAACTAAGACCCTGGAAATAGTCCTTGCGCGGAATAACCAGCGGCGATGAGCAATGCAGCACGTCGAGCGCGGCCGAGGCTGTGATGATATTATTACGTTGATAATCTCCGAGCAAATCGAGCTTTACATCATACTGCTCGCCATCGCGCTCACGACGTAGCAGGAAGCGCTGATGGGCAGACAACGACTCACGTTCGAGCAGTGTAAACATCTGCTGGGCAAAGTATAGCGGAGCTCCCTTTTGCTGGGCCACCGACTCAAACACCGCATCGGTAGAGTCACCTTGCTCACCCACCACAACGGGCACACCCGGCTTGATGATGCCAGCCTTCTCGCCCGCCACAGCCTCCAACGTATCGCCCAGGAGGTCGGTATGGTCGAGGCCTATGTTGGTCACAACACTCAACAGCGGAGTGATGATATTCGTTGCATCCAACCTGCCGCCAAGGCCCGTTTCAATGACTGCCACCTCGACATCGTTGCGTGCAAAGAAATCGAAGGCCATAGCCGCCGTAATCTCGAAAAACGAGAGGCCCAAACGTTGGATGTGAGGCATATATCGCTCAACAAACTCCACCACCTCGCACTCCGATATCATCTCGCCATCAACCCTCATTCGCTCCCTAAAATCCTTCAAATGGGGCGAAGTGAAAAGACCCACACGATAGCCCGAATGTTGCAACACCGAGGCCATTATATGCGACGTGGAGCCCTTACCGTTGGTACCGGCAATATGAACCGTAAGATAATCTCGCTGGGGGTTACCAATCACTCGGCAAAACTCCTCGATACGCTCCAAGCCAGGCTTATAGGCCGCTGAGCCCACCTGCTGGAACGAGGTCACTTGGTTAAACAGAAAATCTAATGTTTGAGCGTAGTCCATAGTCTTCATTATACGAGATGATTCTTTCGCTTGATTCTAAATACCACAAAATAGAGCGAGCCGAGCAGCGACAACAGCAGCGACATACGTCCCACCCAATCACCATAGAGGGTATAGAAACTCTCGTCGCTACGCACCTCAACACTCGATGAGAGCACTCCGCGCTCATCCCAGCCCAGACTCTCGACCACATCGCCTCGCGCAGTAATGAATCCCGACACGCCTGTATTGGCACTGCGGGCAATGGCGCGGCGGGTCTCGATGGCGCGCAGACGACAATAGTCAAAGAGTCGCCTGTGGCCTGGCGTATTACCCCACCAACCATCATTCGACATCACCAGCATCACGTTGGCACCCTCGCGCGCAAAGCGTGCAAAGCAGTCGCCATAAATACCCTCGTAACAGATAGCAGGACCATACTTAACGCCCGCCTTCTCGAACACCGTCGCCTGGTCGTTGCGACCCAGCTGACCCGTAATGCCGCCCAAATCGACAAACCTATCGAGGAAACCCGTAAAAGGCATAGCCTCAACGCCTATGACAAGGCGCATCTTATGGTGGAGGTTCTCCTCCGAATCGGCATTTATGGCAATCGCCGAGTTGAAGACATCGTAATAATAACCCCAACTCACACGCGCTGTGGGCGTGGGCTTGCTCTGGGAATCATAACTCTTGATGGTGGTAGCGCCCGTCACAACCATCGTGTTTGGTAGCGACGAAGCGAGTGCCTCCTGTATCTCGCCCACGGTGTGACCCTGCAACGGCGTATCATCGTCCAACTGCTCGGGCAGAGCCGTCTCGGGCAGCACTGCAACACTGCTCTGGGCTGGCACCTGTGCAAGCAACGAGATGACGTTCTGCATCTGGGCACCTGCGCTGCCGCTAAACTTCTCTTCGTAGCAATCCACGTTGGGCTGAATAACCGACACCTGAGCAGACTCCTCGGATGGCTCATAACTCCAATACATCACAAGCGACACCACCAGCGGCACCATCACAACAGCCGCAGCCCTTGCCGCAGGCCACGCACCACGACGCATCACAGCCTCGAACACAGCCACATTGCTGAGCATCACCCACAGCGAGCCACCAAAGACACCCGTCAGCGAGTACCACTGCACAGCCCACACATCGCCCGAGAAGCCATTACCCAGCGTCAGCCACGGAAACGACAGCACCTCGGCGCTGGTGTAGAGATACTCGGTAGCCACCCACGTCGCCACAAGCAACGTATAGGCCAGCACGCGTGGAGCACGCTTCGAGGTATAGTGATAGAGCATAAAGCCCACCAGATTCCAGAACGTAGAGAACAGTGTAGCGGTGATGGGTCCCGCAGGAGTAGCAATCCACACCCACCAGATAGTTGCGGCGTTCCACAACACAAAAGTCAGGGCCGCCCAGCCCGCCATACGCCACCAATCACGCATAGAGTCGGAGTACGACGCACTAATCAACATCAGCGGCACCAATCCTACCAAAAGAGTGAGGCCCGAGCCACCCAACCACGCTGGCGCAAGCATCGCAAGGCTCAGCACCACACACAACAATTTTATCTTCAACGACATAACTCTCACTATTTTTCCATTCTATCAATATACAACACGCCATCCAGGTGGTCAATCTCGTGCTGGAAGATGACGGCCGTAAAACCACTCACCACCTCGGTATGCTCCTTAAATTCCACGTCACGATACGTCAGCACAATCTCCTGCGAGCGAGCCACGTCGCCCCTCATATCGGGAATCGACAGACACCCCTCGCCACCCAGTTCCTTCTCGCCGCGATGCTCCACGATCTCGGGATTGAGGAAGAACTCAAATGGCTCACCCTCCTTATCGAAACGCTGCACAGCAACCAAACGGCGCAGCACACCCACCTGGGGCGCAGCAATGCCCACACCTTCGTGCTCGGGGTCGTTCACCGTAGCGAGCATACGACGACACAGCGTCGAGAATTCATCGCCGCCCACCATCGACTGCACCATAGGCTCACACTTGGAGCGCAGCAGAATTGAGTCGGCCTGATTTTCGACACTCATCACCGCCATAATCTCGCCCTCGCCACCATAAATCACTTCGCGTTCCTGGGGCGTAAAGCCTCCACCACAAGCCACCATCGTCATAACACAAAACAATGTATAGATTATTCTAATCATCTCTTCCGAAAATATTACCCCGCAAATATACACAATAAAACGACGGCGCGGTTTTGCTATGTGAAATAAATTCAAATTATCACAGAAAATTTGTTTCCTGCCACGCGATACACTATCTTTGCTTTTTAGAAAAAAATACTCTTCCTATGGAGAAGCATTTAACCATCCCATATACCCATTACGACTCTGTGGACGAGATACCCCTAACCGACAGGGAACTCATCGAGGCTGCCCACGCCGCAGCACAGCAGGCCCACGCCCCGTACTCGAATTTCAAGGTGGGTGCCGCAGCACGTCTTGCAAGCGGTGAGATAATCTCGGCCGCCAACTGCGAGAGCGAGGTATTTCCATCGGGTATGTGCGCCGAGCGTTCGCTGCTCTACTTCCACGCGAGCAACCATCCCTGTGACGCCATCTCGGCGCTGGCCATAGCCTCGTCGCCATCGGAGCGCGAATGCTACCCCTGCGGAGCGTGTCGCCAGGTCATTGTCGATGCTCAGCGACGACAGCAGAGCCCCATCAGAGTGATAATGAGTGGAGCTGGCGGAGCCACTGCCATTGATGATGCAGAAGTTTTATTGCCTTTTACTTTCAAATTATGATACATCCAAAAGATATTCTTTACGAAGACAACCACATCATCGTCATCAACAAGCGTTGCGGCGAATTGGTGCAGCCCGACAAAGAGTGCGACGAGGCGCTGGAAAACGACATCAAGACCTTGATTAAGGTGCGCGACCACAAGCCTGGCGACGTCTTTCTGGGCGTAGTACACCGCATCGACCGCCCTGTGAGTGGTGCCGTGATGTTTGCCAAGACTTCGAAGGCCCTCACACGCCTCAACGAGATGATTCGTAATGGCGAGATTCACAAGACATATTGGGCTATCGTGGAGGCACGCCCTCAGCACGACGAGGCCTCCCTCACCCACTACATCGTTCGCGATGGCCGCACCAACCGTTCACGCGCCTACGACAAACCAAAGGCTGATGGCAAGAAGGCTATGCTGAACTACAAACTGCTGGGCTGCTCGACACGCTACACACTCTTGGAGGTGGAGCTCCTGACGGGTCGTCACCACCAGATTCGCGCCCAGCTCTCGAAGATTGGTTGCTCGATAAAGGGTGACTTGAAGTATGGCGCCAAGCGTTCCAACCCCGATGGCGGCATCTCGCTACACTCGCGCCGTGTGGAGTTCCTCCATCCAGTACGCAAGGAACCTATCAGCATCACAGCCCCCACGCCAAAGGATAACTTGTGGGAGTTTTTCGAGGGACTCTAAAACTCCAACACAATGAGAGCACTTATTCAACGTGTTGCACACGCCTCGGTTACAATCGAGGGCGAGGTAAAGTCAGCCATCGACAAGGGTCTTTTGATTCTGCTCGGCATTGAGGAGGCCGACTCGCAGGAGGATATAGACTACCTGGTGGGCAAGATCTCGCGCCTGAGAATCTTCGATGATGAGAATGGCGTGATGAATCTCGACATTCAGCAGGTGGACGGCCAGGCGCTTGTGGTGAGCCAATTTACGCTCCACGCCTCGACCAAGAAGGGCAACCGCCCATCCTACATACGTTCAGCCCCCGCCTCAATCTCAAAACCCCTCTACGAGCAGTTTGTTGCCGCACTTGAAACTACATTGGGTAAGACGGTTGGCACGGGCGAGTTTGGCGCAGATATGAAGGTGAGCCTGCTCAACGATGGTCCTGTGACGATTTGGATTGACTCGAAAAACAAGGAGTAATGAGAAGAAGAACCAAAAAGCTAAGCCCCCGCCGCGCCATAATATACATAGTAATATTGGCATTCTTGGTAGGCGCAAGGGTCATACGCGATAACCTGGGCTCCTCGCTCACGACACCTTCCGCCGAGGCCGCAGCAACTGAGTTGCCAGCAAGCAAGCCTGCGGGCAACCCTTCGGACGATGCTCCCGTTAAGCCCCAGGGTGAGTCTGCGGGCAACAACACCCAAGTGCAGACCTATCGTTCGGGCTGGGCTGAGCTTCCCAACGAGCGTAACGATAAGGATTTATACTACGCCCACCACACCATAGGTCAGGGCGCGGATCAGGTGCGTAACTACTCGGTATGTTTCAGCCGTGAGCAGTGCTGCCCGGTGTGGGTGGCATTCCCTTTGCACCCATCCTACAAGGGCGAGGCAAAGCGCGTGGATAACTACCGTCCCGACCCACAACTCCCCGTAAATATTCAGCCAAGCCTGAAACGCTCCTACGGCGGAGAGTACTCGCGAGGTCATATGCTCGGCTCAGCCGAGCGTAACATATCACGCGAGGCCAACGACCAGACATTCTACGCAAGCAACATAGCACCCCAGATTCGCGTGGGCTTCAACGCGGCAGGTGGCGCGTGGAACAACTTGGAGAGCCTGGTCGATAGGCAGGTGTGCAGCGACACGCTCTATGTGGTGACGGGTTGCATCTTCGCCCCATTTACCGACTCTGACGGAGCACTGATTGAGCCTACGCAGGCTCCAAACCAGAATGATGGCAAGCAAATCGGCGTACCTACGGCATACTACAAAGCCTTGCTACGCACCCAAAGCGGAGCGTCGGGCAAAAGCGTTAGAAAGTGTAGAGCCGAGGAGCTAAAATGTGCCGCTTTCATCGTGGGTCATCGTTCGGCCAAGGGTCGCAAGCCATCGGTAAGCGAGATGCTCACAATCGAGGAGTTGGAGCACATCACGGGCGAGAGGTTCTTCACAAACGTCAAGAACGCACCCAAAAGCCAGGCCAACCCATCAGATTGGGGATTATAATAAAAGGAACAACACGAGAGAGTTTTCATAATTTTAGCCCACCACAAGGGTGGCTTTCCACCGCCTCGGCTCGGCATAGCGCACAAGCTCACTCTGCCCTCGCACTGACGGCGGCACTTGGTTTTGAATTCTAAATTTTGAATTTACATAATATGGATATAGCACAAGCAAAACGAAAGGAGAATATTGCCGAGTATATTTTATATCTGTGGCAATTGGAAGATTTATTGAGGGCTTTACAGTTCAGCCCCGAGGCGATATATTCCCAGCTGGTGGCACCACGCCAGGTCGATGAGGAGCAGAAACACCTCTATCTTTTGTGGTATATGGACATTGTGAACCTGCTGCGCAAGGAGGGCAAGGAGGAGAATGGTCATTTAGAACATACACTCCACCTAATTGGCGATATGCACAATCTGCACCTGCAACTTATGCAGAACCCCGTCGGCGAGCACTATCGCAAGACCTTCGCACGTCTGGCGCCTGTGCTCCCTCAGCTACGCACATTGGTCAAGAAGGATAACATCAGCGACACCGAGCTCTGTTTCCGCGCACTCTATGCCGCTATGCTCTACCGCATCAAGGGCGACAAGGAGCGTGCCGAGGCTATCAGCGACACGCTGGAATTGGTTTCGCCGGTGGTGGCCGAGTTGGCTTCACTCTACGGCAAGGTCGAGCGCGGCGAGGTCGATTTATTCCAGGATATGTAGCAAAACGAGGCATTTTGGGACTCCGCAGAGGCCCCAAAACCACCCTACAAAGCCCCTGGAAGCCGAATTTGGGCGGGGAAAAGCATTTTTATTTGCAAATATTTTGCTAAATAAGAAAAATAGTTTTACCTTTGCCCCTCGCAAAGATTATGTTATAGGCATAGTCAGAGCAAATATGTGAAACAAACACAAAAAACGATATCGTTATGGCAATGAAAAGAACTTACCAGCCTTCTCGTCGTAAGAGAATCAACAAGCACGGATTCCGTCAGAGAATGGCTACTGCCAACGGCCGCAAGGTATTGGCAGCGCGTCGTGCAAAGGGACGCAAGAAGTTGACCGTATCAGATGAGTCAACATTCAAGTATGCTTAATTTTCCGATTCTGTCGGAAAAATAAGAGGGAGCTGGACGCAGCTCCCTCTTATTTTTTATACCCCGCACCCAGATGTGGCAATAAAATAGGCCCCCGACCAATGTCGAGAGCCTCAATCATTTCAGACAACATATCCTACTGCAATTTGAGCCACTCCAAAAGCGAAGTCTGCCAGCGCTCATATTGCTCGTACTCCTTGTGCATCACCCAGCCGTGCCAGCCGTTGGGATATATGTGAAGTTCAGCCTTAACACCGTGCTTCTTTAATGCGTTGTAATAACGTGTAGCACTCACTGGTGGCACCACACGGTCGGCATCCGAATGGAAGATGATAGCAGGAGGCGTGGTCTTGGTCACGCGGTTTTCGAGCGAGAAGAAAGCACGCTCATAATCAGACGATTCACGACCCACAAGGTTATAGAACGTATCGCGGTGGGTCACATCCTCCTGGCTGGTGATGACAGGATAGAACAGAACCGTAAAGTTGGGCTTATCCTCCTCGGGCGCAAGTGTTGAGGTATAGGCCGCCAGGTGACCACCCGCCGACGAACCCATAATACCCACCTTCTTGGGGTCAATATTGAGTTCCGACGACATCTTACGCACCGTACGCAGCGCCTCGACAGCATCTTCCAAAGGCACCTCGCTGTGACCATTTGGCAAACGATACTTCAACACCGCTGCTGTTATACCTTGCTCGGCCAACCACTTGCCGACCATATAACCCTCATAGGAGATACACACACATCCATAGCCACCACCAGGCACCACTACAAACGCCTGACCCGTAGCCTTCTCGGGGTTAGCATTGAAGATATAGAGCTCGGTCGAGGTGGTATTAAAGACCGTATTGCTACGGTTCTGCTCCTGGGCAGTGATGCCATTAGAGTGAGGAGCGTCCTTGTCGTCCCAAATCTTCACATACTGATCCTGACCAAAGTTGTACTGCTGAGCCGCCAATGGCATTGCCGCCATCAGAAGCAAGAGGGTAAATAATCGTTTCATCGTTTTCGAGTTTAGGTTTATAGTGCAAATATAACATTTTTATCCATAAACCCATCGGGCAGGTCACATTTTTAGCGCTCGGCCGACGACAGATGGCTACTCATTATCAGAAAATTCACACTATCGGTCATACATTGAGGGCAATGACGTGTAGCCACCTCGGCCCAGGTGACATCACCGCAGGTGGGGCAGACGCGAAACGAGAGGCGCGCCTTCACCTCGCCCGCAAGAATATTGCGCAGGAGCAGAATCTGCTTCACATCGCTGGCATCGCACCAGGTGAGCATACGGGCAATGTAGCGATTGTTGTCGGCCAAGGCACGACTGATGCAAGGCTGAATCTGGTGATAATGAGTGTGGAGCTTATTGTTTAGCGCCGACTCGACGTGGGCCGCAACGTTGAAGAAGTTGGTCGGAGCGACAATAGGCAGCGAGAACTCCCCGCCCAAAGAGTTTATCGCCTTGCGGCAGTTGGCGCAGTGAATGGCGTCGGCGTGAGAGAGGGCGTGAAAAAGTTCGGCCTCAGCCAGGAGCAAGTCACGCTCGGCGTGGTGGGCATAGGCCATATAGCGCAGACTCTGGCGATATTTGGTGCGGCACAACTCTTTGAGTTGCTCAATATTCTCCTGCCACAGAGGCTCCTGTGCCTCAGCCTGCGACTTACGAAGCGACGCCATATAGCTAATGCCAAGCGCCGCAAGCGAGATAACAAACGCCCCAATCAGGGCTAAACGAAAGGTATTCATACCCCACCCAACCGCATAAATTGTGCCGAGACAGAAAACTTCTCGCCATCGGATTTTACCCTTTCTCCCTTATGCTACACAGCGTCACCGCTGTTACCAGTTACGCCAGTAGCACCGCCTGCGTTTGAAAAAGTCTTCACACAACCGCCGCACAAAAAAAAACGGAGACAGATCCTCATCTGTCCCCGCTTTTCCAAAAATACACCCTACATCACGGCAGGTATAAAAACAAAAAAAAGATGCCAAACTTCGACATCTTTACTCTCCTGGCGGAGAGAGAGGGACTATAACTATTATTTTACGCCATTCTGCAATATATTGTATCTTGCTAATATACTGCAATATAACACCATCTGCATTTTGTATCATTTTGTGATATTTTGTATATTTTTGGCTTATTTCTTGGCTTACGCTATTATTTTGCTTACCTTTATGCTATATAAAATCATAAACTATGAAATACAATCGTACAACTTGTCGTCATACCCCATCAAAGGATGGTTTTTGCCCCGTTCTTATTCGTGTGACTTACAATGGTAAGCGTCTCAACCTATACACAGGCATATCGTGTGATAAGGACAGATGGGATAAAAAGCGAAATTGTATAAAGCAGGGCAGTAAGATAAATGGCTATGAATACAATGTGTTAAATGAACAAATTAGGCAGCAGGAGGCATTTGTTGATGATTATTTCAATAGTAGTGCTTTTCGTTCACAACCAACATCCCTTGCAGACCTAAAAGAGAGACACGATTACAAGTATAAACGCTCAGAGGGTGAAATGAGTGATGAGTTCTTCTACCTTTTTGACAAGTTTATACAAGAACAAGGAGAGCAACGCAGTTGGGATAAATCAATGAAGGAAGCATTTACCCGCTTGAAGGCATTGGTAAAAGAGTATAAATCTGATATAACCTTTGCAGACTTATCCATAACCACAATGGATGGGTTAAAAGTGCACCTATCTAAAACTATGCTCAATGATACACTCGATAAAAGACTCTCTTATTTTAGACAATTTGTGAAGTGGGCACAGAGCAAAAACTATAAGGTA
>JAZKYX010000009.1:0-4189 GCA_045612405.1 Alistipes sp.
CTTCTCTTCTTGATTGATGCTTTTACTTTCATAATTTTCAAGCAATCTTAATTATTTGTACCTAAAGGATATGCGACCCTTACTCAAATCGTAGGGGGTCATCTCCACTTTGACCTTATCTCCTGGCAGGATCTTGATATAGTGCATACGCATCTTGCCAGAGATATGAGCCGTGATAACGTGTCCGTTATCCAATTCGACACGAAACATTGCGTTTGACAACGCCTCGATGATTGTTCCGTCTCGTTCAATAGCAGTTTGTTTTGCCATAGAGTCTTTTACTTAATGTTAAGCGCCTGTTCGATTATATTAAAGTCTGTCAATACGTCCACTCCATCGCGGCGGACAGCCACTGCATATTCGAAGTGGGCTGATGGTTTGCGGTCTTTGGTGCGTACGGTCCAACCGTCTCGCTCGAAAACCACTGCTCGTGTACCCATATTAATCATAGGTTCGATACAGATAACCATTCCCTCCTTCAAAAGTGGGCCCCTGCCTCTTGCGCCGTAGTTAGGCACCTCGGGATCCTCGTGCATTTTTCGTCCCAAGCCGTGTCCAATCAATTCGCGCACTACGCCGTAGCCGAAACTCTCGGCGTAAGACTGCACAGCTGCCGATATGTCGCCTATGCGATTACCCGCCTTAGCTTGTGCCGCACCTCTACGAAGAGCTTCTTTGGTGACTTCAAGAAGTTGGCGTGCCTCTTTGCTAACTTCGCCCACGGCAAACGTATATGCCGAATCACCAACAAACCCCTTCATATATGTACCTAAGTCCACCGAAACGATGTCGCCTTCACAGATGACTCTATCACCAGGGATACCGTGTACCACCTGCTCGTTTACCGAGATACAAGCCGATGCTGGATAGCCTTGATATCCCAAGAACGCTGGAATAGCACCATTGTCACGGATAAATTCGTCGGCTATACGATTGAGCTCACCTGTGGTGACTCCTGGGCGGATGTTCTTACCAACTTCGGCAAGCGCTCGGCTCACCAGAATGTTGTTCTCGCGCAAGATCTCAATCTCTTCGTCGGTTTTTAGATAAATCATCTTTCGTACTAACTTTTTGTTTGTCCGCGCGCCGCACTCGACGCGCGTACTCACAATACTTTAAATCTATACAGACCCGATTTTTAATTTCTCTCCAACCGGTGACTCATTAACGTCCCTGGATACGTCCAGTCTTCATAAGACCGTCATAGTGACGCATCAAAAGGTAGCTCTCAATCTGCTTTAGAGTGTCAAGAACTACACCCACCATAATCAGCAATGATGTACCGCCATAGAAGTAAGCGAACTGCTGCTGAACGCCCAAGAACTTCATTGCCAAGGCTGGCATAATTGCTACCAAAGCCAAGAAGATTGAGCCAGGAAGAGTGATTCTTGTCATAATGGTGTCGATATAGCTTACGGTCTGCTTACCTGGCTTAACACCTGGGATGAAACCACCGTTACGCTTCATATCGTCGGCCATCATTTGAGGGTTGATGATAATCGCAGTATAGAAATAGGTAAATGCGATTACCAACACAGCGAGTGTAAAGTTGTACCAGAAACCCTGCATATGGAATGCTGACTGCAAACCTGGAATGAAGGCTGGGATCATAACAAGAGCCTGAGCAAAGATGATTGGCATAACGTTTGCCGCGTTCATCTTCAATGGGGTGTACTGACGTACACCACCGTACTGCTTGTTACCAACGATACGCTTTGCATACTGTACAGGCACCTTGCGAACTGCCTGGATTACAGCTATTGATACCAAGAACACCAAGAACAGTAGGGCAAGCTCTACAACGAACATAATCAGTGAGCCAGTCGAAGTGCTGACGCGAGCTGAGAACTCAGCGAGCAGCGCCTGAGGCAGACGAGCTACAATACCGATCATAATGATCATTGATACACCGTTACCGATGCCCTTGTCCGTAATACGCTCACCGAGCCACATAGTAAACATTGTACCTGCGATGAGAATAACTGTTGCATAGGCGAAGAAGTAGAATGTACCACCATAAACGAATGCCTGTGGCATCTGCATATGGAGGTTGGCTACGTAAGCTGGACCCTGGATGCACAATACACCGATGGTCAGCAGACGTGTCCACTGGTTCATCTTGCGGCGGCCACTCTCACCCTCCTTCTGCAACTTCTGAACTGCTGGCACCATGATACCGAGCAGCTGAATGATGATCGAAGCGGTGATGTATGGCATAACACCGAGTGCCAAGATGGCCGCATTAGCAAATGCACCACCAGAGAATACGTCGAGCAAGCCCAACAAGGCGTTGCTATCCATCTGGTTTGCCAATGCCGATTCAGCGCCCAACATATTGGGGTTGATACCCGGGATTACCACAAAACAGCCTAAACGATATACAAGAAGAAGACCTACTGTGTAGAGTACACGCTTGCGCAACTCCTCGATCTTGTATATGTTTTTCAAAGTTTCAACGAGTTTTTTGTTGGTTGCAAGCAACAGTACGATAACTGCTACTAACACACCAGCAATAACATAACCGTTCATATTAGTTAAATTTTATAAAGTTTACAACTTTGCTACGCTACCACCAGCGGCTACGATTGCAGCCTCGGCGCTCTGCGAGAAAGCGTGAGCTGTAACGTTCAACGCCTTTGAAACGCTGCCGTTACCCAAAATCTTAACACGGTCGTTTGATGAGATAAAACCTGCTGCAACGAGTGTCTCAACATTGATTACTGCAAGCTCCTTCTTTGATGCGAGCTCCTCCAATGTAGAGAGGTTGATTGGCTTGTACTCAACGCGCTTCAAGTTCTTGAAACCGAACTTAGGCAAACGACGCTGCAAAGGCATCTGACCGCCCTCGAAACCGAGCTTGCGAGAGTAACCAGAACGTGACTTTGCACCCTTCATACCACGAGTCGAGCAACGACCGTGACCCGAACCTACTCCTCGACCAACACGCTTGTCGTGGTGAGTAGAACCCTGGGCGGGCTTCAAATTATTGAGTTCCATTTTCTGAAATTCTTTTTGTGGTTAAACTTATTTTACCTCCTCAACTACTACGAGGTGCTTTACGCGCTCAATCATACCCTTGATGATTGCTGAGTCGCTGTGCTCTACGCTCTGGTTAATCTTACGAAGACCCAAAGCTGCGAGATTCTTGCGCTGCTGCGCTGTTGTGCCGATCTGGCTACGAACCTGTGTAATTTTCAACTTTGCCATTGTCGTTCAATTAATTAACCGTTAAACACCTTGTTCATTGAGATACCGCGTACCTGAGCTACGCTGCGTGCATCACGCAACTCGCACAATGCTGATACAGTTGCCTTAACCAAGTTGTGTGGGTTAGAAGAACCCTTGCTCTTTGCAAGCACGTTCTTTACACCTACTGACTCCAATACTGCACGCATCGCACCACCGGCGATGATACCAGTACCAGGAGCAGCTGGGCGAATCATAACCTCAGAACCGCTGTAACGCATCTCCTGCTTGTGAGGAATTGTACCGTTGATCACTGGGATCTTAACCAAATTCTTCTTTGCATCCTCAACACCCTTCGCGATAGCCGAAGTAACCTCCGATGCCTTACCAAGACCGTAGCCTACAACACCGTTCTCGTTACCTACTACGACAATTGCTGAGAAGGTAAATGTACGACCTCCCTTTGTTACCTTGGTAACGCGGTTGATAGCTACCAATCTATCTTTGAGCTCAAGGTCGCTTGTACGAACTTTCTTTACATTTGTATTTGACATATCGCTTAGAATTTAAGACCACCCTCACGAGCGGCGTCTGCCAACATTTTTACTCTACCGTGGTACAAATAACCGTTACGATCGAACGCAACTGTCTCGATACCCTTCTCGATTGCGCGCTGTGCGGCCAACTTACCCACGAGGGCTGCAATCTCACACTTGTTCTTGCCAGCTGCCTCTGTTGCAACCTCCTTATCGAGTGATGAAGCTGTTGCCAAAGTTACACCTGCAAGGTCATCAATAAACTGAACGTAAATCTGCTTGTTTGAGCGGAATACGGTCATACGAGGCTGCTCAGGCGTACCGTTTACGATCTTACGGATACGCATCTTGATCCTCTCTCTTCTTTCTATCTTTGTTAATGACATAATGCTTGACTAATTTTATTATTTAGATGCAGACTTACCAGCCTTACGACGGATAACCTCACCAACAAACTTAATACCCTT
>JAZKYX010000010.1:0-36365 GCA_045612405.1 Alistipes sp.
AGGTTACATACGCGTTACGCACCCGTGCGCCGGTCGCCATCAAACATTGCAAGCAATGTTTATGCTGCCCCTCGACTTGCATGTGTTAAGCCTGCCGCTAGCGTTCATCCTGAGCCAGGATCAAACTCTCCATTGTATAAATAAATTGTTTTTAAATCTTAGCTCTAATCTCAAAGGTATTGTTTGAAATTACTCTTTTTCAAGAGTGAATAAAACTTTCTTAGCTGCTCAAATATCTTCAAAGAACTCTTTATCTCGTAAGGCTTTTTGCCTACTTGATCTATTATTTCTACTCTCACCATTTTTAGAGGCGAAAGCGGTTGCAAAAGTAAGACATTTTTTTTAATCTGCAAAATTTTTTGAGATTTTTTCAAAAAAAATTCAAACCTCGTAACCAGTAGAACTCTGCAAACCTCGTTTCCTCTTGTTTGCGGGTGCAAAGTAAATACATTTATTTCGTTCCTGCAAATATTTTAAGCTCTTTTTTAATACCCCAAAACCACCGTTTTTAACCATCTCGCTATGAATCAGTAATTTATATTATTAAATTATTTTAACAATTAACATTAAGTTAACATTAACAAAAAACAACTCTCTCGCATTTATTATATATTATATATAGGTATAGATAAATGGGGTAAAATAGATAATCTCATTCCCAATTAAAAAAAATACTGATAGTTCAAATATTTTTGCTACATTTGTACTACATATTGATATAAAAAATGACACAACAGAATAACAACATTCACGCCGAGTGGTCATATTCGGCAGTATTATATGAGATGAACGTGCGCCAACTTACACCAGAAGGAACGTTGCGCGCGGCAGAAGATAAGCTCGAATTTCTCCACAACTTGGGTATTGATGCCATTTGGATGATGCCAATCTACCCCATCGGCGAGGTAAATCGCAAGGGCGAATTGGGCTCTTATTACTCAATTCGAGACTATAAAGCCGTTAATCCTGAGTTCGGAACATACGAAGATTTTCAATCTTTTGTCAATAAAGCCCACTCTCTGGGTATGAAAGTTTTGTTGGATTGGGTTGCCAACCACACTGCACGCGATGCAAAATGGTTGCAAACTAAACCAGCAGATTGGTATGAGCGCGAGGCCGACGGCACCGCAAAGGTACCTTGGGACTGGACTGATACCGCAAAATTAAACTATTATAACCACGATGTTTGGCGCGGCCAGATTGAGGCTATGCGTTTTTGGGTTGAAAAATTCAACATCGACGGTTTCCGTTGCGATATGGCGATGCTCGTTCCTATCGAATTTTGGCAGGAGGCAACACAAGTACTTCACGCCATCAAGCCCGATATCTTTATGTTGGCCGAGGCTGAGGAGTTGAATCTCTTTGACCGCGCCTTCGATATGGGTTATGCGTGGGAGATCCACCATATGATGTGCGACATCGCAAAGGGTGGCCGCCGAGTTTGGGATCTCCGCAACACACTTTACGCTGATAGAGGCAGATACCCTTCATCAGCAATGCGTATGATGTTTACATCAAACCACGACGAGAACTCTTGGAGCGGAAGTGAATGGAGTCGATTTGGCGATTCATTGGAGGTAATGACAGCCCTTACATTCCTATGGGAAGCTGCAATGCCACTCATATACACAGGTCAGGAGGTGGGCTACGACCACTCATTCGAGTTCTTCGACAAGGATCACATTCCACATTACGAGGCAAACAAGCACACAGAGCTCTTCCGCAAACTCATTAACTTGAAGCACTCTCAGAAGGCTCTACAAGCTGGCGAACGCGGCGGGCGCATCATCGAGATTGAGAATAATGCCAAGGATTGTCTGATGACATTTGTGCGCGAAAAGGACGACAGCCGCGTGATTGCGATTATGAATCTCTCGCCATATACGGTTCACGCCGATTTTAACAACGGCATATATGGTGGTCACTACAAAAATGCCATCACCGGCGACGATGTGCTGCTACCAGTTCACCTCGAATACGACGTGAAGCCTTGGGAGTACACTATATTGTATAAGGAGTAAGCAAACCCACAATAACATCAACAGCCCTTGCAAAGTGAATATAACCAAGCAGCGCAGTTTAGTTTTATACTTTACATACAATTAAACACTTATGAGAAAGCAATACATTCTTTTGCTCGCACTTTTAATGCTGAGCATCGCTGCATATTCCCAAAAACACAACGAAAAAAGCCACGTTGAACGCGATTTATACTCCGACACCTGGGTTGCAACTGATGCCGTTGGCCGTACAATGCCCACTCACAAGGAGACAGGCGATGTAAAAAATGACAAACGACGTGTGGTGGGAATATTCTACATTACCTGGCACACTCAAAACATTCACTCGTGGCAATCCCCATACTCGGCCGATGTGACAAAAATTTTAGAGCAAGATCCCGAGGCTCGCAAGGATACCAACCACAAGTTGTGGCAAAATGATGCCTACCACTACCACTACGCCGAGCCCGAGATGGGATATTTCCTGAGCCAGGACGAGTGGGTCATTCGCAAGGATCTCTCGATGCTAACTGATGCAGGCGTCGATGTGTTGATTATGGACGTAACCAACGCAGTGAGATATTGGGATGAGTGGGAGGTTATTTTCCAGACAATGCAGAAGGTCAGGGCCGAAGGAAATCCAATTCCTAAGTTCTGCTTCTGGGCGTTCAACGGCCCCGTACTCACAGTGGTGCAGGAGCTTTACAACCGCATTTACAAAGAGAACAAATACTCCGACCTGTGGTTTTATTGGGATGGAAAGCCTCTGTTGCTCTACAACAGCGACCCTCACAACAACGCAAGCGGAGGCTGGGTAGAGAATCCAAACCCCAACTACTACAAGGCTGCGGCAACCGATCCAACCGATCCAAACTACAACAATCCCGACTACACACAGCAAACCCTCACAGACTACACCCGCGAGGTTAAGGAGTTCTTCACTCTGCGCACAATGTGGTGGGGCTATTATGAGTGGGCTGGCAAACGCTATATAGGAACGGAAGATAATTGGAGCTTTGGATACAGCCTGGCAGATGAGCGCATTCTGAATATGTCGCCCGAGGAGTTACTCTCAACACACAATGGCAAGCGCGAGCAGGCAGCCGTTACACCCGCCCAGCACCCTGTGACGATGACCGAGAACCCAATGGGTGTTGGCAAATCGTGGACACGTCGTTTTGGCGAGCCCGAACTCAACGAGTACGATATGCCCGAAGTGGGATATATCCCTTACCTCAACCAGGTGAAGGAAAACCCCGTTCTCTACGGCGCATATTTCCAGGAGAGTTGGGACTACGCCTTGAAGGGCGACCCCGAATTTCTCTACATCAACGACTGGAACGAGTGGACTGCAATGAAATTCAACCTCGAACCTAACACGCCTTGGCTGGGTCGTATGAACTCGTTTATGTTTGTTGATCAATACAATATGGAGTTCAATCGAGGTATCCAACCTATGAAGGGAGGTTACACCGACAACTACTATATGCAGATGGCGCAGAACATTCGTCGCTATAAAGGTTCACGCCCAATTCCAGAACACAAGGGATATAACGAGTGTAAGATTGACGGACGCTTTGGAGATTGGAAAAACAACTCAATAGAGTATCGTGACACCCAGGGTGACACCTTCCACCGCGATGCCAAGGGTTATGCGGGCCTGCACTACACCAACACTTCGGGCCGTAACGACATCATCACTTCGAAGGTTTCAGTAGAAAAGGAAAACATCTCATTCTTCGCAGAGACTGCCCAAGCGCTAACATCTCACGCTGAGCAAAATTGGATGTTACTTCTGATAGATGCCGACCAAAACACATCAACAGGATGGTATGGCTATGACTACATCGTAAATAAAAAGGTAAAAGATGAGCGCACAACGACGCTTATGCGTTGGGACCCAGAGGCAGCAGAGTGGGTAGAAGTTGCAGATATCAGTATGCGATATACCGACAACTATTTGGAGCTCGCTCTACCACGCGAGTTGCTCAACCTCACGGGCGAAAGTTTTGTATTCGACTTCAAGTGGGCAGACAACCCCAAGGAGCTTATAGATCCTATCTCGCTCTGCACCGATGGCGACACAGCGCCCAACCGCAGATTTAACTATCGTTGTATCTGGAACAAAGAATAAAAAATGAATAAAATACGCTTTGGTGTAGTCGGCACCAACTTCATAACCGACTGGGTCATCGCTGGCGCGCGCGAAGACGAGCGTTTTGAACTCTCGGCAGTATATTCCCGCACCCGTGAGCGCGGCGAGGAGTATGCAGCGAAGCACAACATTCCTCACATCTTTACTTCATTGGAAGATATGGCCAAAAGCGATGTGGTGGATGCCATCTACATCGCTTCACCAAACTATGTTCACGCCGAGCAGAGCATACTATGTATGCAGCACGGCAAGCACGTCTTATGCGAAAAACCTTTGGCTGCCAATGCTCGACAAGCACGCAAGATGAGCGAGATGGCTCACACCCAGGGCGTTGCACTGATGGAGGCGATGAAGAGCACACTTCACCCCAACTTTCTATCTATCAAGGAGCATCTCCACCGCATTGGTACACCTCGACGCTATTTTGCATCTTTCTGTCAATACTCATCGCGCTACGACAAATTCAAGGAGGGCATCGTATTGAACGCCTTCCGCCCCGAATTTGCCAACGGCGCAATGATGGATATTGGAGTATATACACTATATCCACTTGTTGCCCTCTTTGGCAAACCACAAACAATCAACGCACAAGGCATCGTCCTTTCAAGCGGCGTGGATGGTCAGGGAGCGGTAAATATGCAGTACGAGGGAATGAATGCCACAGTGCTATACTCTAAGATTTCCAATTCCCACCTCCCCGCCGAGATTGAGGGCGAAAATGGCAACATAATAATTGACCGTATACAGACCCCAACCGACATTCGTTTCTATCCCCGCCAAGCACCAGCTTCGGGTCACGAGAAACGCACCGAGGGTGAATCTTTGACCATCAACGAAGCTCACAACGAATATTACTATGAAATCAAGGAGTTCATCGACCTCATCGAGCAAGGCCATATCGAATCCAAGATTAACAGCCACCAATGCTCAATCGCCACACTGGAAATCATCGACCAGGTACGCGAGCAGCTGGGGGTTCATTACTCTTCCGACTCAGAATAATTCTCTGGCTTAAAAAGCGAGACATTATCCATTTTAGCCTGACGCGCCTCTTCGAGCCGTCGGGCTATTATGTTATCCAGAGCGTAAGATCCCGCGCCCATCCAATACATCAATACAAAGACTATCAGATAGATAAGTGACAGCTCCTTGACTGCAAATGGTTGCCCACGATGCACCAGGAACAGAGCTACCGCCATCGTCACAATCATCGGAATCAACGCCAAACGATAGAATGCTCCCAAGATAAATGCCGCCGAGCAGATCACCTCGGCAAACACCACCAAATAAAACGACAACCTATGCCCCAAACCCAACGGGTTAGGAAATGTGTTGGCCATACTCTCCACATTCACAATCTTACTCATTCCGTGCCACATCAACAGGCATCCGAACAACAACCTCAACGCCAAAAGCATTACCGACACCGACCGAGGATAGACCTTAAAAGGAAACAAAAACGAAATAAAAGTCTCCATAATAAACTTTTTACACTCAGGTGCAACTTGTATGCCACAACAAAAAAGGCGACATCCGAAGATGTCGCCCACTGATAACACAAAGGTTATCGCTATTTCACTGCATTAACGATTGCTTCAAATGCCTTAGGCTCGTTCATCGCGAGGTCAGCCAAAACCTTACGGTTAAGCTCAATACCCTTAGCGTTTACCTTACCCATAAACTCTGAATAAGTCATACCGTAAGCGCGAACCGCAGCGTTGATACGAGTGATCCACAATGAACGGTATGTTCTCTTCTTGATCTGACGGTGTGCATAAGCATACTGCAAACCTTTCTCGACAGTGTTTTTCGCAACTGTCCATACGTTTCCCCTTGAACCAAAGTTACCCTTGGCAAGTTTCAAAACCTTCTTTCTTCTTGCGCGTGACGCAACAGCGTTGACTGAACGTGGCATAGTAAAATAAGTTTTTGATGGAACTCATAGCGGCGAGATTCTCTCTCACTCTTTAGGGCTATTTTGTCCCGATTGTTAATAAAATAAATTTAATCCCCTGCGGTTAATTATTTAACCAACAAGTTCTTGATCTTAGCCTCGTCGGCTGCAGATACAGTTGAAGAATAACACAAGTTACGCTTCTGCTTCTTAGTCTTTTTTGTCAGGATGTGACTGTGATAAGCGTGCTTACGCTTGATCTTACCTGTGCCGGTGAAAGTAAAACGTTTCTTTGCAGCGGCATTTGTTTTCATTTTTGGCATTTTCTCAAAAAGTTAATTTAGTTAAACATAGCGCGCAAAGATACACATTTTTTCTAAAATACCACTATTTCAGCAAAGATTTTTGAGTTTAGACGACAAAAATCCCCAACATTAGATCAATATCGTGGGATTATCAAGGATTATCAATTACACAAACTAAAAATTCGCCTCTACCTCATCGGTGAAGACCTCGCTCTAATGCTGTATGACAATGTATAGCCGATGCGAACTCTCCACCAAGGTCATAGACAACCAAAACACCCCACACGCTATTCAAAAAATATTCCATTTTGACAACAAATTTATGTTCGTAAAGCAACTTCGCCCACACCACACCTAAAATGCTACGTATGACTATAATTTTGAATTCGCAATTTTGAATTTTGAATTTATATTGTGTACCTTTGTGATATGATTAAAGCAGAACACATTCGCAAAAGTTATGGTACCTTGGAGGTGCTCAAAGGCGTTTCGCTCACGGTTGCGCCCCACGAGGTGGTGTCAATCGTGGGTCAGAGTGGCGCAGGAAAGACTACCCTATTGCAGATTATCGGCACACTGTCGGCTATGGATAGCGGCTCGCTGATAATCGACGGTGAGCAGATCAACTCATTGAGCGAAAATCAACTTTCGGACTTTCGCAATCTCAAAATAGGCTTTGTTTTCCAATTTCACCACCTCCTGCCCGAGTTCACAGCCTTGGAGAATGTGATGATGCCTGCACTCATTGCCCATCGCAACCACCGCGAGGCTGAGCAGGAGGCAAAGCGACTGCTCGAAATGATGAATCTCAAAGAGCGTATGACCCACAAACCGAGCGCTCTGTCGGGTGGCGAACAGCAGAGAGTAGCCATAGCTCGCGCTCTGATCAACCGTCCCGCCCTACTTTTGGCTGACGAACCATCGGGTAACCTCGATTCGAAAAACCGCGACGAGATTCACTCACTCTTTTTCCGTCTGCGCGACGAGTTGGGACAGACAACAGTTATTGTGACCCACGACGAGGGTTTGGCCTCAATGGCTGACCGTAAAATCACTATGCGTGACGGCCAAATAATTTAGACTATGCAACACGAAGAGTTACGCGACCTATTAGAGCATCTATACGACAAATATAATCGCGTCGAGTTTATCGAACCCGATCCAATCAGCATACCCCACTCATTTTCCGACCGCCACGACCGCGAGATATCAGGATTCCTGGCCGCGGCCATAGCCTGGGGTAACCGCAAGGCTATCGTCAAGAGCGCACGCAGGATGATGCAATATATGGATTATACTCCTGCCGATTTTGTACGCAATGCCTCCGACAAAGAGTTGCACCAACTGCAAACCTATGTCCATAGAACATTCAACGGCCAGGATTTCACCGACTTTGTACTATGTATGCGCCACATCATCGAGCGTTGGGGTGGTATCGGCGAATTCTTCGAGCGCAACTACGAGGCCACCCAGGATATGGCGCAGGTATTGTCGCTTTTCCGCCAAGAGTTTTTCTCGTGTGAGCATAACATCCACTGCGAAAAACACCTCTCGTCAATTGACAAGGGGGCTGCGTGTAAACGCCTGAATATGTATCTCAGATGGTTTGTGCGCCACGATGACAGAGGTGTGGATTTCGGCCTTTGGCGCAGGATTCCGATGTCGGCACTCTACCTTCCATTGGATATACATACTGGCAATATGGGTCGCGCATTGGGACTCCTCTCGCGCAAACAAAACGATTGGCGTGCCACAGCCGAGATTACAACTTCGCTACGAGAGTTTGATGCCAACGACCCAGTACGTTTCGACTACTCGCTATTCGGTGCAGGTATAGATGGGTTCTTAAAAGAATAACTATGCGAGGAAAAGGATTTACATTCAAACAATTCCATATCGACCACAGCAAATGCGCAATGAAGGTCGGCACAGATGGCACCCTCATTGGAGCGTGGGCCCCACTGTCCGAAGAGTGCCAACAAATACTCGACATCGGCACAGGCACAGGCCTCATAGCCATTATGGTGGCCCAGCGTCACCCCAACGCCGCAGTCACTGCCATCGACATTGACGCCGACTGCGCTGAGCAGGCTCTGGAAAATGTACAGGCTACCGAGTGGGGAAATCGCATCGAGATTAAGCACTGCTCATTACAGGAGTTCGATACAGGCATCAAGTTTGATGTCATCATCTCCAACCCACCCTACTTTGTTGATTCACTACTCTCGCCCAACCAGCAACGCTCGACAGCACGTCACACAGCGACATTGTCATTCGAGGAATTGACCCAAGGTGTAATGCGTCTGCTCTCGCCAGAAGGTACATTTTCACTCATCCTGCCTCCCGCAGAGAGCGAACGCTTCCTCTCATCTGCCCGAGGCAAATTGTTTATCGCGCGTCGCTGTGAGGTATGGTCCACGCCAAAGAGTGGCGCCAAACGCATAATGTTGCAGATGCAGCAGTTGCCTCCGCAAACACCACCCACAACCGAACAAATCATCATCGAGGACCAGGGTCCAGGGGGATATAGCGAACAATATAAGGCCTTGACCAAGGATTTTTACTTAAAATTTTGATTTACATCCAAAATGAAGTATATTTGCTGAAACTACGAATATAAAATTACATTAATTATGAAACGAATATTCTCACTTGTAGCATTGGTAATGCTCTCAATTGCCGGCCTTTCGGCTCAGAATAACACACCATACGCCTTTATCGGAGTACATAATAGCGCCAATGGCGAATTGTCTATCACTGACCCTTCCACTACATTGCAAATACAGCTCACTTTGGTCAAGGAGCAGACCATCGTCGGCCCATATGCCAAGTAAGCACAAAAATATTTGGACATTCGTCCAGCCCTTGTCGAGCGTACCTCATATAGCGTTCAGGATGCACACATCTCGGTTGTGGAGTCACTCTCTACGCCAGCACCCGAGGCTATCAACACTACTACATCGGACTCATACCTGGGTAGCACCACCGAGTTTGCACGCATCTCTCCTGAGCGTACATCTACATCAATCGTGAGCATTGACGAGGCGGCTCAGCAGGCAGCTCAGGCCATCTTCTCAATCCGTCGCCACCGTATGGAGCTCATCACTGGCGAGGCTGGCGAGAATGTATTTGGCGCAGGTTTAAAGGATGCTCTCGCCGAGTTGGACAAGAAGGAGCAGGAGTATATGGAGCTCTTCTTGGGTAAGAAGATTCGCACTACCACTACCCACACTTATGTAATTCCAATGGCGGTTGGCGTTAATGAGTACGCCATCGCTCGCATCAAATCTCAGAGCGGATTGCAGCCAGCATCGGCTCAGGATGGCGATGTAGTAAAACTCGTTCTCACTCCATCTGCCACAGAGCCTAAATTGAACTATGTGCAAGAGGTAGCAGCAAACAACAAATTGGGTGTTGCAGTTCGTTTGGCAAACCAGGCTACTTGTGCCGTAATGGTGGGTAATAAGACTGTTAATAGCGCTGTGTTGCCAATCTTCGAGTTGGGTCGCACAACCTATATCCTTCCACCAGCTGCAAAGAAATAGTTTTTCAATCCGTAATTTATAAGGCTGTCGCCACATCGGGAGGTAGGCAGCCTTTATTTATATATTGTAATGAGCAATAATACATCAAGAATGATTGCCTTGCTTGGCAAGATGCGCAAGCAGATGAATGGAGCCGTTGCCGATGCAATGCGATACTATGGCAAGGACTATGGCCTAAACTATGGCGTGAGCCTTCCAACGGTACGCTCCATTGCTCGTAGCGAGGAGCAAGACCACGAGTTCGCACTATACCTCTATTCGCAGCAAGTCCGAGAGTTAAAACTTGCCGCTATGCACATTGCTAAACCTGAGTTGTTTAACGTGGAGCAAGCCTCGACGTGGGAGCAAGGTCTTATCAACTCCGAGATAGCCGAGGAGTGTGCCTTTGCATTTCTACGCCACAGCTATGAGTTGAAGGAGATTTTCCATCTCTGGGTTGAAGGCGAGAATATGTTTGCCACCTACGCAGCACTAATGGCGATGGCTCGTAGCCAAGTGCTCACTAAATACGAAGTAGAAACAATCTCGGCGATAGTGAATTGCTATCCCGACTCTCGCCCAATAGCACAGGGCGTGGTCGCTCTGCTCGATGCGGCTTATCAGCACGACGAGTTGCAATCCGATGTTCGCAGCATCCTCGCATCACTATCAACCAGTCCCACCGCTGACTACATATTAGACGAGATGAGCTGGCGTATTCCCGAAACGGAATAGCCAGCCCATACGCCTCTTGCTAATACACAGCTATCCGCTCCTGCCGACGTAACTCCTCGACAAGAGTTTCGGCCGACATTACGCCACTCGTGCGCCACAATTGTCGCCCCTCGAAATAAAGAATGAGTGTTGGCACAGCATTGATTCTAAAAAAATCCACCACCTCGTGATTCTGGTGGTTGTCAATATCAATCCTCACCACATCTAATGTGGCACCCAGCTGCGCCTCAACGGCATCCAATACTGGATGCATAGCTTTGCACGGGCCACACCACACAGCATAAAAGTCAAGCAAGACAAAACGCCCACTCGAAACAAGCAATCGAAAATTCTCTAACGTCATATCTCAAAATTTACAATGTTCCCATCCACAAAGAATCCATCTCGGCTCGCTCTTCCATAGCCACCCTGAGATACTCTATCGTCTGATGAAGCCCCTCGTTCAACGTGGTTGTGGGCATCCATCCCAACCGAGTACGGGCAAGTGATAGATCGGGCACCACACGTCGCGGGTCATTATGTCGCGCCTCGGTGTGAACAATGCGCGAACGACTTCCAGTGAGCATTACAATCTTTTCAGCAAGAGCTTTTATCGTAATCTCGTAGGAGGCACCAATATTCACAACAGGCAGACGCTCCTTGGCTGGCAGTTCCATCAAACGCATCAGGCAATCTGCCACATCGCCCACCCAACAGAAAGTTCGCTGTTGCTCCCCACTCCCATATATTACGATATCCTCGCCTCGCAATGCTGCTACAATCATCCTAACCACCACTCTCCCATCCTCCATCTGACAACCCGAGCCGTAGGTTGTAAATAGGCGAGCCACCCTGCACGAGATGCCATACTCTCGCTGGTAGGCATAATGGATTGCCTCGCTGGCTCGCTTACTCTCGGCGAAAGCCGTAATACTACATCCCGACAGAATATTTTCGTCATACTGCGTATGTCCATAGAATCCATACACATCGCTCGACGAAGCATACACCACCGAGGCGCGATTACGACGTGCCAAATCCAACGCATTTATCGAGCCTATGATGTTGGTACGCAGAGCCGCCACTGACATATGCCCCTGATGGCGCAAGGCACTCGGAGAGGCCAAATTATATATCTGATCACAATCTATGGAGAAACGTGTAACGACATTATGATTGATGTAGCGCACCTCGCGCCTATGGTAATAGGGTGCAAGCAGTGGCGAGGATGATATATCACGACAATCTATACAGACTACATCATACCCCTCGTTGGCCAATCTTATACACAGATGGCTTCCGACAAGTCCTACTCCGCCCAAAACAACAACCCTCTTCATCACGCTATGGTTTTGAAGAGGGTTAATTCAAATATAGTGCCATTTACTCTACACTTCTCCTTCGGTAAAGAGAGCTGGCGGTAACTCGCCTATGTTGTTTATATATACAACCTCGATTCCTTTGGGTGCCTTGATGTTCTTACGCAAAAATCCCGACACAATGATGCGCCTGAAACCCAACCTCGCCGCCTCACTTATACGCTGCTCACTACGAGGTGCAGGGCGTACTTCGCCCGACAAACCCACCTCGCCAGCGCAACATATTCCATCCAGAATAGGACGATCGTAATAGGACGACACAACAGCCGCCACAATTGACAAATCAAGACCCGTATCGGCTACGCGGAATCCACCTGCAAAATTTAGGAAGACGTCCTTCTGATACATCTTCATACCCACACGTTTCTCCAACACAGCCAACAACATACTCATACGACGAGGGTCATAGCCCGTAGCATTGCGCTGCGGCGTACCATAAGCCGCATTGGTCACCAGAGCCTGCACCTCGATCAAATATGGACGCACACCATCCACCGAAGCGCCAACGGCAATACCACTCAACGGCTCTTCGTAATGCGACAACAGAATCTCCGACGGATTGGCGACCGCACGCAGACCATCATCCAACATCTCGAAGACTCCAATCTCGAAAGTTGCACCAAAGCGGTTCTTTATACCACGCAAGATGCGATAGACATTATTTCCATCTCCCTCGAACTGCAACACCACATCCACAATATGCTCCAAAATCTTGGGACCAGCAATGGTTCCATCCTTGGTTATGTGACCGATGATAAAGATTGATGTTCCCGTCGTCTTGGCATACTTCAACAGAGATGCGGCGCACTCTCTAATCTGCGACACGCTACCTGCCGAAGAGTCGATGGTCTGAGTAAAGATGGTCTGAATCGAGTCAATTACCACCACATCGGGTTTCTGCTCGGCAATCTGCTGCAGGATATTTTCAAGCAACGTCTCGGCATAGATATAACACTCCTCGTTTCCCACGCCCAAACGCTCAGCACGCATACCAATCTGCTCAGCCGACTCCTCACCCGACACATACAAAGTACGCAAGCCGTGAGGTGTCAGCGCCAACTGCAAACTCAACGTCGATTTTCCGATACCAGGCTCACCACCCAACAGCACAAGCGAACCAGGTACCAAGCCTCCGCCCAGCACTCGGTTTACCTCGCCGTTATACATATCGAGACGCTGGTGTATCGAAGGCTTAATTTCACTCACACGCTGTGGCACGCTCTGCCCTGCCGACGCCACCACCGACGCCACAGCAGACGCAGGCTTAGAAATCACCTCCTCAGTAAATGTGTTCCACTCGCCACACGCAGGACAGCGACCCAACCATTTGGGGGCCTCAAATCCACATTCGCGACAGAAATATGCCTTCTTAACCTTAGCCATTAGCCTACAAAGAGTCTATATATATCATTTCCGTTGGCATAGATTACAAGTGCCAACAAAATAGCAAAACCAATATACTGCATCACTTCGAGGAACTTCTCGCTCGCCTTGCGGCCAGTAATCATCTCCCACAAAGTAAAGAGTGCGTGACCACCATCCAATCCTGGAATAGGCAAGATGTTAAGCACAGCTAACATCACCGACAAGAAGGCTGACATCGACCAGAAGCGCAACCAATCCCACTCCGAAGGGAAGATATTACCGATTGAGATAAAACCACCCAACTCCTCATACATCTTAGTCTTAGGTTGGAATATGAGCTTCAACTGTTGCCAATAATCAACAACTGTATCCACCGCCATATTAACACCCGCAGGGATGGCCTCCAAAAGTGAGTAAGAGTGTGTTCGAGGTGCAAAGAAATTAAAATCAGCTTTCATCATAACGCCAATCTTACCCTCCTCATTTACAGGCACACTCAAATCAACGCTCTCGCCCGCACGACGTACCGTAATGGTTACGGTATCACCCTTGCACGCAGGGAGTATCTCGTTTGTCATCTTCACAACATCGATATCACCGATTGAGTTGCACGCCACGACCTCGTCGCCAGCCATCAAACCTGCCTCCACCGCAGATGGTGCTGCCACCGAATCAATCACAAATGGGACACGCAAAGTATAGAGATTCTCATACTCTCGATTGCGACGCATCTCGACCAACTCGTCAAATGGAATAGTAAACTCCACCTGCTCGCCACCGCGCTCCACAACCACCGTACGCGCATCCTCCGTAAGGAGCAACATCTGACGAATCTCATTCACATCATCAATCTTCACCTCGTCAATAGAGATAACCTTATCCCCATCCTTGAAGCCCATACGCACACCAGCCTCGTTGAAGTTATAACCCCACTTAGCATCCTCGTTGGCAATATAGCTCGATCCGTAGGTATAGCATACTCCTGTGTAGATCATCATTGCAAGTAGGATGTTCATCACCACACCCGCAATCATCACCAAAAAGCGCTGCCACGCTGGCTTGGCACGGAACTCCCAGGGCTGTACAGGAGCCTTCATCTGCTCCAAGTCCATACTCTCGTCAATCATTCCGGCAATCTTGACATAGCCACCCAAAGGCAACCAGCCCACGCCATACTCAGTATCGCCTCGCTTCCACTTAAAGAGCGAGAACCAAGGATCGAAAAATATGTAAAACTTCTCTACTCGGATTTTGAAAATACGCGCCACAATGAAGTGACCAAACTCGTGTATCGCCACCAGGAGCGATAGACTCATAAAAAACTGTACTACTTTGATTAATATTTCCATTGTAAAACTAAATTATTTCAATTTCAAATACTCAGCCGCCAATGCTCGCGACTCCTCGTTCGAGAGTTCGTAATCCCTCAATGTTGGGCGCGCAACAAACGACGACTTCGACAAGGCATACTCTATCGAAGCTGTAATGTCGGTAAATCGGCACTTACCAGCCAGGAACGCAGCCACAGCCACCTCGTTGGAGCCATTCATCACACACGCCGCCGTACCGCCGCGGTGCATACAATCGTAGGCTATATCGAGAACTGGATATTTCACCCTGTCAGGCTCGGCAAAGGTAAGTGTAGGATTTGCCAGAAAATCAAAACGCTCATTGGGTCGTGAAGCGCGATGCGGGAACATCAACGCATAACTGATTGGCATATGCATATCGGGCGTACCAAGCTGCGCCTTAATTGCACCGTCCTCGAACTCCACCATCGAATGGACAATCGACTGAGGATGTATAAGCACAGATATTTGCTCAGCCTTCATACCGAATAACCAGTGCGCCTCGATAACCTCAAAGCCTTTGTTTACCAACGTAGCCGAGTCAATTGTAATCTTTGCACCCATCGACCACTGAGGATGTTTCAACGCCCTCTCTGGAGTCACAAACTCAAACTCCGAAGCTGGTACATCGCGCAACGCACCACCGCTACAAGTCACAATCAAACGTCTTACGGGCGACTTCTCCCCCATCAAACACTGTAATATGGCTGAATGCTCGGAGTCAATCGGAAGAATCGGAACGTGCTTTTGGACTGCCATTCGCATTACCAAATCACCTCCAACGACCAGCGTCTCCTTGTTAGCCAGGGCAATCTTCTTGCCAGCCTCAATAGCGGCCACCGTAGGATGTAGACCTGCATAACCCACAAGCGCATTGACCACCACATCAACCTCAGAGCTGGTAACAATCTGCGACATCTCACCCTCACCGGCAAAGATCTTGATAGGATAATCTGCCAACGCCTCCTTCAGCAGCGGATACTTCTCCTCGTTGGCAATAACCACGCAATCAACCTCAAACTCGATGGCCTGACGAGCCAAAAGCTCCCAATTATTACCAGCGGCGAGCGATGTCACTTCAAACATATCGGGATTCTCGCGCACGATATCCAGAGTCTGCACACCTATCGAACCTGTCGAACCAAGTATTGATAATCGTTGTTTCATCGGAATTGCTTGTGTTAGAATACAATATAATTTTCAGGATCGACAGCCTTTCCCTCGTTCCAAATCTCAATTTCGACCATCGGATTATTCTTATCGCCGGCACTCTTCATCGCGTTATAACCAATCACCTGGCGACTCTTCAAAACCTGGCCTTTCGAGATGAGTACCTGCGAGAGGTTGCGATAAATCGACACAAAACCGTTATAGTGCTGTACTACGACCTGCCAGCCAGCCTCGCCGCCAGCCACAACATCGACCACAGTACCGTCGTCAATACTTGTCACGGGAGCATTAGGTGATGCCTGAATACCCACACCCAGGTAATTATCGTTGCGAGAAAAATGGCGTGTAATGATACCCTCAACAGGCACCGCAAACAACTGCTTGCTACCGCCCTGCTCGCGACTACGCAATGTACGGGCCAACGAATAGTTACCCTCACCCTCCATCTCGGCACGCAACAACGAATCGAAAAGAGATGGTGGCACCAGCGTCTTGTCGAGCTGCGTCGTGTCGGAATCACTCAGCGGCGTACGCACCACAGGGGTACGACCCTCCAAAATCATTGCGATATTCTCGTTGTAAGTCAGCATATCGTTCATTCGGCGCTCCAATGAGTCTATACGCATCATATTCTGCACCATCTCATCGTGCTGACGCTCAGCCGAGGTACGATAACCTGGAAAGATATCCAGGATAGGGGTATAAGCCACAAGTATCAACACCACAGCAAACAGCAGCAACACAAATGCTACCACCGCGCCCGAAAAACCCGCAGGCGAAATATGCACATTCCACTCCTCCTCACGCAGAATGGGGTCACTCATCGAGATTCGCTTTTTGCGAAACCAACCATTTATCTTTTGTTTCTCTTGTTTCATAGTTCATTCATTGCGCTATAACGTACAAAGATACGAAATAAATCGGATTTCATTGTCCAAAATAAAAAATTAATCACTTAATGCCACATATAAGTTATTTGTGGCCACATCAGCAAAACATTATTACCCAATAATATTATGATTAAGAAATTTTTTTCTATATTTGCATAAATGTAAACTCTATATTTAAAAACAATAAAAGATTATGGTTAAACCTACATTACTTGTATTGGCTGCTGGTATGGGCTCACGTTATGGTGCCTTGAAGCAGATGGACGGTGTTGGTCCTAACAACGAGGCTATCATCGACTACTCAATTTATGACGCTATCCGCGCTGGTTTCGGCAAGGTGGTATTCGTTATCCGTCACTCTTTCGCTGACGCGTTCACCGCTGTTTTCAACAAGGAGCGTTTCGGTGGCAAGATCGAGGTTGAGATCGTTTATCAGGAGCTTGACTATTTGCCAGAGGGATTCTCTGTTCCAGAGGGTCGTGAGAAGCCTTGGGGTACAAACCACGCTTTGCTTATGGCAAAGGACGCTATCAAGGAGCCTTTCGCAGTAATCAACGCTGACGACTTCTATGGTGCTGACGCTTACAAGGTTATCGGCGACTACCTCAGCCAGCTCGGCGAGAGCGAGAACCACTACTGTATGGTTGGTTACGAGGTTAACAAGACTTTGTCTGAGAATGGTACTGTATCACGCGGTGTTTGCGAGATTGACGACGACCGCTTCCTCACATCTATCGTTGAGCGCACTAAGATCGAGCGCAACGAGGAGGGTACAATCGTATTCCACGACTTGGGCGACGACGTAGCATTGGAGGAGGAGACTCCTGTATCAATGAACCTCTTTGGTTTCACTCCTGACTACTTCGCTCACTCTGAGGAGTACTTCAAGGGCTTCTTGGCTGATCCAGCTAATCAGGCTAACTTGAAGGCTGAGTTCTTTATTCCATTGATGGTTAATGAGCTCGTAGGCAAGGGTACATCTAAGCTCCGCGTATTGAGCACAACAGCTAACTGGTTTGGTGTGACTTACCAGGCTGACAAACCACAGCTCGTTGCTAAGATCGAGGAGCTCATCGAGGCTGGCGTATATCCACGTAACCTTTGGGGTGAGTAATCCTTAGTTTTCGAGATAAATATTTTACGGGTGAATTCCAATGGTGAATTCACCCGTATCTTTTTCTGCCTCACCTGGCGAGAGTTGTTCGCTATGGGAAAAAGTATTATATTTGCCGAAATTAAAATCTACTAAAATGAGATACTTATTTCTTTGCATAACGCTTCTTCTATCGCTAACGGCTAATGCCCAACAGGCAACTGACTCTCTGGCCCAGTTGCTGATGAATAGAGCCATCGTTATGAGCAACTTTGGCAAGTCGCTACCCCAGGAGAAGGTCTTTATGCACCTTGACAACACGAGCTATTACCAGGGTGACAAGATCTGGTTCCAATGCTATGTCGTAACGGCCGACAAGAACAAGCCTACCGACCTTAGCAAAACTCTCTATGTCGAGTTGCTCAATCCCGAAGGAAACGTCATCGAGAAACACACTCTGCCAATCGTCAATGGCCGTTGCCACGGTGATTTTTCTCTGGTACACCTCCCATTTCACTCTGGATTTTATGAGGTCAGGGCCTACACCCGCTATATGGTTAATTTTGGCGAGGAGACCATCTTCTCGCGTGTATTCCCCGTATTTGACCTTCCAGAGGTTGAGGGTAACTACACCGAGCGCAAGATGATTCATATGAAGAGCATCAACGCCAAATACAAGGTCAACCGCGAGATTGAGAAGCGCGAAAAGAGCGTTAATGTAAAGTTCTACCCCGAAGGTGGTGATTTGGTCGCAGGCCTGCAATCTCGTGTAGCTTTCGAGGCGACAAACGCCAACGGCACCCCTATCAATGTCGAGGGTAAGATTGTCTCGGCCACGGGCGAAGAGGTCGCATCTCTCAAAGTCAATCACGAGGGTCGTGGCTCATTCCTCTACACCCCATCTGCTGGCGACAAGGCCGAGGTTAAGTATGGCAACCGAACCTTCTCGTTCAACCTTCCCGAGGCCAAGCAGCAGGGAGTTGTTATTAGTGTGGATAATATATCGTCAAAAGATAGCCTCTATGTAACGTTGCAGAAGAGCTCATCGCTAACCCTGCCCCTCATTGGTGCTACGACCATCAGCGCAGGTAAGCTCAGCAGCTTTACGATGCTCGACACATCGTCGCCATCGCCAATTCAGTTTGCCATTGACAAGCGCGACCTCCTATCAGGCGTATCGCGCATTGTTATCTCCGACACCAATGGCAACATTATGGCCGACAGATTGTTTTTCACCAACTACGGCGAGGTGACTAATATTAATATACAGAGCGACAAGCCTTCATATGAGCCTTACGATGCCATCAAGCTCGATTTTGACGTCACCGATGGCGAGGGTAATCCCGTAGAGACATCTCTCTCGCTCGCTGTAAGAGATGGCGACAACTGCTTGGAATCGCATACCAATATCCTCACCGACCTGCTCTTGATGTCGGAAATCAAGGGATATGTTCACCGCCCAACCTATTATTTCGAGTCTGACGACGAGATTCACCGTACAGCACTCGATGAACTTTTGATGGTACAGGGTTGGCGACGTTACAACTGGGGCGTATGGGCCGGAATAGAGCCATTCAAATTGCGCTACACCCCTGAGCAGGGTATTGCTGTAAATGGTACGGTCCTAAACTATACATCCAACAAGCCCGTCAGCAACATCTACCTTTCATCTATGCTCTCACCACGCGATGACCCTGCGGCCACCGATGGTGACGAGACTACACAGCCAAGCGACAATACCCACATCGGTATCGTCAATGTAGGCGAGGATGGTCGTTTCGAGTTTGCCGCAAGCGTTACAGGCAAATGGAATTTGGTATTGGGAGTGACCAACGACAAGAGCAAGGCCAAGTCGAGCCGCATCCTGATTGATAGAGGTTTCTCGCCCAAGCCAAAGAGTTATAAAGTGTGGGATATGCAGATTAACTCCGACAGTCTCCCCAAAACCGAGGATCTACCTACTATCGTAGCCGACACAACCAGCGACAATGGCTTGATTAACTTCACCGAAGAGGAGGCCGACAAGTTGCTCTCGGAGCGTGTCCATCAAATTAAGGAGGTAGTGGTACAGACCGACAATGAGAGCCACGAGAAGATGGTGTATAACGCACGAGCAAATGCTATGCGTTACTACGATATCGAGACTGAACTTAGTAATTTTGAGGATAGCGGCGAGACCATCAACGACATCTACCAGTTGCTCGTAGCTCTGGATGATAATTTCTTTATCGAGCGTAGCGCAAATGCCATCGCCCCTACTTCTGTTACCGACAGCGAGTACAAGCATAGCTGGTTCCTGACCTACAAGATGAAAGAGCCACTGTTTATCATCAACTACGAAAGAGATCGCGGCGACATTCCTTGGTGGGATGCTATCGAGCTTTTGGCCATCAAGTCAATCTACATCAGCGAGGATGAGGGCACCATTATGAAGTGGGCCGACCCTCACAAAATCTCGCAGTTGGAGGCTACGCGCAAATACTCAGCTGTCATCTTCATCGAGATGCACCCGCTGGGTAAGGTTCCAGCTAAGCCTCGACGCGGTGTGAGAAAGACTTGGATTGACGGCTACTCTACGCCTGTGGAGTTTTACAGTCCCGACTACTCGCTCCTGCCAAAGGACGAGGATTACCGTCGTACGCTCTATTGGAACCCCAACGTCACCACCAACAAGGAGGGTAAGGCCAGCGTGGAGTTCTACAACAATGGCTCGTGCCGCAATATTGACATCTCAGCCGAAACACTCACCAAGAGTGGAGGTTTAGGTGCTGTATCACGATAAAAACAAATGGTTGTTACTCGTATAAGCAGACAGAGAATCAATACAACATAGAATCAAAAAAATTAATCCGTTTTAAAAACGGATTAATTTTTTTTCATATTCCTATATGCTCTTGGCGATATACCTGTAAGACGTTTAAAATATTTTCCAAAGACAGATTGGGATGGGAAATTTAGGTAATCACTAATCTGCAGGATTGTCATATTGGTGGATAGAAGCAACGCTTTTACTTCGGTTATCACATAATCCTCAATAATATCCAATGCCGTACGACCAGATACCTCCTTCACAACATACGATAGATGTTTAGCTGTAATACATAGCTGATTGGCATAGAACCCGAGTTCTCGTTCTTTTTTATAATTATCACCCACAGCATCCAAGAAAGCTGCATATATGTCATCCTGTCTATTTGAGCCTTTCATATTTGACATTAAATCATGTTTCATATGCGCATAACCATAAAACATCGCAAGTGTCAGATGGCGCGCAGCATCTATTTTGAACTCAGAAATAGGCGATTGCACAATGTTTTTAAGCAGTTGATAATATTGGCTAAATACGTTATGATCCTTGTCGAGATTTGTTAGAGGATTACTTATCATTGATGAATATAATCTATGTATATACCCTCTCTCAACACCAACAAACAGACTATCCGTAAACGAACTTGACACAGAAATCGCACGTCCCTGCAAATCTTCCGAATAACTTATCAACTCACAAGTCTGCCCTGCCATAATAGTAATTACCGCAGGTGCCTTTACATGATATTTATACATATCTATCTTGAAGACAGCCTCGCCAACATCGTAAATAATCGTTATCGACATATCTCCCTTAAAAGGGCGCTCACCAATCATCCGCTCTGCACGAAAGGCGTTAGCATCTTCAATCAATAGCACATCGGTTCCTATCCTACAATTCTCGGGAGTGATTTTATCAATGATATTCTGCCATTTGTATGATTTAATCTGATTCTTCATAACACTACAATTTATTACAAATATACCAAATTATTCTGTTGTAACTCTTAAATACCCGCTATTTTCAGCATAATATACCAATAAGCAGGTATTTCATCAAATTTCGATATAAATTATACCCATACCTTTGTAGTGAAATTTTAATATAATATATGAATATGAAAAAGTATTTGAAAAGAATCAGCCTTTTGTTGGCTGTGATGGGTTGCGCAATGACAGCAAATGCGCAAAAGGAAACAAAGCAAGATGGATTTATGAAGCGAGCCTTCCGTGACATGAAGGAGAGTGCAAAACTTCAGCACCAGATTGACCGCGCTAATTTTCAAGCGACTAAACTTGAGACAAAAGCTTTCTACGAGGAACAAAAAAAATTATCAAAGCCATCAGTAAGAACTGCCATTGAAAAAGAGAGAATGCAAAACGAACTTGAAGCTGCAAATAAGAGAGTAAAACAGGCACAAGCCAAGCTGAATGAATTAACTAAATAGTCATTACAAAAATTCGCTGTGGTTTGCAACCCACAGCGAATTTATAATGACCAACATATAGACTACATACTTCAGAGAGGTACCCCATCGCTAACGACTCAACCCTTTCAGTATTTTATACAACTTAACCTGCTGAACAGCCTCTCGAACATCATGCACCCTAAGAATTGTGGCACCCTGCCTCAATGCCTCCCAGTTCAAGGCAATGGTTCCCGCCAAAGCCTCTTCGGCTCTTACACCCAAAGTTTTGTATATCATCGACTTTCTCGACAATCCAGCCAGCACAGGGTAACCCAACTTGCATATACTCGATAACGAGGCCAGCAACTCAAAATTCTGCTCCACGCTCTTGGCAAATCCAAAGCCAGGATCCAGAACGATGCTCTTCACTCCTCGCGAAAGCATATAATCAACTCGCTGCTCGAAATATCGCCTCACCTCGGCGACTACTCCATCTTCGTAAACCGTCAGCTGCTGCATCGTTTGCGGTGTTCCACGCATATGCATTGCAATATACGGCACCCCAGCATCTGCCACCACATCAATCATATCGGGCGACAGCTCCGCTGCCGAAATATCGTTAATAATCACATCGCCGAACTCCTCAATTGCACGCCTTGCGACTCCCGAACGAAATGTATCAACCGAGATTGCAACGTCAGCCGACACACTTCTCACCGCCTCGATACCTCGACGTACACGCTCCCACTCCGACGCCTCCGACACATCAGTTGCCGACGGGCGTGAGGAGTATCCTCCCACATCGACAATTGTCGCGCCCTGCGCCACAACCTCCTCCACACGCTTAACAATAGCCTCCTCATCCAATGTACGACTTTCGCCATAAAACGAATCGTCGGTCACATTGACAATGGCCATCACCTGAGGCTCAAAAAAATCTATCTTATTTACGCTGTGACTCATAGAGCAACATTTTGTGGAGTTGATCAATGTCGCTCTCCAAATAATCACGATTGAGATTCACAATCGTACGGGCAGCTCTACGGTGCAACTCATCATCGCTGAGTTGATGCTCCATTCGGCGCAAAATGCTCTCCTTATCAGCACCATCACGAGCCATAGTACGAGCCAAACGCACCGACATCGGGGCCATCACAGCCAATGTCGTATCGACCTCGCTTTCAAAGCCCGCCTCAAATAAGATTGCGCTCTCCAAAACGACATAAGGCGCACTCTGCTCCTCTGCCCACTTGCGGAAATCAGCCCTCACTGCAGGATGTACAATCTCATTCAATCGCTGCAACGACTCCTCGCTACCAAATACGCAATGCGCCAGGTATGCCCTATCTAACCCCTCGGCATTAAAGCTATCGCTGCCAAAGGCTTCAATAATTCTACGACGGATACACTCATCCTGAGCCATCAAAATCTTGGCTCTACTATCGGAATCATAGACTGCAACACCTTTTGCGCAGAACAATTCGCACACAGTACTTTTGCCACTTCCTATGCCTCCTGTTACTCCAACCTTAAACATAATGATTTTTTATCTTTCGCCAGCGGTAGAATTGTCTGCACCGCCCTCTCGGGGAACTGCCATCAATGGAATATCACCCACCGAGATGACCTTAATATCACTAAATCTCACCGACATAGCATTCTGCACCGAATGGGGATCGAACTGATACCACCGACCCAACAACTCACCAGAATCACCCCTGTCTGCGGTGATCGTGTATTTCAACTCCGACAATGGAATTTTCAACTCCTTGCTTGCATAGACTCGATAACCAAGCAGATTGGTACCCTTGCCCTCGACAACGCAAGGCACACGCATACGCTCGCCGTTTACGTTCACCAACACCGAGAAATTCGTCGTATAGGTATATTGCAATTTTAGTATATACCACAGGATAAACGATGCGCACAACAACGCAATATAAACCGGAGAGATTGCACGCTTTATTTTAAGCCACAGAAATCTCAAATTGTTCAAAAATCTTCCCATAACAAATGCAAAGTTATAAAAAAAAGGTTGCAACTCAAATTTGAGTTGCAACCTTTTTTCAATTATTTGCTATAAATTACTTTGTCTCCTTGTCTGTACGACGCAAAATGTCGTAAGCGATAGGTGTTGCCACGAATACAGAAGAGTAAGTACCGATGATTACACCGAGAAGCAATGCGAAGATGAAACCACGCAAGTTCTCACCACCCAAGATAAACATCGCAAGCAAAGTCACGATAGTTGTACCTGATGTATTCAAAGTACGAGAGAGAGTCGAGCAAATAGCACCGTTGATGTTATCGCTGATCGCGCGCTTTGGATAGAGTGAGATAAACTCACGGATACGGTCGAAGATAACCACAGTATCGTTGATAGAGTAACCGATGATTGTCAAAATCGCAGCGATAAACGCCTGGTTAATCTCCAAGCCGAATGGCATAATGTGGTAGAACAATGAGAACGCACCAATTACGAGCAATGCATTGTGAGCCAACGCAAGAGTTGCACCCGTTGCCCACTGCCAACGCTTGAATCGGATAGTAATGTAAAGACCGATAGCGATGAGTGAGAACAATACAGCGTAGAACGCGCCGAACAACATATCCTTTGCGATAGCTGGACCAATCTTCTCAGATGAGATGATACCGTTCTCATCGTCCTGAGTACTTGTGAAGCCCTCCAATGAGATAGGGTATGTATAGAAGCCCTTAACTGCCTCATAGATCAAAGCATCTACCTCTGCTGTTGTCTCCTCAGATGTATCGTCATACTTATACTGAGTAATGATACGAACCTGATTCTCGCCACCATACTGCTTAACCTCAACAGATGACTTAGAGGCGTCGTCGCTTACCAAAGCACCCTCAACAGCTGAACGAACCTCCTCAGCAGATACGTTCTGATCGAAACGCACTACATAAGTACGACCACCAGTGAAATCAACACCTGTGTTGAAGCCCAATACGAAGAATGAGATGATTGATACGGCGATCAACGAACCTGACAAGATGTAAGCACTCTTACGCTTGCCGATGAAGTCAAACTTCACGTTTGCCAACCAATTCTCAGACCAAGTGCGTGAGAAAGCAACCTTACCCCACTTAGCCTCAACCCACTCGATAAGCATACGAGTGATGAAGATTGCACAGAATACAGATGTCAAGATACCGATAACCAAAGTTGTTGCGAAGCCCTGAACTGGACCGTTACCGAATACGAACAATACTACACCTGTGATGATTGTTGTAAGCTGACCGTCGATGATTGCAGAGTATGCGTTAGAGAAACCATCCTTAATCGCAGCAGAGAGACCCTTACCTGCACGGAGCTCCTCCTTGATACGCTCGTAGATAATCACGTTAGCATCCACTGCCATACCCATTGTCAATACGATACCCGCGATACCTGGCAAAGTCAATACAGAACCGAATGATACCAACACACCCATCAAAAGGAAGATGTTAAGCACCAAAGCGATATCGGCCAACCAACCAGCGGTCTTATAGAACAAGCCCATATAAAGAAGTACCAAGAAGAATGCCAACACGAATGAGAACATACCAGCATTGATAGACTCCTGACCGAGTGATGGACCAACCACCTGGTCCTGAATGATACGCGCAGGAGCTGGAACCTTACCTGACTTCAATACGTTAGCCAAGTCCTGAGCCTCCTGGATTGTGAAGTTACCAGTAATCACTGAGTTACCGCCCTCAATCTTACCGTTTACATTAGGTGCAGAATATACCAAACCATCCAATACGATTGCGATTGGCTTACCAATGTTCTGACCTGTAAGCTGGGCCCACTGAGATGTACCGTTTGAAGTCATTGTAAGATTAACCTCAGCATTTGCACCGTTCTGAGAGTAGTTCTCCTGTGCAGTAGCAACTGAAGCACCATCCATAGCAGGCTTACCGTCGATTGAGCGAAGTGCATACAAAGCATAACGACCACCGAAGTAATCCTCACCCTTAACAGCCCAAGCCAATACCAAGTCAACTGGCATCAAATTCTTAACCTCTGGACGAGCAAGGTACTCGTTGATAGCAGGCATATCAGCCTCGCGTGCAGCACCTACGATGCAACCACCTGAGTAAGTTGGGTCAAGCAAAGCGAACAATGGGTTCTGCTCACGAGTGAAACGTGTTGCAACCTCCTCGTTCTCCTCAGCAGCACCAGCTGCCTCAGCTGCCAAATCACCTGCTGTTGTCTCAGTCTCCTGCGCTACTGCCTCACCTGACTCCATACCAGCCTTGATGAGCTGCTCAGCCTCAAACAAGATAGGCAATACCTCCTGTGCGTCGTACACTACCCAGAATTCGAGCGATGCAGAACCCTGCAAGAGCTTACGAACACGCTCTGGCTCCTTGATACCTGGCAACTCAACCATAATACGGTTAGAGTTTGGTACGCGCTGGATGTTTGGCTGTGTTACACCGAAGTGGTCGATACGGCTACGCAAGATATTGAAAGAAGCAGCGATAGCTGCATCAGTCTCAGCACGAAGCACCTTAACTACCTCCTCGTTTGTTGAGTTAGGAGTGATGTCCTTACGGTCTGGGCTTACGAAGATAGCTGCCAATGGAGCATTGTTTGAAATCTCGCCATAAGCCTTGGCAAACTCGCCAATGTAATCGTTTGAACCAGCCTTCAAAGCTGCGTTAGCACGCTCCAAAGCCTCTACAAATGCTGGATCGTTCTGGCTCTCGCCCGCAAGCGATTTAACCAAATCCTGCACTTGAATCTCAAGCATTACGTTCATACCACCTTTCAGGTCAAGACCAAGGTTAACCTCCTTCTCCTTACACTCTTTGTAAGTGAACTTCTTAACAAGAAGGTTGTAAACAGGCTCGTTCTGGATTGAATCCAAATAGTAAGCCTCCTTGGCTGCCTGCTCCTTCTCATCGAATGCTGCTGCATACTTGGCAGCCGCCTCCTCTACATTTCTCGTTACAAACGAGAAAGAGAGCTGATAAATACACGCAATCACCAAAAGGATCGCGAGCAATTTAATTGCGCCTTTACTTTGCATTGTTTGTTTAGTTTTGTTATTATTATTTAATCGTCTATTTGTATTTTCCTTCGTCACCCAATGAGGGCTGGAATATCGGGCAAAGATAAGCAAAAAAAGTCTGAATTCCTCATTTTTACCCCTTTTATATTAAATAATTGTAAATTTTCTTACCTAAAAAGCGTCAAAAAAAGAGAAGGTCGCCCGACAAAACTGTCGAGCGACCCCAAAATTATCATTTGCGTGACTCTCACGCGGTAGGATTACTACTTAACCTCCTCGAACTCTACATCCTCTGGCTGTGGCTGAGCACCACCCTGCTGACCTGCATCAGCACCTGGCTGCGCACCACCCTGTGCCTGCTGTGCAGCGTAGAGATCCTGAGATGCAGCCTGCCAAGCAGCATTAAGCTCATTGATAGCGATGTCGATAGCCGCTACATCCTGATTCTTGTGAGCCTCTTTGAGCTTTGCCAAAGCACCCTCGATAGCCGACTTCTTGTCTGCTGGAATCTTGTCACCATACTCTTTGAGCTGCTTCTCGGTAGCGAAGATATTTGAATCAGCAGCGTTAATCTTCTCGATACGCTCCTTCTCAGCCTTATCCTTCTCCTCGTTAGCCTTAGCCTCATCTCGCATACGCTGGATCTCCTGCTCGGTCAAACCTGATGAAGCCTCGATACGAATCTTCTGCTCCTTGCCTGTACCCTTATCCTTAGCCGACACGTTCAAGATACCATTAGCGTCGATATCGAATGTAACCTCGATCTGTGGCACACCGCGTGGAGCCGCTGGAATACCATCCAAGTGGAAACGACCGATAGACTTGTTATCGCGAGCCATTGGGCGCTCACCCTGGCATACGTTAATCTCAACCGATGGCTGGTTGTCAGCAGCTGTTGAGAATACCTCGCTCTTGCGTGTAGGAATTGTTGTATTAGCCTCGATGAGCTTTGTGAATACGCCACCCAAAGTCTCAATACCGAGTGAAAGTGGAGTTACGTCCAACAAAAGCACGTCCTTAACCTCACCTGTCAATACACCACCCTGGATAGCAGCTCCGATAGCCACAACCTCGTCTGGGTTTACTGACTTGTTAGGAGTCTTACCGAAGAATGACTCAACAACCTTCTGGATTGCTGGGATACGAGTTGAACCACCCACCAAAATAACCTCGTTGATATCGCTTGCTGACAAACCTGCGTCGCGCAATGCAATCTTACAAGGCTCAATAGTCTAATGTACCAAATGGTCGCACAACTGCTCGAACTTAGCACGAGTAAGTGTCATCACCAAGTGCTGTGGGATACCATTCACTGGCATAATGTATGGCAAGTTTATCTCAGTTGTAGTAGTTGAAGAAAGCTCAATCTTTGCCTTCTCGGCAGCCTCCTTTAAACGCTGCAAGGCCATTGCATCGTGACGCAAGTCGATACCGTGCTCAGCCTTGAATGCCTCTGCCATATAATCAATCAAAACGTGGTCGAAGTCATCACCACCCAAGTGAGTATCACCATTTGTTGACTTAACCTCGAATACACCGTCGCCCAACTCCAAGATAGAAATATCGAATGTACCACCACCCAAGTCATAAACAGCAACCTTCATCTCAGAATCCTTCTTATCCAAACCGTAAGCCAAAGCTGCAGCTGTTGGCTCGTTGATGATACGACGCACCTTCAAACCTGCGATCTCACCAGCCTCCTTGGTTGCCTGACGCTGTGAGTCAGAGAAGTAAGCAGGGACTGTGATAACTGCCTCTGTCACCTCCTGACCGAGGTAATCCTCAGCAGTCTTCTTCATCTTCTGCAAAGTGATAGCAGAGATCTCCTGTGGAGTGTACTGACGGCCGTCAATATCCACACGAGGAGTATTGTTGTCACCACGCACGATAGAATAAGGTGCGCGTGAGATATCTGATGTCACCTTATCATAGGCCTCACCCATAAAACGCTTAATAGAGAAGACTGTGCGCTTTGGGTTTGTGATAGCCTGACGCTTTGCAGGATCGCCCACCTTACGCTCACCACCATCTGTAAACGCTACAACTGATGGAGTTGTACGATGACCCTCGGCATTTGGAATAACAACTGGCTCGTTACCCTCCATTACCGATACACAAGAGTTTGTAGTACCTAAATCAATACCAATAATCTTTCCCATAATCTTTTTTGTTTATTTGTTTATTATTTATTTCTCATTTTCAGTTTGCCATCATTTAGGCAACTGCTCCTAATACAAACAAACGCTATACCAAACCCAAAATGAAATAAAAATAAGCTAATATGGCGCAAAAACACTGCCAACCTATGCCTCAATCTGCCATTTTGACTGACACACCACTGACAAATGACACACTCAAAGACAAAAAAAATAGGTTGCGGGAAATCCCGCAACCTCTCTACTCTTAAGGTTTCTTCGCAAGAGATTACTTCTCCTCGTTAAGAATACGCATTGCCGCATCAAGAATCGCTGTATCATCCAATGTTACAACACCACCGTCAGGGCCCTGCTCAATGTGTACACCTGCACCTGCAACAGCATCCAAATGTCTTCCACCGAAATAGTTGCGAACAGACTCAACATCAATACCCAATTCATCTGCTATACGCTGTGAGCTTCCGCTTGGTAATTTGTCTTTGATACGACGAAGTTCGTTAAATGTAATAATCATAACAATCTATTTTTAGGTTTATTATTGTTTCGAAAATTTGCCACACTTCTTATTTGGCAACATAAAATTACAATTTTTTTTTAAGACCACCAAATTTCCAAACAAAAAAAATTAAAAAAATGAGAATTACCTTGACGTAACTCTCATTTTTTTGTTTTATCGTAGTATTATCGATTAATTATCTCGTGGCTCGATATATACTTGCCACAACAAAGGAGTATATGCCTGAATCTCCGATGTAATTGTTGTGGTCGTTGTAGTAGTGTCCGTATAATATGAATTATTATAATAACTGTCGTAATAGTAGCTATCATAGTAATAATTGTTATAATAGTCATTTCCATAACCATAATAGCCATTATAATAATTATTGTAGTAGCTATTACCGTAATAACTATTGTAATAATTATAGTAGTTATAATAATCCAAATAGTTCGATGCAGAAGATGACGACGATGATGAGCTTGTCGTACCCGACACACCTGTTGCGCCGTAAGCGTTAGACGAACCTGTCAAGATAGCATTCCAAGCTCCCAACTTCATCTGTGGAATAGCATACAACCACGCATCAACATATGATGTCTCGCCATCAACGGTGAAGTCCAAAGCCTCACCCTCATCTGTCAGCGTCTCACCAGCATAGATAATCTCCTTAACCTCTTTGATGTTGGTATCAACTACAAAACCATCCATAAGACGTGTCACATACCAAACCTTGGCTGTATATACCGAGTCGATAGCCTCAGCCTTAGATGGGTCAATACCCTCACCAAATCGTTTAATCAATGCAGCATCAATCTCCTTATTTACCTGTTCGAGGCTCTTTGTTCCATAAATCTTACCGCGCTTATATGAAGTCTGGCCCTCATACAGCAATGTATCCGATGCCAAACACTCATAATTCAACTCCTGACGTGGCGTATATTTATAATTAATGTACAACGCCGCGATAGAGTCCACCGCCAAACGCCACTGGTTGTCATACTCAATCTCCTCGCCGCGTGTCACCAATGCCTCACGCAACTTTGAAGCCGACTCGGTATCTTTCTCAGTATCCTCAACCAGTCCACCATTTGCCTTTGCAAATGATTTAATCCACTGATCCTCATACTCCACTGGGTTGTTGATATGACCCCAAACCTGCATCTCGACAATCATCGGACGCTTAGCATCCAACTTGTACTGGCCCTCATATCCTCCATCACCAGCCATTGTTTTGTCACCCGCAGCAACCGACGAAGGCAAATAAAGACGCATCTTTGTACCATAACGCGCAGCATACTCCTTGCCGTGGATATTGAGTTTATTACGGATTGACATATATGTACCCTCAGGCATTGAAGTATTCTCCTCGCCACAATAGAGGAAAAATGGCACATAGTGAGTGTGGTCGGTATAGGTGTTCTGCAAACGAGCATACTCGTCCTTACGAGTCAAAACGATGTTACCCGCCAAATCACGACACGTCACATCGAAGCGCAGCCAAGCATCACTATGGCGCACAGGCAAGCTATCCATACAGCCCTCATCCAAGAGCTCCACATAATAACCACCCATAGGTTGATAGCTATCCAACAGGTCGGGACGATTGGCCTCCATCCACGCCTTCAATGCGATGCCCTCCACCTCATCATAGGTCATCTCTGTACTCTCGACACACGCCGTCAAGGCAAATGCCAAACAACATACAACAGTTAATATACGATTAATAAATCTCATATTTCAATATAGTTTCTTTTTATCTCAACCAAATGATTACTTCACGACACGGGTAATGGTGTATGTCCACATCACGGGCGTATCCCTCACAACTATGCCCACTCCCTTGTTGTCATACGCAGCCTTTTGGGTCATATATACCTCAACTACGTCACCCTCACGGCATCCTATTAACGACACCTCAACACCTTTTATTATATCAGTGCTTCCAATTTTCATCTTCACAGGCTCCTCTGACCAATACTCAACATTGAGTCCCGCCTTAGCTAACTCATCTATCTTTGCCGCGTCGTTAGTCGCATAGATATTTGACACGCTGGGAGCGCTGCCCTTGAAATCATAAGCCGTATAGATGAGCTCCACCTCATCACCTCGCTTCACTTCGGGGAGTTTATCTCGGTCCTGATCATAATAAGTCGCAATGTAACGATAGATGTCAAGACCAAACTTCTCATAAAACGGAGGGTTGTAAGTAATCGAATTCTCAACCTCCGACTTTGGTATCAATCGAGGATTATGCGACGATGTCAGATAACGCTCAATAGAGGTACGCTGAGACTCCAAAATTTTGTCGTCATCACCACACCCCACCAGAAACATCGCTGCAAATACAATAATCAATACTATTATCGAACTCGTTTTCATACGCATATAAATCGTGCAAATTTACGCAAAATAATCTATTCGGCAAATTTAACACCCATTTTCTTTCTTCTTGGGCTATAATCGACGAAGAGCAAGACGCACAGCCTCCTCAACCTGAACATCGGGCTGCTCCTTCAAAATAGCCTTCACAACCTTATCAGAAGCGCCCTTCTGGAAGCCCAGCATAACAAGTGCCGCGATGGTCTCATCATAAACCTTATTATCCTTGATTTCGGCCGTCACAACTCGTTTCTGCTCCTGGCCAAGATCAATCATTTTACCACTCAACTCAACAATGATTTTTTGAGCTGTCTTCAAGCCTAAACCCTTGACATTCTTCAACAAAACAGCATTGCCCGTGGCGATAATATTCTTTAATTCTGATGTTGAATAGGTCGAAAGAATCATTCGGGCCGTATTACCACCCACACCCGACACGCTGATCAACAATCTAAACAACTCTCGCTCCTGACGCGACGCAAATCCATACAGGATCTGAGCATCTTCGCGCACCACAAAATGGGTATATAATTTCACACTCTCTGCCCCCTCTATCACAGAAAACGTCTGCAACGATATATTGAGATAATACCCCACGCCGTGAGCCTCCACAACAGCATAGGCTGGCGACAATTCATCAAGAGTACCAGATATATATTCGTACATAAATTATTAATTTTAACGCAATTTTGACAAAAATAAATAATTTTTCATATCTTTGCCAATTATTGCGAAAATAATACAAAAATAATCAAAACAGTTATACATTATGAAGAAGATCTTTTTAACAATGTTGGTTGCTTGCACAGCACTCGTTGCTTGCCAGCAGAAGGCTGCAACAGAGGCTACCGCAGAGGGCGAAGCTACTGCGACAGAAACTGTTGTAGAGGGTGACTTGGCATACGTACGCGTGGAGTACGTTTTGGCTCAGAGCGAGATTTACAAGACTGAGGGTGTAGCTTTGCAGGAGAAGACTGAGAAGGCTCAGAAGGCTTGGGCTCAGAAGGAGAAGAACCTCCAGTATGAGGCTACTCAGCTCCAGGAGAAGTATCAGAAGGGCTTGATTACCACAGCTAACGCTCAGAAGGAGAGCCAGAACATCGAGAAACGCGCTGCTAACTTCCAGACTAACACTCAGAAGGAGGCTCAGGCACTTGACGAGGAGAATTTCGTATTCACTAACCGAACACAGGATTTGCTTATGCGTGCCATCCAGGAGATTAACGCCGAGGGTAAGTATAAGATGATTGTAAACGCAACTGCATTGCTCGACGCTGCCGATGCACTTGACATCAGCGAGGCTGTTCTTGCAAAGGTTAATGAGCTCTACGCAAAGGAGAAGAACGAGAAGCCAGTTGAGGCTGCTACAAAGTAAAAAATCATCTCTTTGCTTAAAAAAAAGGTTGCCCAACCGCTTTGGTTGAGCAACCTTTTTTTATTCAATAACTGATTCTTGCGTTATTTCCAACACTTTGGCTTTTGAGTTAATATCTTTTGAAAATAATCAAGTATCTGCTTGCGCTGCTCAGGCGTTGCGCTGAGATAACGGCACTTGCCATCGGCTGATGGCGTAAATGCTGTCACACCCTTACCCACAACCTTGACATCACCTGGCTCACTGATTGTAAAGCACTCAGCATCAGGGCAGCAAGCATAGTAAGCCGCTATCACATCCCACGTTGGGCGGTTATAAGGCATCTGCAAATAGTGTTTATATGCCTCAACCATAGGGTGTGGCACACCCCACTCAAAGTCTTGCTCGATGCTTTTGCCAGGATAGTGCACCTGCTCACCCAACTGCCAAGGTGTAAATACCATAGGTACGGGCGATGTCTCAAAGAACATACGCGCCGCCGCCAAGTCATTCCACACATTATACTCAGCAAACTCAGGAATGGTAAACTCGCCAGCCATCACCGAAAAATACTTCACCTTCTTGGCTACAAGTTCTCGGCCCGACAACTTGGAATATCTATCGGGAGCGCTCTCCAACAGCTGAGCAATCGTGGTCGAAAAACCAACAGTCACTATCACCACCGAATTATCCATCTCCCTTGCCAACAATCGGCGATACATATCCACCGCCTCCTCATATTTGGGCTTTGCAGTGCGAGGAAATAGCGAATTGCCATCACCAGACTGCATCTGGCAAGTCTTGGTACAATAATCCACACACTCCACATCCGTCACGCAAGCACTATTTACACCTATTGACAGATTTTTATAGCCATACCAGCGGCGCATAACATCAATATATTCAGCCGAATGAGGATTATTTTTGTGAACACCCACACCCAACAGCTTTATCTGCCCCATATCCATATTCTTGAAGAGCAAATCCAGCGCCATCGCATCGTCAATATCGTTACCCATATCTGTCTCAAATATAATAGGTTGTGGCGCCTTATGATCCTTCTGCTGCGCAAATGATGTCGTCGCCAAGCCAGCAAGCATCAACAATGTGACAATAATCTTTTTCATATCTTTTCGAGGTTAAAATTTTCACACAAAACAAATATATAAAAAATCTCCTGATTTCTATTACCCTGACGCGTGGCCTGCCTATAATTGTGCATATTTATTTTTGAAAAAACCTTTTTTGTATTATATTTGCAACATCAAAAAAGAATAATCGTTCGATTATTTGCCAATCAGAGAATTTATAAACGTACATAATATGCTACAAGATTTAAGCACTCTCGAAGGTAAAACCCTCGCCGAGTTACGCGAAATCGGTAAGGTTTTGGGCATTACCGACACCTCGCTCAAAAAACAGGCGTTGCTCAATATGATTACCTCCATAGCACAATCATCGACAACAAACGACAACACACCCGCGCAAGAGGGTAAGGAAAATGTGCCTACGCAGAAGAAACGTGGCCGTCGTCCTCGTATGAATACGCTTCGCATTGAGGAGAATAAGCCTTCATCGGAGGCTACGACCGAGAGTACTCGCATCATCCCAGAGTCATCACGCCCCTCGCAACAAGTGCAGGAGGCAGATAAGGAGCCTATCTCACAAGAGAACTTAGAACACCAGACCTCCCCCCAGCCCGCACAAGAGACCCCCCCGACACCTGCAACAGAGCTCGCCCAGCCACAGCCCAAGCGCCGCGGACGCAAGCCCAAGGCCGCCAAGGCACAAGAGGTGAGCGAAACTCCTCAGCCAACCACTACCGAGTCAGCAGAGGAGGCACCACAAGCAATTGAGGCTGACAACACCCCCGAGGCTAACGCCGCCCCTCAGGAGCAGCGCGAGCAGCCAAAGGAGTACTTTGCTGGCGAAATTGTCGGAGAAGGAGTATTGGAGGTTATGCCAGATGGATATGGTTTTTTGCGCTCGGCGGATTACAACTACCTAAACTCACCTGACGATATATATGTATCGCCATCTCAGATTAAACTCTTTGGTTTGAAGGCTGGTGATACCATTAGCGGTGTGATTCACCCACCAAAGGAGGGCGAAAAATATTTCCCTCTTATCCGTGTAAACGAGATCAATGGTTTGTCGCCTGAGTACATACGCGACCGCGTGCAGTTTGAGTATATGACCCCTCTTTTCCCAAGCAAGAAGTTCAACCTGACGGGAAATGGCCACAACACACTCTCTAATCGCGTCGTAGATCTATTCTCGCCAATCGGTAAGGGTCAGCGAGCGCTGATTGTTGCGCAGCCAAAGACAGGTAAGACTATGCTGTTGCAGTCAATAGCCAACGCCATCGCCGACAATCACCCCGAGGTCTATATGATTGTGCTTTTGATTGACGAGCGCCCTGAGGAGGTTACCGAGATGGCTCGCAACGTCAAGGCAGAGGTTGTAGCATCGACCTTCGACGAGCAGGCATCGCGACACGTCAAGGTTGCCGAGATGGTCTTGGAGAAGGCAAAACGTATGGTCGAGTGCGGCCACGACGTAGTCATCTTCCTCGACTCCATCACACGTTTGGCTCGTGCCTATAACTCAGTACAGCCAGCATCGGGTAAGGTGTTGTCAGGAGGTGTGGATGCCAACGCGCTCCACAAGCCTAAGCGCTTCTTTGGTGCGGCTCGTAACACCGAGGAGAAGGGTTCACTCACCATCATTGCCACAGCCCTCATCGACACCGGTTCAAAGATGGACGAGGTTATTTTCGAGGAGTTCAAGGGAACGGGTAATATGGAGTTGCAACTCGATCGTAAGTTGGCCGACAAGCGTGTATATCCAGCTGTGAATGTCATTTCATCGGGCACTCGCCGCGAGGATTTGTTGCTC
>JAZKYX010000011.1:0-41504 GCA_045612405.1 Alistipes sp.
CAAGATATCCTCCTTACGTGCGATGTCATCAGTACATGGCTGGTCGGGAACCAACGCTGTGTAGTTCTGTGGCATGTATGAGAGAAGGTCACGGATAAGTGCGATACCCTCCTCCTCGGTATCAACTGCAAACTGTGCAACACCTGACTTTGTAGTGTGCATATCAGCACCACCCAACTGCTCCTGTGTTACATCCTCGCCTGTAACGGTCTTAACAACCTTTGGACCAGTGAGGAACATGTTTGAAGTCTGACGACGCATGATGATGAAGTCAGTCAATGCTGGTGAGTAAACTGCACCACCCGCGCAAGGACCGAAGATAGCAGAGATCTGTGGGATAACACCTGATGCCATCACATTGCGCTGGAAGATGTTAGCATAACCTGCCAAAGCGTTTACACCCTCCTGGATACGAGCACCACCTGAATCGTTCAAGCCGATACATGGAGCGCCATTGCGCATTGCCATATCCATAACCTTGCAAATCTTGTCAGCCAATGAGATTGACAATGAACCTGCTGTTACAGTGAAGTCCTGTGCAAAAACGTAAACCAAGCGACCGCCGATTGTACCATAACCTGTTACAACGCCATCACCGAATGTGTGCTTCTTCTCCATACCGAAGTCATAGCAACGGTGAGTTACGAACATATCGAACTCCTCGAAGCTACCCTCGTCCAAGAGCATCTGGATACGCTCACGTGCAGTGTACTTACCTTTCTCGTGCTGCTTCTGGATAGCCTTCTCACCGCCGCCCAAACGTGCGATCTCGCGGTTCTCAATCAACTTGGCTACCTGCTGTTTCTGAATTTCGCTCATAAAAATGATCTATTTTTTAATTGATTATTTGTTCTTATCCTCACAAAGCTCTGTCAAAATGCCCTGTGTTGACTTTGGGTGAAGGAATGCGATTGTCAAGCCCTCTGCGCCCTTGCGTGGAGTCTTGTCAATCAAACGAACACCCTGTGCCTCGGCATCAGCCAACTGCTCCTCGATGTTCTCGCAAGCGAGTGCCATATGGTGGATACCTACACCACGGTTCTCGATGTACTTTGCAATTGTAGAGTCCTCTGATGTTGGCTCCAAAAGCTCGATCTTTGTCTGACCGATCTTGAAAAATGCTGTCTTAACCTTCTGATCAGCTACCTCCTCGATAGCGTAACACTTAAGACCCAATACGTTCTCCCAATAAGGGATAGCCTCCTCAAGGCTCTTCACTGCAATACCGAGATGCTCGATGTGTGAAACTTTCATAGTTTTAGAGTTTAGATAGTTATTTATTCTTGTGTTTATAAGATGCTATTTAACATAGTCGCACAAAACTTTACAAAGATACGGGTAAATTCTCAAATACGAAAATTTTTCCACACTATAATCCTATAAATTTATCACTTTTCCTCGCCTTGATTCAACTTTCAGGAAATAGAGGGCGAAAGAGTTTGTATTTTGTCCGAAAATTGCTAAATTCGCCCTATTAACCGACCTGCAACGATAAGAATGAAGCGACTTTTAGCAATAATATTCGCCCTAATGGTGTTACCCAACACACTTTGCGCCCAGAAAATCATCATCGGCGACAAGATGCCCGAGATGAGCGTGCGCAAATGGCTGATGGATACTGAGCCCACCCAGACGGAGTACTCTTGCCTGCTGTTTTATCACTCCAAGAGCTATCTCTGCGAGCAGGCTCTCGACAAAATCAAGCAATATGTGGGCACCTATGACGAGAAGTTAAACCTCACTATTATAACCAAAGAGAATTACAAAGAGGTGGGCGTATCACTCACCCAACATCTCAAAGATCGCATCGGCGTAGCCTTTGACGATGCCGGCAGGACATTCAGGTCTTATGGTGTAAAATTCATACCTTTCTGCATCATAAGCCGCAAGAACAGAGTCGTTTGGTGTGGAAATGCCGCTACGCTTAACGACCAGACAATAAGCAAAATCATAACATTGGAATAGATATGTCATACACCAAAATCGAGCACTACGAAAAGGAGTATCTCGACACTCACCACGACAGCGCGCTCAATGTCACACAGGGCGTGGAGGATCAGCCAATCGTGAACCCATATTTCAAACGCAAGAAGCGTCGCACACTCTCCACCGATGAATATGTAGAGGGTATCCTCAAACGCGACATTACAATCCTCTCGCAGGCCATCACCCTCGTTGAGAGCAATAACCCAAGCCACTACGCTCAGGCTCAGGAGATTATCGAGCGATGCCTACCCCACGCTGGCCGCTCTATACGCATCGGCATCACGGGCGTTCCAGGTGCTGGAAAATCCACATTCATCGAGGCTGTTGGAGGTATGGTAACATCTCTTCACCACCGCTTGGCTGTGCTTGCCATCGACCCAAGTTCGGAGCGCAGCGGCGGTTCAATCCTGGGTGACAAGACCCGTATGGAGAGTATATCTTCAAATCCCGACATTTTCATCCGTCCTTCGCCATCGGCTGGTTCGCTCGGAGGCGTAGCACGCAAGACCCGCGAGACCATTGTGCTTTGCGAGGCGGCAGGATATGACGTGATTTTTATCGAGACAGTGGGTGTCGGTCAGTCCGAGACAGCCGTTCATTCGATGGTTGATATGTTCCTTATGTTACAGATTTCGGGCGCCGGTGATGAGTTACAGGGTATCAAGCGAGGTATTATGGAGATGGCAGATATGATGGTCATCACCAAGGCCGATGGAGAAAATATCCACAAGGCAGAACTCGCCAAGACACAGTACCAGGGTGCATTGCATCTATTCCCCACCCCAGAATCAGGATGGAGACCCAAGGTATATACCTGCTCTTCTGTCGCGCAGACCGGCCTGGAGGAGGTATGGAATGGTGTAGAGGAGTATCTCGACCACATTATGGCCAATGGATACTACCAATCCAACCGCAACCGCCAGAACAAATATTGGATGTACGAGAGCATCAACGAGGTATTGAAGAGCAACTTCTACCAGAACCCCGAAATCGAGGCACGAATGGCAGATGTCGAGAACCGAGTATTAGAGGCAAAGCTCAGTTCATTCATTGCAGCCAAAGAGTTGCTGGATATCTATTTCGGCAAGAATTAGCAACATAATTGCATAAATTTTCAAGACAAGGGCACTCTTATGCAAAAAGATTGCCCTTATTTTGTATTTTTAAAATTTTTATGTTAATTTTGAAAAATAATTCTTAAGACCTAAAACAATATATATATAATTATGAGCACAGTAAAATTTTACAAGGGTGGTGATCTACCCCTTGAACTTCATAAAGTTCGCGTTGTACAGAAGTTACACTTGGTCCCAATCGAACGTCGCCTGGACGCAATGAAGGAGGCTGGTTTCAACACATTCCGCCTCAGCACCAAGGATGTATTCCTCGATATGCTTACCGACAGCGGTACAAACGCGATGAGCGACAACCAGCTCGCAGCAATGATGCACGCTGATGATGCCTACGCAGGTTCTCAGTCTTTCGACCGCTTACAGAAGGCCGTATTGGATGTTTTGGGCAAGAAATATTTGCTACCTGTTCACCAGGGACGTGCTGCCGAGAACGTAATCTGCCGCACATTCGTAAAGCCTGGCAACGTCATCCCTATGAACTACCACTTCACCACTACCCTGGCTCACATCCAGGAGTGCGGAGGTAAGGTTGTAGAGCTCTTGCACGACCACGCATTGGAGCTTAAAACAAACCACCCATTCAAGGGTAATATGGATATCGAGAAGTTGGAGAAGACCATTCAGGAGGTGGGCGTTGAGAACATTCCATTCATCCGTATGGAGGCTTCGACAAACCTCATCGGTGGTCAGCCATTCTCAATGTCCAACTTGATGGACGTACGTCGCATTGCCGACAAGTATGGCATTATGCTCGTATTGGACGCCAGCCTTGGTGGAGAGAACGCATACCTTATCCAGCAGCGTGAGGACAACTGGAAGGAGAACTCAATGGGCGAAATCTTGAAGATGATGACAGGGCTGGCCGACCTGGTTTACTTCTCGGCTCGTAAGCTCTCATCTTCACGCGGTGGTGGTATCTGCACCAACCAAAAGGCACTCTATGAGTTGATGGAGGATAAGATTCCATTGTTCGAGGGCTTCCTCACCTATGGTGGTATCTCAGTACGCGAGATCGAGGCGATGGCCGTAGGTTTGTATGAGACATTGGACGAGACAATGATTAGCCAGAGCCCTACATTTATCAAATATTTGGTCGAGGAGCTCGAAAAACGCGGTGTGCCTATGGTAACCCCTCCAGGAGTATTAGGTGCCCACGTTAACGCTATGGAGTTCTGTAATCACATCCCACAGGACGAGTATCCTGCGGGTGCGTTGGCAGCAGCATTCTACCTCTGCTCGGGCGTGCGTGGTATGGAGCGCGGTACTGTTTCAAGCGTGCGTGACGAGAACGGCAAGGAGATTCCTGCCGATGTTGAGTTGTTGCGTTTGGCTGTTCCACGTCGTGTGTTCACACTCTCGCAGATTAACTATGTTATCGACCGTATGGTATGGCTCTACGAGAATCGCCACCTCATCGGCGGTTTGAAGTTCGTTTATGAGCCTAAGGTTTTGCGCTTCTTTATGGGTGGCTTGGAGCCAACCTACGATTGGCCATCTAAGTTGATGGAGAAGTTCCGCAAGGATTTCGGAGACAGCTTATAATAGAGAATTATAGCAAAAAAGCAGGGATTCAACCCTGCTTTTTTTTTATTTATATGCCCAAAGAATAACCTTATCTTCGCGACGCAATATTTCATCCACTATCTGCATCGCTCGGCGCGATAGGACGGGGCAACCCCAGCTACCAACCGTTGGGATGGGATAAATCGGGAACGAAGTTGTGTATCGCCAGCTGTGCAACACCACACATCGTTCACGCAGGGCTGAGTTCGACTTATCCAGACCATCCAGGCGATAAGCAACTCCATATCGACCCTCATACCTTTCGGCCACAAGCGCACGCCCCTCGGCACTCAAATGCGACCCATCCTCGTTCGAAAGTCGTGCATAAGCCGAGCGCACCTTACTCTTTGCGCTTCCACTTCCGTGAGAGGCCACAAAAGAGTGCTCGGCGCAATCTCTACCTACATTCCACACCACAAAACGTCTGCGACCGGAGTGCAGCGACAAATCCCACAACAGAAGATACTTTTCGTTATACCCCCTCGCACGACAAAAAGCCACCAACTCGGCAGCACGACTGCGGAAACGCCCCAAATCCATTATTTATACTGCTCAACAAGTTGTTTCACCAGTTCGGGCATACCCTTTGCGGCACGTGCCTTGATATGGGTGAGCGGATTGCGAATCATCGAGGTGTCGGGCGTACCAGGATCCACCACATAGACGGGCACTCCTGTCCTGGCATAGCGCACCAGCATAGCGGCTGGATATACCGCCAGCGATGTACCCACCACAATCATCAAATCGGCCTCAGCAGCAATCTGTGTAGCACGATCAAACATCGGCACAGACTCGCCGAAAAAGACTATAAAGGGGCGCAACAACGCACCATCCTCGGCCCTCGCATCCAGTGTCTGTTCCCAGCCCTCGATTGGCACAACCAATTCGGGATTGCGCTCACTACACAACTTCATCAGCTCACCGTGCAGGTGTGTAACACGCGAAGAACCAGCACGTTCGTGGAGGTTATCAACATTCTGCGTCACCACCTCAACATCAAAGTGCTTCTCCAACTCTGCGATGGCCAAATGTGCCGCATTAGGCTCAACCGAAAACAACTCCTTGCGTCGCTTATTGTAGAACTCCACCACCAACGCACGGTTACGCTTCAACGCCTCGGGCGTGCAGATATCTTCAATACGATAATTTGCCCACAAGCCATCGGCATCACGGAAAGTAGAGATCCCACTATCGGCACTCACACCCGCACCCGTAAAAACGACAATCTTTTTCATAACTAATACTCCGATTTTCTTCTACGTTTTGCAATCAACTCGCGGCGCTGGATAATCTCACGACCCACGACCACTCGGCGATACCAAAAGAAGGCACACACTGCGGCAAAGGTCGAGAATATAGCAAGCACAATCAAAGACTTTACCACATCCTGCATCTGGCTAAAATATCCAGGTCGAGAAAAATAGATTATTACATAGGCAATCGCAAACGCCGCCACGCAATAGACCAGATAGTAGGTCGCTGTGCGCCAACATCGTCTGGGCAATTTACTTTTACACCTAACAACTGCTATTTCGAGCAACACGAAATCCAGGATATACATATACCACGGTGCCTTCTCCCATCCCATATACTCACCTAAAAATATAGAGCCGAGCCATATCATCAGACATATATCAATCACCCAATCCTTACATTTATAGAAATATGGCAGATTTCCTACCGAGCTTTTACCCACTCTTACAAGTTTAAGTCTCATACTCTATACTTTTTGTTGTTACATAACTCTTTTTCGTTTGGCTTTGAGTTCGCGGCGAAAGATAATCTCTCTACCCAAAACCACTCGGCGATGCCAAGCATAAGCACCCAAGGCGGCAGGAACAAGAAATATTGCAGTCACGATAAACATCGCCGTAGAAAACTTATCATTATTCCAGAAATAGTATCCAGCACTCGCCAACAGACTCACCACAGCCAACGCAAGGACATAGATTGTAACCGCCTGCCAGCAACGACGAGGCAACTTCTTCTGCAAGCGTCTCCAACCAACAGCGACAACCGCAAATTTGATCATCTCCCTAAAAACTTCCGCAAACATAGGCATCGTATCATTATCCCAACCCATACAGCGAACGAATACCATCATACCCAACCACACGAGGAGGACAAGTTCGATATATTTATCCCTGAATGTGACATTATGGACAGATGTCACGCCAGCTATTATCTGTTTTGTTTTCATAGTTAATTCTTTTTATACTTGTTCTCACTATACTTCATACGAAGATAGATAATCACAAAACCTACAACATAGAGCACACCATAAAGCACCCAACGATAACCACCCGTAAGGTCAAGACCTCTCTTGAGCGCCAACCACATAACGCCGAGTACCAAAGCTGCCATCAAGCAACCAAAGACGATGGCTTTGAGCCACTTACCCCACTTGCGCCAAAAATATCTTCTACCCGTACGCCAAGCCTCGATGTTGTGAAACACAAATAGCACTACGGTGAGAGTTATCGTAATCCAGTCCAAAATCGTCTTCAACACTTCCACGGGGTGACTATGCACCCACTCGGCAGCGGAATAACGCACCAGATAACCCATCGCAACAGACGCAACGAGCAAAACAGCCCACACAATTTTAAACCAGGTCCTCTTAAACTCCTCCATACAGCTATCTCGTTAAGAATTTAACCATCTGCATAGCCATCGCCACAGCGACAGCAATCATCATACTCACCATATCACTCCTTCTCCTCTGCTTGCGTCTCAGTTTTGCGTTTCTTTGTTCGTCCGCTGCGGCGCAGGGCATCCGCAATGATCCATTGCAGTTGCCCGTTCACGCTGCGAAACTCATCCTCTGCCCAACGTTCCAATTCATCCCACGTCTGAGCATCGACACGCAAAACAAAACTCTTATTTTCCAGCTTCTTTGCCATTCGAAGACTAATGATGCAGTGTACCTGCGTTCACAACTGGCTGAGCCGACTCATCAGCACACAACACAACGAGCAAGTTAGTCACCATAGCAGCCTTACGCTCATCGTCAAGCTCCACTATCTCATCCGTAGAGAGTTTATCCAAAGCCATCTTCACCATCGACACAGCACCCTCCACAATCTTCTCGCGAGCCGAGATGATAGCATCAGCCTGCTGACGGCGCAACATCACTGCGGCAATCTCGGGAGCATAAGCCAAATAGTTGATGCGAGCCTCTACAACCTCGATACCAGCAATCGCCAAACGCTCCGAGAGGCGCTCCTCCAACAGGTCGTTAATCTCCTCGCTACTGCTACGCAACGTCACTGTATCGCCACCCGCAGTATTATCGTCATAGGCATAGCAACCAGCCACCTGACGCAACGCAGCATCACTCTGAACAGCTACAAAGTTCTCCAACATATTCATACGAGCCGACTGCGACACACCTCCCGTAGCAGGATTTGCAGCCACATCAATATCAAACACAGCACGGTAAATCTCCTCCTTCTTCAACTTCCACACCAATACAAGACCAATCATAATTGGGTTGCCAGTCTTGTCATTCACCTTAATAGGCTCGGCGTTAAGGTTACGCGCACGCAACGAGATATTCTTAGCCGACATAAAGAAGTTCACCCACCAAAAGCCAGTGTTATAGAATGAACCCACATACTTACCAAAGAAGGTCAATACACGCGCCTCGTTTGGCTCCAACAGAAGGAATCCACGGCACGCAATCAACGACAACAAAACAAGTGCGACACCTCCGACCAACATAATAGGCCCCCAGAGCATAGACTCGCAATTTACGCCCTTGATGATAGTAAAAATACCCACACCAATCAAAGCAAAGATGATAACCAAAGCCACAAATCCATTTGCTTTCCAACCTGAATACTCAAAATTCTTGTTCTCCATACAGATAATTGTTTTTAGTTAGTTAAAAGTAATATCATTTTGATATCACAAAGATATACAACAAAATTTAGAACTACAAAATATTTTGTCAAGATTTTTATGCCAAGAGCAATTATTTTTTTTCATTTTCGGCAAAATATACTACCTTTACATATATAAATATAAAATTTATGAGACACTTTTCATTTATACTTCTAACCGCCTGCGTGATGATGACAGCCTGCCATCGAACTCACAACGTGCGTACAATGACCTACAACGTGCGCAACTGCAAGGGAATAGACAACATACACTCCTGCGAGCGTATCGCCAATATTATCCTAAACGAGAATGTGGAGGCGGTAGCTTTGCAAGAGCTCGACAGTATGACCCTGCGCTATCCAGGCCAGGATATGTTGCAAAACCTCGCTGACCTGACAGGTATGCACCCCACCTATGGAGCATCTATTGATTATCGAGGAGGCAAATACGGCATCGGCATCCTGACAAAGGAGAAACCAATCTCGTGGCAGCGCATACCACTCCCCTGCCGCTCTGAGCCTCGCTCGTTACTTATTGTCGAGTTGAAGAAATATTACATCTGCTCGACCCACCTATCGCTTCACGACACCGACCGAGACGCATCGGCATCAATCATCATCGAAGAGCTTAGAAAACTTCCAAAGCCTGTCATCCTCGCTGGTGATTTCAACGCCGAACCGGGTGAACCTTCAATTCGCAGCCTCTCACTTGCTGTGAAATTTATGCGAGGCGCAGCCGAAAGACTCACCTTTCCTGCCGATCGCCCAGCCATCGAGATTGACTACATAGGCATATTAAAGGCACAGGCAACAGATATTCGCGAGGTGAATACCTACGTTATCAATGCCCCCGTTGAGTCCGATCATAGACCTTTGGTAAGCGAATTTGAGTTCAAAAAGCGATAAATTTTGCAAAAAATTAAAAAAGTTAGGCAAAAACTTTGCACAATAGAAAAAAGTGTATATCTTTGCGCCACGAAATGAGAGAAACGACGGTTTCACATTCGTGATTCGGGATGTAGCGCAGTCCGGTTAGCGCACCTGCTTTGGGAGCAGGGGGTCCCAGGTTCGAATCCTGGTATCCCGACAAATTTTAAGATATACCTTCGGGATGTAGCGCAGTCCGGTTAGCGCACCTGCTTTGGGAGCAGGGGGTCCCAGGTTCGAATCCTGGTATCCCGACTTAGAAAGAGCAATCCATTTTTGGGTTGCTCTTTTCGTTTTTACTACCTCATCAGCGAGATGGATTGGATTAACAAGTCCAATCTTTTGTTTTATTTTTATCACGCCGAAAGATTGCCATTCTCGTGAGTTCTTTGTAAATTTGTGGCCTATGGCAATGATTGACACAAATACCAAGGAGCAACTGCTGGGCGTGCTGAAAAAGTACTGGGGCTACGATGATTTTCGTCTTAGCCAGGAGCAGATCATCCACTCGGTAATGAGTGGCAAGGATACCCTTGCGCTGATGCCAACGGGTGGAGGTAAGTCGCTCACCTATCAGGTGCCCACGCTCGCATCCGAGGGTTTGTGCATTGTCGTGACACCCCTCATCGCACTAATGAAGGATCAGGTAGATAGGCTTCGCAGGATGGGTATCTCGGCCGTCGCAATCCACTCAGGAATGTCGTATTCTCAAATCGACATAGCACTCGACAACTGCGTCTATGGCGACACCAAATTCCTATACGTCTCACCCGAACGTCTTACCACCGAGACATTCCGACTACGCGTGCAACGAATGAACGTGAGGCTGCTGGCCATCGATGAAGCCCACTGCATCTCGCAATGGGGTTACGACTTCCGCCCCTCGTATCTGCAAATCGCCAAGATTCGCCAGATGATACCCGACGCAACTGTCCTGGCCCTCACTGCCTCGGCCACCGAGATGGTGACGGCCGACATTATGAAGCACCTGGGATTCGCCGAGCCTCACATTATACGCAGTAGCTTCGCGCGCCCAAACATATCGTTTGCAGTGCGTCATACCGACGACAAGAACGAGCAACTCATCCGCGTAATCAACAACGTGGCGGGTTCAGGCATTGTCTATATGCGCTCACGTGAGGGTTGCGAGCAGTTAGCCGAATTGCTGCGCAGCAAGGGATTCTCGGCCTCATACTATCACGCAGGACTACCCCACACCGAGCGTGCCCTCAGGCAGGAAGAGTGGACATCGGGCAAATGCCGTATTATGGTGGCCACCAATGCTTTTGGTATGGGCATCGACAAGGCCGACGTAAGGTTTGTTATCCACTACACAATGTGTGACTCGATGGAAAGCTACTACCAAGAGGCGGGTCGTGCAGGACGTGACGGAAAGCGCAGTTATGCTGTGTTGATGGTATCATCGGATGATGAGAGCAAGATAACAAAACGCTTCGAGCAGGAGTTCCCTTCGCTCGACACCATCCGCAGTGTTTATGAGAAGATATGCAACTTCTTACAGGTTGCCGTAGGGGATGGCCTCTATGCTTCGATGATATTCAACATCCACGAGTTATGTCGCCGCGAAAAGTTGTATTCAGGCACCGTCAGGGCAGTGATGACACTGCTCGAACAGAATAACTACCTCACCCTGACCGAGGAGATGGAGAATCCTGCAAGGATAATGTTTTGCGTGAGTCGTGACGACCTCTATAAAATACGCATAGACCGCAACGATTTGGACCATATCATAAGGACCATCCTACGCCTTTACAATGGTGTCTTTACCGAGTTCCGCGCCATAGACGAGAACTTGATAGCCTCATCAAGTGGTTACACCGTAGAGAAGGTCAAGGAGTTGCTAAAACGAATGTGGCAAATGAGAATCATACGCTATATTCCTGCAAACTCCTCGCCAATGATATTCTTCAACGAGGAGCGCCTGCCAACCAAAGACCTATTCATCGCGCCCGAGACTTACTCGCAACGCAGAAGGCTGATGAGCGAGCGATTCGACAATATGATTGCCTACGCCCACCAGCAGAGCAAATGCCGCAGCGTGGTGATGCAACAATATTTTGGCGACACCGAGGCCACAGATTGCGGGGTGTGCGACATCTGTCTTGAAAAGCGCCGCCAGCGCAAGCAGGAGCAACACAACATTGCAGAGCAGATTATTCAGCTTCTTAAAAAGGAGCCGCTCTCAACACGCGAGATATGCCGCGAGATAAAGAGTGAACCCCAGATTATAGCCAAAACCATAGAACAATTACAAGCCGAAGGTAAAATTTCGGCATCAATAAGCGGTAAACTCATAATTAATGAGTAACTTTGTCGCTCATAACTTTTACTTGACTCAACAAAGATGACTTTTCTTGCGACCATATCCAACGAACAGACAGCCGAGCTACCATCGGCTCACTTCGACGGGCAGATTGTCGTAGTAGAGAAGGATGAGCAGGTTGAGGCTATGTGCCGCGACTTGGGAAGTCAGCAGATAATAGGCTTTGACACCGAAACACGCCCCTCGTTCAAGGCAGGCGTTACTAACAAAGTATCGTTGCTACAATTATCAACCCACGAGCGATGCTACCTTGTAAGGTTATGCAAAACCAAACTCCACAATCATATACTCAAAATACTGAGCAACAAAGAGATCAAGAAGATTGGAGCCGATGTTACGGGTGACATACGTTCGCTGCACGTCCTGCGCAACTTTAAGGAGCGAGGCTTTATCGACCTACAACATATGGTCTCATATTGGGGCATCGAAGAGAAGAGCCTGAGGAAAATATCAGCCTTGGTGATGGGCGAACGAGTATCGAAGGCCCAGCGTCTGAGTAATTGGGAGGCCAGCACACTCACACCTCAGCAGCAGATGTATGCCGCCACCGATGCGTGGGTATGTATTAAGATTTATGAGCGTCTGATAGCTACTCCATCACTCAGCCCCCTGCCTAACTTCGAGATCGAGGCCAAAGCGGAGGATGTAGCGCCGCAACCAAAAACCAAAAATCGAAACAGAGGTTTTCGACCTCGCAGAAATAACCGATTAAACAAACCGAATAATCGTCATCAAGATGAGAACACAGATATATCTTCGTCGAGGTAAGGAGGAGTCACTCCTACGTCGCCACCCTTGGATTTTCTCGGGTGCTATTGAGAAGGTGAAATGCGAAGGCGAACTCACCGAGGGTGAGATCGTAGATGTATTCACCAAGGCAGGTGAGTTTATTGCTCGCGGCCACTACCAGGTTGGCTCTATCGCCATACGCGTGCTCACATTCCAGGAGGAGGAGCAAATCGACCAGCAGTGGTGGAACAACCGCATAGCTATCGCCTACGACGTACGTCGCACGTTGGCGCTTACCGACAACGAGCAGACCAACTGCTATCGTTTGGTTCACGGCGAAGGTGATTCGTTGCCAGGCTTGGTCATTGATATATACGACACAGTAGCTGTCGTACAGTGCCACTCGGTGGGTATATATCGCTCACGTATGGAGATTGCCAAAGCTTTACGCGAGGTCTATGGCTCACGTCTGACGGCAGTTTATGACAAGAGTTCTCAGACTGTGCCTTTCAAGGCGGGACTCAACGCTGTGGATGGTTACATCTGGGGCGGTAGCGACCACAAGGCTCACGTTGTAAAGGAGAATGGTGAGAAGTTCTTGGTAAATTGGGAGGAGGGTCAGAAGACCGGTTTCTTCCTCGACCAGCGCCAGAACCGCGAGTTAGTAAAGCACTATTCCAAGGGGCGCACCGTACTCAACACCTTCTGTTATACGGGAGGATTCTCGGTATATGCTGCATCGGGTGGAGCCGTTGAGGTATGCTCGGTGGATGCTTCAGAGAGAGCTGTTCAGCTTGCCGACGAGAATATGAAGCTCAACTTTGGCGATTGCGTCAAACACTCGGCTGTGGCAGCAGATGCTGTGGAGTACATCAAGCAGATTGGCAACAAGTACGACCTCATCATCCTCGATCCACCAGCCTTTGCCAAGCACCACAAGGTATTGGGCAACGCTATGCAGGGTTACAAGCGCATCAACGCACGCGCCTTGTCACAGATTAAGAGTGGCGGTATCCTATTTACATTCTCGTGCTCACAAGCTGTTTCAAAGGAGTTGTTCCGCACAACCGTATTCTCGGCCGCAGCCATCGCAGGCCGTAAGGTACGCATTCTGCACCAACTCACCCAGCCTGCCGACCACCCTATCAACATCTACCACCCCGAGGGTGAATACTTAAAGGGCTTGGTATTATATGTTGAGTAGAAATATTTGATAAAACTATAAAACAAAAGGTTGCCTTATCGAAACTGATAAGGCAACCTTTTATATTATTACACAACTACATATCCTCGGCTGAGTCGTTGATGATGTCGCTGGTGGTTTGATTGGCCAAGGCTAAGGCATTGTACTTATCAATCTTCTCAACCAGATTTTTGAAGTAGCTCTTCGATACCGGAATCGGCTTAATCTGAGGATTCGAAAGGACTATATAACGCGCTTTACCACCCTTTTTAATGTGGTTAATCTTCATTACATTAACCATATAGGAGCGATGACAACGCACCATACTCGTATCAGAAAGACTCTCCTCGATAGCCTTGGTACGGCATCGCAACATATATGAGAGCAGTTTATCGTGATTTTCGTAATAGATCTTCACATAGTTATCCTGAGACTCCATATAATACAATGACTCGGAGTTGATTGTGAGTTTCAGCGTACCATTATAGTCATAAAGATTCACCAAAGATGGATAGCTGATAGATGACTCCTCGGACAGCGACATCTCGTACTGCAACATCTCCAACTCCTCGGTCTTGTCGCGGTAGGCGGCATAGAGCGTAAGGATGGTGTAAGGGATAGCCATAATGAGCAAAATACAGCCCAGTGCCTTGAAAAGAATACACCACAAGCTATACTCATCCAATCCTATATAGAGCGAAGTGAAGTAGGTATAGAAAAGCGCAATGACCAATATCTCGGCCACAATCCAGGCAGAGTATTTGGCATAGGTGAAACTGATTTTGCTTTGCAGGTTGTTCATCAGCGATTTACTCACGAACATAATCGAAACCGCCACGATGTAGAACGCAACGGTCATCCCTAAGTCAAGACGGTTGCTCACGTCAAACCACGCCGTGTTGGAAAATGGAGAATAAATCACCATAAACAGGATCGAAAATGCCACAATGAATATAACCGATCCAAATAGGTAACGTTTATCCAGCAGAAACTTGGGGATTTCCTGATTTTTGTATATATTTGTCATTGGATATTCTTGCTTAGTTTTGTGCAAATATCGTGATTTTAGTTGAAAAAACATAAATTTTGCCACAGATTTGTTGATTTCGTCACAAAAATGGGCATTCGACCGCATATATAATAGTGCAGTTGGGGTTTTGTGTACTTTTGCGCCGACAGTCCCATAAGTGCTCCGATAGGCACTTTCAGCTAATGGCTGAGGATGAGATTTATGTTTTAATAAAACCCCAAGAAAATGAAAATTATCGGAACTGGTAGAGTTCACCCATCACAGGTGGTGACCAACGAAATGCTCGAAAAGTTTCTAGACACCAACGATGAATGGATCAAGACTCGTACCGGTATTGCTGAGCGAAGAGTAATCTCAAATGAGAAGTTGGAAGACCTTGCGGCCCAGGCTTCGCTCAAAGCCATTGAGGATGCAGGATTGACACCTGCCGATATCGACTATATCATTTGCTCGAACGTAGTGAACGAGTATATCACTCCTGGACTGAGTTGCATCATTCAGGGAGCCATCGGCGCTCGATGCGCTTGTGTGGATGTAAATGCTGCCTGCTCGGGTTTTGTCTATGCGTTGGATATGGCTGACGACAGATTAAAGAGTGGCAAGGCTAAAAATATTTTGGTCGTGGCAGCCGAAGAGGCTACACGAATGGTTGATTGGTCGGACCGTAGCCTCTGCGTATTATTTGGTGACGGCGCAGGTGCTGTGGTTGTGACTCAGGGTGAGGGTTTACTCTGCTCTCGCCTAACAACCCAGAGTAAGGTAGATTGCCTGCACTATGTGCGTACGTTGGAGCCTACGCCATACATTACCAAGGTGGAGAACAGCGCACCAATGTATATGAATGGCAAGGAAGTATTCAAGACTGCCGTATTGTCGTCATCGCGCGACATTAAGACCCTTTTGAGTCGTGCAGGTTTGAAGGCTTCGGATATTAAGTACTATATTCTGCACCAGGCCAATATGCGAATTATCGAGGCTATCGCCAATTGGTTGAAGCTCGATATGTCGTACTTCCCACACAATGTGGATTATTGCGGCAACACTTCGTCGGCGAGTATTCCGCTGTTGCTTGATGAGTTGGCTCGCGGCGGCAAATTGCAGAAGGGTGACAAGATTTTGATGAGCGCATTTGGTGCCGGCTTCACCACAGGTGCTTGTATTATTGAATGGACAAAGTAGAAAGAAAAACAATTTATAAGAAATGGAAAGAAGAGTTGTAATTACTGGTTTGGGCGTTGTGTCGCCAGTAGGAAACAATATCACAGATTTTTGGCAGAGCCTCTGCGAGGGTAAGTGCGGTATTGACCTGATAAAGGGTTACGAGGATCAGGAGTTACCTATCAGCGTGGCTGGCCAGGTCAAGGACTTTAAGCCAGAGGATGATGGTTTGGAGAGAAACGACATTCGTCGCAACGATAAGTTCTGTATCTTCGCTATGGCGGCAGCTGCTCAGGCGATGACCGACAGCGGCTTAAAGAGCGGCGAGAACATCGAGCCAGAGCGTCTAGGTGTATATATCGGTTCGGGTATCGGCGGAATGGACACCTTTGTGAATGAGACCGAGAAGCTCCTCCACGAGGGTATTCGTCGCATCTCTCCTCTGTTTGTACCTATGATGATTAGCAACATCGCTTCAGGTAATGTGGCTATCAAGCACAACGCACAGGGTGTGTGTCTGCCCGTAGTGACTGCCTGCGCAACAGGTACAACAGCCGTAGGTGAGGCCTATCGTGCCATCAAGCACGGCTATGCCGATGCCATCATCGCTGGTGGTGCCGAGGCGTCAATCAACCCTCTCGCAATCGGTGGCTTTGCCAACAGCAAGGCTTTGAGCCGTACGGAAGACCCATCAAAAGCCTCTATCCCATTCAATATCAATCGCAATGGTTTTGTTATGGGCGAAGGTGCTGGTATGTTGATTTTGGAGTCGTTAGAGAGTGCCCAGAAGCGTGGTGCCAAGATTTATGCCGAGGTTGTGGGTTATGGCAATAGCTGCGATGCTCACCACGTTACAGCTCCAAGCCCTGATGGAATTCCTGCTTCGCGCGCTATCAAGCAATCGCTCGACGAGGCTAAGTTCGACGCCGAGAAGGATCTTCTCTATATCAATGCTCACGGTACATCTACCCCACTCAACGATAAAACGGAAACAGCAGCTATCAAACTCGCTATGGGCGAGGAGGCGGCTCGCAAGGCTATGATTAGCTCTACAAAGTCGATGACAGGTCATATGTTGGGTGCTACGGGAGCTGTGGAGTTGATTGCAGCAACACTGACCGTACAGAACGGTATCGTGACGCCTACAATCGGTCTGGACGAGCCAGACCCAGAGTGTGATTTGGACTACACTCCAAACGTGGCACGCAAGGCCAATATCACAATCGCCATCTCGAACTCACTCGGTTTTGGCGGTCACAACTCGTGTGTGGCATTGCGTAAGTGGAATAACGAGTAAATTTGTCAGAGAATATGAAACTTCTTTCAGGCAAGGTAGCCCTTGTAACGGGTGCTGGTCGTGCAACGGGTATCGGCAAGGCTGTGGCACAGCGTTTTGCCGAGCAGGGTGCCGATGTGGCAATCCTGGTGCGCAGCATTAACGAGACAACCGATAATATTGTAGCTGATTTGGAGTCGTGTGGCGTAAAGGCAAAGGCTTATGCTACCAACGCTGCTTCGTTCGAAGAGGCTCACGAGGTGGTGAAGCAGGTGGTCGCAGAGTTCGGCCGCTTAGATGTGTTGGTAAACAATGCAGGCATCACCAAAGATGGACTTATGATGCGTATGTCGGAGGCGCAGTGGGACGATGTGATTGAGGTCAATTTGAAGTCGGCCTTCAACTTTATCCACGCAGTGACTCCCGTAATGGCCAAGCAGCGCGGCGGCTCGATTATCAATATGTCGTCTGTCGTGGGCGTATCGGGCAATGCGGGTCAGTGTAACTACGCAGCATCAAAGGCTGGTATGATTGGCCTTACAAAGTCAATCGCCAAGGAGATGGGTCCTCGTGGCATCCGTGCTAACGCCATCGCCCCTGGTTTCATTGTTACCGATATGACAGCCCAGCTCTCAGAGCAGGTGCGCGAGGCGTGGTGTCAGCAGATTCCTATGCGTCGTGGCGGCACACCCGAGGATGTGGCCGATGTGGCTGTGTTCTTGGCAAGCGACCTTTCAAACTATGTAACAGGTCAGGTTATCAACTGCTGTGGCGGTATGAATTGCTAATGAGCAATAACAAATACTATCTTCAAGGCTGTCGAAATTTCGACAGCTTTTTTTGTCTGCATAATTCCGTAAGCTACAAGCCATCTCGCAGGCACAGGATTCGATTTGTTATTTTCGTATTTCTGCCAAAATTTTGAATTGCGAATTTTGAATTTTGAATTAGAATTGCTAAATTTACACTTTGAAAAAGAATACACAAATCAAAAAAAATATAAAATTATGAGCCAAAGAGATGTAATTATTGCGTGCGATTTCAGCTCGGCTGAGGCAACGCTCTCATTCCTTGACAAGTTTACCGATTGCAAGCCTTTCGTAAAGATTGGTATGGAGCTTTACTATGCGGCTGGTCCTGCCATCGTGAAGGCTATCAAGGATCGTGGTCACAAGATTTTCCTCGACCTCAAGTTGCACGATATTCCAAACACCGTAAAGAAGGCGATGTCGGTTTTGTCAGAGATGGATGTTGATATGTGTAACCTCCACGCCGCAGGTACTATCGAGATGATGAAGGCTGCTTTGGAGGGTCTCACTCGACCAGGTGGCACTCGTCCACTGCTCATTGCTGTGACTCAGCTCACATCGACAAGCGGGGAGCGTATGCAGAAGGATTTGCTCATTGGCGCCTCAATCAATGACACTATTGTTCACTACGCTAAGAACGCCCAGGTGGCAGGCTTAGATGGCGTGGTATGCTCACCATTGGAGGCAGGTATGGTAAAGGAGGCTTGCGGTGCAGGCTTCGTGACTGTGACACCAGGTGTTCGCTTTGCTGATGGCGAGGTAGGTGACCAGGTGCGTGTGACCACACCTGAGCGCGCAAAGGAGATTGGTACCGACTATATCGTTGTGGGTCGTCCTATCACCCAGGCCGCAGACCCTGTGGCAGCTTACAAGCGTTGCGTAGCTGAGTTTGTGGGATAGAGGTGTCACCTCTTTTATGATTGACTTTGTCAACAAATAATATAGAATAACAAAAAAAGAAAAACCATACAACTATGAAAAAAACAATTGCAAAAGATTTGCTCTCAATCGGCGCAGTATTCTTGCGTCCTGAGCAGCCCTTCACTTGGGCAAGTGGTATCAAGAGCCCTATATATTGCGACAACCGCCTCACACTCACTGCACCACGCGTGCGTGACAACGTGGAGAAGGGTTTGTCGGAGCTCGTTAAGGCTCACTTCCCTGAGTGCGAAGTGTTGATGGGTACCAGCACAGCAGGTATCGCCCACGCAGCTATCGTGGCAACGATTATGGACCTTCCAATGGGTTACGTTCGTAGCGGTGCTAAGGATCACGGCCGTACAAACCAGATTGAGGGTAAGCTCGAAAAGGGCCAAAAGGTTGTCGTTGTCGAGGACCTTATCTCAACAGGTGGCTCTTGCATCGAGGTTGTGAACGTCTTGCGTGAGGCTGGTGCCGACGTATTGGGTGTTGTAAGCATCTTCACTTACGGTATGAAGAAAGGCCTTGTGCGTATGGAGGAGGCCAATGTGATTAACCACTCGCTCTGCGACCTCGACGCATTGGTAGAGGTAGCTGCCGAGGAGGGTTACATCAAGCAGGAGGACTGCGCTCGCATCATCGCCTTCCGCAACAACCCATCAGACGAGAGTTGGATCAACAAATAATCATTCACTATGCGACACCTTATTGACACGACCGACATCTCGGTTGCCGAGGTCGATCAAATATTGAATACCGCGCTTGACATCATCGACAATCGCGCAAAGTACAGCGAGGCGTGCAAGGGCAAGAAGCTCGCAACGCTCTTCTATGAGCCAAGTACCCGTACCCGCTTGAGCTTCACATCGGCTATGATGGAGCTGGGTGGTAATGTGCTGGGCTTCTCTGACGCTGCTTCATCATCGGTATCGAAGGGCGAGACTGTAGCCGACACAGTGAGAGTTATCGGCTGCTTTGCCGACATCATCGCTATGCGCCACTCGAAGGAGGGTGCGCCGCTGGTTGCTTCGCACTACTCTGACGTGCCGATTATCAACGCTGGTGACGGTAGCCACGCCCATCCTACACAGACACTCACCGACCTCTTGACCATCCGCCGCGAGAAGGGTCGCCTGAACAACCTCACAATCGGTTTCTGCGGCGACTTGAAGTTTGGCCGTACGGTACACTCACTCATCAAGGCTCTCTCTCGTTACGAGGGTATCAATGTGGTATTGATCGCTCCCGAGGAGCTTCGTTTGCCATCATACATCCGCCGCGAGGTGTGCGACAAGAACAACGTACCAACACGCGAGGTATCGACAATGGAGGAGGTTATGCCAGAGTTGGATATTCTCTATATGACGCGCGTACAGAAGGAGCGCTTCCTGGACGAGGAGGAGTTTGAGCGCTTGAAGGATAGCTTCATCCTCAACCCAGAGCGTCTGAAGGCAGCCAAGGAGGATATGATTATCCTGCACCCACTGCCACGCGTGAATGAGATTACCCGCGATGTGGACAACGACCCACGTGCCGCTTACTTCCGTCAGGTGGAGAATGGTAAGTTTGTGCGTATGGCACTTATCTACAACCTGCTGGAGTGGTCAAAGGAGCGTCCATCATCGAAGCTGACCCCACGTCTGGGCGATGAGCTGGTACGCAACGACTGGCGTTGCAGCAACCGTCAGTGTATCTCAAATATGGAGGATGTCGATAAGCTCTTCCACGCCACTGCCGACGGTCACCGCTGCGCATACTGTGAGGCAAAAGTAAAATAGTAATATAAAGCAATAGAAAAATATGGTAAAAATTGGAACACCAATGACCCCAGTGGGCAAGAAGGCTATTCTGTGCGGCTCGGGCGAGTTGGGTAAGGAGGTTGCTCTTGAGTTGCAGCGTTTTGGTGTAGAGGTAATTGCACTTGACAAGTACCCTAACGCGCCTGCTATGCAGGTGGCACATCGTTCGTATGTGCTTTCGATGCTCGACGGAGAGCGTCTTCGTGAGATTATCGAGCAGGAGAAGCCAGATTATATTATCCCCGAGGTGGAGGCTATCGCTACACCTACACTTGTGGAGTTGGAGAAGGAGGGCTATAATGTCATCCCTACGGCCAACGCTACACTTCTAACAATGAACCGCAAGGGCATCCGCCAGCTGGCTGCCGAGGAGTTGGGCATCCCTACATCGCCCTACTGCTTTGCTGCAACACGCGAGGAGTTTGATGCCGCTGTGGCCAAGGTAGGCACACCTTGCGTGGTGAAGCCTATTATGAGTTCGTCGGGTCACGGTCAGAGTGTTATGCGCTCACCAGAGGATGCCGACAACTCTTGGAAGATTGCCCAGGAGGGCGGTCGCGCTGGTGGCGGCGAGGTGATTGTCGAGGGCTTTGTAAAGTTCGACTACGAGATTACTCTTTTGACCGTTCGTCATAGCGGCGGCACATTATTCCTCAACCCTATCGGCCACCATCAAGTGGATGGCGACTACCGCGAGTCTTGGCAACCACAGCCAATGAGCGAGAAGGCGCTGGCACAGGCTCAGGAGTATGCCAAGAAGGTGACAGACGCATTGGGCGGCTATGGCATCTTCGGAGTAGAGTTGTTTGTCTGCGGCGACGAGGTATTGTTCAGCGAGGTATCGCCACGTCCTCACGACACAGGTATGGTGACAATGATTTCTCAGGATTTGTCGGAGTTTGCTCTGCACGCACGCGCTGTATTGGGCTTGCCTATCCCTAAGATCAACTTCTTTGGACCAAGTGCATCGAAGGCCGTAGTTGTCGAGGGTGACAGCGATAAGGTTGTCTTCGGCAATTTGGAGGAGGTATTGGCCGAACCAGATGTTCAGGTTCGTATTTTCGGTAAGCCCGAGGTTAAGGGTCACCGCCGTATGGGCGTCATCCTTGCGCGTGGCGAGAATGTCGAGGAGGCACTCGCAAAGGCTGAGAAGGCTTATTCAAAACTCGAAGTGGAGGTATTACCACGATAAGCTATCCATACTACAAAGAATATTCCTGCGGGAGCTTGATTTTCACGAATGTCAATCAGCTCCTGCTTTTCCCTAACCAATAAAACTTTAACCCCTATGAAAAAATTACTTTTTACACTCTTGGCTTGTGTCGCATTCATTGCGTCGGCATCTGCTCAGAGCGTACTCGTAATGCCAGGTGATTATCCCGATCCATCGATTATCAAAGATGGCGACGATTATTACCTTACGCACACACCAAACTATTACAAACCTGGATTTTTGATTTGGCACTCAAAGGATTTGGTCTCTTGGGAGCCTATTGGTTACGCTCTTACAGATTGGAAAGAGTCTGCCTGGGCGCCTGACTTCCAGAAGGTAGGTGATACATATTATATCTACTATCCAGATGCAGGTTCAAACTGGGTTATTTGGAGTAAGGATGTTGCAGGTCCTTGGAGCGAGCCTATCGATTTGAAGATTGACGGTATCGACCCAGGATTGATCGTAACAGCAGAGGGCAAACGCTACCTCTTCACTAACGTAGGACACGTTACTCCTTTGACCGATGACGGATTGGCTCGTGCAGGTGAGACCAAGCACGTATATGGAGGTTGGAGCTACCCTCGCGAGTGGGAGACCGAGTGCGGCTGTTTGGAGTCACCAAAACTCAACTACTACAACGGCTACTACTATATGACATCGGCTATGGGCGGCACAGCAGGTCCTGCAACAAGTCATATGGCTGTATGCGCACGCGCCAAGGATATCTATGGTCCTTGGGAGAATTCACCATACAACCCTATCGTTCACACCTACTCTGCTTCTGAGGAGTGGTGGTCTCGCGGTCACGGAACATTGATCGAGGGTCCTGGTGGTCAGTGGTGGATTATGTATCACGCCTACAAGAAGGATGCTCACGCTATTGGTCGTCACACAGTGATGGAGCCAATCGAGTGGACCAAGGGAGGCTGGTATCGCACAATTAAGGATTTGGATGTATCACACTTGAAGCCTATAACACTCGACATCTCAGACAACTTTGGTTCAAGCGCAATAGGTTGGCAGTGGCAAGGTTGGAAAGAGCCTATCACCAACTATGTAACAACAAAGAAGGGCGCAGCAATCGTTCCAGCAAAGGGCACATCACCTAAGGATGGACGTATGATGATTGCTGCTGCACCAGACTACAAATATACAATCGAGACATCTGTCACTCTCGGCAAGGGTAACGAGGCTGGTCTTATGCTCTTCTATCGTCAGGACGCATTCGTAGGCGTAACTTGCAACAAGGATGTAATCACCATCCACAAGAGCGCAAAAAGCAAGGATGAGATACTCAACAAGTTTGGCACAACATTGCATCTTCGCCTTGAGAACAAGGGCAAGGCACTCACTATGAGCGCAAGCAAGGATGGCAATGAGTGGGTAGTAATCTGCGATAACCTAGACATCTCAAATATGCACCACAACAAGCTCGGCGACTTTATCTCACTTCGTCCAGCACTCTGCTCTTTCGGCGAGGGTGAGGCTCAATTCCACGAGTTTATCTACAAGCCTATTAAGTAGTAAAGAATAGATACATCATTTCAAAATAGGTAAAACAAAAATTCCGCCCGACATTTGTCAGGCGGAATTTTCTTTTATATACTATCCAAAGATTAGTACTCCAACTTAGCCAAACGCTGGTAGCTGTTGTAACGCCACTTAGCATTCTCCTCGGCTGCTGAGAACAACTCCTCGGCCTCTGCTGGGAATGCCTTTTGGAGCGATGTATAACGCACCTCCTTCATCAAGAAGTCTCGGAACTTCGACCAATCTGGCTCCTTAGAATCCATCACAAATGGGTTCTTACCCTGCTCTTCAAGCATTGGGTTGTAGTGCCACAAGTGCCAGTAACCACACTCTACGGCCTGCTTGCCGATGGTCTGAGTGCGTGTCATACCTCCCTTAATACCGTGGTTGATACAAGGCGCATAAGCGATGACAAGTGATGGGCCTGGATAAGCCTCAGCCTCCTTCAATACGTTAAGGAGCTGAGCCTGAGATGCACCGATAGATACCTGAGCTACATATACATAGCCATAAGTCATTGCGATAGCACCCAAATCCTTCTTGCGGATACGCTTACCGCTCGATGCAAACTTAGCCACCGCACCCACAGGTGTAGCCTTTGTCGACTGACCACCAGTGTTAGAGTAAACCTCGGTATCAACAACCAACACATTCACATCAGCACCCGACGCCAACACGTGGTCCACACCACCGAAACCGATGTCGTAACCCCAACCGTCACCACCGATGATCCACTGCGACTTTTTCACGAGCCAATCCTTCATCTCCAAAATCTTCTGACACCAGTCGCAACCGCAAGCCTCCATCATTGGAACCAAGCGCTCAGAAATCTCTGTTGTCTTTGTTGATGAGCCACGATTGTCAATCCACTCCTGCATTACGGCCTTCAACTCCTCAGAGCACTTTGTGCACGATGCGATAGCCTGCTCCATATATGACTGCACACGGTCACGCAATTTCTCAGTAGCTGTGTACATACCCAAACCGAACTCGGCGTTATCCTCAAAGAGTGAGTTAGCCCACGCAGGACCCTGACCCTTGGCATTTGTACAATATGGAGTCGATGGAGCCGAACCAGAGTAGATAGATGTACAACCCGTAGCATTAGCAACCATCATATTCTCACCAAAGAGCTGAGAGATAGTCTTGATATAAGGTGTCTCGCCGCAACCAGCACAAGCGCCCGAGAACTCAAAGAGTGGCTGAGCAAACTGCGAATTCTTCACAGACTTAGTCTTATCAATAACCTGCTTGTAACCTACGTTCTCTGTTACCGCCTTCCAATTCTCAGCCTGCGCCATCTGAGAATCGAGTGGCTTCATCACCAAAGCCTTGGTCTTTGATGGACATACATCCACACAGTTACCACAACCTGTACAATCGAGTGGTGATACCTGGATGCGGAACTTGTAAGCCTTGGTCTCGCCCAAGCCCTGCTTCCACTCCAAACCGCTTGCTGCGGCCTCCTCCTCAGTTGCGAGGAATGGACGGATAGCAGCGTGAGGACAAACATAAGAACACTGGTTACACTGGATACAGTTGTTTACATCCCACTCAGGAACATTCACCGCGATACCACGCTTCTCGTAGGCCGCTGTACCGTTATCCCAAGTACCATCCTCACGGCCGTTAAATGCTGATACTGGCAGGCTATCGCCCTTCAATGCGTTGATTGGATCAACGATGTTGCGAACGAACTCTGGGCGTGACAAATCCACAGTAGCAGTAGCAGCCTTAACCTCAATTTCAGCCCACTCTGCTGGCACCTCAATCTTCTCCACAGCCGAACCACCTGCATCCACAGCGGCGTAGTTCATATTAACAATATCCTCGCCCTTCTTGCCGTAAGACTTCAAGATAGCCTTCTTCATCTCCTCAACAGCCTTCTCAAATGGGATTACGTTAGCAATCTTAAAGAAAGCAGCCTGCATAATGGTGTTGGTGCGGTTGCCCAAACCAAGCTCCGATGCAATCTTCGTTGCGTTGATGATATAGAAGTTGATGTTGTTCTTTGCGAGGTAAACCTTCATTGCATCAGGCAACGTAGCGCAAGTGGTAGCCGCATCGTGAACAGAGTTCAAGAGGAACGAACCGCCCTTCTTCAAGCCCTTCAACACGTCGTACTTATCCACATACGATGGCACGTGGCACGCCACGAAATCAGGCGTTGTAACCAAGTATGGCGAACGGATTGGGTTGTCACCAAAACGCAAGTGCGATGATGTGTAACCACCCGACTTCTTTGAGTCGTAAGAGAAGTATGCCTGACAATACTTGTCTGTCGAGCCACCAATAATTTTAATCGAGTTCTTGTTAGCACCCACAGTACCGTCGGCGCCCAAACCGAAGAACAAAGCCTCGAAAGTACCTGCCTGTGCGAGCGACACCTCCTCGCCTACTGGCAACGAGAGCATAGTCACGTCGTCGTTGATGCCCACTGTGAAGTGGTTCTTTGGCTCTGCGGCAAACAAGTTCTCAACGATAGCCAGGATCTGAGCTGGTGTAGTATCCTTTGATGATAGACCATAACGGCCACCGATTACCAAAGGCTGATTCTGCTTGCCATAGAACATATCCTTAACATCGAGGTACAATGGCTCGCCACCTGCACCTGGCTCCTTAGTACGATCCAATACGCACACACGCTTAACAGATGATGGCATCACGTCGAAGAAGTACTTCTCTGAGAATGGGCGGTAGAGGTGAACAGTGATAAGACCCACCTTTGTGCCCTGAGTTGCGAGGTAGTCGATTGTCTCCGTGATGGTCTCGTTTACAGAACCCATAGCTACGATAATGTGCTCAGCATCCTCGGCACCGTAGTATGTGTATGGCTTGTATGTACGGCCTGTAATCTCCGAAATCTTGGCCATAGTCTCAGCCACCATATCGGGCACTGCATCGTAGAACTTGTTCGATGCCTCACGAGTCTGGAAATAGATATCAGGATTCTGAGCTGTACCGCGAGTTACTGGGTGGTTAGGGTTCAATGCCGCAGCACGGAAAGCCTTCAAAGCATCGCGGTCGAGCATTGCTGTGAGCGAAGCGTCGTCGATAATCTCCACTTTCTGAATCTCGTGCGATGTACGGAAACCATCAAAGAAGTGAAGGAAAGGAATACGAGCCTTCAAAGCCACAATGTGAGCCACACCCGCAAGGTCCATCACCTCCTGAACCGATGATGTAGCAAGCATAGCGAAACCAGTCTGACGTGTAGCCATCACATCCTGGTGGTCACCAAAGATTGATAGCGCCTGAGCCGCCAAGGCACGAGCCGATACGTGGAACACGCCTGGGAGCAACTCACCCGCAATCTTATACATATTAGGTATCATCAACAGCAAACCCTGTGAAGCTGTAAATGTTGAAGTCAATGCACCGCTCTGCAATGAGCCGTGAACAGCACCTGCGGCACCAGCCTCAGACTGCATCTCAACAACCTTAACAGTCTCACCAAACATATTTTTCATACCCTGAGCTGCCCACTCATCAACATACTCTGCCATAGTTGATGAGGGTGTGATGGGATAGATAGCTGCCACCTCAGAAAATTTGTAGGCGATATGTGCAGCTGCGTAGTTACCATCACAAGTAATAAATTTCTTCTCTGCCATAATAAGACGAATTTTGTTCTTTTATGAATTTTTATGTATTAATTTCTCTATTTTGGAAAATCAAATTCTCCCGATTTGCGCCGCAAAAAACCATTCCGCAACGCCAAATCACGACAAAGTTATAAAACTAAAACTAAAAATCATAGTCTTTTTTGTGTTAATAATTTAACAACTATGAGTTACTCAACACAATAGGCGTGTAGGACTTAAATATGTTGCCAGGAAATTATTCATTGCTTCGATTATTTCGAAAAAATAGATAATTTTGCATCATTATACAAAACCGATAAGATGATTAAATATTCACATACCACACTTGGCAATGGACTTCAAGTCATAGCCAATCGTGATCGCGCTTCGCGTATGGTGGCAGTCAATCTGCTTTACAAGGTGGGAGCCCGCAACGAGAATCCTCAAAGAACGGGCCTTGCGCATCTGTTCGAGCACCTGATGTTCAGGGGTACACATAATGTGCCAGACTTCGACACCCCCGTACAAATGGCGTGTGGCGAAAATAACGCCTTCACCAACAACGACTACACCGACTTCTACATCACCCTACCCTGCGACAATATCGAGACTGCGCTGTGGCTTGAAAGCGACCGTATGACGGGACTCAACCTGAGTCAGGAGGCCTGCGACATCGAGAAGCGAGTGGTCATCGAGGAGTTCCGCCAGCGTTACCTCAACCAGCCTTATGGCGATTTGAATATGTTGCTGCGCGATATGGTCTATACAACCCACCCCTATCGTTGGGCGACCATAGGCCTTAGTCCCGACCACATAGCCTCAGCCTCACAGGAGGAGATTATGGAGTTCTATCGTCGTTTCTACCACCCCTCGAACGCCATCCTTTCCGTATCGGGCGACATCGAGAGTGAGCGTGTATTTGAGCTCGCCCACAAGTGGTTTGCCGACATTACTGACACTCCCTGCTCCATCCCCGCCATTCCACACGAACCCAAGCAAACCGCTGCCCGCCGCTTGGAGGTGGAGCGTGAGGTTCCAGCCACGACCATCGTCATCGCATTCCATATGGGCAACCGCCTCTCCCACGACTTCTTCCTGGGTGACATCACCTCCGACCTGCTGGCTGGTGGTGACTCGGCACGCCTCTACGAGCACCTGATTAAGGGCAAAAACCTATTCACCAACGTCAATGCCTACATCTCAGGCGATGTTGATGAAGGTATGTTTGTCTTCACGGGTCATCTGCTCCCTTCGACCACCGAGGCTGAAGCCGAAGAGGCCTTCTGGCACGAGATGGAGGATTTGATGCAGGGTAACATCAGCGACTACGAGTTGGAGAAGGTCAAAAACAAGTTTGAGTCCAACGCCCTATTTGGCGAGCTCAACGTGATGAACAAGGCGATGAATCTGGGTTACTACTCAATGATTGGCAACCTGCCGCTGATTAACCAAGAGATTGACATCTATCGCTCATTAAGCAAAGCCGAGATTGCCGACTTTGCACGTCGTACCTTCCGCCCCGAGAACTCATCAACATTAATTTACAGAGCCAAGCAATGAAACAGCCGCCACTAACCATACCATCGACCATAGATGTCCAGCAGGCCACCAAGCACGTGGCCCCCAACGGCACACCCATCTATGTCATCAACTGTCCTGAGTACAAGGTCGTGCGTCTATCGTTCGTATTCCACGCCGGCACCGTCACTCAGTGCAACCCCTTCACAGCATCAGCCACAGCAAGTATGCTTTCGGAGGGCACTGAAAACTACACCTCACAACAGATAGCCGAGAAGTTGGATTACTTTGGCTCCTATTTCGATATCAACATCGACCGTGATTGCTCCTACATCTCGTTTTGTGCCCTCTCGAAGTTCTTCCCCCAGACGGCCGAGATTATCGAGGAGGTGATTCTACGCCCTACGTTCCCCACCTCCGAGGTGGAGATATATCGTGCCAAGCGCAAGCAACAGCTCTCCATCGAACGCCGCAAGGTCGAGACCATTGCACGCGAGCACTTCGCCAAGGCCATCTTCGGAGCGCAACACCCCTACGGCATTTCATACCCCGAGGAGCGTTACGACTCGCTCTCGCGCGAACATATTTTGAAGCACTACCAGCAGCACTATACTGCCCAGAATTGCATCGTGGTGTGTAGTGGCGACATCACACAAGAGGTTATGCAAACCATCGTAAACATTACCTCACAACTACCCCAGGCACCACATAGCGAACCGCGCCAGATTCCACCATTTGACACCACCCACCAGGTCTGCATCCAGCACGACGGTGCCGTGCAGTCGTCAATCAGAATTGGACGCCTTCTCTTCCCTCGCACCCACCCTGACTTTGTGCCTATGCAGGTACTTTCTACCGTCCTGGGCGGATACTTCGGTTCTCGCCTAATGCAGAACCTGCGCGAGCAGAACGGCTTCACCTATGGTGTATTCTCGGCGATGGTGAACTTCCAACATACGGGCTATCTGGCTATCGCCACCCAAGTGGGCAAGGAGGTTACGGAGCAGGCTTTGGATGAGATTGCAAAGGAGTTTGAAATCCTACGCACAGAGTTAATCTCCGATGAGGAGCTATCACTGGTAAAAAATATTATGGCTGGCGAGATGATGCGAATCCTGGATGGGCCATTCGGCATCGCCGACGTGACCACCGAGAATATACTCTGCGGCTTCGACAACTCCAACATCCAACGCAACTTGGAGCGCATACGCCAAACCACTCCCGAGGAGTTGAGAGCCTTGGCCAAGAAATACCTCGACCCCAAGGATTTGGTAACCGTTGTCGTAGGAGATTTTAATTAGAATTTAGTGAGGTGTTCGTTTTCGGGCACCTCTTTTTTATGGTTATAGCAATATATGGCAATAAAAAAGTGGCATCCAACATCGTTGAACACCACCTATAATTCAATAATATTTAACTACGCTTGTCGATTCTCGGCCACCCAATTTGTCAGCTCAACAAAGTCTGCCACCGACAATTTCTCGGCTCGCTCGGTAAAGAAGCGATGCTCCGCGCCACCAAAATCACCAAAGACCGAACGCAACGAATTTCTAAGCATCTTACGACGCTGACCAAACGATGCCTTCACCACCTTGACAAACAGAGCCTCGTCGCATCCCAACTGCTGGGTTGAGTTTCGTTTTAGGCGGATTACTGCGCTCTTGACCTTTGGGGGTGGATTAAAGACCTTCTCACCCACCGTAAAGAGGTACTCAATGTCGTACCACGCCTGCAACAACACACTCAGGATTCCATACTCACGCGACCCTGGGGGCTCGGCAATGCGCACCGCCACCTCCTTCTGAATCATACCCACACACTCGGGCACGATGTCGCGGTTTTCTATTATCTTAAAGAAAATCTGTGACGAAATATTGTAAGGAAAGTTTCCAATTACTTTCACCTCCGAGCCAAACTTCTCCCTGAGGTCCATCTTCAAGAAGTCACCCTCGATAAGGCGTGGCGCAAAGTCGGGATAGTGTTCGTGGAGATACTCCACACTCTCGGTGTCAATCTCGGCTCCATAGGTCACAACATCGTCGCGCTGCAATAAAAATTGCGTCAATACACCCATACCGCAACCTACCTCCAACACCTTCACAGGAGCACCCTCTGCGCCACCCGAAAGCGAGAAACATATCTTGCGCGCTATATTTAGGTCGGTCAAAAAGTGCTGACCCAACGCCTTTTTAGCTCTTACTTGATTCATTATTATCTCTTATTCATTGGCACACGCACCCTGGCACGTCGCACCTCACTGATAATCCATCTAATCCACAGCCACACCAGCAACGGAGCAACCACGACAACTCCGCGGTTAAACTTCCACGCTGCTCCAAAATCCAAATACATCAACGACACCAAAGCACGCATCATTCCACACCCCCAACAATCCCTACCCGTTAGGAGATGAAAAAGACACAATGTATGGCTATGGTCAAAAAACGATTCACGAGGAAAAAGATAAACCACAAACGGAGCCAACGCAATGGCCGCCGCCTTCCAATATCTCAAACCCAAAGACATTAACGATTTCTAATCTGTTTACCCTCACCATCACGGTATGAGCCACACAGAATCATAATAAAATCTATCAAAGCCCAGATTCCACAACCGCCCAATGTGAGCAACTGAACAATGCCAATACCTGTCTTTCCTACATAAAAACTATGAATACCAAAACCGCCCAAGAAGAAAGAGAGCAACACTGTTGTGAGCCAATCACACTTACTCTTATTTGGATCCGCCTCGCTTAAACCATTATTCAACACATATCCGCAATATGGGCAAATCATAGCCCTATCAGAAATCTGCTTGCCACACTCTCTGCAATAAATCAATGCCATAGTCTAAAAAATTAATACTGAAAGTTAATAGTTTATTAATGTCCTGCTTCGCAGAGGAACTTGATGCGCACCAGACGAATCTCCTCCTCGCTATAATCCGAACCGAGCTCCTCGATGGCTGCATCCAAGGAATCACTCTCGGCGTCCTCCTTGAAGTAGAGGAAAATATCATCCACCTTATCCTCGTCCATCACCTTGTTGATATAATAAGAGATGTCGAGCTTGGTACCAGAGTTCACGATACCCTCAACCTCCGAGAGAACCTCATCGAAATCGAGATTCTTGGCTCGAGCAATATCCTCGAAATCCATCTTACGGTCAATCGACTGGATGATAAAAATCTTATTACCCGCCTTGTTAGCCACCGACTTAACAACCATATCCTGAGGACGAACAATATCCTTCTCCTCAACATAAGCCTTGATGAGCTTGATAAACTCCTCTCCAAACTTTTTGGCCTTGCTTGCACCCACGCCCGAGATATTTTGCATCTCTTCGATGGTGATTGGGTAGTGAATCGACATATCTTCAAGCGATGGGTCCTGGAAAATCACAAACGGAGGCAAATCGTGTTTCTTGGCCACTTTCTTGCGCAAATCCTTCAACATAGCAAACAACTCCTCATCGGCAGCGCCGCCCTTGTTCATCTGCGCAGTCATATTCTGCTCCTCACTCTGCTCCTCATCGTAATTATGATCAAGCGTGATGGTTACAGACTTAGGCATCTTGATATACTCTTCGCCCTTCTTATTGATTGAAATCAAACCATAGTTCTCGATGCTCTTGTCAATCAATCCCATAATAAGTGCCTGACGCACCACTGCGCCCCAGAACTTAGCATCGTGATCCTCGCCCTCGCCAAAGAGTTTTATCTTGTTATGCCCATAGCTCTTAACCTGAGCCGTCACCTTACCGGTCAATACCGCTGTCAGGTGATCGACCTTAAATTTATCGCCAATCTCCGACAAGGTTTGCAACATAAGTTTCATCTCAGCCTTAGCATCAACCTTTGGCTTAGGGTTAACACAGTTATCGCAGCAACCGCAGTCTGGCTGATCGTACTCCTCGCCAAAGTAATGAAGCAGCGTCTTGCGACGACACATCGAACTCTCAGCATAGGATACCGTTTCAAGCAAAAGTAACTTACCAATCTCCTGCTCGGCCACAGGCTTACCCTGCATAAACTTTTCAAGTTTCTGAATATCCTTGTAACTATAAAAAGTCAAACAGTGACCCTCGCCGCCATCACGACCCGCACGACCAGTCTCCTGATAATATCCCTCCAACGACTTTGGAATGTCGTAATGAATCACATAGCGCACATCGGGTTTATCTATACCCATACCAAAGGCAATTGTTGCGACAATCACATCGACCCTCTCCATCAAGAAGTCATCCTGATTGCTCGCTCGCATCTGGGCATCCATACCTGCGTGATAAGCCAGCGCCTTGATGCCGTTAGCCATCAACAACTCAGCCAACTCCTCCACCTTCTTGCGGCTAAGACAATAGATGATACCACTCTTACCCTCACGCTGCTTGATAAAGCGGATTATATCGTGCTCAGTGTTATGCTTTGGTCGAATCTCATAGAAGAGATTTGAACGGTTGAACGACGAACGGAACACCACAGCATCGGTCATACCCAGGTTCTTCTGAATATCCATCTGCACCTTAGGCGTTGCAGTAGCCGTCAAAGCAATAAGCGGAGCCTGACCAATATCGTTGATGATAGGACGGATACGACGGTACTCAGGACGGAAGTCGTGACCCCACTCCGAGATACAGTGAGCCTCGTCGATGGCATAGAACGAAATCTTAATTTTGCGCAAGAATGAAACATTATCCTCCTTAGTCAGGGACTCAGGGGCAAAATAGAGCAATTTGGTCTTTCCTGCCAACACATCGCTGCGCACCTGGTTGATAGCCGCCTTGTTGAGCGAAGAATTCAAGAAATGGGCAATACCCGACTCTGTCGAGAAGGTACGCATCGCATCCACCTGATTCTTCATCAAAGCAATAAGTGGAGAGATAATGATAGCCACACCCTCCATCAGGAGCGCGGGCAACTGGTAACACAGCGATTTTCCTCCGCCCGTAGGCATCAACACAAAGGTATCGCGACCCGATAAAAGGTTGCGAATAACGGCTTCCTGATTTCCTTTAAATGCGGTAAATCCGAAGTACTCCTTTAATTTTTCGTGTAAAACGGTGTTTTCCAGTTCCATTTATGCTCTAATATAAATGTGATTTATATAATAAAAAGCGCAAAAACTAATTTTGTCATTCAAAGATAAAACTTTTTTTGGAAAAAATAATAACTTTGTAAAAAATTTCTAACGATTATGCGACTATTCACAAGCGAACTGGTAAAAAAATATAAATCGCGCACTGTGGTGAACCACGTTTCCATCGATGTTCAGCAAGGTGAGATTGTAGGTCTTCTCGGCCCTAACGGTGCTGGTAAAACCACTACTTTCTATATGATTGTAGGTCTTATCAAACCCAACGAGGGTCAGATCTTCCTCGAAAACGACGAAGGTCAGGTGAGCGAGCTTACCAATATGCCGGTATATCGCCGTGCCCAGATGGGTGTGGGATATTTGGCTCAGGAGGCATCTGTGTTCCGTCGTTTGAGTGTGGAGGATAACATCAAGGCTGTATTGGAGATGACCTCTTACAGCAAGGAGTATCAGCGTGAGCGTGTGGAGTCCCTAATCGAGGAGTTCCGTTTGCAGAAGGTTCGCAAGAGTTTGGGTATCCAGCTCTCGGGTGGTGAGCGTCGCCGTACCGAGATTGCGCGCGCAGTGGCCATCAACCCATCATTCATCCTGCTCGACGAGCCATTTGCAGGTGTGGACCCCATTGCTGTGGAAGATATCCAAAGCATTGTTGCCACATTGAAGAACAAGAATATCGGAGTTATCATCACCGACCACAACGTCGATGAGACATTGGAGATCACCGACCGTACATATCTGCTTTATGAGGGTAAGATTTTGAAGACAGGTACAGCTGAGGATTTGGCCAACGACGAGATGGTAAGAAAGGTATATCTTGGAAAGAACTTTGAGCTTCGCCGTAAAAAGAGTGCCACAATGGAGCGCATCGAGGCCGAGCAAGCAGCAGCCAAGGCAGCATTGGAGGCACAAGAGAGCCTCAAAAAGGGCGCCGAAGAGGTTGCAAAGGAATTAGAGCAGAATCAATAACAACTATCTACAATCATAATGGACAAGACTGTCTCCTATGGGTGTGTTAAAGGAATCGTCACACCTCCATCATCGAAGAGCTATGCACAGCGTGCCATAGCATTGTCGCTCCTTGCCAAAGGGCAAAGCATCCTACGCAACATAGAGTTTTGTAAGGATACACGTTATGCGCTCAAATGTATTGAGGCATTAGGAGCCAAGGTGACATTTATCGACGAAAGTACAATAGCCATAGATGGAGGCTTAAATCCCATAACCGACACCCTCTTGGTTGGTGAATCGGGCCTTGCTACCCGACTTTTCACCCCCATTGCGTCACTTCACCATTCACCCATCAGCATCCAAGGCGAGGGAACACTCCTTCACCGTCCTATGATGTTAATGATTGAGCCATTGCGACAGCTCGGAGTCAAGGTGCTGGACGGCGGAGGCTACCTCCCAATTCAGGTCCAAGGCCCTATCCACGGCGGCAAAATTGAGGTTGATGGCAGTTTCTCATCACAGTTCATCACAGGCCTTTTGCTTGCCCTGCCTATGGCCCAGGAGGAGACTACTTTGAAGGTAAAGAATCCCGTATCGACCCCATACATCGATATGACCATCGACACGGCTCGTAGCTTTGGCGTAGAGATTATGCACAACGAGGGCGACTACACCGAGTTCTTTATCGAAGGTGGTCAGGAGTACACTCCTACCGACCTCTCAATCGAGGGCGATTGGAGTGGAGCATCGACTATCCTTGTCGCAGGTGCTTTGGCGGGCGAAGTGACACTCAAAAACCTCTCGACCCTCTCCAAGCAGGCAGACACAGCCATCTGCCGCGCATTGGAGCGCGCCGGCGCAGGTCTTATCATCGAGCAGGACTCTATCACCGTACAGAAGCGTCCTTTGAAGGGCTTCACCTTTGACGCCACAAATTGCCCCGACCTCTTCCCTGCATTGGCAGCTTTGGCCGCAGCAGCCGAGGGCGAAACCACTTTAATTGGCACATCGCGCCTTCGCCATAAGGAGAGTGATCGCGCCGAGACCATCCGTCAGGAGTACGAGAAGTTGGGCATCGAGGTCGATTTGAGCGAGGATAACATTATGAAAATCAAGGGTGGAGAGATTCATCCCGCCACTACATTCAGCCACAACGACCACCGCATAGCGATGTCCATCGCCGTATCTGCCCTGCGTTGCAAGGGCGAGGTAGTGATTGAAAATGCCGAGTGTGTAGAGAAGAGCTACCCTACTTTTTTTGAGGATTTAGATTCAATAATTATACGATAATGAACTCTTGGGGAGATAGATTTAGACTCACCATCTGGGGCGAGTCACACGGAGCTCAGGTGGGTGTGAGCATTGATGGCGTACCAGCAGGCATACCTCTCTCGGAGGAGGATTTTCTTTGCGATCTCGACCGTCGTCGAGCAGGTGCAGCAGGCACCACACCACGCAAGGAGAGCGATGCGCCACGCATCGTGTCGGGCCTATTTAATGGCTACACCACAGGCTCACCGCTAACAATCGAGTTTCAGAACGAGAACACTCGTTCGGGTGATTATCGTAATCTTGTCACCCATCCACGCCCATCGCACGCCGACCTGGTGGCTCAGCAGAAATGGAACGGATATAACGACCCTCGCGGCGGAGGTCACTTCTCGGGCAGAATCACGCTCGGAATGGTTGCCGCAGGAGTCGTAGCAAAGAAGATTTTGGGTCAGAGCGTTAATTTTTCGACAGATATCTTAGCTATCGGAGGTTGCACCGACAAAGAGCAGTGGGCCACACTTATTGAGCAGGCTCAGCGTGAGCACGACTCATTAGGAGGCCTCATTGAGTGCCGCGTTGATGGCATTAAGGCAGGTCTGGGCGAGCCATTTTTTGACTCGGTTGAGAGCCTTGCAGCGCACCTGCTATTTTCGGTTCCAGCCGTCAAGGGTGTGGAGTTTGGCGCAGGATTCGAGGCTGCCAAAATGAAGGGCTCGGAGCATAACGACCCCATCATCTCGGCCGCAGGCAGCACCTCTACCAACCACGCAGGAGGCATTGTGGGTGGCATCACCAACGGCAACGAGATTGTGGCGCGCGTAGCCATCAAACCTACGGCATCAATCGCCAAGGAGCAGCAGACCTATAATTTCGAAAATCAGCAAATCCAGGAACTAATAATCAAGGGGCGCCACGACGTCTGCATCACGTTGCGTGCTGCGGTTGTGGTGGAGGCCGCAATGGCCATCGCTTTGGCTGACCTTAAATTGAGAGCATAGTCTATGAGGGCATCGCGATATGACATCATTAGCCATATTTCGGTCAGCATAGAGCACCTCTACTCACCTCAGGAGTGCGGACGCATTGCTCGTATGGTGGCAGCGGCGTTAACCAACGAGCCCGAAATTAAATACCTTATCGAGCCTATGCAAATCATCGACATAGAACTCGAAGAGGCTGTGGCTCAGCTCGCCAGCGGACGTCCCGTGCAATACATTATTGGTCACACCGAGTTCTACGGTTTGGAGTTCAACGTGAGGGAAGGAGTATTGATTCCCCGCCCCGAGACCGAAGAGTTAGTTGCGTGGGCTATACAGGAGGCCAAACAATTCAGTGAACCCAAGATTTTGGATATCTGCACCGGAAGCGGCTGCATAGCCATCGCGCTCAAATCATCACTTCCGCAATCATCACTAACGGCCATAGACCTATCGACCGAAGCACTTACCATCGCCCGCGAAAATGCCACCAAACTCGAAACCGAGGTGGAGTTTATCCACGACGACGCCCTGGCAGGATTGCAGACGCTACCGGGTCGTACCTTCGATATCATTGTATCAAACCCACCATACATTCCAGCGACCGAGATGGTTGAGATGCACATCAACGTGATTGAACACGAGCCTTACGAGGCCCTATTTGTGAGTGATGATGACCCACTGATATTCTACCGAGAGATTGCCCGCGCAGCAAAACGATTACTCTCCGACAAAGGTGTGCTACTCTTTGAATGTCACGAAACCTTGGCCGAGCAGACACAACAGATGCTCTCGGCAGAGGGTTACGAGGCCGAGCTTAGATGCGATTTTCTTGCAAAACCACGAATGATATGCTGCAAAAGAGAGTAAAACGTAGCAAGACACCCGAGCAGGCACTTGCCTCGCTACAACGTCTGTGCGCCCGCGCCGAACGATCGTCGGGCGATGCACTGAGGTTGATGGCAACGTGGGAAGTGGAGCCAGCCAAGAGAGGCGAGATACTAAAAAAACTGCTCCACGACCGCTTTATTGACGATAGCCGCTACGCCGCAGCCTTCATACGCGAGAAGAGTTCTCTCTCGGCCTGGGGCGAGTATAAGATCCGTGCCGCACTTCGTCGCAAAGGCATTAGCGAGGAGATTATCTCGGCTACGATGAGCGAGCAGATGCCATCAAACCAAACTGAGCGTCTGACCGAGCGTCTTAACCGCAAAGTGCGTAGCATAAAATACGACACGACCTACCAATTAAAGACCAAACTGCTTCGTTATGGACTCTCACTCGGCTTTCCAATGGAGCAGGTATTGGAGAGCATCGAAGATGTAATGAGAACGATTAAACAAGAGGAAGAATGCAACGACGATACACTATTTTAGCGCTTTTACTCTGCATAGTAACTACTGCCATAGCGCAGAAAATAGATAAAGATTATTACACCCACCCGCTACGCAATGTGGCAGATTACTACTCGGCCAACTTTGGCGAAATGCGCCCTAACCACTTCCACGCAGGCATCGACTTAAAGACCGATGGTGTGGAGGGCAAATCGGTGGTGGCCGTAGCCGACGGCTTTGTGGCGCGAGTACTCTGCTCGCCTACGGGGTATGGTCTAGCGCTATATGTCAATCACCCCAATGGCACCACATCGGTCTATGCACACCTGTCAAGTTTCAGGAAAGATATTGCCCAGTGGGCCTTCGATGAGCGTCATCGCCTGCGACAGAATCGTATCGATGTGGAGTGCCCAGCCGAGCTCTTTCCCGTCAAACGAGGCGAGGAGATTGCCAAATCGGGCAACACAGGCTCATCAATGGGTCCGCACCTCCATTTCGAGCTTCGCAACACCGCATCACAAAAGACCCTGAATACCATAGCACAAGGGCTCATTACACCCAAAGATAAGATTTCGCCCTACATAATGAAGCTACACTACTTCGAGGTGGACACCGTTGGTGGCATAGCACTCCATAGTCAGCCCGCAACCTACACCATCTATAAGAGCGACAACAACACCTACCGCACCAAGCAGACATCACCCATCTCGGTGGGTCGCAAGGGCTATTTTGTGGTGGAGACATCTGACCGCAAAGATGATTGCGCCAACACCTATGGTGTCTATAATATCAAGGCCGAGATTGATGGCAAGCCCTATTTCGAGTACCGTAACGACGGATTTACGTTCGATCTGTCGCGTTACTGCAATGCTGTGGCGTGGTATCCCACCCAGCGCAAGTCGCGCAACGAGGTGATGCGATTGGCTCGCCTGGAAGGATGCCCTGCAACGTTCTACCCTACGATGGTTGATAATGGCCTCATCACAACATCTCAGCAGGAACAACGCACTATAAAAATAGCTGCGACCGACGATTGCGGCAACACATCAACTTTGGAGTTCAACATCAAAGGCAAGGCCGACTCGCTCTGCTTCAAGCCTGAACTCTCGACGGATGCCATCATCGCTAAGTATGACCGCGATTTTGCGCACAAGATTGACGACAGAGTGAGCGTGGTAATTCCTCGCGGAGCATTATACGAAAGTTTAGCTCTCGATTTGCAGCCATCCGAGATCATTCCCACTGACGAGAGTGTAGAGATTCTCTCTCCAGCATACACCATCCATAGCAGCGACACCCCTCTGCACAAAAATATGGGCGTGGTCTTTAATCAGAAGATTGCCGCTGAACTGCAACCTCACGCAGCGCTGGCGTATGTGGATAACAACGGTAAGCTCTCCTATGCCGGAGGTCGCTACTTGCTTGGCCGACTCACCTTGCGCACAACCACATTTGGCACCTTCTGCCTTGTGGCCGACGCCATAGCACCAACCATCACTCCTCTGTTCCAGGAAGGTCAGGATTGTCGCTCGCAAAAGCGCATAGCTATCCGCCTAGACGACAACTTCTCGGGCGTAGCATCCTACAATGCCTACATTGACGGAGAGTGGGTAGCCATCGACTACTCGCGTAGCAGAGCGTGGATAAATCTCGATGCCGAGGGCATAAACGGCAACAAGCAACACTCAATTAGGCTCGTTGCCACCGACTCGTGTGGAAATAAATCAACGTGGGAGAGTAATTTTATTAGGTAAATTTCAATTAATTACCTATCTTTACACCTGAACAGAACTTTACTAAACCTATTTAATATGCTTAAAAAAACATTTATGAGCGCATTGGCAACCTTGATGGTTGTCTTTTCGATTGCGCAAGAGAAGGAGTTTTCGCCAGTAGATTACGTTAGCCCGCTGGTGGGAACATTGTCGGAGTTTGCTCTCTCGACCGGTAACACCTACCCCGCTATTGCTCGTCCTTGGGGTATGAATTTCTGGTCTCCGCAGACTGGCAAGATGGGAGATGGATGGATGTACACATACACGGCTCACAAGATCCGTGGATTTAAGCAGACACACCAGCCAAGTCCTTGGATTAATGACCACGGTCAGTTCTCGTTGATGCCCGTTGTAGGTGCACCAAAGTTCAATGAGGATGAGCGTGCAAGTTGGTTCTCTCACAAAGGTGAGGTAGCCAAGGCCTACTACTACAAGGTTTATTTGGCCGAGCACGATGTAGTAACAGAGTTCACTCCTACCGAGCGTGCTGCTATGTTCCGCTTCACATTCCCTGAGTCAAATGACTCATACGTTGTGGTGGATGCCTTCGACCGCGGCTCTTACATCAAGATTGACAAGGAGAACAATCGCATCATCGGTTACACAACTCGCAACTCTGGCGGTGTGACTCGCAACTACAAGAACTACTTTGTAGTGGAGTTCGACAAGCCATTTGAGTATATCAACACCTTCGTAAACGGCGAGTTGAAGGAGAATGCTGTGGAACAGCAGGAGAACCACGTGGGTGCTGTGATTGGTTTCAAGACCAAGAAGGGCGAGCAGGTACACGCTCGCGTAGCTTCGTCATTCATCAGCCACGAGCAGGCTGCACAAAACCTCAAAGAATTGGGCAATGACTCTTTCGAGCAGCTCACCGAAAAGGGCCGTCAGGCGTGGAACGAGGTACTCGGCAGAATCGAGGTCGAGGGTGGTAATTTGGATCAGATGCGCACCTTCTACTCTTGCCTCTATCGCTCTACTCTCTTCCCTCAGATGCACCACGAGATTGATGCCAACGGCAACGTATTGCATTATAGCCCCCACAATGGTCGTATCGAGAAGGGGTACTTCTACTCAGGCACAGGCTTCTGGGATACTTTCCGTTGCTTGTTCCCACTCCTCAACGTACTCTACCCATCTGAGAACTTAAAGATGCAGGAGGGTTTTGTAAATGTTTATAAGGAGAGTGGTTTCTACCCAGAGTGGTCGAGCCCAGGTCACAGAGGATGTATGGTTGGTAACAACTCGGCTTCTGTATTGGCTGATGCCTATTTGAAGGGCGTGAAGGTTGAGGACGTGGAGACTATGTACAAGGGTATGATTCACGGCACAAACAATGTTCACCCACGCGTAGCATCTTCTGGTCGTTTGGGTCACGAGTGGTACAACTCGTTGGGTTATGTACCTTATGATGTGGGTATCAACGAGAATGCTGCACGCACATTGGAGTACGCCTACGATGACTGGTGTATCTACAAATTGGCCAAGGAGTTGAAGCGTCCACAGGAGGAGATTGACC
>JAZKYX010000012.1:0-10194 GCA_045612405.1 Alistipes sp.
AGGTTCCACCTCTTCCCATTCCGAACAGAGAAGTTAAGCTCACTCACGCCGATGGTACTGCCTATTTAGGTGGGAGAGTAGGTAGCCGCCTCTTCAAGCCGAGTTGGATTATTCCGACTCGGCTTTTTCTTTGTATCCGGGTGAGTAGTGTTATCGGAACGGGCGACGCGCGAAAGTAGCAATACAAGCCGAGTCGATTAATCTCAACTCGTAGCTTGAAGAGGCGTTCCGCCAACTATATTGACATTCCCTCCCCTCTGTCCCCTCCCTTTGTCAAAGGGAGGGGCTTTTGACTTTTTCGTAGGAGTATTTATACCTTATATATTATATATGCAAAAAATACCGCAACCCCGAAGGATTGCGGTAGTGGTGTGGGGACTTATTCTTCTGATTTTTTCTCCTTTTTAGGGGTTAAATTGACCTCGTAGAATTTGTACTCGGGTTTTGTGATTGCACCAGTCGCTGCATCAATACCCCATCCGAGGATCTCGCATAAATTAAGTACAGATACTGCGTTGAAATTTTTGTTGATAATGACGGTCTCAGTATTGTATGATGGAGCTTCAACCTTCACAATAGTTTCGTCAAATCCGCGTCTTACTTTAGTAGTGTAAGGGAATGTTACATTCTTGTGTTTTTGTCCATCAATGGTTAATGTTGCTTCATCTACATTGCTATCAAAGGTTACTTTTGCCTTTGCTCCGCAGAAGATTGATGCGCAAGATGAAAATACGAAAAGGCTTAATGCCATAATCGCTAAAAATGAAAATTTCTTCATAACTGTAATATTAGAGTTTATAATTAAGTAAAGTCCGCTGCTTAATTAAGACCCAAATAAAAAGCGCGGACCAAATTCGCTAATATCGGATTCTGCGGTCTTCCACAACCTTGTCCCCCATATACGGAATAAAGCCCACGCTGAAATACAGCGCGGGCGTCAAACTTTATTCCATTGGGGACGATTGAATAAGTGGAAGTTTCAGAATCCCGAAATAAAAGCTAACGCCTTTTATTTATATGTCTTTTTGATGTTATTTAATCATAGGCAATTGATTTTGTCACTACAAATATAATAAATCTCTTTCTAAAAACAAAACCCTCCGCGTTACTCGGAGGGTTTACTTTTATAAAAAACTTCCTACTTCGTGGCATCAAGCACGCCGCGGAGGTAGCCGATGGATTCGGCAACGCCACCGTGAGGATCTTTGCCGTTCTTCTCGAATTCGAGCGATACAACACCGTCGTACTTAATCTTGCGGAGCACCTTCACCACAGGCTTGAAGTCAATCACGCCACGTCCCATCTCCCAGGTGCCACCCTTCTTCGATGCCTCGGTTTCATCCTTGATGTGGATATCGTAGAGCCACGCGCGGTACTTCTTGATATCCTTCACAATATCCTCGCCCATACGCACCGAGTGTCCCAGATCCATACAGCAACCTACGCCCCACGCAGGGTCGTGGTATATCTCCGCCACCTTCTGGATGTTGGGGAATGGAGCGCCGTCGGGTCCGTGGGTGTGGATAGCCATACGGATGCCTGTCTCCTTCACCTTCGCCACGACATACTCCGTAAGCTCATAGTTGGGAACGCCGATAAACATCTCGGCACCATAACGCTTCGCATAGGCAAAGGCACGATCCACCTCCGCCTCGCTTTTCATATAGATAGGGCCCAGGATATAAGGCTCAACGCCATAGCTGCGGCACTTCGCCTTGAACGCCTCCATCTGCTCGGCAGTGGAGTCAAGTGGTAACCACCAATCCTTCACCGAGAGATACCTCACGTCCATACTTTTCAAGTAGGCGAGCGTCTTGTCGATGTCGAAACTGCGATATGTGAAGCCTGCAACGCCAATCTTGAAATCTGCCGAGCCACGCTTGCCCTCAATGAGTTGGGCGTGGGCCGAAGTGGTGATGAGCACTGCCAAGGCGATAGCAACTATCGAGAAGATCTTTTTCATCGTAGCAATTGTTACTCCATCTTATAATGCTTTGCCAAGCCGCCCTCGGCAGTCTCTCGGTAGAGGCTTGGGAGGTTGTGACCTGTCTCCTTCATCACGGCAACCACACGGTCGAAGTTCACGCGGTGCTTACCGTCGGAGAGTATGGCGAATGTAGCAGAGTCAATGGCACGTGCTGCTGCAACGGCATTTCGCTCAATGCAAGGAATCTGCACCAGACCGCACACAGGGTCGCAGGTCAAGCCCAGATGATGCTCCAGAGCCATCTCGGCAGCATACTCAATCTGTGCTGGTGTACCACCCATAAGCTGGCAAGCCGCAGCCGCAGCCATAGCGCACGCCACGCCAATCTCACCCTGACAACCCACTTCGGCACCCGAGATTGAGGCGTTGGTCTTGGCAAGATTGCCGAAGATGCCAGCCGTAGCCAATGCTCGCAGGATGCGTACGGGGCGGTAGTCGTTCAGTTTTGCCATATGGTGGATGACGGCTGGCAACACACCGCACGACCCGCAGGTTGGGGCAGTCACCACGACGCCACCCGAGGCATTCTCCTCTGCCACCGCGAGTGCGTAGGCATAGAGGCGTGAACGGTTGCTCACGTTTGCACCATACTCCTTCGCCTTGAGCCAGTATGTCGAAGCCTTGCGTGGCACTTTCAAGCCACCTGGCAATACGCCATCGTTGTTGAGACCGTTGTCGATGGTCTTGCTCATTGTAGCCCAGATCATCTCCAAATAGTCCCAAATTTCCATTCCTTCGCTATCCTGTACATATTCCCACAGAGTCTTACCCTCGCGGTCGCACCAAGCCAAAATATCTTCGATGGTGGTCAAAGGATAGACCATCTTGCTTGTCTCGACTGGCATATCAGGATTGGCTATTGAGCCGCCGCCGACGCTATAAATTTTCCAGCTCTCCTCAATCTCGCCGCCCTTGATTGCCTCAAACAACATTCCGTTGGTGTGGAACTCCTTTACGGTCTCGGGCTCCCAGATGATTTCGGTGGGTGCTACGGGTTGCAACACCGCCAAGATAGCTGCATCGGTCAAGTGACCTTTGCCTGTGGCAGCAAGTGAACCGTAGAGTGTTACGCGGAACGAATCAGCGTCCTGATGGCGTGCCAAAAACTGCTCGGCCGCCTTCTTGGGGCCCATCGTGTGGCTACTCGAAGGGCCATTTCCTACCTTATATAATTCTCTTAGTGATTCCATATCGAAATTTTATACGTGACGCAAAATCTCCTCCAAACCCTCGAAGTGGCACTTGTAATCCTCCAACGAACGTGAGATGACCTCGTAGGCCTCCTCGCGACCGTAGATGCCGACAATCTCCACGCGCTTCTGGCCCTCGCTCTCGCGGTCTGCGGGTGGCATATCCTTGTAGGTGAGGAAGTAGTGCTTCAATCTATCGACCACGATGTGAGGCAACTCCTCGATGTCGTTGTAGCCGCGATAGGTGGCGTCGTTGCGCAATACGGCGATAATCTTATCGTCGGCCTCGTCGCCATCCAACATACGGAAACCACCGATAGGCTTTACCGTTGCGATGATGTCGCCGTGAGCGATTGTGCGCTCGGTCAAGACGCAAATATCCAATGGGTCGCCGTCGCCCTTGATATTCTGGCGACCGCTGCGATCCATACAGTATTGTGCCACGCCGTCGCCGCAGAAGCTCTGAGGAATGAAACCATAGAGTGCAGGGACAACGGTAGAGTATTTCTGAGGGCGGTCGATGCGGATATAACCGCTTACCTTGTCCAACTCATACTTTACGGTGTCGGTGGGGACCATCTCGATGAAGGCCGTTACCTCCTCGGGCGATTTTTCGCCAACCTCCAATCCGTGCCAAGGGTGAGATTTATATCTCAAACCCATCAATCTTGCAATAGGGTCATTAATCTTGTTTCCCATAATTTTATAAAGTTTTTAGTCGTTTGTTTATCCAATAATGTAACGAGCTGTGCGTGGGGCAACTTTGTATATTAGCGCCGACAGTGCCCAACAGATGGCAAATACGGCCACCACACTTCCTGCCACGCATAATGGTGTGGGCAGATTCATCTTCGAGAGCAGCATAATCACCGGACCGATGAAGATGTAGTGCATCAGGTAGGTGCCGAAGCTGCACTTTGTTGTGCTCTGCAAGATGGTTTGCAGGCGAGGCGATGTCACCTTGATGCGCTGGATGATGAGGAATATACCCAATGCCATCAGTGTCACGTTGGGCGAGCAGAACTGCCAAAAGAGCTCCAACAGGTCGGGTGCCTCCTCGTAGCTATACTGCACCGCCATCGAGGCGTAACCCGTGTAGGTAATTATAAAACCTGCCACATAGACCATCACACCCATAGCCACAATCTTGCGCAGAGGCATAGGGTTGCCCTTGGCGAGTATATGACCCAAGAGCAGGAATCCCGCAAAGCCTCCGAAATAGTAAAATGTGCCGTATTCGTTCCACGCACATACGCCAAATATATCCTCTCCAAATAGATAACCCAAGTAGGGCAGCATCAGCGAGCAAGCCCACATTACCATAAATGTGATTGTCAGCGTGCGGTCACGTCGCTCTACCCAGGTCGAGAAGAACGGCATCATCAGATACAATCCGATGAGCATATAGAGATACCACATATGGGTGGTGTAGCCATTAAACGTGAATGGAATCGAGGCAATGTTCTTCAACGCATTACCCGCCTCCTGCGAGGGTGAGAACTCAAATGGGAAGAGAGTTGTAATCACACTCTTGTCTAATCCCGCAACTCCCGTCAGCCAGGGGATAAGATAGTAGATCACCGACCAGAAAATCATAGGAAGCACCACCCTTGGAATACGCCTCTTGTAAAAGGACTTAGCGTCGGTGCCAATGGGTAAGAGTAGCAAGCCGGTCATCATTGCAAACAGAGGCACACTCGGGCGCATCAGCGAACCGATGAAAGCCCCCCAGAATCCATTCATAGGGTCATCCTGTGGTGTGGCGTTGTAAATATCGACGCAGTGCGCCGCGATGACCATCAGCATCGCCACCAGTCGCAACAAATCTACCCAGTATATGCGTTGTGAGTTCTCCTGCATTTTTAATATATGTTGAAATGTTTTATCTTCTGCTTTTTACCGTCGATTTTAATAAATGTGGTAAAGTATATTGCCTGGTCTTTATCTAAATACTTATCCCAATCAACCTTCTTTATCTTTTTGTAAATATACCGCTTGTACTCTTTCATTCGGTCGTGATTCCAATAGTCATCTTTGAATGCCACCTTGCCATTCCTTACTCCGAATTGTATCACAGCCGAGCCAATCGAGAGTGTGCGACCCTGATAATTGTCTTCGCTCCACCTCCACTTCCAATCTTTGGCTATCGCGTCGTGAACCTCCTGCGACAACTCTGCAACCCTCTTTTTGTCTATTGATTTGTTGTCGTACTCATACTCGCCTAATATCCTGCAATGACCCTTCTTGACTTCCATAATTTTGCGGTAGGGTGTAATGGGGCCATCCATCTCATACCACCGTCTGATTTCGCCAAAACCCAATGCCAGATTTTCGCTTACCCACTTGGCGTGTACGCGTCCATCAATACAATCCTTACCGAAGATTGTTCTCAGATCGAGGTTTATGTATCGCTCACCTCTTGGGGCATTGCCCTCGTCGTGAATAGCGGTGAGGTAGAGTTTGTTATCTTCAATCTCCCAATATGCGATATAGCCTTTCCAGTTTGCGGTACCTGACTCTTTGAAACGTGGAAAATTGTAGTCGTTGGGGATTGTTTTGTCAATCAAGTCTTGAAGTGGCAAACTGCGGATGATGTAATGTTTTTCGCCACCGATAAAAAGATAATCTACCGTCTGCGGAGTCGCTGACGCACGAAATGCGCCCGCTATCGCCATCAGGATGGCAATAACGAAAGTGAAAACTCTGCATTTCATAGTAGGTCGGTTTTGTGGTCGTAAATCTTATCTCCCAAATATATAAAAAAATCTGCAATTATCAGCGACCACAATCAAAAATCAACCATACAAAACACAAAAAAGTCCGACCCAACAGGATCGGACTTGACTTGTAGAAGTGAAATCTCTCTTGGATTACTTCTTCTTATCGTAGCGTTTTGCGTAACGGCTCATAAACTTATCCACACGACCAGCGGTATCTACCAACTTCATCTTACCTGTATAGAATGGGTGAGATGTGTTAGAGATTTCCATCTTGTAAACTGGATAGGTTTCGCCGTTCACCTCGATGGTCTCTTTTGTCGAAACGGCGGACCTGCACAAAAACACGTGGTCATTCGACATATCCTTGAATGCCACTAAACGATAGTTTTCTGGATGAATACCCTTTTTCATTTCGTCTTTTTGTTTAATTAAGTACTTAATTCGGCGCAAAGGTACAAAATTTATTTTCACGGACAAACATTTCAGTGTAATTTTTTGTTAATTATTGATGTAGGGCTGTTAGAATTGCTGGCACACTCTGGCTTGATTCTCTAAAATTACCTTGCTTGGGTTGGTTTTTTCAGCTCTTTGGGGGATGGAAAGAGGTGATAAAGGGCAAATAGTGGCGTGAAACGACTTTTTCGGGTTGAAAATTTCATTTTATAAATTTTTATCATAACTTTGCACCGCAAAACTCCTCGGGAGTTGAGTGCGGACCCATAGCTCAGTTGGTTAGAGCAGCGGACTCATAATCCGAAGGTCGTGGGATCATGCCCCTCTGGGTCCACTTTCCTGAATAACCTCGCAGTTCTCTGCGGGGTTATTTTTTTGAGTATTCTTTCCTTGTAATAAGCAGTCAGTTTGAAATGAATGTAGTTAGCTGAATTTATTGTCAAGTAACAATATCATATCGCAAACCTACATACCCAGCTTGATAAGGCTACGATCCATCTCACTTTTCTTGTCGCCCTTTTGTTTGAACGAATTGAAATTGTAGGACATTCCGAGCCACAGCATACGACTCTTGTTCTTGCTACTATTGCTCAGGTCAAATAGATTGTTGTGCGACCTTACCTCCCATTTAGCGGTATTTAACACATCGGTTACAAGCACCGATACCGCCATTGCGCCCTTTATCAAACGCTGCTTTATACCGATGTTCATCTGATGAGTGAGCGATGTGGTGAGTTGTGGAAAGTATTGTGGCGTGGTTACAAAGTATTGAGCTTGTATATTGCCGCCCTTCCACAGCATAAAGTCAAGCATAACATTACTATTGTTGGTCCAACCAGCATTTGCGATATCTGCACCTTCATATGCGCCATTGGTCGTTACATAGTAGGTATTTGCTCCTACTGAGATATTCACCCATTTGGTTGGTGTGACTCTTAGCGAAAGTTCCACTCCTGTTTTTAGGTCGGTTGCGGCATTTACATAAGTAGTTATAAGACGCTCGTTATCGATGTGCGTAATCTGCGAGATATAATCCTTTGTGTAATTTAGGTAACCATTCGCAAAGAGGGTTACCTCTTCACCACGAAGATTGTAGCTCAAATCGACCTTTGTAGCCTTCTCGGGCTTTAAGTCCATATTTCCCTGCTGATAGGTAGTGGCATCTACCATACTCATATATGGCGTGAGTTGTGGGTAAGTAGGACGACCTATGCGATGCGAGAGGGCAAGCGATAGATCTTGATTCTCTGCAAGTTTATATATTCCCAAGAGGCTTGGGGCAAAGAAGAAACTGCCATCACGCTCATCTGTCGCCTCGTGCTTACTATCAAGCGTTACAATGCTGTACTCGCCACGCACACCCGCTTTGTAGGTAAATTTACTGCCGATGCGAGATGCGAACATTGCATACAATGCTGGCACCAATTCCGTATGGAGAAGATCATTGCTCGAAGCATCGGTATATGCCCACTCGCCACCCTCCATAGTGTAAACTTGGTGGTAGATATCGTTTCTTCGATATGTAAACTTCGCTCCCGCAGAGAGTGTTCCTGCTTTGAACTTATGCTTGTAGTCCGCCTGCAAGGCTGAGATCAGAGGGCTTCCTCCCGACACAGAGCGACTTACGGGTTCACCACCCATATAGTAATATGATGGACGGCTTCCCCGTATCTTTGACACAGAGCCCAGGATGGTGATATCCGACACATCGGGTTTAATTATGTGAATATACGACAACGAAGCCTCGTAGTTCTGGCGATTCCAATTAACATCGTTATGACGAAACTCCTCGCGCTGCACACCTCCCTCAGCGAATGCGTTGTGCAACTCCTGCTTGATATTTAGGCGTGGAATAATGGCCTTCAAATCGACATTTATGCGATTATGCTTATTGATACGGAAGTCTGCGCCCAACGAGATATTATTGTTAAGGGTGTAGCGTGTGGATTGCATCTGCTGAAATAGTTCATAATCAGAGTTGTGCATTTGGCGATTAAGCACCGTATTTACCACATCGTCCTCGTACTTTGTGTTGTAGTTAAATCGCCACGAAGCCTTCTTGCGGTTTAGCGCCAGAGCAATATTGCCATTAACGAAGTGGTTAAAGCCGTAGTTAGCAGCTACCATACCACTAAAACCCTCGGCACGAGTGCGCTTAGATACAATATTAATGATTCCACCCGTACCTCCTGCATCGTGCGAAGCGTCGGGATTAGTGATGACATCAATGCTTTGAATGTTAGCCGCAGGGATTGTTGTAAGGTCGCTTGCTGTTGTTGGTACACCATCCATCAAAACGAGAATATTGCTATTGCCGCGAATAGCAATTTCATCATTTATGATACTTACCGAAGAAGCCGAGCGGAGAATATCTATAGCCGTACCCTTGCTCGATGCTATATTTGCCGAAGCATTAATGGTAGTATGCTCCACTGTGGACTTCTGTGCAACCTCCTTTGCTGATACTGCCACCTCTCCGACGGATACCGCATCTTCGCTCAGCGTTATAGTTCCGAGATTTAGGTGCGATGCGTTTGGTTTTATCGAAATCTCGTGTCGAGTGTATCCGATAAACTCTACGACCAAACGGAGATCATCATTGCGCTGCTCTGTTTTAATTGAAAACTTACCATCATTGTCTGTAATTGCACCTGCTACTGGTGTCAAACCATTATAGACAGCTGCCGAAGCATATGATATAGGCTGTTGTTTTTCATCAACAACCTTGCCTGCAATTATACACTTGGATTGTTGGGCGTATAGTTTTACGGTCGTAAATAGGAATATTACGAGTATGAATAGTGCGCAACGAATAGTTCTGGTCATAAATACATTAGTAAGTATATGCAAAGGTATTGAAATAATTGATAGAAGATTGTGTGCATATATACTTTCTATATTTTTTCAAGAAGTTGCGCGTGGTCTCTAATGGATTAACCGGTTGTGTTAAATGAGAGCAAACGCTCCACCATTAAGCATCACGGTAATATAATACAAAAAAAAGAGAAGAACTCTTGTTCTTCTCTTTCAGTACCCCCTCAGGTTGTTCCTGTAAGCCTTTGTGTGCCAGGACACCCCGATTTTCGTACTCTGGTTTGGTTGTGGTCGAACAAAAATGTCGCATTTACAGATCCCTTAAAAATGATGCGACAATATAGAGCGCTCGATCTGCTTAACACGCTATATATGTGTTATTTGCAGCGCAAACATAACATCACTATTTTGGACTATCAAGTTAATTCGCAACTATCTGCTCGACACTACCAACTATATTATATAACAATGGTAATTATATGGCTTCTCTTGCTTTTTATGGTAAATACACATTGAAAACCTGCGTTAGAAGCATCTCTGGCAAGGGTGGCTCTTGATTAATATGGCAAACAAATTTCTTACATACCCCTCAAAACACTCTTTCTATTAGCATTAAGTTAGGTTTCGTTGAATTTATTTTTTTTACAAATTTGAATAGGTTACATTTGCTATGAAACCATTAAATTTACATAGCGATGAAGGTTTTAATCGTAAGTAATAACGCATATTTGAAGGGCAACGGCTTATGCACGGCAGTAGTGGCGTTGCGCACTCGTCTGATACATAGTGGAATAGATGTTCGTATCCTTGCTTGCGAGAATCCTGACAAGCAAGGCCCTCAGCCAGATTATCCCCAGAAACACTTTGTCTTTCCGATTTTTGAGCCAATAGTACGCAAAAATGGCTTTCGATACTCTAAAATCGACAAGCGCTCAATACGAGAGGCTATTAGTTGGGCCGATGTAGTTCATCTTATGGAGGGTTTCCCGATTGAGGCAGTGGCTGCTAAGATTGCGAAAGAGTTAGGTAA
>JAZKYX010000013.1:0-121143 GCA_045612405.1 Alistipes sp.
CTCAATGGCAATAAATTCGCCACTATTTATCTGATATTTATCCATATATACACACTTTTTAAGGGATTCTCTTCGGTAGAGAGAGTAGATATGTATTTGTTTTTGGTAATTAATAAGTTTGTGTTTTAAATTTTTCGAAAATGTCGAACGAAAATTAAAAATGTCCTTTATTGTTAATTGTGTTAATAAAAACTTTTTTGTGCTATTATTTGGTTCTTTCGTATTATTTTGCTTAACTTTACATAAATATTTAGTTGTCTCTACCGAAGAGATATACACCTTGCGATATCACCTCTCGCACAACTTTTATTTACACTTATTTCACGCCATTATTGATAAGAATTTTCTACTATTACACCATCCAACAACATAACCATATGCAAACGTACGAGGTAGGCTATTTGTCAATTTTTAACTTTGCAATCACAAAACGCAAAATCGAGCGACAGACAGAGGCAAAAGAGATTCAATAAAGGGGCAATAAATTTGAATTATCTACAAAGTTTAATTACCTTTGTGCGGCAATTATTTATTTGCGCGAAATCAAATCAGAAAATAGTCAATTAAAATAATACAAAAAATGAAACAGGATAATCAGATTTTTGAGCTTATCAACGAGGAGCGCACTCGTCAGATGCACGGCATCGAGCTTATCGCATCGGAGAACTTCGTGAGTGACCAGGTTATGGCAGCTATGGGCTCTGTACTCACAAACAAGTATGCCGAGGGTTACCCAGCAGCACGTTACTATGGCGGTTGCGAGGTTGTGGACAAGGTAGAGCGTTTGGCTATCGAGCGTCTTTGCGAGTTGTATGGCGCCGAGTACGCCAACGTACAGCCACACTCTGGCGCACAGGCAAATATGGCAGTATTCTTCGCTGTATTGAAGCCAGGCGACACATTTATGGGTCTCGACTTGGCTCACGGTGGTCACCTTTCACACGGTTCACCTGTGAATATGTCGGGTATGTACTTCAACGCTGTGGGCTACCAGCTCAACGAGGCGACAGGTACAATCGACTACGAGGATATGGAGCGCAAGGCTTTGGAGCACAAGCCAAAGCTCATCGTGGGTGGTGCATCAGCCTACTCACGCGAGTGGGATTACAAGCGTATGCGCGAAATCGCAGACAAGGTAGGCGCACTCTTTATGGTGGATATGGCTCACACAGCAGGTCTTATCGCTGCAGGCGTGTTGGATAACCCAGTGAAGTATGCTCACATCGTAACATCTACAACTCACAAGACTTTGCGTGGTCCACGCGGTGGTATCATCTTGATGGGTAAGGACTTCGAAAATCCTTGGGGCTACACAACTCCAAAGGGTGTTGTGAAGATGATGTCACAGATTCTGAACTCAGCCGTATTCCCAGGTATCCAGGGTGGTCCATTGGAGCACGTTATCGCAGCTAAGGCAGTAGCTTTCGGCGAGGCTTTGCAGCCAGAGTACAAGGAGTACCAGAAGCAGGTTCAGAAGAATGCAACAGCTATGGCCGAGGCATTTGCTAAGCGCGGCTACACTGTTGTTTCAAATGGCACCGACAACCACTTGATGCTTATCGACTTGCGCACTAAGTTCCCTGAGCTTACAGGTAAACTCCCAGAGCGTTGCTTGGTTGCTGCCGACATAACAACCAACAAGAATATGGTGCCATTCGATTCACGTTCACCATTCCTCACATCTGGTTTGCGTTTTGGTACACCAGCCATCACAACTCGTGGTGTGAAGGAGGATAAGATGGACTACATCGTTGAGCTCATCGACCGTGTATTGCACGACCCAGAGAACGAGGAGAACATCGCGGCAGTTCGCAAGGATGTGAACGCTATGATGGCTGAGTATCCTTTGTTTGCTTGGTAGAGTTGAAAATCTACATATAAGAGGCTATACAAGAAGACTCAAATCTTCACCATTTCACTCCCGTCGGAAAACTCTTCGACGGGGGTGATTTGTTTTAGCAGGATACAACGGGCATCGAAGCCTATATACCAACTCAAATATTTCGCTAACAGAAAAATTTTTCTCCCCGTAGGCTCGTTATAATGTTGGTTTGAGTAATAAAATATTAGAAATATTTTCGCAGAGTGAAACAAAAAGACATCTGTTTGCGTAATAATGAAAAAAAGAGTTTTTTCTACTCAGACTTAGGAAGAAATTAAAATATTAGAATATGCGTCAATTAAAAATCACGAAATCAATCACTAACCGCGAAAGCGCGTCACTGGATAAGTATTTGCAGGAGATCGGCAAGGAGGAGCTCATCACCGTTGAGGAGGAGGTAGAACTTGCGCAACGTATCCGCAAGGGTGACCAGGAGGCGTTGGACAAGCTCACCAAGGCTAATTTGCGCTTCGTGGTGTCAGTAGCAAAGCAGTATCAGAATCAGGGTTTGAGCCTTCCCGACCTTATCAATGAGGGTAACTTGGGACTTATCAAGGCAGCTGAGAAGTTTGATGAGACTCGTGGTTTTAAGTTTATCTCTTACGCCGTATGGTGGATTCGTCAGTCTATCTTGCAGGCTTTGGCCGAGCAGTCGCGTATCGTGCGTTTGCCACTCAACCAGGTAGGCTCACTCAACAAGATTAACAAGGCTTTCGCCCGTTTCGAGCAGCAGCACGAGCGTACTCCATCGCCAGATGAGTTGGCATCGGAGTTGGCTCTTCCAAAGGAGAAGGTATCTGACACATTGCGTGTTGCAGGTCGCCACATTTCGGTAGATGCTCCATTTGCCGATGGCGAGGACAACAGCCTTTTGGATGTATTAGTGAATACCGATTCCCCAAATGCAGACCGCGGCCTTATCAACGAGTCGTTGGCTACCGAGGTAAACCGCGCATTGGAAACCCTCACCGAGCGTGAGCGCGACATCATCAAGTATTTCTTCGGCATCGGTTGCTCGGAGATGACCTTAGAGGAGATTGGCGAGAAGTTTGACCTCACACGCGAGCGCGTACGTCAGATTAAGGAGAAGGCTATCCGCCGCTTGCGTCAGTCATCACGCAGCAAGCTCTTGCAGTCATATTTGGGATAGTAAAGCATCTTAGCAAATAACAAAAAAGTGGCGATTTTTAGTCGCCACTTTTTTATTGTCGTTTAATCAAATTATCTTGTACCAAAGATTCTATCGCCAGCATCACCTAAGCCAGGAAGAATGTAGTTCTTCTCATTCAAGCCCTCGTCAAGCGAAGCCAAATAGATATCCACATCGGGATGTTTCTCCTCGACAGCCTTCACACCCTGAGGAGATGCCACCAAGCACATCAAACGGATTGACTGATAACCATCCTCCTTCAAGCGAGAGATAGCATCGCAAGCACTACCACCCGTTGCCAACATTGGATCTGTTACAATCACCAAACGATCTTTATTAGCAGGCATCTTATAGTAGTAAAACACAGGCAAACAAGTCTCCTCATCACGATACATTCCAATGTGACCAATTCGTGCCGATGGAATGAGTGTTGTAAGACCATCAACCATACCAAGACCAGCACGGAGAATAGGGGTAATCACCACCTTTTTACCTGCAATCTTGGGAGCTTTCATCTTCTGCAATGGAGTCTCAATCTCCTCATAGGTTAATGGGAAATCACGAGTGATTTCATATCCCATTAGCATTGCAATCTCTTTCAAAAGTTCACGGAATTTCATTGTAGAAGTTCCCTTATCGCGCATAAGACTGAGCTTATGTTGCACCAATGGATGATCAATGATATGTAAAGCCATAAGAAGTGTTTAATGTTTCATATGCAAATATAGCATATTTTTTCAAAAATATTCATCTTTTTCGACCAAATTTGTTATTTTTACAACAACTAAATATTAAAATTCTTATGAAAAGAAACCTTAATCCCATTCAAAAAACCGTCGTAGGTGCCCAATTTTTGTTTGTGGCATTCGGCGCAACGGTTCTGGTACCGCTATTGATCGGTATGGACCCATCGGTAGCTCTATTAACAGCTGGCGTTGGCACATTGATTTTCCACGTCATAACCAAAGGCAAGGTGCCCGTATTTTTGGGCAGTAGCTTTGCGTTCATTGCCCCCATCATCAAAGCAACCGAACTCTTTGGATTGCCAGGCACACTGTCAGGCTTGGTGGCCGTTGGTGCCGTATATGGAGTGATGAGTTTGCTGGTTAGGCTGCGTGGTGTAGGTTTTATCGCACGTCTTTTCCCACCGGTTGTTGTAGGCCCAGTGATTATGCTCATCGGTTTGTCATTGGCGGGCACAGGCGTAAATATGGCCAAGAGTAATTGGATTCTCGCCATCATTGCGCTCATTACTACGGTTGTCGTATCGCTCTTTGGTAAGGGTTTGTTGCGACTAATCCCAATCTTTGCAGGTATCGTAGTGGGATATATCGCCGCCATCTTCTTTGGTATTGTTAATTTTCAGCCTGTTATTGAAGCATCGTGGTTTGCATTACCCGACTTCGTACGCCCAGAGTTTAGCTGGGAGGCTATTATCTTTATGGTTCCCGTGGCTATCGCTCCCGTGATTGAGCACATTGGCGACATCTACGCCATCAACGAGGTTACGGGCAAGGATTTTGTCAAGGACCCAGGTTTGCACCGCACAATGCTCGGCGACGGCTTAGCTTGTGTGGCTGCATCATTCATCGGCGGCCCTCCTGTAACAACCTATTCCGAGGTTACTGGCGCTATCTCACTCACCAAGATTGCCGATCCTGCCGTTATCCGCATTGCTGCACTTTTCGGTATTCTGTTCTCAGTTTTAGGTAAGGTGAGCGCTCTATTGAAGACCATCCCTGAGGCTGTGTTGGGCGGTATTATGTTGTTGCTCTTTGGTACAATTACTTCGGTAGGAATCAACAACCTGGTCAAGAACAAGGTCGATTTGGGCAACACCCGCAATTTGGTCATCGCATCACTTATTCTCACCCTCGGTATCGGAGGCGCAGAATTAACTTGCGGTAGCATCACCATCGGCGGTATTGGTCTGTCGGCTCTTGTAGGTGTGATTGTGAATTTGATTATTCCTCACAGCAAGGTGAACGAATAAAAGCACAGAGTTTGAAATGATAAAGGGGACGATAATATCATCCCCTTTATTTTTTATTTAGCTTCTCTACACATCGTATTCCATAATGTAGTCATCCATCACAAAGCCGCAACCGATGTCGGCCACCGCCTCCTCGGCAATACGGAAACCTTTATGGAGATAAACCTCGCAAGCGTGCTTGTTATTACGATTTACCGTCAGATAGATGGTATCAAGTTGCAACTCCTGACACAAACCCCTCATCAACTCCAAGCCCTGCGAGAAAAGACCCTTGCCGCGATGCTCCTTCAAGACATAGAATTTACTCAGGAACAATCTCTCACCCTGAGGCTGTACACCCAAATATCCCCAAATGTCGCCATCTTGCTCGAAGATGAAATAGCGATAACCGTGGACGAGCTGACCCATCACTGCCTCATAGCTTTGAAACATCTCAATCATATACTCGACCTGCTCGGGGGTGCAAAACGCCACATTAGCCTCGCGCCACACCACCTCGGCTACCTTTGTCATACGGAGGACATCGCCCTCACTAAAAATTTCACGAATAACCATAACTTCTACCAAATAATCGGAGTTTTACCCAAGCTCTGCAAATATGCGTTAGCCTGAGAAAAATGTTTACAACCAAAGAAACCTCTATACACAGATAGGGGAGAGGGGTGCACGCTCCTCAAAATAAGATTGCGCTGCGGGTCGGCAATCTGACCCTTCTTCTGGGCATAATTACCCCACAGCATATAGACCACACCCTCCTTATGCTGGGCGATGGCCCTCACCACTGCGTCGGTGAACTGTTCCCAGCCGCGACCTGCGTGCGAGGCTGCCTGATGAGCCCTCACGGTAAGTACCGCGTTTAGCAACAACACTCCCTGCTCGGCCCAGCGATCCAGATTTCCACTCGCAGGCATCGTCGAGCCAGTATCATCACACACCTCCTTGAAAATATTTTGCAACGACGGCGGAAACTGCACTCCATCATCCACCGAAAAACACAAGCCGTTAGCCTGGCCCACACCGTGATATGGGTCCTGACCAATAATCACCACTTTGAGTGACTCCAACGGGCATTTGTCAAATGCTCGAAAGATATTTTTACCAGCAGGGTATATCGTCGTAGAGGCATACTCTTGCCTAACAAACGAAGTCAGCTCCTCAAAATAAGGCTTATCAAACTCTGCCCTGAGCAACTCTTTCCAATCAGCCGCTATCTTTACATCCATAATTTTCAGCTTTTAATCTTTGTAAAAGTACAAAAAATAGTATAAATTTGTATCAATAAACCTTAGAAATTATGAAAAAGCTACTTTTATTCTTGTTGTTTGCTGCTGTTGCAGCACAACCCGCTGAGGCTAAAAAGCCAAAACAGCCTAAAATCAACAACATCATCTATATGATTGGTGACGGTATGGGTCTTACCCACGTTTCGATGCTCGAGCTCGAAGAGCAATATGCTCCCACAGCATTCGACAGAGCGCAGAACATCGCCCTCACACGCACCTATTCAGCCAACAACCGCGTGACCGACTCAGCTGCTTCGGGCACTGCGCTTGCCACAGGCTACAAGACTAATAACGGTTGGTTGGGCCTCACTCCCGGCGGCGAAGTCATCGAGTCAATCATTGCCAAGGCCGAGAAGCAGAATTTCGCCACGGGCTTGGTTGCGACCTACGCCATTCAGCACGCAACACCTGCGGCATTCTATGCTCACGTTAAGAGCCGCGGTGACTACGAGAACATCACAAAGCATTTTATGGAGAGCAACATCGACGTTGCATTGGGTGGTGGTATCAAGCACTTCGAAGATTTGTATAAGAAGATGGGCAAGAACCACATCGAGGAGTTCGAGGCAAAGGGTTACAAGGTATGTAAGGATTGGAACGAAGTCGCTGCCCAGAGCCAGGGTCAGGTGATTGGCCTCCTCTCGGATGATAATATGCCAGCTATAGAGAAGCGTCAGCCTAACTTCTTAGCCGATGCAACAAGCAAGGCATTGGAGATTTTGACCAACAACGTCAATGAGCAGAAGCGCGAGGGCTTTGTCCTGATGGTTGAAGGTTCTCAGATTGACGGCCGTAGCCACAGCCGCGATGTATCGGGTATTTTGGCCGAGATGCGTGACTTCAACAAAGCAGTGAATATCGCAATGGATTACGCCGACCAGCACCCAGGCACATTGGTAGTTATTTGTGCCGACCACGAGACTGGCGGTTTGTCAATTCCAAGCAGCAAGACCGATTTTACACTCCCCGAGAGTGGCATTGGCTACAACTTCGGCACAAGCAGCCACACAGCGGCTTTGATTCCAGTTTATCTCTACGGCGCAGGAGCTGAGCTCATCAACGGCATTATGGAGAACACCGATTTGAGCTGGAAGTTGCAGCGACTTATTGGCGTAGCTGAGAAATAACAAACTATAAGAAAACAGAAAGCGGGACTTTGAAAAAAGTCCCGCTTTTCTTATCTATACACGACCCACTACTTCGCCTCAGCGAAATGCTTGTAGAAATAAGGGATTGTACGCACGCCCTTGTCAAACTGATCGAGGCCATAGCTCTCGTTAGGAGAGTGGATAGCGTCCTCCGACAAACCAAAGCCAATGAGCAATGATTTAATACCCAAGATACGCTCAAAACCGCTGATGATTGGAATTGAACCGCCCGAATAGAATGGCAATGGCTTCTTACCGAATGTATCTACGATAGCCTGCTCGGCAGCCTTATATGCCGCCATATCGGTTGGCGACACGTAAGGAGCTCCACCGTGCAAGAACTTAACATCCACCTTGACAGACTTTGGCGCGATAGCGCGGAAATGGTTCTCAAAAAGCACCGCAATCTTCTCAAAGTCCTGGTTTGGCACCAAACGCATAGAGATCTTAGCCGACGCCTTCGACGGGATAACAGTCTTGGTACCCTCCTCGATATAGCCGCCCCAGATACCATTAACGTCGAGCGATGGACGCACACCCGTACGCTCGATAGTGGTGTAGCCAGCCTCGCCCTCGACATCATCAATATCAAGAGCCTTCTTGTACTCCTCCAAGCAGAATGGAGCCTCATTAAACGCCTTGCGCTCCTCGTCCGAAAGCTCACGCACATCATCATAGAAGCCAGGAATTGTCACCTTACCATTCTCATCAACGAGCGATGCCACCAAACGTGTCAATACATTGGCTGGGTTTGCCACGGCACCGCCAAACAAGCCTGAATGCAAATCCTTGTTTGGACCTGTAACCTCGACCTCCATATATGTAAGACCTCGCAAACCGCAAGTGATTGATGGGGTATCCATAGAGATCATCGAAGTATCCGACACCAAAATAATATCGGCCTTCAACAACTCCTTGTTATCCTCACAGAACTGGTAGAGACTTGGAGAGCCAATCTCCTCTTCACCCTCCAACATAAACTTCACGTTACAAGGCAATGAATCGGTCTCGCACATAGCCTCGAAAGCCTTGGCGTGCATAAAGAGCTGACCCTTGTCATCATCTGCGCCACGACCCCAGATGCGGCCATCCTTAATCTCTGGCTCAAATGGATCGGTGTTCCACAAGTTGCGTGGGTCAACTGGCATCACATCATAGTGACCATACACCAGCACAGTCTTTGCAGCTGGATCGATAATCTTCTCGGCATAAACCACTGGGTTACCATCGGTAGGCATCACCTCGGCGCGGTCAGCACCCGACTTCATCAATGCCACAGCCAACCACTCGGCACACTTTACCATATCGGGCTTATGCTCCGACTGGGCACTGATTGATGGGATGCGCAACAGATCAAACAACTCCTCCAAGAAACGCTCCTTGTTCTCTGAAATATAATTTTGTACTTTTTCCATATTATAATAATAGTTTTAAGTTTTCTTTATAAACGCCTACTCCAAGCCACATATTGCCTTCATCTCGGCAATAAATTTCTGAGCCAGGGCATCAGCCTCATCGGCCGATTTAGCCTCGGTATAGATGCGCACGATAGGCTCGGTGTTGGACTTGCGCAGGTGAGCCCAGCTCTCGGCAAAATCGATCTTCACACCATCAATATCTGTCACACGCTCAGCGGCATAACGACTCTTCATTTCAAGTAAAAGATTATCTACGTCAATCGCTGGTGTGAGCTGAATCTTGTTCTTCGAAGCGTAGTAAGCAGGGTAGCCCGCACGAAGTTCTGTCATCGTGCAACCCTTCTTAACCAAATAGGTCAAAAACAACGCCACACCAACCAATGCATCGCGACCATAGTGAAGTTCGGGATAGATGACTCCGCCATTGCCCTCGCCACCAATAATAGCGCCTGTCTCCTTCATCTTCGCCACTACATTCACCTCACCCACAGCAGCAGCGTTATACTCGCCACCGTAAGCCACAGTCACATCACTCAATGCGCGTGAAGAGCTCAGATTCGACACCGTATTGCCAACCTGCTGTGAGAGGATGTAATCGGCCACAGCCACCAACGTGTACTCCTCGCCAAACATCGTACCATCCTCATTGACCAACGCCAGGCGGTCAACATCAGGATCGACCACAACGCCCAAATCAGCACCCTCGCGACGAATCACCTCAGATATCTCGGTGAGGTTCTCGGGGAGTGGTTCTGGGTTGTGAGCAAACTCGCCATCGGGAGCGCAATTTATCGCCAAAACCTCACAACCCAACTCCTTCAAAAGGGCAGGGATAACTACACCTCCAACAGAATTTACTGCATCGACTACAACTTTGAATTTTCGAGCCTTAACAGCCTCCACATCAACCAATGGAAGAGCTAAAACCTGCTTGATGTGAGTAGGATTGAAATCTTCTCTTGAAATCACCTTTCCAATGGCATCCACTTCGGGGAATGAGAAGCTCTCATCGTCGGCCAAAGCCAACACTCGCTTGCCCTCGGCATCGTTCAAAAACTCGCCTTTTTCATTGAGGAGTTTCAGTGCATTCCACTGCTTGGGGTTGTGTGATGCAGTGATAATGATACCACCATCGGCCTTATGCGTAATGACAGCCATCTCGGTACCAGGAGTGGTGCAAAGACCTACATTGATGACATCGACGCCACAACCGAGCAGCGTACCTTCGATGATATCATTGACCATAGTTCCCGAGATGCGGGCATCACGACCCACCACGATTGTAAGTCGCTTACCCTCATTCTTTTCACTCATAAAACGAGCATAAGCTGTCGTGAATTTCACGATATCGAGGGGAGTGAGGTTATCGCCTTGCTCACCTCCAATTGTTCCTCGGATACCAGAAATTGATTTAATAAGTGTCATTGCGTTATTCTTTTTACGTTATACTCTATATAAAAAAATGCAAATATTTTTTGTTTTTCGATGTAAATATATTACTTTTATGCCACATAAACAAAGTTAATTGGAGAAAAATTATACTATGTCATCACGCATTATACCGCCTTCGGAGTTGATAATCAACGCCGACGGCTCTGTATTTCATCTACATCTACGACCCGAGCAACTTGCTGACACCATAATTTTGGTGGGTGACCCGGCGCGTGTAGAGATGATCGCAAAACATTTCGACAGCATAGAGTGTCGTGCTGCCAATCGTGAATTTATCTCCGCAACGGGCCTCTACAAAGACAAGCGAATGACGATACTCTCGACAGGCATTGGCATTGGAAATATCGACATCGCAATGACCGAATTGGATGCGCTCGCCAATATCGACTTCGCAACTCGCTCAGTAAAGCCAGAGTTGCATCAGCTCACAATCCTACGACTCGGCACATCGGGCGCTTTGCAGCCCGACATTGAGGTGGGAGAGGTGGTCTTTGCTCGCACTTCGCTCGGCTTTGATGGACTCCTGAGCTACTACGCCGGCCGCAACGATGTGTGCGATTTGGAGTTGGAGCAGGCTTTTATGGAGCATATGAAGTGGGATGGGGCCATTCCACGCCCTTACTTTGTTGATGCCGACTCTTCGCTGTGGGAACTTTTCAAAGACACCACAATTGAAGGTATTACAATCGCCGCGCCAGGATTCTATGCTCCACAGGGTAGATGGGTGAGATTAAAGCCTGCCGACGAGCAACAGAACGAAAAGATCGAGTCGTTTACTTTTGGCCAGCGCCGCATAACCAATTACGAAATGGAGGGCTCAGCCATAGCGGGCCTGGCAGCACTTATGGGTCACCGCGCAGCTACGATGTGTACCATCATTGCCCAGCGCGTAGCTAAGAGTGCCAACACCGATTACAAACCCTTTGTAGAGCGTATGATTGAGCTGGCACTGGACAAGCTGGCGACACTTTAAGAGATTGATTGACAAGAAAATAATAAAAATAAAAAATATTAGCAATGAAATTTACAGTATCAAGTTCAGCACTTTTGTCGCTTTTGGCGACTACAGGTAAAGTAATCAGCAACAAGAGTTCGCACCCAATTTTGGAGTATTTCCTTATGGATTTGAAGAATGGCGAGCTCACTGTGACCACATCAGATTTGGAGACCACATTGATTGGCTCTATCAAAGTGGATAACGTAGAGCAGGAGGGTACCATCGCCGCCCCTGCGAAGTTGATGCTCGACTCGCTGAAGGAGTTTGCCGAGATGCCTCTTACAATCGAGGCTAACGATACCACTTGGGAGATTACCATCACCTGGGCAAGTGGTCACCTCTCAATTCCTGGTGCAAGTGCAGTGAGCTACCCATCGATTCAGACACTCGGTACCGAGAGCAAGAATATCACATTGGATGTTGAGACCCTGATTAACGGTATCAACCACACTATCTTCGCCACTGGCGACGACGAGATGCGCCCTGTGATGACAGGTATCTATTTCGATTTCCAGCCTGAGTCACTCACATTTGTTGCAACAGATGCCCACAAGTTGGTGAAGTACTCAGCCGAGCAGAGCAACAACTTTGCAGCATCGTTCATTCTGCCAAAGAAGCCATCAAACCTCTTGAAGAACCTTCTTCCAAAGGAGGATGATCCAGTGGAGGTGACTTTCGATGCCAAGAATGTGACATTCCAGTTGCATAACTTTAAGTTGGTATGCCGCCTTATCGAGGGTAACTATCCAAACTACAACGCCGTTATCCCAACAGCCAACCCAAACAAGGTGTTGGTCGATAGAGTAGAGTTCTTGAATGGTATCAAGCGTGTAGCGGTATGTTCTAACCCTACAACCAACCTCATCCGTATGGATATCACAAGCAACAAGGTGAACCTCACAGCTCAGGATATCGACTTCTCGGTATCGGCTAACGAGACCATCTCGTGCAGCTACGAGGGCCAGAATGTGACTATCGGGTTCAAATCTACATTCCTTGTGGAGATTCTCTCAAACATCGACACTCCTACGGTAGTTGTCGAGTTGGCGGACTCTACACGCGCAGGTGTATTCAAGCCAGTTTATGACAACAAGCAGGCAAGCGACACTCTTATGTTGCTTATGCCAATGATGATTAACGCATAAGAGTAAGAGATGAAACTTAACCTTAAACGCCCGATTGTCTTCTTTGACTTGGAGACAACGGGCGTTGATACAGCCATAGACCGCATCGTCGAGATTTCGATGGTCAAGGTTATGCCCGATGGCGAGGAGATTACTCGCACGCGACTAATCAACCCCCAGATGCCCATCCCAGCCGATGCGACAGCAGTCCACGGCATCACCGATGAGGATGTCAAGGACCAGCCATCGTTTGCTCAGATAGCCAAATCGCTCCACCAATTTATTGAGGGATGCGATTTTGGTGGTTTTAATTCCAACCGTTTCGACTTACCGATGCTCGTGGAGGAGTTTTTGCGCGCCGGCGTAAACATTGATTTCAAGAATAGGAAGTTCATCGATGTGCAGAACATCTTCCACAAGATGGAGCAGCGCACATTGGTGGCCGCATATAAATTCTATTGCAACAAGAATCTGGAAAATGCTCACTCGGCCGAGGCCGACACACGCGCTACATACGAGGTACTGATGGCGCAGCTCGACCGTTATCCCGAGTTGGAAAATGACGTGCAGGCGCTTGCCGAGTTCTCGACTCGCGGCGAGGTGGCCGACTTTGCTGGCCGCATCGTCTTTAACGACAAGGGCGAGGAGGTATTCAACTTCGGCAAATACAAAGGTCACAAAGTGAGCGAGGTGTTCCAGCGCGAGCCAAGCTACTATGATTGGATGATGAATGGCGATTTCCCACTTTACACCAAGAAAATCATCACAGAGATACGCCTACGCGACAAGAAATTTTAATCGTACGCAACACAAAACAATGAAAATTTTTCAACGCATCATAACCACAGGCCTCATTCTGTCGTCGCTCGCAACGACGGCAGCCAACTTTGTGCCTGACATCAAACGCTCGACTACAATCGTATTCGTCAATGGCAAAAAGTACTTCATCCACACCGTTAAGAAGGGGGAGACTCTGTACTCAATCGCCAAGACTTATCAGGTCAGCGAAGATGAGATCAAACAACACAACCCAATGGCAACCGATGGTTTGAAGGTTGATCAGGCACTGAAAATTCCTGTCTCAGAGAAGGAGTTGGCCACAACGGAAAAGAAGCGTAAAAAAGATTTCATCGCACATAAGATTCAGGCAGGGCAAACACTCTATGCCATTGCCCGCCAGTACAACATCTCGGTGGCATCGCTGCGCGAAGATAACCCCACAATCAACCCTCAATCGCTCAGCGTGGGCGAGACCATCTGGGTTAGACGCGGAGATATAGGGTCTTCTTCCGAACAGCAGGCTCAGCAGGAGATGAACGACTATGCCGACAATCTCAACAAAGCCACCAACGATGGCTACAAATATTTCGTCGTGCAGCCAGGCGAGACCATCTATTCACTCGCTCGCAAGCACGGCATCACCGAGAAGGAGTTTGCCGAGATCAACGACATCAGCAACGGATTGAAGGCTGGTGCTATGATTCGTATTCCCGACACCGAGGAGAGCGTTAGCCGCTTCGACCAGGTGGCCGATAACGAGCAGAAAGATGCTGCCGCCGAACTTCACTCTTCGGACGAGAATATCGTCTTTCGCGCCATTCCTTCAAACGAGGAGTTAAACGTGGCGTTAATGTTGCCAATGAGCATCGACTCACGCCCCAATGCAAGCTATGTGGAGTTCTACCAGGGCTTTTTGATGGGTCTGCAAAAGCTCAAAGAGCAGGGTATGGGCAAAACCAATCTTTCGGTTTACAATACCGAGCATAACCCTTTGAAGGTAAAGGAGATTGTTGCAAGCAAAGAGTTCGCCGAGACTGATCTTGTTGTGGGCCCTGTTTATGAGGATGAGTTGCAACCCGTGGTGGATTTTGCACTCAAAAATAGTGTTCCAGTGGTATCCCCATTGGCCAACATTGTAGCGGTGAAGAGTCCAGCATTGTTCCAGCTCTCACCCGACCAGGATTGCAAATACGACAAGGTATTGGATTTGATTGATGGCGCACGCGACATCTACCTAATCTACGCTGCCACCTATGACAAGGAGTTTGAACAGGAGGTGCAGGGCCTATTGCAGGGCAAGAGCTACGGAGCCTATACCTACTCATTCGACCAGAAGTCAATCTTCACGCCCAAGAATGAGTTGGCGCCAGCCATCGAGGGTGTTGAGGAGATTTTGAAGAACGAGAAGCCTGCTCTGTTCATCGTCTTGGCTAATGCCGAGACTGATGTCGATCGTATTCTCGGTACATTGTCTTCGGCCAAGGTTTCGCTCACTGAGCGCAGCGAGTCGTGTGGCGCCTATACAGTTTTGGGCACATCACGCTGGGGTAGATTCAACAACATCGACCACACATCATATTTCAACAACAATGTAGTAATGGTTTCGACCTACCACGCAAAGCGCGACTCTGCTTTGGTGCGCGAGTTCGACAGCCGCTACATTGAAGCTTACAATATGTTGCCTTCACTCTACGCATACCGAGGTTATGACTCAGCTATGATTTTCTGTGCAGGAATGCATTCCGACATCGAATATAGTATGTTGGACAAGGTCTATACTCCATTGCAGACAGGTTATAAGTTCCACCTAACAGAGACTGGCGGCAAATACATCAACCGCGAGTGGGTTAGAATCAACTATAACAGCAACTATACCATAACACTTGACTAAAATGCCAGCACCAACAACCAATATACCCGAAAAGACCATCGAGCGATTGAGCGAATATCGCCGCACGCTGTTATCTTGTCTTAATCAGGGTATTACACATATTTTCTCACACGTCTTGGCGGGTATGCACGGCATTACAGCGGTGCAGGTGCGTCGTGACTTGATGCTCATTGGTTTTTCGAGCGATACCAAGAAAGGTTACGATGTCAAGACCTTGATTGAGTTCATCAACAAAATCCTCGATAGCGACAATGTGATGAATGTGGCCATCATCGGTATGGGTCACTTGGGCCAGGCCATAACCAACTATTTCAACGGCAAGCGCCGTCAGTTGCGTATCGTTACCGCTTTTGATGTCGATCCCGAGAAGGTGGACCGCACCATTGACGAGATTCCGTGCTACCATATGGATCGCTTCGAGGAGGTGGTCAGCGAGATGGACGTAAGCATTGTAATCATCTCGTCACCCACACGCGTGGCACCATCGCTTGTGCTACCAATCATCAATGCTGGCATCAAGGGTGTTTTGAATTTCACGTCGGCTCCACTGAGTTTCCCCCAAGGTATCGTGTCGGAGAACTACGACATTACAACCATATTGGAGAAGGTCGCTTACTTCGTCAAGGAGAACGAGGAGCGCGAAAATAATTAATTGACAATGAAGGTTTTTCGCGGATTCGACTCTCTACCCACATTCCATAATGCCGTAGCCACAATGGGTTCGTTCGACGGAGTACATTGCGGTCATAGAGTGTTGCTCGAAAGAGTCATTTGCAAGGCAAAAGAGATTGGAGGCCATAGTGTGGTGCTGACTTTCGACCCACACCCTCGCTACGTTCTCGGAACGGGAGGGGATATGAAACTACTCTCGACAATCGAGGAGAAGATTCTACTGTTGGACCAGGCTGGCATCGATAACCTAATCATCATCCCATTCACACCCGAATTTAGTCGCACCTCACCCGAGGTGTTTATCAAGAGTTTGGCTACATTGGGTATTCGTTCGATGGTGGTGGGTTACAACCACCGCTTTGGCCATAAGAAGGAGGGCGACTACAACTATCTATCGGCCCACGACCAGGGAATGGAAATTGCGATGGTCGAGCAACAGCAGGTGGCAAGCAACAAGGTGAGTTCAACCATCATACGCCAGAGCATCGAAGCAGGCAAGATGGAGAGTGTTGTACAGATGCTCTCACGCCCATACATCATCATTGGCGATCTCGACACTAACAACTCTATAAGCGGCATAGACCAGCACAAGTTACTCCCTCCTCCTGGCATCTATCGGGTAAAAGTAAATGGCTCGGCGAATGCCTTGATAATAAACCAAGAGGGAGAGCTGAAATTAGAAACTACGGCCGATGCAGGCAAAGTTTTGATTGAGATAGAATAATATTACTAAAAGATTATTATGGCTTTAATTTCATATACATTCAAGACGCGCGTACGCTACAAGGACACCGACCAGATGGGGATAATGCACCACTCGAACTATATAGTGATGTACGAGATGGCTCGCACTGAGTGGTTACGCGAGATGGGACTTCCATATGCCGAGTTTGAGCGCAGGGGAGTGATGTCACCCATCATTGAGGTGCAATCGAAATACCTCTACCCAGCATTCTACGACGAGGTGCTGAGTATAAAAGTCTTTATGGACGAAATGCCATCGGCCCGACTTTTCATCGGCAGCGAGGTATATAACGAGCAGGGAAGACTTATCAACACAGGTAGTGTGACGCTCGGTTTTATGAATGCTCAGACACGCCGCCCTTGTCGCGCGCCCGAGTGGTTTATAGAGAAAATCAACGAAGAGATAGTCCGACAAAACAATGAATAAGAGAACTTTAACGCTTTTGATGGGAGTATTTTTGCTCCTTGCCACAGTATTTTTCTGGGTCAGAGGATGTGATTGTGATTGGTTGGTGTGCCGCCGTTTTGTGGCCATACCGACTCTGTTTGCTATGCTCGCCACAACGCTAAACTTCCGTCGAGGCGGCTGGCTCATCCCATTAGCTCTCCTGGCCTCGACCACAGGCGATTGGGCTGGATCAATGAGGGAGTTCATCGCTCAGGTTTCATTCTTTGCGTTGGCGCACATATTCTACATTGCCGACTTTGCTCCAAAATGGCGATTCACGAAAAAGAGGCTATTGCCTCTGATCGTCTTCTCGGCCATTGTAATTCCTTTTTTGATTTATGTATTGACCCACATCGAGAATCAGGCCGAACTGATAGCTGTAGGCATCTATGGCGTGATTATATACTCGATGGGCTTCACAGCGATGATGCAAAACCGTCGTCATAGCTGGCTCTATGCCGTAGCGGCGGTGTTGTTTGTATTCTCAGATTCGTGCATTGCCTACAACCGTTTTGTGGATTCCCTTCCCCACGCCAACACAATCATAATGACCACATATTACGCTGCGCAAGGCATCTTCTGCGCGCTGCATCTCTCGCGTAAGAACGTATAATAGTCTGCCACAACAGCATATTTTCTGCCATCAAGCCACCTCTGCAATGCCATTTTGGCATAATCCCAGAGGTGGCACATTGTTTGTTACCATTATGCCACAGAAAATAACAACAAAAAACATACGACTATGAAAAACGGAAAAATTGGAGTAACAACGGAAAACATATTTCCCGTAATCAAGAAATTTCTCTATTCTGACCACGAGATTTTCCTTCGCGAGTTGGTATCAAACGCGGTGGATGCGACCCAGAAGTTGAAGACCCTGGCAGCAAAGAATGAGTTTCAAGGCGAGCTGGGCGACATCAAAATCAGCGTCAGCATAGATACAGATAAAAAGACTCTCACCGTAACCGACCGAGGCATCGGTATGAACGCCGAGGAGATCGACCGTTACATCAACCAGATTGCATTCTCGGGTGCCGAGGAGTTCCTGGCGAAGTATAAGGATCAGGCTATCATCGGCCACTTCGGTTTGGGCTTCTACTCATCGTTTATGGTGGCCGACAAGGTGGAGATATTCACTCAGTCATACAAAGCCGACTCAAAGCCTGTACATTGGGTGTGCGACGGCTCGCCTGAGTACGAGATGGAGGAGTTGGAGGAGAGCCGCGAGCGCGGAACATCAATAGTGCTGCATCTCTCGGAGGACTGCAAGGAGTATTGCGAGGAGCAGAAGGTGCAGGAGTTGTTGAAGAAGTATTGCCATTTCTTACCCGTTGAGATTGCATTTGGCAAGGTGAAGGAGTGGAAGGATGGCAAGTATGTCGACACCAACAAGGACAACATTATCAACGACACAAATCCACTTTGGACACGCAAGCCATCGGAGATTACCGAGGAGCAGTACAAGGCTTTTTATAGCGAGCTATACCCAACAAGCGACGAGCCATTGTTCTACATCCATATGAACATTGACTATCCGTTCAACCTCACGGGTATTCTCTACTTCCCAAAAATCAACAACAACTTCGAGATTCAGAAGAACAAGATTCAGCTCTACTGCAACCAGGTGTTCGTTACAGACCAGGTGGAGGGTATCGTGCCTGAGTACTTGACGCTGCTACACGGCGTGATTGACTCGCCAGATATTCCTCTCAACGTATCGCGCAGCTACTTGCAGAGCGATTCTAACGTGAAGAAGATTTCGTCATACATCACACGCAAGGTTGCCGACCGCTTGAAGGAACTATTCAACACTATGCGCCCCGATTATGAGCAGAAGTGGGATGACTTGAAGATATTTATCCAGTACGGTATGCTCACCGACGATAAGTTTGCCGAGAAGGCTCAGGACTTTATGCTCTTGAAATCTACTGAGGGTAAGTATTTCACAACCAAGGAGTACATCGACTTTGTGAAGGAGCAGCAGACTGACAAGAACGACAACGTCATCTTGCTGTATGTGGACGATGTGATTGACAAGCACTCATTCGTTGAGGCTGCCAAGGGCAAGGGATACGATGTGTTGGAGATGAACGGTCAGCTCGACAGCCACTACATCAACTACTTTGAATCGAAGAACCAGAACGTACGTTTCGTACGCGTGGATAGTAACGTAGTGGAGAAGCTCATCCAGAAGAAAGAGCAGATGTCGATGTCGCTCACCGAGGCACAGCAGGATTTGATGCGCCCAGTGTTCGAGAGCCAGATGCCAAAGGATGACGCCATCAAGTACGATATCTCGTTCGAGCCAATGGCAGCGACCGAGGCCCCTGTGGTGATTACACAGAACGAGTTTATGCGCCGAATGAAGGAGATGGCCAAGATGGGCGGCGGCGGAATGAGCCAGTTTTATGGTCAGATGCCCGACAATTTCACCATTACCGTAAACGGTAACCACCCAATCGTCATCGACATCCTGGGCGATGTAGAGAAGGCTTATGGCGACAAGTTGAAGTCAATCACCAAGAAGATTGACGCCGCAGTGGCCGAGGAGCAGCGTTTTGACGAGACTGTGAAGGGCAAGAAGCACGAGGACTTCACGCCAGAGGAGAAAGAGATGAGCGAGGAGCTCTCGAAGAAGATCATCACCCTTCGAGACGAGCGCAACGAACGCCTGCGCGAGATTGGAAAGCAGAACAAGTTGGTACGTCAGATTATCGACCTTGCACTTCTTTCAAACGGTATGCTCAAAGGTAAGAACCTCTCGGATTTCATCCAGCGCAGCATCACGTTGATTGAGAAATAACAAAAATTATCCCCTAATATCACACCTGCCACATTTCTGCTGGCAGGTGTTTTTATTTCCTCTGCTAAACGTTCCTCCAAAACAAAACTCACAGACATAAAAAAAATTGCCAGCCTTCCGAAAGAAGACTGGCAATTTTCTATTATTTGCTCAGATGTTTACTTAGTAAACTCGATCACAACACCTGATGTAACCATTTCACGCACACCATAAACAACATACAACTTGTAGTTCTCAACAGTTGATACGTTGATGATTGTATCAATCTCCTCATCGCCAATCTTTATAACAACATCGGCATAATGAAGTTGCAGTTTTTTCGGATCAAACTCCCGTGCGTTGATTTTTATGGTAAAGCATCCGTGCAGTGAGATTATTTTCCATACTATGAATTTATGAATATTACAATCTAATCAACAAGAACTATTGTTTCATCACAATTTTTCTTCTGTGAGATATAGCTTTCTCCAATATTGCGATTCGATAGGTCTTACACTATATTCGCTCAAATGTAACCCAATAGGTTTACGTGTCTCTAAATTTCGATTAAGTACATTGGCTACATTAATTATGGCTTCATATACATTTTTCTTAAAGACCATTAGGTCATAAGAGATAGTCAGAAGCAATACATTTGCCTCGGTCTGTGTTGTAAGATAGCGAGCTAAATTCTTTGCACCAACCTTCGGCTGTACACTATGCAGATCCGTCTTCAGTTGAATGGTTTCCTCTAATGTCTTAGAAAAATCCTCATATAATTGTTTTGTCAAACTCCTATTCCAAGGGATACACTCGTCAAAATCGAAAGATGTTTCGCCACGATCGCCACCCAATTCAAAATGAAAATCATAATGTGAATTCTTTACTATCTGCTCCCCTGCAATAATAATTATCCAATCATCTTTACCCTTTCCATGAGTGATATCATCAATAAATGTTTTGAAAGATGGATTATTGGGTTCATTCACCGTATAGAAATTGCAACGAGAATTTTCATCAGAATGTGTCCTTGAAAACAACTCATTAGCTACATAATTGAATCCTCCTATTTGAGCAATATGCCAATCGAAGAAACTCAGGCCGTTGTCTCCTCGACCAAGAGGATTGACAATTGTTACAGATGAATCTCTGTCAATATGAGAGCCATATGGTGTGTTTACATGAAACTGATTTACAACTATCATATCTGTCTTCGGACCTGAGCTTATTGCATTAGCAAGGTTTTTCAAACGCAAGTTTTTTGAATTTGATACAGCCTTGATAATTTCAGCATCAGATAAACCCAGTTCAAGTTGCAGGTCTCCAATGCTTATGTTTTTAGCAGGAAAGAATATGCCAGCTCGCTTTATACTTTTCACAAGCATAAACTCATTTATCCGATGGCTGTTCTTTTTTAGTTCTTCGGTTTTAGAGTCCTTATCCATAACTTCCGTAAATGCGGAACCTATCAAACCTGCAGGTACTGCAAAAATAGCAATACCAAGTACACCAATCACGCATGCAATGAGTCGTCCAGTTAATGTGATAGGAGGAGTATCCGCAAAACCACCTGGGTCACCGATATATTGTGCAAATGCCCACACAACTGATTTCCAACCATTGTCATATACCTCAGGCTGGGCGTTGTGCTCAACAAAGAATAGTATAAACGATAAGATTAATGTAACTATTGCAAGAAACTGTAACGACACCACCATTTCCTGTCTCTTTGCCTTTATAGCTCTTGAAAGAATGTTGAACGCCTTTACATAACGAAAAACACGAAACAGTCGCGCTATTCGTAGGACTTTCATCGCCATATATGGAACCTGAACAAACAAGTTTACATAGAATGGGAATGTGGAAAGAATGTCTATCAATCCATAAAAGCTAAAACAATATCTAACTCGACCCCAAAAGCCTTTATATTTTGGCGCAATCTGATCGGCAGCCCAAATGCGCAACGACACCTCTATTGTAAAGCAAATAGTTGTAAAATAGTCTATAAAGTGCAAGATCTTTCCATACTTTTCAATTATGCCATCATACGTGGACAGAAAAACCTCGATAGTTGAAATAACTATTAAGCCTATGATAGCATAATCTGCATAATTCTCCCACTGTCTAGTGCGCAAATCGCTATCAAACACTCGCGCGAGTTGTTTCTTAAAATTCTCTGTACTTGTCATTTGTCTTTTCAATTATAGTTTGGATTGCTTTAACCATGTCATTCAGTGGCATAGTGGGTTTATTAGGTTTTGCAGATGGTTGTCCCTCATAAAATGGCAGATGAACAAACAATGCTTCCATTAGCTGGCGTTCCTTGCATAACAACAATGCCTCATAATAGAGACGATTGCAAACATAAAGCCCACAGGAATTGGATATTTTAACTGATATATCTTGCTCTTCAATAGCAGCACGCAAAGATTTAATTGGAGTATTAGTAAAGAGTGCAGCTGGTGTTTCGATGTTTATTGTTTTTTCGTTGGGGATGTAGCCATCATTATCGGGTAGTTTGGAGTCCATCATATTCAATGCAACTCGTTCCAGCTTAACTTTATCGCTTCCCCCCGACTGTCCAAGCATTATAAGCATATCAGGAGAGTGTTTTTCAACAGCCTCGCGTAATGCCATATGCACGCGTGAGAAGCTGACCGGCACTTGCTCAATAACAATATCTACTCCAACAACACCGCAGGTAGCCACCTTTTCGGCAACCACCCACGACGAATTTACGGGATAATCCCAATATGGCTCAAAGCCTGTAAGAAGAACCTTCATTATTTCCACTCATTCTTCTTACATCCATTCTTTTCGCACTCGGCATTGAACGATGCAAGGGTCTTTTCATCATTGCTCCCCGAAGTGTAATATCTGTGACTATCACCTTCTGTGAAGCACACCTGGCAATAGAGTCCAAATACGGCATCAAACTCTTTTTCCAATGACTTAATTTTCTTATTACCTGATATGGAGATATCACCTCCCGAATCCGCGCGACGCACTGATGCCAAAGTTTTACTGCCATCAATCGGTTTAATAGACTCTCCTTTAGCAACTTGCTGTCGAGCATAACTATAGAATATTCCTAAACGTAGATACGGGAACTTCTTGTTAAACTCTTTGCGCAAAGTATCTATTTTCTTGTTGCCCGTAACAGAAATCTCTGTTGTCTTTGCAACGGGTTTTACAGTTGTTGTTTTAGTCGATGTTTTCGCAGTTGTAGCCTTCTTTGCTACGGGCTTTGAGGTCGCTGTCTTTTTTACGGCAGTCGTGGTTGTAGCTTTCTTCGCAACTGTCTTTGTTGAAGTAGTCTTCTTTGCAGCTGGTTTTGTTGAGGTCTTTTTTGCCGCAGGTTTCTTTGTAGCAGTAGCCATAATTGTATATGTTAGGGTTATAATTTATTCAATTGAATACTTCGTTGTAAAATACTCCGTCTTGGGTACAACAGCCTCAACCTCAACCCACAGATAATTGGTAAAACGCACTCGCTCGTTCTCAAAAGCAAGGTAGATAGTCTTCAATCCTTTTACAGGTATTCTGCCGTTACAAGATTGTGTACCGAGAGTTGAGTAATCTACGTCGTAATTGAGCACTGAAGCAGCCTTCGTTCCATCCTGAAACTGCTTTGCTTGTGTCTGATTGCGGAAAACATACATATTACAATAAGCATCCTCATCACGCAAAGGTCTATTATCATCAAGCAGGCTGCTAAACAGATTAAGATTACCGTTTTTCTCTTTTTCGTAAAGTGGCAAACCGAGGAACCTAATCTTTTTGTACGATGTAGCAAGGTTTTCGTGGAACTCACCATCACTTGATTTATCCTGCTCGCTTGTAGCAATACGCATTGAGTAGAGAATATCGGTTGCTCCTGTGGGTACCTGAACAGCCACCAAAGCCTTAGCACTCCCCGAGAAGGCCGCCTTGAATTGACCTCTTAAAGTAAACTTACGAGGCTCATCAAAACACTTGGTCATACTTATACCGCTCACAGACTTTGCACCAAAGTCACCTTTTCTACACTCAACCTGCTCTACCTTTATAGGTGTAGCATTACCCAAACGTGACATATCATTTACTTTGTAATTGATATCAAGAGCAACATACTGCGTTCCCTGTGGATTAACATCAATAAAATAGATGGCACTGTTTTCTACAACGAGAGAATCTTTAACCGCAGATTTACCATTATAGGTCTTAAGCACCGAACGACTATCTGCATTACAAACCTTGACAGTAATAGGCTTCGCTGCAGTTATATTCCAACGCAACTTTTCACCCTTTTGCAGATATACTGGATATGCTTGCGATTGCTCAAACAGCAATTCATCGTAGTGCCACGGGGTAACCTTGAAATTTTTGATTTCGTTGGTAGTCAAAGTGATTATGTCGTTGCGTAACTTACCAATCCTCTCTTTGAGAGCCTCACACATAGAGACTTGTTCGGGAGTCAAATCCATAGGATTGTAATCATAATACAATTCCTTGCCCACCTTGCTAATCTCGGCAATTTCCGCTCCAGACAGAGACTGAAAATCTGTTCGCAAAATTAGTTTTTCGAGTGTCAAAACCTTCTCGAACACCTGATTATACTCCTCCAAAGTGGCTTTGGCCACCTTGCTTGTACAACCAAACAGGAATACTGCGATTATAGTTAATAATATTATTCTATTCATTTATATTGTTTTTAGACATTATTTCTTCTTTTTACCTGTTACAGCCTTAATTATTGCGCCACCAATCTTGCGCTCCAAACCTTGTTTAGTTGTGGGAATACCTACCTTACGGGCAATCTTGATTTTGAGCCCGCTGTTACCCACTGCTCTCTTTAGTGAGAATGATAATCCTGGAATTTTCATAGTAATTTATGATATGCAAAATGCTACTATTAACAAGATGGCTCCTATAACAAATAGAATAAAGTTAAAAATCCTACCCAAACAGCCATATTTTTCATTAACACCTATTCCAGCCCAAAAGACAAGGGCAATCATTGCCAATGCCACATTGAGAGGTGCGGCGAACACGATACAACAAGCGATAATTATCAATAATGTTAGAAGCATAGCCTATTTACATCTCTTGAGACTCTCTTTTGCGCTCTCAATTTGGCGCTTATAGCTTTCCACATTGCGGTCATGACGAGCAGCCGCATCAATTTTGCTTTTTCGGTAACTCGCCTTTGAAGATGGTGATGATGCACCTTTAATCAAAGATGCATAACGCTCATTGTCACGCTTCTTTGCTTCTTTCTCTTTTGCCATTGACGCACGAAGATCGATAATCTTCTTCTTGTAATATTCCTTGCTCATATCAGTAGGCTTTTATTTAGGTTATTTTAGTTCCACATATGAGAATCCTAACGCTTTGAACAATGTTGCCAGACGCGTCTTACCAGCCTCCTCTGCCTTTTGTAGCAATCCGTTTTCTTTCGATTTCTCAGTCAAAGCATTACGATATTCTGCTTGCATTACAGATATCTCATCGTGATTCCATTTACCCTCTTCAATATACATTTCGTAATCAGACGGGTTAACTATCACATCAAAGATTTCGGGTTTGGGTAGTACTACCGATATAGAATCTCCACTGATTTGAATCTGATCTGCAGATATTTTTCCTAAATCATAGCCAGCACGCACCTTGCCTTTAGCCAAAATCACCACTTCGCTATGCACTGAATCGGCTTCAATATGCACCAAATTCATCAGTGCATTTTGCTTTCCGGCCTCTGTTTTGCTGTTTTTCAAAACAGCCTCCTCGTAATAGCAGGCGGTAGTAAATTCCGAAATACTCTTTATCTTCTCTACGACATTTGCCGTATTATCAATCTTCAACTCACGACCAAAACTAAATCCGAAAAGACTGATATCAAAATGTTGCAATGCAATCCAACCTCCAACAAGAAGAATAGCGACAAATACAACTCCAGCGATTTTGCCCGCCAATGTTTTGAAGAAATGCAATATAATCTGTTTCATATTACTCACCCTCTCTATTCGTTAAAGACTACATTAATTTTCTCAAAGCCAACTTGAGACAACATCGCCTCAAAGAACATTTGTGCATTACGTTCCGCATCAGCCAAGATTCCCAGATTTTCAGCGTCGGCCATAATAGCCTCCTCGCCTTGACGCAGAAGGTTATTTCGCTCTTCAGCTGTAAAATCAAAACGCAGCGCACCAATCTTCTCATACTCCAATTTAGCCTGCTCGGGTGGCATATTGAAAGCAAGCACTTTGGGCTTCGGCAACTGAATGGTAAACTCTTTGTTTTTACTATTTACCGAAATGTTCTCGGCCGAGAATCCCGCCAAATCTATACCCGCCTTCATCGTTGCAGAGCAAGAAAACAATATCTTGCGGTCGCCAATGGTATAAAAAGCCTTGTCAGATGCTTTGATTATCTTAGTGATGGTGTATTCCACCGTTCCCAATTCTGCCATTTCGGTCAAAGTGCCTAATTTCTCCTTTGCAGTCTGTTCCAACGAATTACCACACGATGATAAAAGCAAAAGAGCAGCTATACCAATAAGTTTCTTCATATTATTCATTTTTCGAAGTTCTGAAAATTGTGAAATGTGGGGCGATCAAACCCCACATACCTAAAATCGTGCAAGCAATTACTTACCAGCCTGAACGAGAGTGATGTCGTTGTCAGCCAACTTTGAGTCGTCAGCGTTAGCAACCTGAACACCGATACCGTACAACTCGGCAATCTTCTTCTCGAAGTTACCTACACGGAGGTTACCGCCTACAACGAGCTCGCCGCCCTTCTTACCCTCTGCGCGGATAGAAGCCAATGTAGCATCGTCATCAGCGAAAGCACCCTTGCAAGTCTCGCTCTTGTAAACGCGCAATGATGCGCCAAAACACTTCTTGAAATTCTCCTTCAAGCTCTTGACCTTCATACGGCCATCCAATTTAAAATCTGCCATAATGTTTTAAGTTTTAATGGTTAATAAAATACGTTATATCATTTCCTTAATTCTTCTAAAAAATTTTTCCTGCATCTCATAATATAGATAGTCATTCACATTGTTGTGTGTGTGACGATGCATCGCCTCAAAGAACGCCACAAAGTTGCCATCATCAGCAAACTTATCCTTCTTGTGCAACAGATAGTTATACAAGTCTGAGTAAGTAATCACTTTGTAGATCTTTCGCATTTCATCATCTTCGATGGTTGGGACATTGTATTTAGGTGTGAGGATAATAAACTGTTGCTCCTTGCCAAAATCTTTCGATTCCCGTATTGATGTAAGCCAATTTGAGTAGTTATAATATCTACGTAGTTGCTTGCCTTCACCATCCTCCTCAATGCTATTGATATCCGATTTAATTTTATTTTCAATAACTATTAAGGTTTTGTTTGTACGTATCATTAAGTCAATACGACCGCCACTCGGGTATTTCTTATCTATGCTGCTATCATCAATCTTAGATGACTCCTCACGCGTAATAGTGTAGTTTTCATCTAACTCGACTCCAAAACGAGCAAAGAATTCACACCACAACATACGATACCTTTCTCGAAGCATAAAGTATGCGAGTGCGTTTGAAAATTTATTTTCATCATTTTGAATCAGACAAATATCAAACAGCGACTCCTTACGCTCGTTCAATTCGTTCAATTCCTCGTCGTCAATTCGATTATTTGATTCCTCCCACAATGAAAGGTCATCTATAAGTTCTGTCCGAATTTTACGATAATCCCGTTGCTTCGCCTCGATATTCTGCTTTGCCAAATCACCTTTGTATGTACCCTCTGCATAGATATATTGCTTCAAAGATGCCTTCGCTTGCTGATATCCTTCCAATTCAACGATAATATCCGATGGTTGGTGTTCCGGTAGTTTGGCGTTCTTATCGGTGTTAAAGCGGATAAACAATTTTATATTACCTTTTGGAATGTAGACTTTGTCTGCTTTGTAGGTTATAAAAACAGTTTGCTGTTCCGATTCGCTAAAAATATCCAAAATGGAGACTCCTCCATAGGTTATTCCACCCTCCTTGCGAATAAATTCTTGCTGCTGTTGAAATATTTTTGGATTGATCCCACTGTACTTGCCTGCAAATTTTTGGTCAGCTTGATATACATCGTGTAACCCACAAGCCATACCTATCACTTCTACCTCTCCAACGCAATAGTATTTCACAAATAGCATATAACCTACTTGCCCCTGATGAGCCTTTACGAAGTCCCCAGTAGAGTTTAGATAGATATAGTTGCCTCCATTATCAGCTTGATATAGGTTAATCACCTCGTGTCCAAGATTGGACGCAAGGTAATCACCTACATACATTCGGTTAAGAACTATACCGCAAGTTAAACTTTCGTTCATACACTATTAATACTCTCCTCGGGCAGCCTGGCCGATAGTAATCTCGTTAGGAACGAGTTTCTTACCGCTCTCGTCCTTAATCTGTACTGTCACACCAAAGTTTGCGTCGAACAACTTCTCGGCCTCGCCAACCTTCATACTCGCCTTAATCTTCAAGCCATCAGCAGTAGATTTAACATCCTTTGTGGTTTTCTTGTTCAAAGCCGCCAAAGTCAAATCGCCATCGGCAATCTGCGCTCCCTTATAGAATACCAGTGATACACCAAAAGCCTTCTTAAAATCAGCCGAAATAGTCTTAAGTTTCTTGTTAGGTGCAACAGTAAATTCTGCGTTCTTGAATTTGTCCTTCAAATTATCCAAAAGTCCCATAGTAGTCTTTGTTTTATTAAGTTGTTAATCTATTATAATAAATTCAGTACGACGGTTTGCCTCAGGATTATTATCGTCAATTGGCTCACTTGAGCCCTTACCCTCGGCCTGCAAACGACCAGCGTCGACACCTCGACCAATCAAGAAATCGACAGCAGCCTGTGCGCGTGCCTCCGAGAGTTTCTGATTGAACGTAGCGTCGCCCTCTGATGATGTATGGCCCACGATGCGCAATTTAACCTCGGGATGCTTCTGCATCTCCTTGGCGAGGTCGTGCAACACAAACTTTGCATCCTCCGACAACTCGGCCTTACCCTTCACAAACTGCGCAGCATTAAAGTTCTTCTCAATCTCCTCGATGCGGTCAACATAGACTATCTTTTCAACCTCGACAACCTTTTCAACCTCCACTACTTGAGGCTTACGAAGTGCGAAGAATGCTGCCAAACCACCTACCAAGAGGAGCAGAAGCAACCATACCCACCACAAAGACTTCTTGGCCGCAGGTACAGGGGGCACATATCCATTAAGGTACTCCAAACGGAAGCCACCTTTCTTTGCTCCGCCAGCAGCCTTCTCAAAGTCAGCCACGATCATACCATACTGCTTGGCGTGGAACAACATCTTCTCGAATGTAGGTTTTGTCCACATACCTGCCAACTGTACTTTCTTGCCATCGCCCATAGTAAGGAGCTCTTCTGGAAGATCGAAGTAGCCTCTCCACTCTCCTTTCTCAGCGGGCTTTGTCGCATATACAAACAACTCATCCACACCTGATGTTGGATTTATCTCATTAGGGAATGCCTTACGCAAATCCTCGAGTGTCGCGTGTGGGAACATCACCATATAGGCGTGCGTGATACCAAGTGCAGTACGATTTTGCGCTTTGCCATACACTCGCACCTTGGCATTTGCCAACTCTGCAGACGACGCTGTAAAACTCTCAGCAGGAGTTGAACGCTCCTTTTTTTCCTCCTTTTGGACAGGCTTTGCTGGCTGCATAGTTACAGGCTCTGCGGCTGGAGTAGACACTCCGTTCTCGTTCAAGAAATCAACGAGATAGCGACCCATCTGTCGGCTATTCCATTTTTCATTAAGTTCAAAACCGACCATTGCCGCAATTTCGCGAACTGCTTTCGCTGTATTATCACATAATACACCATTGTCATAGACCAGCACTGTACCGCTGTCTTCTACATCAATCTTCCAATTCTGATAGGATGCTGTAAACTTTACCATTGTGCCAATATTTTATGAGATTTTATTGAAAATCTCTCATTAAGAGAATACCAATTCATTACAAAAATACTATTTTTATTTCAAAATATCTCATTTTTCGGTCTGAAAAGTGCTTAAAGATTATTGTTATTTCTATGCATTGCTGTCAGGCGTCATCTATTTTCTCTCAATTGGCACAAGCGAAATAGAAATGTAGCCAATGTAATCAATTAAATATTAACCAGTATCAAATTTCTGGATTCTCTTAATGAGAGAATCCAAATTGCATTCTTCCGTAGTATAGTCAACCGACCTATATTCATTACATTTTATTATACGTATCAAAAAAAAGAGTTCCACCCCAGCAATGGAATGAAACTCTATTTGTCTATGCTTATATAAATAGTTTTTACCGAATTACATATCTTTTAACATCAATTTACCCGTTTGCACAGAAAGATTCAAAGGAAGTAGAGAGTGTTTTCCCAACCACTAATAGCAAAATTTACAGACAAGTTTTCCTTGCTAATATTAATAATAAAAATTACGTTGAAGATATTGGCGTTTCTATTCAATCAAAGTATGATTTCTGCTACGGAATAACGCCAATAGTCAAAATTAAGGCTAAAAGTTTAAAAACAGGAAAGGTTATATACAGAAAGAAATTCTATGACACCTATCTATATCTATATATATATTTAGGAAAGGACAAATACAAGTTGGAAAACCTAATCTTGAAAAATTGATAATCTTCCAATCATCAATAACAGAAAATTGGTATATGGAGATAAACGATGGCGGTATTTTCTAACACAACAGCCGAGATTCTTTGGGAATCTCGGCTGTTGTGTTAGAAAATGGTGTTTTTACAACATTGCATCAACCTTTGCCTTCAAGGTCTCCTTGCTTGTAGCGCCGACAACCTTATCGACAACCTCGCCACCCTTGATGAAGACAATAGTTGGGATGTTGCGCACGCGGTACTGAGCCACGATATCGTCGCAAGAATCCACATCACACTTGCCAATAACGACCTGGTCGCCATACTCCTCAGCGAGCTCATCGATGATTGGGCCTACCATACGGCAAGGGCCACACCATTCTGCCCAAAAGTCAATAACAACAGGCTTGCCTGATGCCATCAACGCCTCATAATTCTCATTTGTAATTGCTAATGCCATAGTTTTAATGTTTTTTATAAGTTAATATTATGATAATGTATATTTCAAATCGTTGTCCTCCAAAAACTTCACCACATCTCGTGTAACTTCGATTTTATATTTACGCGAATACATATTCAGCGTCACGCCATTCGCTCGATCGACAATCGCAAAGCGCACCACAGCATAAGACTTCTCGCCCTTGTCGCTCTTACGCACCTTGCCCTCCGAAGCGATAATCAAATCAGATAGTTCCTTAACAAACATCTCGCTGATGCTATCAATAGGAATCACAACGTGAACCTCCCGAATCATCTTGTCGCGCACCTCGTCAAGCTGCATCATCGACAAAATCTTGAACTCCAACTCGGGGTTGTCGCCAAATGGACGTGGCTGCACCTTGCCTCGAATCATCAAGAAGTAGTTTGGATACAAGAACTCGCGGAATTTCTGATACTCCTTGCCAAAGAGTGCAAACTCCTTGGTGCCGCCATCGAAATCCTCCATCGTAAACTTACCAAACGCACGACCAGTCTTGGTTGTCAAGTGCTGCACACCCGTCACGACACCTGCCACTGCAATCTCCTGACCACTGAGTGGCTCCAAATCGCCCAAGCTACTCATATCGGCCTTACACATATGGTCGATGATGAACTTATACTCATCAAGCGGATGTGACGACAGATAGAGGCCAATCACCTCGCGCTCCTTGTTCAGGAGCTGCAACTGGTTCCACTCCTCGACAACGGGCACCGATGGACGTTGTATATCAACCATTCCGCCACCACCAAAGAGGCTCTGCTGAGCATTGAGTTTCTCCTGCTGCACACGCTGGCCATAACGCACAAGTTGCTCAATGAATGGCACAGCCGCAGGATTCTTCTCATCGACTGCAAAGAATTTACTACGATTGAAATCAATAATCGAATCAAAACCGCCAGAGAAGGCTATGTTTTCCAAACACTTACGGTTGATGACGCCGTAATTAATACGTTCCACAAAGTCATAGATATCCTTGTAAGGGCCATTTGCCTCACGCTCGTCGATAATAGCCTTCACCGCAGCCTCACCAACACCCTTGATGGCCGCCATACCAAAGCGGATATCGCCATCTCGATTAGACGAGAAGTTCTGCTGCGACTCGTTGATATCAGGACCCAACACCTTGATACCCATATGCTGCTTACACTCAGTCATATATTGGGTAATGGTCTTGATATCGGCCAAGTTACGACTCAACACTGCCGCCATATACTCCGAAGGGTAGTTAGCCTTCAAGTAGGCAGTCTGGTAGGCCACCCACGAATAGCAGGTAGCGTGCGATTTATTGAAGGCATAGGAAGCGAACTTCTCCCAGTCGGCCCAAATCTTCTCCAACACCTCGGGGTCGTGACCATTATCCTTACCACCTTGGATAAACTTAGGCTTCAACTCATCCAGCTTCGACTTAATCTCCTTACCCATCGCCTTACGCACCGTTTCACTCTCGCCTCGGGTGAAGTTACCCAACAGACGCGACAAAAGCATCACCTGCTCCTGATATACCGTAATACCGTAGGTGTCTTTAAGATATTTCTCCATAATTGGAATATCATACACGATTGGCTTACGGCCGTGCTTACGGTCGATAAAGTCAGGGATATAATCCATTGGACCCGGACGATAGAGAGCGTTCATCGCAATCAAATCCTCGAAGGTCGAAGGTTGCAACTCGCGCAAATATTTCTGCATACCCGGTGACTCAAACTGGAATGTACCGACGGTGCGGCCCGCACAATAGAGTTTATAGGTAGTAGGGTCGGCAATATCAATCGTATCGATATCAATATCAATTCCTTTGGTGCGCTTGACGTTGGCCACAGCATCCTTGATGATGGAGAGGGTTTTAAGACCCAAGAAGTCCATCTTGATAAGTCCCGTATCCTCAATCACAGCACCCTCATACTGCGTCACGAGCATCTTCTCGCCCGTCTCCTTATCCTCGGCTGTACTAACGGGCACCCAATCGGTGATATCGTCACGACAGATAATCGTACCACAAGCGTGCACACCCGTACCTCGCACATTACCCTCCAACATCTTGGCATATTTGATGGTATCGTGCATCACAGGGTCCTCCGACTGCTCAGCAGCCTTCAACTCGGGGACATACTCGATGGCATTTTTCAGGTTAATCTTCTTGTCGGGAATACGGTCGGGAACCAACTTACACAACCTATCCGACTCAGGCAGTGGTAACTTTTGGACACGAGCGACGTCCTTCAATGCCATCTTGGTGGCCATAGTACCATAGGTAATGATGTGCGCCACCTTCTCCTTGCCATACTTATTTGTCACCCAATTCAACACTCGACCACGACCATCATCGTCAAAGTCGATATCAATATCGGGCAACGAGATACGGTCAGGGTTGAGGAATCGCTCAAACAGCAGGTCATATTTCACAGGATCAATCTGGGTAATACCCAAGCAATAGGCTACAGCCGAACCCGCCGCCGAACCACGACCAGGGCCCACCGAGACATCCAACTCCTCGCGCGCTGCACGAATGAAATCCTGCACGATGAGGAAGTAGCCTGGGAAACCCATCGTCTTCATAATATGAAGCTCGAACTTCAACAGCTCACTCACCTCCTCCGAGAGAGGGTCACCATAGCGCTTCTTGGCTCCAATCATCGTCAAGTGTGCCAAGTAATCGGCTTCGAGCTTAATACGGTATAGCTTATCATAACCGCCCAACTTATCTATCTTCTTTCTGGCAGCTGACTCCTCCATTACTACATTACCGTTCTCGTCACGCGTAAACTCATTGAAGAGATCCTCCTCGCTATATTTTGCACGATAACCCTCCTCTGTTCCAAACTCGGCAGGGATATCAAACGTAGGCATAATGGGGGCGTGGTCGATAGAGTAGTTCTCGACCTTATCACAAATCTTTACAGTATTCGAGAGCGCCTGGGGAACATCCTCAAAGATAGCATTCATCTCGGCACGCGTCTTCATCCACTCTTGCTTTGAGTAGAGCATACGCTTGGGGTCATCCAAATCACGACCCGTCGAGAGACATATCAAACGATCGTGCGCCTCGGCATTCTCCTCATCCACAAAGTGGACATCGTTGGTGCAGACCAACTCGACACCAAACTTTTCCGAGAGCTGCAACAGATGCTCATTGACCACCTTCTGCAACTCATAGGCCTCGTGGTTGGCCCTCTCCACGGTAGCCTTATGGAGTTGTAATTCGAGGTAGTAATCCTCACCAAAGATGCTCTTGTGCCACTGCACAGCCTCCTCGGCAGCCTCCATCTCGCCCGCAGTAATACGCTTTGGCACCTCACCACCCAAGCAAGCCGAGCAACAAATCAAGCCCTCGTGATACTTCTCTATCTCGTGACGATCTGTTCGTGGACGCATATAATATCCATCGGTCCACGCCTTCGACACGATTTTGATAAGGTTGTGGTAGCCCACTTTATTCTTGGCAAGCAGGATGAGGTGATAACCGCTTTGGTCACGCTTATCCTCCTTGATGATCATTCCGCGTCGTGCTACATAGACCTCGCAGCCAATGATGCACTTGAAATCCTGCTTGGGCACACCATCCAACTCGGCCTTCAACTTCGCCAGCTCGGCAATCTGCTCCGCAGTGGGCGATGGCTCACCATCCAACTGCTGTTGCAGAGCGTCGATTTTCGACTGCAATTCCTTTATCTTATCCTTGCGGGCACCATTCTTCTTTTTGACATAGTTCCAGAACTCCTTGATGGCGAACATATTACCGTGGTCGGTAACAGCAATACCTTTCATTCCATCAGCTATGGCCTTATCAACCAAACGAGGTATGCTCGCTTGACCATCCAAAAGCGAGTATTGCGAATGTACGTGAAGATGAACAAAATCCTGCATATCTGTCTGACCTATTATTTAGTTAATGCCGAGCTGATGATATTGGTCACCAAAGCTCGTGTTCTACCGACTGATCCATCATCCAGCGGATGCACTCGGTTGGTTAAAAATATGATGGCGACGCCCTCGTCAAGATTCATTTGGAGCGATGTGCCCGTATATCCCGTATGGTTGATGACGCGCTGGTAATCATCCAAATCTCCAAACGAGCCCGTCGCCCAGCCCAGCGTACGGCCATTCTCTTGGGCCTTATCATCGAGCAAGAAGAAGGTATCTACCGTATGGTGGGAGTAGAGCCTTACCTTCTCTTTTAGGCCCAACTTACCAGCCAAGCCCTCTTGGGGTATCTCTACATTTCCGCCGCCCATTAGCATTGCGGCCACCACAGCCAAATCCTCAGCACAAGAGAACAATCCCGCATTGCCCGACACGCCATAATTCACTTCGCGCGCCGTAGGGTCGTGAACATCGCCTTTGAGGATATAACCTTCGCCATAGACCGATGTAGGGACAATAGGAATGTTATGATCGTAGTGAGAATTTTCACGGATATGATTATACCAAGTGTTTTTCAAGCGCAACGGCTCAAATATTGCCTCGTCAGCAAACTTATCCAATCGCTTACCACTAATGCGCTCGATGATAGCCTGCAAAGTAATAAAATTAAGACAGCTATAACGCATATTCTCACCCGGAGGGGTATTACGCGGAGCCTCGGTGGCAAGATACGAGATGAGCGAATCGCGTAAATTAAGGTGTTTTAATTCGCCATACTTTTCATATCGCTTTGCAAACGAGGGGACATATATTCCAGCAGCGAGGCCCGATGTATGGTCCAGCAGATGGCGCACCGTAATCTCGCGACGCTCAACCTTGTCGCCACGCTTTTCGGGAACACTCTCCCAAGGGTTGAAATCCTCAATATATCGTGACACAGGGTCATCAATTCTCAACTTACCATCCTCGACCAGACGCATTACTGAGAGGGTAGTACCCACACACTTGCTCAACGAAGCCAGATCAAACACAGCATCGGTAGTCATCGCTATGGTATCGGGCACAAAACCATTATCAGCCTGAAACGATGTCACCTGACGGTTACCATAGGCTTTCAGATAAAGAATCTTACTCCTGCCCGAACTCTTATCACGACCCACCACACACAACACAGCGCCAGGAAAATCATCTCGCGCTATGGCCTCATCTATCACCTGGTCGGCAACAAGCATACGATGGGGGAGTAGCTCATAATGATTGTATCGACCGTGGAAACCAAACCACAGCGACACCGCAATAATTACCCCTAAAAATATGCCAAACCAAATTCGTTTCATATTGACTACTTGAATTTTAGCCCCCAAGCGCAAATACGCCTACGACCGCACACAAATATACATATAAAATTTAGAATTATTTTGGTTTAATCATTGTAAGTTATCAACAAAATACATAACTTTGTTATAGGGACTATAAAACTATGAGATTATGACTGAGAAAGGTTTTGTCGTGATCAGAGAGTATGACTCTATCAACGACGCAGAGTGGGACAAGTCTATTTTAGAGGGTGAAGGCATCTGGGCCTCAATCCGCAACGAGATTATGGCGGCATTATACCCAACAGGCATTATGCCAGCACAATTAGTCGTCAGGACCGAGGATAAGAGCCGAGCCAAAGAGATTTTAGAGGCCTACGATAATTAGGCTAACGATTCCAAATCGCCCACGCAGCCTCGGCCTGAGCATAGAGCATATCAATACCCGAGAGAACAGACGCTCCGCGTTCTATGCCGAGCGACATAAAACGAGTCTGCAATGGGTTATAGACCAAATCAAAAAGATAGTGCGATGTGGAAAGCATCGCATAGGGGATATTTGGCGCCTCATCAACACGGGGATACATACCCACAGGCGAACAATTTATAATCAAATGATGTGACTCCATCACCGACTTATCCACCTCATCATAGGTCATATCAGCTCTACCTGCCTCGCGCGACAAGACTTTATAGGCAATACCGCGCTGCCTGAGCACATACTTCACCGCCTGAGCAGCTCCACCCGTTCCCAATATCAAAGCGCCATCTATCTTAGCCTCACCAACCAACTTGTCAAGCGACACCTCGATTCCGACAATATCAGTATTATAGCCCACCAGACGTCCGTCAGCTTCCAGCCTTACGCAATTCACCGCACCAACACCCTTAGCCTTCTCATCAAGCAAATCCAGATAGGGGATAATCTGCTGTTTGTAGGGGATAGTTACATTAAAGCCCACCAAGCCAGGCGTAAGCAAAAACTCCTTCACCTGCTCAATCTCTGACAACTCATAAAGGTCATAGCGACACTCACCAGCCAAGCCCTCACACTCAAACTTTTCAGCGAAATATGAGGCCGAGAACGAATGACCTAACTTCTTACCTATCAATCCAAAACGCTTCACAATTACAACAGATGTGCAATCAAAAAGAATGAACCCACGAGCAGAACAGTAAATACGATTGCCAGGAGGTTGAAATATTTATCAATAAATTGTTTAATCGGCGCGCCAAACTTCCAAATCAAGGCCGCAATAAGGAAAAATCGCAATCCGCGCGAGATGATCGACGCCACCAAAAACATCAAAAAGTTAATGTGGAACAGACCGCCTGAAATGGTAAAAACCTTATATGGAAGTGGGGTAAAACCCGCCGTAAAGACAACCCAGAAATTATATTTTTCATACAACGAACCCACACTCTGAAAACTCTCCAACGAGAAGACGTGGTCAAAGAAGAAATTGGCAAGCGCAGTATATTCTCCCGCGGTATTCTGCCACAAGAAAAAGCCAATAAAATAACCTATAATTGCACCCACAATTGAGCCCGCCAGACAAAGCGTTGCAAAACGGAACGACTTAACCACAGCGCCAATACAGAGAGCTATAAGCAACACGTCGGGCGGAATGGGAAAGAAACTCGACTCGGCCATAGCAAACAAAAAAAGAGCCAAGCCACCCCAGCGCGAATCGCCCCACGAGAGCATCCAATCATACAACTTCTTCACCATACATTTTGTCTATTAAAAATCCACGGCAAAGATATATCTTTTTGATTAAAAAAAAAACTGCAAAACGACTTAATAATAGGCCTCTAAAATTCCGCCACCAATCACTCTATTGCCACGATAAAATACCACAGGCTGCCCCACAGCAGGTGCCCACGCCGGATTGCTGAGTTTAATTCTAAAACCGCCATCTATTTCTCTCACCTCTCTTGCAAAGCCCTCTGGATTACGACCAATACCTCTGACCATAACCCTAACATCTGAGGAATCCACAAACTCCTCACGCCAAACGATATTACAATCCTTTACTTCAAGCACTTCGTGATATAAACGCGCATTTTCGCCAACAATCAGTCTATTACGCTCAGCATCAATTGCCACAACACTCACTCCCTGCAACGACATATCGAGCCCTCGCTTCTGACCAATGGTATAAAACGCCACACCATCGTGGCGACCCACAACCTCACCCTGCTCGTTGACAATCTCCCCCTCACACAACACCGTAGGATTGTGTTCTATGAGGAAATCGCAATACATCTTTCCCTGCAAAAAACAGAGCCCCATACTCTCCTTAACCTTCGAAAATACGAGCTGCGCCTCCTGCTTAATCTCCTGCTTGATAACTTGCCCCATTGGGGTAATGACGCGAGCCAAAACATCTTGTTTCAGCCCCCACAAATAATATGACTGATCCTTACGCTCATCGGCAGCACGAGCAACATAATAACGTCCGTCATATTTTTCCACATTGAAATAATGCCCCGTAGCAATGGCATCAATGCCAAGCCTATCGGCCTCTGATTGCAGATAACGCCACTTTATATAATTATTACACACGGTGCAAGGGGCAGGGGTGCGCCCCAAAGAGTAGCTCTCGACAAAATAATCCACTATACTGCGCTGAAAATCCTCGCTCACATCCTTTACCAGATGCTCAACGCTAAGCATCTGAGCACGAGCCACGGCATCAGCAATCATCTGATGATCGGCCACCGTATCCAACGTCAGCGCAACAACTCGCAGACCTCTATCGCGTAATATATTAACGGCGGTGACACTATCCACACCGCCGCTAAAACCAAGCAATACACTATTAAAATCTCTCTCGCTCATCTCCCTCAAAATAAAACAAACTATTACTCATCCATCACGTTGTCATCTACCTGACCAACGTTCTCCAAATAGTTCAAAACTGCCTTCAAACCTCCCATAAACTTATCGAGGTCCTCCTGATAGACAAAAACCTTGTTACGCTCATTTACCACACCCTCTGGTGTAATCTTTTTACGCAACTCTGTAATGCTTATAAAATGATCATTCGCACGCGTAGTCTTAACATCAATAAAATATGTACGATGACCAGCTTTAATCATCTTTGTGAACACCGAATCTCCATAGCTTTCGGTCGAATCCTTTCGTGGTGACAAAAATTCTGAATCCATAATGCAATGATATTGTTTTTCGACTGGTAAAATTAGACAAAATTTTTCATTTTGGCAAATATTTTCCAATCAAATTACCGAAGAACTACAATCATCAAAACATCAAGGTTATTTTATCACCCAATTATCGGCTGATTGCCAATTCTTTAATAATTCCAACGACTTTTTATAAGAATCATTAACTCGAGGATTGATATAACGATAATACTCCGAAGCCGAATAAAGCCTCTGAGCAATCAATGCACTTATTTGAATTTTCATCAAATTACGAGATTGCACAAGGCCCTCTTCATCGCGCTCAACGCCGCGCTTTTGAGCCATCTTCACCACACTTTCAAGCTCCGCATCTGAGAGTTCAAAGCCCTCGTCAAATTGTTCAAAAGTGGGGTAGCGGGTCTGCAAATCAACCCTATTGCGATCCAAATAATCAAGCAGAAAATCACCATACACACCCTGAGCTATCACCTTGACCAGATAAGCGCTCACCTGCGTAGTATCAACCTCGACCTTCACATCGGGCATAATACCACCATCTGCATACACAGGACGCATCAAACGCAACGTATGATACTCCTTAGCCCCATCCTCGCACTTAGGATTGTTATCCCCTCGCTGCAAATGGGCCTTGTAGTACTCCTCCTTATGACCACGCTCATAAGGTCGCTGAATAACTCGCCCCGATGGGGTATGATAGCGTGCAACAGTAAGCCTTATAGCCGAACCGTCAGCCAGCGGTATTTGACTCTGGACCAAGCCCTTACCAAAGCTCGCCTGACCCACTACAACACCTCGATCCCAATCCTGCACAGCACCTGCAACAATCTCGCTTCCCGATGCCGAGTTTTCATTGACCATCACCACCAAACGCCCTCCAAAACGGTTACTTTCGCGCGCATAGTAATTGCGATGCTCGACAGCACGCCCCTCGGTTGAGACAACCGCACACTCCCTTGGCAGGAAATATCCAGCCATATCGACAGCCTGGTCGAGCAATCCTCCTCCGTTATTATCAAGGTCCAAAATCAACGCCTCCACACTACCCAAACCCTTCAACGCATTACCAAACTCCTGCATTGTGGTGCGACCAAACCTATTGACCTTGATGTATCCCACTCCCGGCGCGGCCATAAAAGCTGCATCAACAGTGGTGATAGGGATCTTATCACGCTTGATGGAGAAGTGAAGCACCCCCTCAACACCTCGACGCACGACACCCACATTGACCACGCTACCAGCCTCACCTCGCAGACGCGGTGGAACGTCAGCACGAGCTATACCCACCACGCTCTCGCCATCAATCTCCACAATGCGGTCATTAGGCATCATACCCACCTTCTCGGCAGGACCCTGCAACATAGCATTAACCACAATGATGGTATCGTTCAAGACATTATACTCCACGCCAATGCCACTAAACTCTCCATCGGTCAATTCGCGCGAAGAGTCCATCTCCTTTTTATCAAGATAAACTGAGTGAGGATCCAACTCTTCAAGCATTGCTCGGATACCACTCTCGACAATAGACTCCATAGCCACACTATCGACATAGGATGTGTGGAGATAGCGATAGACGCTATTTAGCTTTTGCAACTGCATTACAGCAGCCGCATTATTGCGTTGAGCCTGCACCACATAGGGCAACAGGCTCAACACTACATTTAATATAAAGGTTATTATAACTCCTCTTTTCATACTTACTCTAAACATCCGCCGACTGAAGCAAACTCCACGGTCTGCTGCTCGCCCGTACGCATATTCTTTACAGTGGCTTTACCCTCCTGCAACTCGTTGCTACCGATAATCACCACATAAGGAATCATACGACGGTTAGCATACTCCATCTGCTTCTTCATCTTAGCCGACTCGGGGTAGATTTCAGTCGCGATGCCCGCATCGCGCAACGAACGCATAATTTTGAGCGACGCCAACTTCTCATCATCACCCAAGTTCACAAACAACACCTTTGTAGTGAAGTTCACCTCCTCAGGGAAGAGATCCAAGCCCACCATCACATCGTAGATACGGTCTGCACCAAACGAGATACCCACACCCGACGTATTCGGCAAACCAAAAATACCTGTCAAGTCATCGTAGCGGCCACCACCACAGATTGAGCCGATTGCAAAATCCAAAGCTTTGACCTCAAAGATTGCGCCTGTATAGTAGTTCAAACCACGTGCCAAAGAGAGATCCAACTCAATAGCAAGACCAATGCCCAACTTCTCGACATAACCAAAGATCTCAGACATCTCCTCAATACCCTTCACACCTGTCTCCGAGCAACCGATAACCTCCGACAACTTCTGCAACTTCTCGGCATTTGTACCCGACAATTCGAGGATTGGCTGCAACTTCTCGATAGCCTCAGCCTCCAAGCCACGCTCAGCGAGCTCCGCCTTTACATTGTCGATACCAATCTTCTCCAACTTATCGATAGCGATAGTAATATCCATCATCTTGTCGGCGTGACCAATAGCCTCGGCAATACCGTACAAGATCTTACGGTTGTTCATCTTCAACACCACATTGATACCGAGCTTTGCGAATACACGCTCCACAATCTCAATAAGCTCCACCTCGTTGAGCAACGAACGTGAGCCGATAACATCGACATCACACTGATAGAACTCACGGTAACGGCCCTTCTGAGGGCGGTCAGCACGCCACACAGGCTGCACCTGATAACGCTTGAATGGGAATGTAATTTCATTCTGGTGCTGCACAACATAGCGGGCGAATGGAACGGTCAAATCGTAACGCAAACCCTTCTCGCAAATCTTCGAAGCGTTGCGCACCTGCTCGTCGTTAAGACCAGCAGCATAGTCGCCCGAGTTCAAAATCTTAAACAAGAGCTTATCACCCTCGTCGCCATACTTACCAAGCAGCGTTGAGAGGTTCTCCATCGAAGGGGTCTCCAGTGGTGCAAAGCCGTATGTGCGGAACACACCCTTGATTGTCTCGAAAATATATGTACGACGCATCATCTCGGCTGGCGAGAAGTCACGCGTACCCTTTGGAATTGATGGTTTCTGTGCCATATTTAATCCTATTCAAAATTCAAAATTCAAAATTCAAAATCACCTTCCAGCACAAACAGCAATGACGGCAATAGAATCTAAATTTAGAATTAATTATTTCCTATAAAAATCCTACTGATTCTCTGTAAGTTTGCGGTACTTCACGCGCTTTGGAGCTGTATCCATTCCCTGCAACTTCTTCCACTCCTCGTACTCCGAGTATGAGCCCTCGTAGAATACAACCTTCGAATCACCTTCGAATGAAAGGATGTGCGTTGCGATACGGTCCAAGAACCAACGATCGTGCGAAATAACCACAGCGCAACCTGCGAAGTTCTCCAAACCCTCCTCCAATGCACGCAATGTGTTCACGTCGATATCGTTGGTTGGCTCATCGAGCAAAAGTACGTTACCCTCCTCTTTGAGTGCCAAAGCCAAATGCAAGCGGTTACGCTCACCACCCGACAACATACCGCACTTCTTTTCCTGATCGGCACCGCTGAAATTAAAGCGAGCAACATAAGCACGCGCAGGAATCTGACGGTTACCCAAAGTAATCAAATCGCTATTCTGAGAGATAACTTCATAAACGCTCTTCTCGGGATCGATAGACTTGTGCTGCTGATCGACATAAGCGAGCTTTACAGTCTGACCTACGGTGAATGTACCCTCGGTAGGCTTCTCTAAATCCATAATCATACGGAAGAGGGTAGTCTTACCCGTACCGTTAGGACCTATGACACCCACAATACCTGCTGGTGGCAACTTGAAGTCCAATCCCTCATACAAGATGCGGTCGCCAAATACCTTCTTCACATTATTAGCCTCGATAACTACATCACCCAAACGTGGACCGTTAGGGATGAAGATTTCAAGCTTCTCCTCCTTCTGCTTTACATCCTCGTTCATCAACTTATCGTAGGCCGACAAACGAGCCTTACTCTTGGCACGACGACCCGATGGCGACATACGCACCCACTCCAACTCGCGCTCCAAAGTCTTTCTACGCTTAGATTCCTGCTTCTCCTCCTGAGCCAAACGCTTTGACTTCTGATCGAGCCAGCCTGAGTAGTTGCCCTTCCAAGGAATACCCTCGCCACGGTCGAGCTCCAAAATCCAGCCAGCCACGTTATCCAAGAAGTAACGGTCGTGGGTAACAGCGATAACCGTACCCTTATACTGCTGCAAGTGCTGCTCCAACCAATCAATAGACTCGCCATCGAGGTGGTTGGTAGGCTCATCCAACAGAAGCACATCTGGTTGCTGCAACAACAAACGACACAAAGCCACACGGCGGCGCTCACCACCCGACAACACCTTCACGCTCTGATCTGGATCTGGACAACGCAAAGCATCCATCGCACGCTCCAACACGCTATCAAGCTCCCAACCGTTAACGTGGTCAATCTGCTCGTAGAGCTCGCCCTGACGCTCGATGAGGGCATTCATCTCGTCGTCCGACATTGGCTCACAGAGCTTCATATTGATATCCTCATACTCTTTGAGCAACGCAACCGTAGCAGCGCAACCCTCCTCGACAATCTCCTTTACTGTCTTTGAGTCGTCGAGTTGAGGCTCCTGCTCCAAATAACCAACTGAGTAACCAGGAGCGAAGACAACCTCGCCCTGATAGTTCTTGTCGATACCTGCGATAATCTTCATCAGGGTAGATTTACCCGAACCGTTAAGACCGATAATACCGATCTTAGCGCCATAGAAGAATGAGAGGTAGATGTTGTTCAACACCTTTTTCTGGTTGGTGAAAGTCTTTGAAACGCCCACCATCGAAAAGATAATTTTCTCGTCTGCCATATCTATTTTTGTTTATTATTATTTCAAGATTGCGTAATTCACGCAAAAATAGTAAAAATTCCCCTCATAACAAAAAAGTGCCGAGCAAAACCCGATACTTTAATGTATTTTAGATGATTTTAGTACAATATTATTATAGAGTATCGCGTTTTATGAGTGAAATGAAAATTAAAACCAATAGTTATAAGACCAATTTATAACATTATAAATTTTTAATATCATTTACCTATTGACAAATTTCAAAAAACATCTATCTTTGCATTAGGAAAATGAAACAAAATTTATAAACCATAAAACTTACACAATTATGAGCATCAAAGGTACAATGACAGAGAAGAATCTCTTGAAGTCATTTGCAGGCGAGAGCCAGGCACGCAATCGTTATACTTTCTTCGCAAGCGTAGCAAAGAAGGAGGGTTATGAGCAGATCGCAGGTGTATTTACTGAGACTGCAGAGCAGGAGAAGGAGCACGCAAAGAAGTTCTTCAAGTATTTGGAGGGTGGTGATTTGGAGATCACAGCAACATATCCAGCAGGTAAGATTGGTACAACATCTGAGAACCTTTTGGCTGCCGCTATGGGCGAGCACGAGGAGTGGGATATTCTCTACGCTGAGTTCGCAAAGGTTGCCGACGAGGAGGGATTCCCTGAGATAGCTGAGACATTCCGTCAGATTGCAAAGGTTGAGGCTGAGCACGAGCGTCGCTACTTGAAGCTCTTGGAGCGCGTAACAAACGGTACAGTATTCATCCGCGACAACGAGATTTGGTGGCAGTGCCGTAACTGCGGTTACGTTATCTTGGCAAAGGAGGCTCCTATCAAGTGTCCAGCTTGCGCTCACGCACAGGCATACTTCGAGCCAAAGAAGGAGAATTATTAATAGTCACCTATTTAATGGAAGAGGCTACCATAAAAAAGGTAGCCTCTTTTGTTTGCCGTAAGGGAGAGAAATGCTCGGTTAAAAATTATACTGCAACATCACACTCACACGATTAGCCTCACCCTTTAAGCCATCCATATTCTTTCTACCGCCGTGGAGATACTCTGCGGCAAGGGTGAAATTATCGGTCACACGATAGAACACATTACCGAAGATATAGGTACCTCGGCGATACTCATTAGGAGTATAGAATCCATTCTCCTGCTGAACACGAGCCACCGAATAACCGCCCGACACCCACATCTGAGATGGGATTATATCCAACTGTGCCGCACCCTGAACAGCCCACATAGGCATAGTCTGAATTTGGTTGGCATTGGCTGGATTCGGCGTGAAATCAAGGCCACTACCGGTCAAGTCCTGAATATAAGGGGTGATACCCTCACCATAGACGCCATTGAAATAGATGCTCGCCATATCACACACGGCCACACGACCACTTAGCTGCACACCCCAACCAAATAGGCTCGTATTGCTACCGCGCTCATCGTTGTGAAGATACATATTTCTGAGCACTGCCGATGCTCGCACGTGGCTGCGACACTCACGACCCCACGCATACTCCACATAGATAGGTACATCGGGTACACGCTGCGAGATAGGGCTAAAATTCTCGCCATAACTACCACTCACCACTGGCATTTCGAGCGCAATACCCATCGTCAGATGATCCTGGAAGAATGAGTGCTCATAACGAAGCATAGTGGCAAAGTTGAAATTGTAGGCATTAGGGCCCTGGAAATCCACTGTCACAGGAGCAGCCTCCAAATCACAGAATGTAGTCACATCACGACCCGCCGTAAAGCCCAACACCGACACATAAGCCGAACGCAAGCGTGGGGTATAACTAAACTGCTCACCACCGCGGAAATCCATATCAACATAAGCCACCACAGGACCCACCGTGCGAGAGTTTATGACAGCCTTAGTGAAGATACGCGAAGTGGTAGCATCCATCATCACACGCTGACGGTTGGCATAGTTTGCTACGATAGGGATTTTGTATGGCACAAAATCAATATCATCCACCGCACCCTTAAAATCATAACTCGTACGAAGATTCACATAACCGCCCAAACCCAACGAAAAGCGATTATCAGCCGTCGAGAAGATAATCTGAGGATTATGCGACTGCTGGAAACCCTCACGACGCGTCGCCTGGTAATCCTCTTTAACATTACCTATAGCCTTAGCCTGCTCGATTATCACGCCCTCCATCGAAACGGGATAGCCACCACGGCTCTTTTCGGTAAGCATCATCAACACAATGGGATGATAGTCATCCGAATAACTCTGTGCCCACGCTTGGCCCACGCCAAACAAAACACCACAAACCAATAAAAGTCTAACTTTTCTCATTTTTTTCATTCTTTTTTAATTTCTCTTTACTCCTATCAAGAACTATAACTCTGTTATAGCAATAGTTTCAACCTCTGCCGTCACAACATATATGCCAAAGGCGATGCGTATGCAAAGTTCAAAATCACAAATCCGGCCACGCCGTTTCATTAAAATCCCTCCACGCATCAAAACACCAAGAAACATTACACTCTTTTCCAATACTCCACACAGCCCAACAAATACTCCTTCACAACACAATAAAGCGCAGATAATAATCCACTTAGACACATCTATCACTCATTACAACATTACGCTACTAAACAAGTGTCAAACCCAATATATTTGCCCTAAAAAACCACAAATTATGAGGGCAATTTTTCTCTTATGCCTCCTCCTACTTAGCCTCTCCACAATGGCGCAAACAACCAACAAGGAGCTTACGCTAAGCGAGGCAATAGCAATATCATTAAAGGAGAGCAACGCAATCAAAGCAGCCACCTACAAGACTATGGCTGCCACCAACAACCGCAGAGCTGCCATCGGCCTACGCGCCCCACAAATCAACCTTACGGGCAGTTTTGTCCACACCAATAGTGACATAGCAATCGATGTCAACCATCTAAAATCAACCCTTGGCAACGCCGCCCAACAAATAATAGATCAGGGAGTAGCCGAGGGGTTAATATCACCCACAATGGCCGAGCAGATACAAGGTGTTACCAAGCAGCTCACAAGCATAGATTGGAGCTACAAATTACAAGACCGCAACTTCGGATTCATCGGCGGCGACATTTCGCTACCAATCTACACAGGAGGCAAAATCAACATCGCCAACCGTGTAGCACGTTTCGAGGAAAACCTGTCGCAGGAGCAGAGCATCGAGCTTCGCAATGCCACAATAAGCCAGATGGTGGAGTATTACTTCGGCCTGCAACTCGCTCACCAAGTCAGGAAGGTGCGCCAGCAGGCTGTCGATGGCATCCAACGACATCTAAGCGACGCCATCGCACTCCATAATCAGGGAATGATCGCCCAGAGCGAAATGCTCTATGTGGAGTACGAACTTGCCAAAGCAAAGCAACAGCTTGATGATGCCACTTTGCAAGTCAGCAACATCGAATCAGCCATCCTTACAGCGCTGCATCAGAAAGAGGGATTCATTCCCACAACCGAGATGTTTTATCTCGACAATATAGAGAACGTGGCCTATTTCAAATCGCTGAGCCTTAATCACAACCCCTCACTCAACCAGCTACACATAGAGAGTCATCTTGCCGAGGAGAATATCGCGCTGCAACGAGCCGATTTCCTACCACAAGTTGTGGCTATGATGGGCGGAAACATCTATCGCCACAAGGTAAGCCATCTCGTACCTCGCTGGGCTGTGGGAGTGGGAGTGAATATGAAAATCTTCGATGGACTCAGCCGCGAACACAAATACCAGGCGGCAAAACTCAACCTGCGACAAGTTCAGCAATTAGAGTTGGAGGCACAGGATGAAATAACGCTTTTGGTCGAAACACTATACAATCAAACCAAGAGCCACCTAAACAAAATTTTCGCTTCACAAGCCGCCATAAAATTTGCCGCAGAATACCTAAGAATCAAACGCATTGCCTTCGCTGATGGTTGGGCGACGGCCACCGAACTCATCGACGCCGAACTTGAATTAGCAAAGGCTGAAATCGAAATGCTGCAAGCCGCATATTTTTACGACACAACTCTTGCAAAACTATTGGAAACGGCCGGCATAAGCGACGAATATCCAGCCTACACATCAAGTCCTAACAGCCACAGCATAGGCTTTTCACAAGACTTTTAAGACTCAAAAAAAATGGATAAAAAACAGTTATCACTCATCCTAAGCGCATTACTTCTTACAATCGCCTCAATCCTTATCGTTGGCCACATTTTGCGCCAGCGCGAACCTCTAATTTTGCAAGGCACGGCGGAGTGCCGCAGTTACAAAGCGGCATCCAAAATTGCAGGTCGCATCACCTCGATGAGCGTCAGCGAGGGTCAGCAAGTCACAAAGGGAGAGTTGCTATACACCCTCTCGACACCCGAGCTCGACGCCAAGCTACGCCAGGCTGAGGCAGCCAAAAGTGCCGCGGCAGCGCTTGACCAGAGAGCCCTGCTCGGCTCACGCAAGCAACTCATCGAAGAGGCTCGTAACCTTTGGCAGAAGGCGCAAGCAGGTCGCGTACTCGCCCAAAAGACCTTCTCACGCGTTGAGGCTCTCTACACCCAAGGAGTTGTCGCTACCCAGAAATTCGACGAGGCCGAGGCCAACCTTCAAGCAGCCATCGCCACCGAATCGGCGGCCAAAGCACAATACGACCTGGCCCTGGCGGGTGCTACACTCCAAGACAAGGAGGCTGCCACCGCACAACTGCGACAGGCCGAGGGGGCCGTGAGCGAGGTAGAGTCCTACATCGACGATGCGGCGGTGTATTCACCCACCGATGGTCAGGTGGCGACGATCATATCGCAAGTAGGGGAGTTGGTCGGCAGCGGCTTTCCCGTATTGACCATACTTGACACCCAGGACAGCTGGATTACATTCAATATCAAGGAGAGCCTGCTACCTCATTTTAATCAGGGTACGCGCTTCGATGCCTACATCCCCGCATTGGACTGCGACATCACACTCGAAGTCACCTTCATCTCACCACAAGCCGATTTTGCCACTTGGAGCGCGACACGCGCTCAGGGAGGTTTTGACATCCGTACATTCTCCATCAAAGCAACCCCCGTTATCCACCATCCAAGACTCCGCCCAGGAATGAGCGCTTTGGTTAATCTCAAACCCCTTATCAAACAATGACATCATCGCAATCATTCATATCCACGCTAAGACGCGAGGTGGGACGCATACGAGAATTTCCCGCCTATTGGCTATCTCTCACGCTCTTGCCAGCCCTCGCCATCACACTCTTCGCCACACTCTTTCATCAGGGCTCACCACGCGAACTGCCTATCGCCTTGCTCAACCAAGACAACTCCACACTCTCGCGCCAGCTGGCAACAATGATTGACGCTTCGCCCGAGATAGACATACGCCACAACATAACAGACACAGAGCAGGGTAGGGAGCTAATCTTAGAAGGCGAGGCCGATGCGATGGTGGTGATACCCAGCTCGTTTGAACGGGATATATACTCACTATCGCAAACAAGCATCGAGGCCTACATCTCGGGACTTAACATCCTTAAAAACGGTCTTATCTCCAAAGGATTGCTATCCTCGGCTACCACATTCAACATCGGCACAAGCGTACTCTCACTCCAAAGCCAGGGCATTAGTCAGGAGCAGGCGATGGCACTGACAATGCCCATTCAACTCAACACCCACATACTCTTCAACCCCTACACCAATTACAGCTACTACCTCTCGCCGCTGTTTATGCCTATGATGATAGTGATTTTCACAATGCTCGCGACAATATTCTCGCTCGGCTCGGAATTGCGCTATGCCACTTTGCAAGAGTGGCTCTCTGCGGCACAAGGCTCCTTAACCACAGCTCTTGCCGCTAAATTAACGCCCATATTTTGCATTATGGTTGGATGGGAGGCGATTATCTTCTCATCGCTTTTCTACGCAATGGGCATACCTCTCAACGGCAATGGCTGGATGATTGCCATCGCGGGCATACTGCTCATTGTCTGCTATATGGCTTTGGCCGTGGTGACCGTCATTCTCACCACAAATATGCGCCTTGCCCTCTCGCTTGGTGGAGGCTATTCGGTAATGGCCTTTTCGCTCTCGGGACTCACCTTTCCCCGTATGGCGATGCACACCGTAATGCAAAATTTCGGAGCATTGTTTCCCTTCACCTACTTCACCGACATCGTAATAGACCAGATCCTCAGAGGTGCCCCAGCCGCAAACTCCATTGGATCACTATGCAAGATGATACTCTTTTTGCCACTCGCCATAGTTCTTGCTCCCCGCCTAAGAAAGATTGCAACCAACAACCTGATACTCCGTAAATCATAATCCAAGATGCGACACCTATTCGACATAAGCCCCAGAGAGTGGCGCGATATATTTCGTGACAAGGGAGTTGTGCTGATAATGGTAGCCGCGCCCATTATCTATGCCACCATCTACTCCCTAACCTACGACACCGAGTTTCTAACCAACATCCCCATCGGAGTCATCGACCATAGCCACTCGACTTTGAGCCGCCAACTGATGAAGGACATCAACACTGGCGAAAATATCTTCATAGCCTACAATCCGACAGATATGGAGCAGGCTAAGAGACTATTTTTCGAGCGTAAGATTTACGGCGTGGTCTATATCCCAAGCGATTTTGAATCGCGGCTGCTGCGTTGTGAGCAGACCACGGTGGCAACATATCTCGATGCGAGCTATATGCTCGTCTATCGCCAGAGCTACAAGGAGCTGGCAGCTATCATCACTGATTTCGACGCCCACATCGAACTTAGACATCTGGCAATGCAGGAGATTGGCCCCCCAGCGAGCCAAGCCATCATCCAGCCAGCGCGCTTAAACTTCCACACGCTTTTTAACCCTCAACAAGGCTACGGCATCTTTGTGATGCCACCCGTCATCATCCTCATTCTCCAACAAACGATGCTTATCGGCGTAGGAATGATAAGCGGAACACGCCGCGAAAGGGCAGGCTCGACCCCCACTCAACGTCCCGCCGCCACCATTCTGTGCCGAGCCACAGCCCACGCACTTATCTATGCCATCATAGTGCTTTACCTTATAAATATACATTTTCCACTATTTCACTATCCCGCCAACGGATCACCCTCAGCGCTTGCACTACTCCTTTCAGTCTATCTACTCTGCTGTACATTTATGAGCAGTGCCCTAGGCGAGCTGTTCCAGCGACGCGAGACTTCGATGATGGTGCTTCTTTGGAGCTCTATTCCGCTATTAATGCTCAGCGGCATCTCATTCCCAACGGAGGCGATGCCCCGAGTGTGGCGGTATGTAGCCACAATCTTCCCCAGCACCCACGCCACAATGGGTTTCATCAAGATACAAACCGCAGGAGCCACAGCCCAGCAGGCAGGAAATGAGATTTTTTCACTCATCATTTTAGCCGTTATCTATTATGGAGTGGCCTACATTGTAATAAAAAGCAAAAATTTTCATCTCAAAAACAAATAACTCAACACCCTGATTCATCAATAATTACACCCATAAATAGCGCACAAGCCCTATATTAATTCAAAAAAATATCAAAAATTTTTGGCTAAAAATTTGCAGAATAAGATTTTTGTACTACCTTTGCAATCGCAATCAGCAAATGGTGCGTTAGTTCAGCTGGTTAGAATACGTGCCTGTCACGCACGGGGTCAGGGGTTCGAGTCCCCTACGCACCGCAACGAAAAACGACTTACAGCTCTTGTAGGTCGTTTTTTTGTTTTATTATTAACCTAAATGTGAGAAAGTATGAAGAGATTGTTACTTTTCTTCGCGACACTATGCGCTGTGTCGTGTGCATCGAAGGATGCTCCAATCGTGCAGAATGACCTTCGTCTGCCTGCTGTTCCCCTCGTGATGATTGACCCAATGACCAATGCCTGGTCGTTTGATGACACCCTCTATGGTGGTCACATTGGTCATCGTGTGAAGAAGGTACACGAGTTTGTAGGTGCTATCCGCGTGGATGGCCAGATTTACCGCTTTATGGGTCTCGACGACTCACCACGTCAGCCATTGGCTGCAATGTCGTATGCCGAGCCTTGGAGCGCAAAGTACACCTTTGACAAACCAGCAGAAGGCTGGGAGAAACCAGAGTTCAACGACAAGCGTTGGAATGAGGGCGAGGCAGCCTTCGGTACTCGTGGCGAGACAAACGTAAAGACCTTGTGGAGAACTCACGACATCTGGGTACGCCGCCAGGTGAAGATCGACCCACAGGAGTTGGAGGGCAACCGTTTGTTTCTTCACTACTCTCACGATGACACTTTCACACTCTACATCAATGGCCACCGCGTAGTTAAGACCGACTACTCTTGGAAGAAGGATCAGACAGTAATTCTCTCTGACGAGGTAATCTCAACAATGAAGGATGGCAACATCACTATCGCCGCTCACTGCGAGAACCGCGAGCACGGTGGTTTGGTGGACTTCGGCATCTATGTAGAGCGCGGCCGAGTAGAGGAGTTCTCGCAGTGCGCCGAGCAGAAGTCAGTAAACGTTCAGGCTACACAGACCTATTATACATTCGAGTGCGGCAACGTAGAGCTCAACCTCACATTCTTTGCCCCATTCCTGATGGATAATCTCGACTTGATGTCACGCCCCGTAAACTACATCACCTACGACGTTAAGTCACTCGATGGCCAGGAACACGATGTGCAGCTCTACTTCGAGGCTGCTCCAAATTGGGCTACATTCCTCGCCAGCAACCCTATAAAGGTAGAGAACTACACAAAGAATGGGCTTAACTACACCAAGATGGGTCGTACCGAGCAGCACGTCCTCGGTCGCAGACGCGAGGGCACACACTACACCAACTGGGGTTATGTCTATTTCTCAGCCGATGCAGCAACATCTTCTTACGGTGCAGGCGATCCAGTGGCTATGCGTGCAGCATTTGCCAAGAATGGTGCTTTGACCAACAACGAGGGTGCAGCAGATGGCTATATGGCTATCGCCGAGAACATTGGTAAGGGTTTGAACTCTTCGGGCAAGATTATGGTCGGTTACGACGATATCATCTCACTCGACTACTTCGGCACACGCCTCCGTCCATATTGGAACCGCAACGGTGACCGCACAATCGAGCAGGAGTTCGAGGCTGCTCAGGCAGAGTTCGCAGAATTGAAGAAGGAGTGTACAAAGTTCGACTACTCACTTATGCAGGACGCTATGCGCGTAGGCGGCAAGGAGTACGCAGAGTTGTGCGCATCGGTATATCGCCAGGTGATTGTGTCACACAAGTTGATGGAAGCACCAGATGGAACACTCCTCTTCCCATCGAAGGAGATTTCGAGTGGTGGTTTCGTTTCGACAGTGGATGTGACCTACCCATCAGCTCCAATGCTTCTCTACTACAACCCTGAGTTGTTGAAGGGTCTTATCGAGCCTATCTTCTATATGAGCGAGAACGGCATTTGGAACAAGCCTTACCCAGCTCACGACGCTGGTAAGTGGCCTTGGGCTTACAGCCAGGACTACGGCGAAGATATGCCTATCGAGGAGGCTGGTAATATGCTCATTCTCTCTGCTCTCTTGACAAAGGTTGATAGCAACGCCGGCTACGCTAAGTCACACTGGGATGCACTCACAATGTGGTCTAACTATTTGATGGAGAAGGGTCTTGACCCAGCCAACCAGCTCTGCACCGATGACTTTGCAGGTCACTTGGCACGCAACGCCAACCTCTCTGTGAAGGCTATCTTGGGTATCGCCGCTTACGGTTATATGGCAGGCGAGATGGGCGACAAGGCAACTTGCAACGAGATGATGGCCAAGGCCAAGGAGATGGCCAAGGAGTGGATGACACTTGCCGACGCAGGCGACCATTACAGCCTCTCATTCGGTAACCAGGACTCTTGGAGCCAGAAGTATAATATGGTATGGGATAAGTTGATGGGCTGGAACATCTTCCCTGAGGAGGTGAAGGAGAAGGAGCTTGCATACTACCTCACAAAGCAGAACAAGTATGGTTTGCCACTCGACAGCCGCCGCAACTACACCAAGTCTGACTGGATTATGTGGACTGCGACACTTGCTTCTGACCACGAGACATTTATGGAGTTCGTGCAGCCAATCTACGACTTTGCCAACGAGACAACCGACCGCATCGGCCTCACCGACTGGTACAACACCGACAGCAAGAAGCGCGTAGGCTTCGAGGCACGCCCTGTACTCGGCGGATTCTATATCAAGATGCTCGAAGAGAAGATTTCAAAGTAAATTGGGTAGCAATACCCAAATAAATAAATAGGCTGCCCGTTGGGCAGCCTATTTATTTTAATTCAATCGACCAAACCCGGTCAATCAAACTCGATTAGTCATTAGGATAAGCAGCGATAAAGACATTACGCTTGCGCAACTCCTCCTGCACCTTGTGAAGCTCAGCCAAAGAGACTCGACCCACAACATACTTATAGTTATCCGAGATATAGTTCTCGCTCACAGACTCAAACTTCACCAAATCCAAGTCAGCATAGTCCTGATAGCGGTAATACACACGGAACGAGTGATCGAGAGTATATTCTGGCATCTGAGAGTCATTACGCTTCTTGTACTCATATTTGTAGTCGTAGAGACAAGCCGTAATATCGCTCAACACAGCTGAACCTGTTGGGTAGCCACCCGCACCACGACCAAACATAAACTGTTTGTCATAGAACAGACCTTTGATAACCACACCATTGAACTCATCCTCGACGCTGTAAATATACTTATTATGAGAGATAAGCTGTGGCATAACACACATAATCAACTTGTTACCCTCCAACTTCTCAACGTGAGCAACCAACTTAAAGCGGCGCTCCTTCTCGTTAGCAAAGCGAATATCCTCATCACCCATATTTGAGATACCGTATGTAAAGATCTTCTCAGGCGCTACATACAAACCAAAGGCGTGAATTGTAATGATAATGAGCTTAAAGAGTGAATCCCAGCCGTCAATATCGAGCGTAGGGTTGCTCTCGGCAAAGCCCAAATCCTGAGCCAACTTCAAGGCATCGGCGTAAGACATCTTCTCGTTGAAAATCTTCGAGAGGATGAAGTTTGACGAGCCATTCAAAATACCCTTAACCGAAGTCAAGAGGTCGTTATCGTAGTACTCCTCCAAGTTACGGATAACAGGAATACTACCACAAGCCGACGCATCATACAAAAGAGCCACATTATAACGAGCCTGCAACTCTATAAGCTCCTCAATATGATGAGCCAACATCTTCTTGTTACCCGACACCACCGGAAGCTCCATCTGCAACGCACGCTTAACGATAGTGTATGCAGCATCAGCATCGTCAATAAGCTCCACGATGAAGTTGATATCAGGGTCATTGAAGATGTCATCTGGATTGTTGGTGAACTCAGCCTCCACAGAGCGAGCTTTGGTGATGTCACGCACACAGATGCGCTTAATCTCAACATTCTTTGAGCCGATACGCTTCAACACATCATAAAGACCAGTGCCGACAGTACCGAAGCCAAACAAACCAATGTTTAATTTCTTTCCGTTCATATTATATCTATTTTTCGTTATTAGTCTTTCAAAAAGTTGAGGATAATCTCATTGAGCTGCTCGTGCTCGACAAGGAAGCCATCGTGACCAAAGTCGGAGTCAATCAAATGATACTCCACATTGGGGATATTCTCCACCATAACGGTGTGATCCGATGGCGGGAACAGAATATCCGAAGTGATAGCCACGACCAAACTCTTCGAGCGAATCTTTTGAAGTTGCTCCTCAACCTTACCTCTGCCGCGACCCAAGTTGTGAGAGTCAACAGCCTGCGAGAGGCGATAGTAAGAGTAGGCATTAAATCGTCGACGCAACTTCTCACCCTGATAACGCTGATACGAGAGCACTCGGCGCTCGAATCCCACCTCATCGGGCTGAACATCCTCCTGGGTCTTGTCGTAGGCCATACCGCCACGATAACTAAGCAAAGCAATGCTTCGCGCCGTAGCCATACCCGCTGCACCAGCCTCGTCCGCACGCTCGCCAAAGGTAGGGTCGCCCTCGATAGCCATACGCTGGCTCTCATTGAAGGCCGAAGCCCAAGGCTTGGTGCGAGGCGTAGTAGCGATAAAGGCGGCACGCTCGGCAAAATCAGGTTGCATAATACTCCACTCCAAGCACTGGAAGCCACCAATCGAGCTACCAATGAGCAACTTCACGCGCTCGATGCCCAAATGCTGTGCCAGCAACTGGTGACAACGTACCATATCCCTTACCGTCACTCGCGGGAAATCTCCATACCACTTCTCGCCTGTTGCAGGGTTTACCGACAAAGGTCCTGTGGTACCATAGTGCGAACCCAAGAAATTGGCACACACCGTGAAGTACTTCTCGGGATCAAGAAAACAACCACTCTCGACCGTATGAGGCCACCAATCAGCCACATCCGAGTTAGCCGTCAAGGCGTGACACACCCACACTACGTTCGATGAGTCGGCATTACGCTCGCCAAAGGTATCGTAGGCAATTTCAAGCGAGGGCAATACCTCGCCCGACTCCAACACAAAAGGCTCGTTATGAATATAAACTTGCGCCATCTGAAATATCTCTAAAATCTACCCCTCCCAAGCGTTACTCAGCAGCGGCAAAAGCCTGCTCGAAATCCTCAATTATATCCTCCACATTCTCCAAACCGAGCGAAATACGCAACAAGGTAGGAGTCACACCTGCGGCCTTCAAATCCTCAGCCGAAAGTTGCTTATGAGTAGTTGAGGCTGGGTGGGTAACAACAGTGATAGAGTCACCAATCATAGTCATATTGCCCGCCAACTTCAACGCCTCCACAAAGCGTACTGTGCTGTCAAGATCGCCCTTCAACTCGATTGTAAAGACGCTCGATGAGCCGTAGCGATAATATTTCTGAGCATTCTTATATCCTGCGTGATCCTCAAAACCCACAAAGCTCACACGCTCCACCTTAGGGTGCTGACGACAGAACTCAGCCAAACGCCAAGTTGACTCCACCTGATGTTTCACGCGAAGCGACAAAGTCTCCAAACCGATGAGCATCAAATAGGCATCGAATGGCGATGGGCAACAACCAAAGTCACGCAAGCCATCCACACGGCACTTCACAACGAAAGCTGCATTACCAAATGCCTCATAGAGATTCAAACCGTGATAACCCTCCGATGGACCATCAATCTGAGGGAACTTACCATTGGCCCAATTATAGTTACCGCCATCGACGATGATTCCGCCCATAGCCGTACCGTGGCCATTAATCCACTTGGTCGAAGAGTCCACCACGATATTTGCACCCCACTCGAATGGGTTGCACAAGTAACCAGCCGCACCAAAGGTGTTATCCACCACAAATGGCACATCCTTACGCTTAGCCAACTCGGCCAAAGCCTGCAAGTCGGGCACATCGCAAGTCGGGTTACCCATACTCTCGGCGTAAATCATCTTGGTATTCTCATCAATGAGTGGCTCGAAATCCTCAGCCTTCTCGCTCTTGGCGATGCGGACTTCGATACCCAACTTACGCAACGAGATGCGGAACTGATTGTAGGTACCACCATAGAGGAAAGGCGAAGCCACAATGTTCTCGCCAGCCTGAGCCAATGCAGTTACGGTGAGTAAGATAGCCGACATACCCGACGACACGCCCAGTGCGCCCACAGCATTATAGAGTGCTGCCACACGCTCCTCGTAAGCCGAGGTTGTAGGGTTATGCAGACGGGTATAGATGTTACCGCCCTCGCTGAGCTCAAAGAGTTTTGCGGCATAGTCGCAGCTCTTGAAATGGTAGGCAGCGGTAGGGTAGATAGCTATACCACGTGAACCTGTGGCATCGACGTGATAACCGCCGTGTATCTGTTTTGTTTCAAAACGAAGTTTCTTTTCTGACATAATAATTTTTGTTTGCACCAACCCATAAGGGTTGATTGAAGATTATATTATGCAAATATACGTTGTATATTTCAAAATTCAAAATTCAAGATTATAAAAACTTCATTCCCAAAAAAGCAAAGCCAGAAGATGAGAATCCTCGGGAGAGAAATCAAATTACATCATTTCTCATTTTCTCATCTTACGAGGGGAGGATAAATGATGCGAAAGATTAAAAATTACAAAGGAGAACAAACAAGACAAGCGCACAATCCACAATAGTGGATAATGCGCATTACAAAAGAGCGATATTTCCAAGAAAAAAATACCTATTCAACCTCCAAAAGATTATTCAGCATAGCATAGACCGTAAGACCCGCCACAGAACGAATACCCGTCTTGTGGGCGATATTTTTACGATGCGAAATAACGGTATGTACCGAGATATTCAGACGGTCGGCTATCTCCTTATTAGCCAAGCCTTTGGCTACCAGCACCAACACATCCTGCTCACGTTCCGATAGGTCGTGACTCTCGCTATAAGGATTGGATTGAGTCTGCTCCACAGCCTTGCGCAGACGCTGCTGAATCTGATGAGGCGAATCATAGATATTTATCACACCATCCATCTGACGCATATACTCCTCATCGCGCACCGAAGTCATAAGGGCCACCAACGCCACACCCTGCAACTCAGAACTTTGCGCCCTAAAAGCACCTCCTTCACACTGAGTACTCACCACCACAACATCGGCATCCACTACCGACCAACGCTCCACCAATTCACGCAGCGACTTAGCCACATATACCACTTCAAAATCAACCATTTGGCCCACAATCGACCTCACACCTTCCGCAATGATGCTCGACTGCTCAACGAGGGCAATCCTATATTTACGCATTACCCAACCTCCTCTCCATTTCGGCCACCACGGGCATCAAAATCCTAACCTCGACAAGCGTATGCTTCTCCAACTCCTCACACAAGCGGAACACATCACAAAGCAAGTCGTAGCGCTCGCGCGTAGAACACTCCTCAGGCAGATATTTTATCAAGATGCTTTTGATGTCGCCAATTTTGTTGCAAATATCGGTATGATCGTCCATCAAATCAACCACACCAACCTGGGTCACATCACCACCCTCAGCCAGGCGCTCGACATAGGGAAAAAGATGCTGCTCCTCATACTCCAAATGAGCAGACACCTCGTCGAAATAGTCGCCATAAAACCTCTTCACGATAGCTCGCTCGCGTTCAGAGCATCGCCCCAACACAGCATCCACACCCTGACCAATAGAGGGCAGAAGAGTCTCGGCATAGAACTTATGGGAGGCTCTTAGATACTTAACTAATAGCTTTAAGTCTCTGGGTGTAAGTTGCTCCGTACAAGGCACATAGTCAGACATCGAATAGAGCTGGCAAATTATCAAAAACAACTCAGCCGAGATGTCATATTTTGCACACAATTCCTCCACCGACCTATCGCCAAATGGCAACTGCATATCCATCCTGACAAACACCGAGAGCAACGAATAGTCAGCCTCAATAAGTTCAGCCACCTGCATCTCGGGTGAGAAAATCACCCGATTATCCAAATCGGTTTTATAGCATTTCATACGCTTTACATTTCTATTTTTACCAGCAACTCAATATCTAATTACCCACACAATCCTACAGCCCCATAAACGTAGCCAGATGGTAAACAGCCCAGGCCATAAACCACGCCACAAGGGTATTATAAACCACCGAAAAAGCAGCCCATCGCCATCCTCCCGCCTCGTGAGCAATAGCGGCAATGGTAGCCACGCAAGGGAAATACAACATCACAAATATCATCATCGCAAGTGCTGCGGCAGGGGTATAATTTCTCGAAGTTACAAGCTTTTCAGAGAGCGTAGCACTATCGTGGTCGGCATCCTCCACCGAATAGAGCACACCGAGTGTTGATACCACAATCTCTTTGGCGGCTGCACCCCACAACATTGCCACACTCGCCTTCCAGTCCAAACCCAAAGGCTTCATCACAGGCTCACAGGCTTTACCTATACGGCCCAAATATGAACCCTCGGACTGCACCATCTGAACCGTTACATCCGAACCAGTAGTAGCATCTATATTACTTTCAGTGCGAGGATAATAGCTCAAAAACCATATCACCACAGCAGCCACAAGTATCAGACCTCCAATCTTTTTCAGATACTGCTCACTCCTCTCCCACATATGGCGCAGCGTAGCCCTCAACGTCGGCACACGATAGGGCGGAAGCTCCATCACAAATGGAGTCTCATCCTGACCAAAGAGGAAACGACGCAACACTCGTGCCGTCACAAACGCCATCACACATCCAAAGATGTAGAGCCCGAACAGCACCACTCCCGCGTGATGCGGGAAGAACGTACCCGCCAATAAAAGAAAGACTGGCAGACGTGCGCTACACGACATAAATGGGTTAATGAGGATGGTTATCAGACGCGAGCTACGACTTTCAATGGTGCGCGTGGCCATAATCGCTGGCACATTACAACCAAAACCCATCACCAACGGGATGAACGACTTGCCGTGAAGGCCCGCCAAGTGCATCACTTTATCCATAATAAAGGCCGCACGAGCCATATAACCCGAATCCTCCATCAACGAAATGAAGAGGTAAAGAATCAAAATATTAGGCAAGAAAACAGCCACCGAACCTACACCTCCGATGATGCCATCAACAATCAAATCCTTCAACGAACCATCACTCATCAACGAGCCCACAGCCTCTCCCAGCCAACTGAAACCAGCCTCGATCCACTCCTGAGGATAGGCGCCCAGGGTAAAGGTTGACCAAAACATCACAAACATCAGGAGCAGGAAGAGCGGAATACCCACATAACGATTGGTCACCACTCGGTCAATCATTGACGTGCGACGCTGCTGGGTACTCTGCTTCATCTTGAAAGTTTCAGCCAACGCACCCTCAATAAAACCATACTTTTCGCTGGCGGTAATAGCCTCGATATCTTCACCCAAATCCTCAGCAATACGCACCACACCGCGCGCTGCCTGAGTACGCCACTGGTTGTAGTGAGGCGCCGAAGATAGCATCTCAATGATCTGAGTATCACCCTCCAACATCTTCAATGCACAGTAGCGCGGAGGAAAACACTTAGGCAACTCTTCCAAGTTACGCTTCATCAACTGCGAAAGGCTCTTGACCTCCGATTCCAACGTGGGGGAATAGTTGATATGGATGTGACGCACCTTGGGATTTTCGTTCTCAAAAGTAAGTATCACCTCGTCGAGCAACGCCTCCAAACCCTGACCCGTACGCGCCACCACAGGCACCATTGGCACACCAATCATCGCACCCAACTGATTATAGTCAAGCTTGGCTCCTGCCTGCTCCAACTCATCGTACATATTCAGTGCCACCACCATCTTATGATTCAAGTCAATAAGTTCGGTGGTCAAGAAGAGGTTGCGCTCCAAATTAGAGGCCACCACTGAATTGATGACCACATCGGGCAGACTCTCCATCAGATGGCCTCGCACATAGAGTTCCTCGGGCGTATAGGCCGACAAAGCGTATGTACCTGGCAGGTCGGTAATATTGATAGTGTAGCCCTTATATTTGAAGCTACCTTCCTGAGCATCAACGGTTACTCCGCTGTAATTACCAACGTGGGCGTGACCACCTGTTAATGCATTGAAAATCGAACTCTTACCGCTATTGGGATTACCCACCAATGCTACATTTATCTCGCGAATCTTATCGCGTATAACATCTTGCATCACCTCATCGTTGGGCGATGTAGCAAGGTCGGAACGATGACCCTGCAACTCATAGGGCGTGAGGATCTCAATCATAGCCGCCTCGCTACGCCTGAGCGAGACCTCATAACCCATAATTCTATATTTGATCGGGTCGCGCAGTGGGGCATTAAGCACAGCCTCAACCTGCTGACCTCCAACAAATCCCATTTCGAGGATACGTCTGCGAAAACCGCCGTGACCACGCACTTTGATAATAACCGCCGACTCACCCGTCTTTAACTCTGATAATAACATAAACTGAAATTTTGCAATGCAAAATTAATGTTTTTTTTCCTATTTCACAACCCCCATTTTTAGTGAGTCCACCAGGCTTTTTAACCACATATTGGGATTGACTCTCAGCTAAAAATCAACCACCTTTGCAATGAGAATAATATAATGAGTTTATTTTGTTTGTTTTATGGATATTTTCGGCGTGTTTCACCGTCGCGAGACAGCGGAGCACCAAAGCACTTCCCACCGCCAGAGGTCGGAAGTGTTTTTTTTATTTTTTTCACTTCAACGACCATCAAAACAACCTATTTTCCACACCTCTCCAACAACAAATAACCCAGCAACCACCTCGTAGCCCACTCGACCACCATCCAAAACACTGCCCGAGCACAAAATAAAGCCCGCTTTCCTTTCCATTTACGATAATTATATGTATATTTGCGCCTATGATTAAACCTTTAAATCCAAGATAAATTATGAAAGTAGCAGTTATTATGGGTTCTACATCTGACTGGGGCGTTATGGAGGCCGCAGTACAGACCCTCGAAGAGCTCGGTATCGAGTACGAGAAGCGTGTCATCAGCGCTCACCGCACACCTCATTTGATGGTTGAGTATGCAGAGTCAGCCAAGGAGCGTGGCATCGGTGCAATCATCGCTGGCGCAGGTGGTGCAGCCCACGTTGCAGGCGTAACGGCAGCCCTCACAACAGTGCCCGTTATCGGCGTACCTATCAAGACTTCGGCTTTGGGTGGTTTGGACTCATTGCTCTCAATCGTCCAGATGCCTGGTGGTATCCCAGTATCAACCACTGCCATCAACGGCGCCAAGAACGCAGCTCTTATCGCAGCGTCAATTTTCGCCTTGACCGACCCTGAGTTGGAGGCTCGCCTTGTAGCTTTCCGCAAGGCTCAGACCGAGAAGGTTTTGGAGGCTGAATTGTAATTCTAATCAGAATTCAACCTCATCTGCATTTGATAGAGAAATCAAAAGAATACGAACTAACAATATGAAGAATTACCGCATTTATGTAGAGAAATACCCTCGCTTTCAGGTCGAGGCTGAGACTCTACGCAAGGAGTTGAACAACAACTTGGGCCTTCAAATGGAGTCATTGCGTCTGTTGAATGTCTATGATTTGTTTGGCTTCTCGGAGGAGCTCTTGGAGAAGAGTCGCTACGCCGTTTTTGGCGAGGTGGTGACCGACCTTGTGAGCGACGAGTGTCCATTGGAGGGCAAGAAGTATTTGGCTGTTGAGTACCTGCCTGGTCAGTTCGACCAGCGCGCCAGCTCAGCTGTGGATTGTGTCCGCCTGATTGAGCCAACAGCTCAGGTGAAGATTAAGTCTTCGAAGCTCTTGATTTTCGATGACTCACTCACCGACGAGGAGGCAGCCAAGATTGAGCGTTACTACATCAACGCCGTAGAGTCACGCCGCAAGGATTTGAGCGTGCTCTCTGATATGGAGAACGCCGAGGTGAAGCCTGTGCCAGTATTGCACGGACTCACAGCATTGAAGGACGAGGAGTTGGCTGGATTCTGCAAGCAGTATGGCTTGGCAATGAATGCCGACGACCTTCGCGAGGTTGTAAACTACTACAAGGAGGAGGGTCGCGATCCATCAGAGACTGAGTTGCGTATCCTCGATACATATTGGAGCGACCACTGCCGCCACACTACCTTCACCACCGAGATCGAGGAGATCACTATCGACGACTCGTTCCTCTCGGCTGAGCTTGACGCTACATTGGAGGAGGTTAGCGCTATGCGCAAGGAGCTTGGTCGCGAGAACAAGAGTCTCTGTTTGATGGAACTCGCAACGTTGGGCGCACGCTACTTGAAGAAGACCGGCGTATTGGACAATTTGGAGCAGTCGGAGGAGAACAACGCTTGCTCAATCTATGTAAACGTCGATGTTGACGGCGTAGAGGAGAAGTGGCTCTTGCAGTTTAAGAACGAGACTCACAACCATCCAACCGAGATTGAGCCATTCGGTGGCGCTTCAACTTGTTTGGGCGGTGCCATCCGTGACCCATTGTCAGGTCGTAGCTACGTTTACCAGGCTATGCGTGTGACAGGTGCAGGTAATATCTACACTCCTGTTGCCGAGACTATGGAGGGTAAGCTCCCACAGCGTATCATCACCACCAAGGCTGCCGCAGGTTATTCAAGCTACGGTAACCAGATTGGTCTTGCTACAACTCACGTGCGCGAGATTTACCACCCAGACTACGTTGCAAAGCGTTTGGAGGTAGGTGCCGTTGTAGGTGCTGTGAAGGCTGAGAACGTACGCCGCGAGTCACCAGCTCCGGGCGATGTAATCCTTATGCTGGGTGGTCGCACAGGTCGTGACGGTATCGGTGGTGCTACCGGTTCATCAAAGGAGCACAACGTGAAGTCTATTGAGGAGTGTTCATCAGAGGTACAGAAGGGTAACGCACCAGAGGAGCGTAAGTTGGAGCGTCTGTTCCGTCGCCCTGAGGTTACGAAACTCATCAAGAAGTCTAATGACTTTGGTGCAGGAGGTGTGAGCGTTGCTATCGGCGAGTTGGCTGATGGCCTTGACATCTATCTGGACCGTGTGCCTACAAAGTATAGCGGTTTGAACTCAACCGAGCTCGCCATCAGCGAGTCGCAGGAGCGTATGTCGGTTGTTATCGAGCCTAAGGATGTTGATGCCTTCATTCAGTACTGCCACGAGGAGTCTATCGAGGTTACTCACGTTGCTAACGTGACCGACACTAACCGTTTGAAGATGTTCTACGGCGGTGAGATGATTGTAAATTTGAAGCGTGAGTTCATCGACTCAGCTGGTGCAAAGCACTACACCAAGATTCGTATCGCCGAGGTTGAAGAGCGCGATCCATTCATCCGCGAGGTTGAGGGCTCAACACTCAAGGAGAAAGTTGAGGCAAACTTGCAGGACGACAACGTAGTATCGCAGCGCGGTATGATCGAGATGTTCGACTCTACAATCGGTGCATCGACAGTCTTGATGCCATTCGGCGGTAAGACACAGAATACCGAGACTCAGGTATCGGTTCAGAAGTTACCTGTTGGTACTGCATTCACCAACACTGCCAGCATTATGGCATTTGGTTACAACCCATTCATCACTTCGTGGAGCCCTTACCACGGTGCGGCTTATGCCGTAGTGGAGGCTGCCACTAAGGTTGTGGCTGCGGGTGCACGCTACGACAAGATGCGTTGGTCATACCAGGAGTACTTCGAGCGTATGACTACCGACACATCTTGGGGTAAGCCATTGGCGGCATTGCTTGGCGCCTTGAAGATGCAGGTAGAGATGGGCTGGCCATCAATCGGTGGTAAGGACTCAATGAGCGGTACATTCCAGAATATCAACGTACCACCAATGCTTATGGCATTTGGTATCACAACTGTGGACGCTCGCACTGTAATCAGCCCTGAATTGAAGGCAGCGGGTCACAAGCTCTACCTCGTAAAGCACACTCCACTTGCAAACTATATGCCCGACACTGAGTCTTTGAAGGCTAACTTCGACTTCGTATCATCGGCTATCGAGAATGGCACAATCGTAGCGGGCTACGCCGTAGGCTTCGGAGGTGTCCAGGAGGCTATCTCTAAGATGTCATTTGGTAACAAGGTGGGTGCCCAGGTTGAGATGGACGAGCAGGCACTCTTCAACTACTCTTACGGTTCTATCGTAGTGGAGTCAACCGAGGAGCTTGACTTCCCAGCAGCTGAGTTGATTGGTCAGACAATCGAGGGCGAGGTTGTTATCTTCAACGGCGAGGAGTTCTCTATCGACTCATTGCAGAAGATTAACGCCGACAAGTTCTGCCAGATTTACCCTGACCGCGGTATCGAGGGTGGCTCAACACGCAAGAGCGAGCCTGAGAAGAAGGAGGTTAAGTATGAGGGTGAGGCTATCGAGCAGCCTGTTGCTTACTTCCCTGTATTTGCGGGTACCAACTGTGACTACGATACAAGCAAGGCTTTCGAGCGTGCTGGTGCGAAGATTACTACAAGCGTATTCTGCGACCTCACAGCCGAGGATATCTTCTCATCAATCGAGAAGATGAAGAAGCACATCGACGAGTGTAACATCTTCGTGTTGAGTGGTGGTTTCTCAGCAGGTGACGAGCCAGACGGTAGCGGTAAGTTCATCCCAAACGTACTGAACAACAAGGTCATCACCGACGCTATCCACGCTTTGCTCGACCGCGGAGGTTTGATTTTGGGTATCTGCAACGGTTTCCAGGCATTGGTTAAGTCGGGTCTGTTGCCTTACGGCAGATTGGGTCAGGTGGTGAAGGAGTCACCAACTCTGTTCCGCAACGACATCAACCGCCACATCTCTCAGATTGTGACTACACGCGTAGCAACAACCAACTCACCTTGGCTTTCGGGCTTTACATTGGGTGAGGAGCACGCTATCGCAGTGAGCCACGGCGAGGGTAAGTTCGTGGTGAGCGAAGAGATGGCTGAGGAGTTGTTCGCAAATGGCCAGGTGGCGTTCCAGTATGTTGATCCAGCAGGTGAGGCTACACTCTGCGCACCATACAACCCTAACGGTTCAAGCTACGGTATCGAGGGTATCATCAGCAAGAACGGTCAGATTTTGGGTAAGATGGGTCACACCGAGCGTTACGAGGAGAACCTCTTCAAGAACATTCACGGCAACAAGCAGCAGAGCATCTTTGCAAATGCAGTAAACTACTTTAAGAAACAATAATTAATATAGTATATATAGTATGGCTAAAAGTTATGAAAATGCGGGTGTGAACCTCGAAGCAGGTTACGAGGTAGTTCGCAGAATCAAGTCACACGTTAAATCTACCCAGCGTCCAGGCGTTATGGGCAACATCGGTGCATTCGGTGGTATGTTCGATTTGGCATCACTCGGCATCAAGGAGCCAGTATTGGTTAGCGGTACAGATGGTGTAGGTACCAAGCTCAAATTGGCGTTCGAGATGGACAAGCACGACACTATTGGTATCGACGCCGTAGCTATGTGCGTAAATGATGTATTGGCACAGGGTGCAGAGCCTCTCTTCTTCCTGGACTATGTAGCTGTTGGTCACAACGAGCCAGCCAAGATCGAGGCTATCGTAGCATCAGTTGCTGAGGGTTGCCGTCAGGCAGGTTGCGCTTTGATTGGTGGCGAGACAGCCGAGATGCCAGGTATGTATGGCGGTGGCGAGTACGATATCGCAGGTTTCACTTGCGGTGTTGTGGAGCGCTCAAAGCTCATCGACGGCACAAAGGTTAAAGTGGGTGACGTTTTGGTAGGTATCGCGTCAAGCGGTGTTCACTCAAACGGTTTCTCACTTGTTCGTAAGATCGTATCTGACAATGCGTTAGACCTCCACCAGCCACACGCTGACCTTGGCGAGAAGCCACTCGGCGAGGTATTGCTCACTCCTACACGCATCTATGTTAAGCAGGTGTTGGAGGTAATCCGTCAGTGCGACGTTCACGGCATCAGCCACATCACCGGTGGTGGTTTCGACGAGAACATTCCACGTATCCTCTCTGAGGGTCAGGGTGTCGAGGTTACCGAGGGTAGCTGGGAGATTTTGCCAGTATTCCGTTTCTTGGAGAAATGGGGTGGCGTTGCTCACCGCGAGATGTTTAACATCTTCAATATGGGTATCGGTATGGTCATCGCACTCGACGAGTCAGAGGCAGAAAAGGCTATCGAGATTCTTTCATCATACGGCGAGAAGGCATCAATTATCGGCCGCATCGTTGAGGGTGAGGGTGTAACAATTAAGTAATAAAACCTCTTAAGAGCCTATCTCTTCGGGGCATAGGCTCTTTTATAAAAAGAAAAAAATACAATCGAGAATGAGAGCATTAGTATCAGTCAGCGACAAAACAGGCGTTGTGGAGTTTGCACAGCAGCTTCGTTCTTTGGGCTGGGAGATTATCGCCACAGGCGGTACTATGAAACTTCTACGCGACAGCGGCGTGGAGGTAATCAACATCAGCGACGTTACAGGTTTCCCTGAGATTTGCGACGGTCGTGTGAAGACATTGCACCCAAAGGTGCACGGAGGTTTGTTGGCACGTCGTGACGACGAGAGCCATTTGGCAGCATTGAAGGAGAACTCAATCGAATTCATCGATATGGTCTGCGTAAACCTCTATCCATTCCGTCAGACTATCGCAAAGCCTGATGTGACTATGGAGGATGCTATCGAGAACATCGACATCGGCGGTCCATCAATGTTGCGCTCGGCTGCAAAGAACTACAAGGATGTAACCGTAGTTTGCAACCCTGAGAACTACGCAAAGATTATCGAGGAGATCAAGGCAAACGGCAACACAACAGTTGAGACTCGTTTGCAGCTCTCGGCTGAGGCTTACACTCACACAGCTCAGTACGACTCGATGATTGCTACCTATATGCGTAAGGCAGCAGGCTTGAACGAGAAGTTGTTCTTGGAGTTTGATCTCGTACAGGGCTTGCGCTACGGCGAGAACCCTCACCAGCAGGCTAAGTTCTACGGCGCAGCAGAGGCAGGCTCTTACTCACTGGCTAACGCTAAGCAGCTTAATGGCAAGGAGCTTTCATACAACAACATCCAGGATGCTAACGCAGCGCTCTGCATCGTACGCGAGTTCGACGAGCCATTCTGCGTAGGCTTGAAGCATATGAACCCTTGCGGCGCAGCCATCGGTACAGACGTTGTTGACGCTTGGACCAAGGCTTACGAGGCTGACAAGGTAAGCATCTTCGGTGGTATTGTAGCCGTTAACCGCGAGGTTACAAAGGAGGCTGCCGAGTTGATGAAACCTATCTTCTTGGAGATTATTATGGCTCCATCATTCTCTGAGGAGGCTTTGGAGGTTCTCTCATCAAAGAAGAACTTGCGCCTCTTGCAGGTTGATATGTCGAAGGACGAGAGCGTAGTAAACCAGTACGTTAGCGTAAACGGCGGTTTGCTCGTTCAGGACTTGGACAAGACTACTGCCGAGGTTACAGCCGAGATGTGCGTTACAGAGACAAAGCCAACCGCAGAGCAGGTTACAGACCTTAATTTTGGTTGGAGAGTTGTTAAGCACGTTAAGTCAAACGCTATTGTTGTCGTTAAAGACGGTCACACAGTGGGTGTAGGTGCAGGTCAGATGAACCGCGTAGGTTCTGCCGAGATTGCATTGAAGCAGGCACAGGCTGCGGGCTTCACCGAGGGCTTGGTATTGGCATCAGATGGTTTCTTCCCATTCGACGATACAGTGACTTTGGCTGCGCAGTATGGCGTTACAGCTATCGTTCAGCCAGGTGGTAGCGTTCGCGACGAGGATTCAGTAAAGAAAGCTAACGAGTGCGGCATCACTATGCTCTGCACAGGTATGCGTCACTTCAAGCACTAAACCACAACTAATCCACAGATTATGAAGGTATTAGTAGTAGGTTCGGGTGGTCGTTGCCACGCCATCGTAGAGGCGCTCAGCAAGTCACCCCAGGTAGATAAGATTTTCTGCGCACCAGGCAATGCGGGCATCGCCGCATTGGCTGAGTGCGTTGCAATCAAGGAGACTGCAGTTGAAGAGTTGAAGGAGTTTGCTTTGGCAAATGACATCTCACTCACAGTTGCAGGTCCCGAAGTTGCTTTGGAGGCTGGTATCGCCGACGTATTCAAGGCCAATGGCTTGCGTCTGTTTGGTCCTACAAAGGCTGCGGCACAGATTGAGTGCAGCAAGCAGTTCGCCAAGGACCTTATGAAAAAGTACGATATCCCAACTGCGGGCTACGAGACATTTGAAGATTTCGACGCTGCGTGGGAGTATGTGAAGGCGGGCTCGTTGCCAACAGTGTTGAAGTACGATGGCTTGGCAGCAGGTAAGGGTGTAGTTATCGCCGAGACCTTGGAGCAGGCTGAGGAGGCTTTGCGCGATATGTTGCAGGACGAGAAGTTCGGCAAGGGTAAGGTTGTGATTGAGGAGTACTTGGAGGGTCCAGAGTTCTCACTCTTGTGTTTCGTAAACGGTACGGAGGTATATCCAATGCCTGTGGCGCAGGATCACAAGCGTGCTTTCGACGGCGACAAGGGTCCTAACACAGGCGGTATGGGTGCTTACACCGAGCTTCCATTCATCACCGACGAGGATTTGGCTTACGCAATGGATAAGATTATGCGTCCAACAGCAGCGGCTATGGTTGCTGAGGGTTGCCCGTTCTGCGGCGTGTTGTATGGAGGTTTGATGAAAACTCAGAACGGTATCAAGGTTATTGAGTTTAACGCTCGCTTTGGCGACCCTGAGACTGAGGTTATCCTTCCACGTCTGAAAAGCGATATGTATCAGGTATTCTGCGATGTTACCGACGGCAAGACTCCAACCATTGAGTGGGACGAGCAGGCTACATTGGGCGTAGTGCTCGCATCGAAGGGTTACCCAGGCTCTTACGAGAAGGGATACGCTATCGAGGGCACAGAGTCAGTTGACGGCTCAATCTACCATATGGGTACTGCCTTGAAAGATGGCAAGTATGTCACCTCGGGTGGTCGTGTGATGATTGTTGTCTGCAAGGCTCCAACGCTCCGCGAGGCACAGCAGAAGGCACAGGCAGAGGTTGAGAAGATCAAGTGCGAGAACCTTTTCCACCGCACCGACATCGGCGACAAGGCATTTAAGTGTTAAACAGAAACAAAACTATGAGTTATATTATAAATGGTAAGGAGTTGGCGCTCTCGCTCAAACAGGAGATGGCAGCCAATGTAGCGACCTTCACCGAGAAGTATGGTCGCGTACCTCACTTGGTTGTTATCCTCGTAGGCGAGGACCCAGGTAGCGTGTCGTATGTTACTGGTAAGGCGAAGGCATCGGAGGAGGTAGGTATCAAGAATACCACCATCCGCAAGGAGGCTACAATCTCGGAGGAGGAGCTCTTGGGCATCATCGCCGACCTTAACGCAGACGATAGTGTGGACGGCATCTTGGTACAGTTGCCACTCCCAAAACACATTGATTCTGACAAGGTTATCGCAGCTATCAGCGCCGAGAAGGACGTTGACGGATTCCACCCTATGAACGTAGCAAATCTCTGGCTCAAGCAGCCTTGCACATTGCCTTGCACACCAAAGGGTATCATCAAGCTCTTGAAGCGTGCGAATGTGGAGATTGCAGGCAAGGACGTTGTTGTCATAGGTCGCAGCAACATCGTGGGTCTTCCAGTATCGAAGTTGCTTTTGAACGAGAACGCAACCGTAACTATCGCTCACAGCCGCACAAAGGATTTGGCGGAGGTTACACGCCGTGCCGACATCTTGGTTGTGGCAATAGGTCGTCCAAAGTTCGTGACTGCCGATATGGTTAAGGAGGGCGCAGTGGTAATCGACGTGGGTGTGAACCGCGACCCAGAGACAAAGAAACTCTGCGGTGATGTTGATTTCGCAGCCATCGAGCCAAAGGCATCAGCAATCACTCCAGTTCCTGGTGGAGTAGGTCCTATGACCATCTGCTGCCTGATGGAGAACACCATCGAGTGCTTCTTGCGTAAGATGGGAAAATAGCAAGGGGAATTCAAAATTCAAAATTCAAAATTCAAAATTCAAAATTCAAAATTAAGAATCGAGAATTCACGATAAGGACTGTCCACGCGGGGCAGTCTTTTTTGTTTGTCATTGAGAAAAATTTTATCCTCGGTGGCAGGGGAGGGTGATGCGCTATGTGCGACACGCCACCGAAAGTACGCATCTATAGATGCAAAACTCACTTAAAATCACTATCTTCAAAAAATATTTGCAAAAATTTCACTTCTTTGTAATTTTCCAACCTCTTTTTGCGACTAATGGGGTAAACAAACCAAAACAAAAATGAAAACCCAAACAAAAGAACAAGAATTTACCGAGATTGTACTCGCACACAAGAGTATCATCTACAAGATCTGCTACATATACGCCCCCAAAGGGATGATAGATGATTACTATCAGGAAGTGTTGTGCAACTTATGGCAGAGTTTCGATTCGTTCGATGGTCGCAGCAAGCGTTCGACTTGGATTTATCGCGTTGCGCTCTACACCTGCATCTCGTTCATCCGCCACAAGCAACCCACGACAATCTCTCTTTCGGTTGATTTATCATCCGACCAAGACCCAACACTGCGTGAGCAGTTGGAGGAGTTACACTCGGTTATCAGCCGACTAAACAACATCGACCGAGCATTGATAATGCTCTGGCTGGAGGGTCACGCCTACAACGAGATAGCCGAGATTACGGGACTCACGCTGGCAAATGTATCTGTAAAACTTATGCGCGCAAAAAATAAAATCAAAGAGATGTTTAACGCTTAACTATTACAATTATGAATCTTGAACAATTACAACAATCGTGGAACAATCTTTCCACCCGTCTGGAGCGACAGGAGACCCTGCGCCACGATGATTTTCGCAACATTTTCGAGAGCAAAACCACCTCGTATCTGCGAAAAACAATGAGAAACAGACACTTATCGTATATAGTGTATCTGTTTAACCTCGTGATAATCATCGCTACTGACCTACACACAAAACCGCTTTGTTGGTATATCGTAGGCGCAGCCCTTGTTCTTGACATTCTTTTGGCAGTGCCGATGTATAAGTTGTTGCAACCCATCTCACGCTTTGAGGCGAACATCGCCGTGCAGGAGCAGATGATTCTACATTACCGGAAACTCTTCATTCGCAACTCAATCGTTGTAGCCTGCTTCATCGCAAGTATCTTCGTCGCATTGATTGTTGAGATGCTAAACAAGCAAGGGGAAGTGTCAAACTCTTGGTGGTTATGGTTGGCTGCCACAATCTTGATTAGTACCATCATTGGCTTTACAAGAACTTCGCAAGAGAAGGAGCAGATTGACGAAATCCACGAACGCCTCACAAAACTCAAGGAGTGGGAGAGTGCAGAGTAGTAGGGACAAAAAAACGGCGGACCGGTTTGGTCTGCCGTTTTTCTATTATAATCGGAATCGTTATTCAACAATACCAATAATATCCGAGAGCTTCTCAATACCGAGTTTCTCCATCTCCGCTGGCAACTCCTCGATGATGCGCTTGCAAGCATATGGATCCTTGAGGTTGGCGGCACCCACCTGAACGGCAGTAGCACCAGCCATCATCATCTCAATCACATCCGATGCCGACTCCACGCCGCCACAACCCATCACCGGGATAGAGCAAGCCTTCGCCACCTGATATACCATACGCACAGCAACTGGGAAGATTGCAGGACCAGAGAAACCTCCCATCTTGTTGGCAATCACTGGCTTACGACGCTTCGTATCGATACGCATACCAAGCATTGTGTTAATCAAGCAGATACCATCAGCACCCGCCTCCTCACACGCCTTGGCGATAGCAACGATGTCGGTCACATTTGGGCTCAACTTGATGAATACTGGCTTTGTAGTTACAGCCTTCACCGCGCGAGTAACCTCCGCCGCCATCTCTGGCTGTGTACCGAAACTCATACCGCCATTATGAACATTAGGGCAAGAGACATTTACCTCGATGATACCCACCTGCTCCTCCTTGTCAATCTTCGCACAGCACTCTGCGTACTCCTCAATCGAGAAACCGCTGATGTTGGCAACGATAGGCTTACGGAAAATCTTGCGCAACGCTGGCAACTCCTTCGCCACAACTGCATCAACACCAGGATTTTGCAAGCCCACCGAGTTAATCAAACCCGAACGGCACTCGGCAATACGAGGAGTAGGATTACCGAAGCGCGCCTCGCGTGTTGTACCCTTGATAGAGATTGAACCGAGGATGTTGATATCGTAAAATTCGTTATGCTCCTTACCAAAGCCGAATGTACCGCTGGCAGGAATGATAGGGTTGTCCAGCTTCACACCGCACAACTCAACCGACAAATCAAAATTCTTCTCCATTTCCATCTTCGTTTACCAAATTATCTCCTCACGGCGCATCACAGGACCCTCCTTGCAGATGCGCTTATTACCAGTCAAAGTCTTGCAGCTACAACCCATACAAGCACCAAAGCCGCAACCCATACGCTCCTCAAACGAGAGCTCGCCCTTCACATCGGTGCAGCCACACAAAGCCTTCAACATAGGCAGCGGACCGCAAGAGTAGAAGTAATCGAAGTCAATCGCCGCCTCGCGGATGGCGTCAGTCACGAAGCCCTTCACACCCATCGAGCCATCGGCAGTAGATACATATACATCTGCACCCAACGCCTTGAACTCATCGGCATAGAATACCTCAGAAGCTGTGTTGAAGCCCAACACAACGCTCACCTTGCGACCATCGGCGATAAGAGTCTTAGCCAAATTGTAGAGTGGGGGAACACCCACGCCACCGCCCACGAGCAGAGGCTTCTCATTCTCCACATCGGGGTTGAAACCGTTACCCAAGCCGGTCAATACATCGAGCTCCACGCCCGCCTGCATACGACTCATCTGCTCAGTACCCTTGCCTACGACCTTGTAGATGATAGTGATTGTCTTATCATCCCAATCGCAGATAGAGATAGGGCGACGCAGATAAAGACCCTCCAACTCTATATTCACGAACTGGCCTGGACGCTTAATCCACTGTGTATCACCCTCCAAAATCATACGATACACCTCTCGTGTGAGAGGTGTATTCGCAATGACTTTATATATACCTTTTTTGTACATAATTATTTACCATCAATGGTTGAAACTCCCATAGTAATCTCCTCCAACGCGTTGAGCAACACGCTCACAGTCTCCAACGCAGTGAACAACGTTACATTGTTCTCAGCCGCTGCACGACGGATATCATATCCGTCACGACGTGTGCTGTGCTGGTTAACGTCGATGGTGTTGATCACATAGGTTACGTGACCCTTGCGCAACTCATCATAAATCTCGGTGCTACCCTCGCTAATCTTACGCAAGTGACGAGTACGAATGCCGTTGGCACGCAAGAACTCGCAAGTACCCTTAGTAGCCTCGACGTTGAAGCCCAAGTCATAGAAACGACGGATGAGTGGCAATGCACGCTCCTTGTCAGCATCGGCGATAGTCACGAATATTGTACCGTAGTTCGCCACAGCTACGCCCGAAGACTGCAATGACTTGTAGAGTGCGCGGTTAAGGCTTGAATCATAACCGATAGCCTCACCAGTTGACTTCATCTCAGGTGAAAGGTATGAGTCCAAACCACGAATCTTTGCAAATGAGAAGGCTGGTGACTTCACGAACCAACGAGTGCTCTCCTTACCGCAAATCTCTGTGATGCCCTGCTCTTTGAGAGAGTGGCCCAAGATAACCATTGTAGCAATCTTTGCCATAGGCACACCTGTTGACTTTGAGAGGAATGGCACGGTACGTGATGAACGTGGGTTAACCTCAATTACATATACCTTATCGCTCTCGTCAACGATAAACTGGATGTTGTAAAGACCGATGATACCAATTGCAAGACCCAACTGCTTAGTGTACTCAATGATGGTATCTTTCACCTGCTGGCTCACGCTGAAGGTAGGATATACGCTGATTGAGTCACCAGAGTGGATACCTGTGCGCTCAACGTGCTCCATAATACCTGGGATGAATACATCCTTACCGTCGCAGATGGCATCAACCTCCAACTCCTTACCCTGAATATACTTATCAACCAACACTGGCGACTTCTCATTCACCTCCACAGCTGAACGCAAGTAGTGACGCAAAGTCTCCTCGTTAGCTACAATCTGCATTGCGCGACCACCCAACACGAAACTTGGACGAACCAAAACAGGGTAGCCAATGTTGTTAGCAGCCTCCACACCTGACTCGATGTCAGTCACCGCCTTAGCCTTTGGCTGTGGGATACCCACCTCGTTCATAATGCGCTCGAAGCACTTACGGTCCTCGGCGTTGTTGATAGCCTGGATGCCTGTACCGATGATATTCACACCCAAGTCAGCCAATGGCTCGGCCAAGTTAATGGCAGTCTGACCACCGAGTGATACAACGATACCCTCTGGCTGCTCCAACTCAACTACGTTCATCACATCCTCCACTGTGAGTGGCTCGAAATAGAGCTTATCGCTGATGGTGTAGTCAGTAGATACTGTCTCAGGGTTATTGTTGATGATAATAGCCTCGTAGCCAGCCTCCTTGATAGTCCAAATAGCGTGAACTGTCGAGTAGTCGAACTCCACACCCTGACCGATACGGATAGGGCCAGAACCGAGTACCAAAATCTTCTTTCTATCGCTCTTTACAGACTCGTTCTCAGCCTCGTAGGTAGAGTAGAAGTAAGGAACATAAGTATCAATCTCACCTGCGCAAGAGTCAATAATCTTATAAACAGGGAACACGCCATTTGCCTTACGCAACTGGAACATCTCAGCCTCAGACTTATTCCACAACTGGCCGATGAACTTATCGCTGAAGCCCATACGCTTAGCCTCCTTCAACACAGCTACGTCGCCCACATTGGCAGCCACAACCTTCTCCATCTCGACGATGTTCTTGAACTTCTCCAAGAAGAGCATATCGATTTTGGTGTGGTTGTAGATGATCAAAAGGTCAACACCCAAACGGATGAGCTGTGCGATAGCGTAGATGCGGTCGTCAGTACCCTTGCGGATGTACTCCAAAAGTGCATCTACCTTCCAATCGTCAAACTTCTTATTGTGGATGTGGCACACGCCAGTCTCCAACGAACGTACCGACTTCAAGATACCCTCCTCGATAGTACGGCCGATACTCATAACCTCACCAGTAGCCTTCATCTGGGTACCCAACTCGTTCGATGCGTCGCTAAACTTATCGAATGGGAAACGAGCAACCTTCAATACCACATAGTCCAACGCAGGCTCGAAGCAAGCAGGACGGTCAGCAATCATAATCTCGTCAAGAGTCAAACCTATGGCGATCTTAGCTGTTACGCGAGCGATAGGGAAACCGCTGGCCTTTGAAGCCAAAGCCGATGAACGAGATACACGAGGGTTAACCTCGATGATATAGTAGTTGAATGAGAGTGGGTCCAATGCAAACTGAACGTTACAACCACCCTCAATCTTCAACGCGCGAATAATCTTCAATGCGCTGTTACGCATCAACTGATACTCCTTGTCTGTAAGAGTCTGAGCAGGAGCGATAACCATTGAGTCACCTGTGTGGATACCAACAGGGTCGATGTTCTCCATACTACAAATTGCAATTGCGGTGTCATTGCTGTCGCGCATTACCTCAAACTCAATCTCCTTGTAGCCCTTGATACTCTTCTCAACCAATACCTGGTGAACTGGCGAGAGCACCAATGCGTTGCGCATAATCTCACGCAACTCCTCCTCGTTGTCGGCGAAACCACCACCTGTACCACCCAACGTAAAGGCTGGACGCAACACAACAGGGTAGCCAATCTCCTCGGCTGCCTTAACGCCATCCTCCATTGAGTTCACAACAATCGAAGGCAACACTGGCTCACCAATGCGAACACACAAATCCTTAAACAACTCGCGATCCTCAGCCTCCTCGATAGAGTTGAACGATGTACCCAAGATCTCTACGTGGCACTCATCCAATACGCCCTTTTTAGCGAGCTGCACAGCCAAGTTCAAACCTGTCTGACCACCCAAACCTGGAACGATGGCATCAGGACGCTCATAGCGTACGATCTTTGCCACATACTCCAAAGTCAAAGGCTCCATATAAACCTTATCGGCAATATTTGTATCGGTCATAATGGTTGCTGGGTTGGAGTTCACAAGGATAACCTCGTAACCCTCCTCCTTCAATGCCAAGCACGCCTGTGTTCCTGCATAGTCGAACTCTGCCGCCTGACCAATGACAATCGGACCTGAGCCGATCACCATCACTTTCTTAATATCTGTTCTCTTTGGCATTTTCTACTCCTCCATCAGTTTAATAAATTCATCGAAAAGATATGTGCTGTCCTGTGGACCTGGTGCACTCTCTGGGTGGAACTGGACTGCAAAGACCTTATCAGCCTTGCAAGCAATACCCTCCACTGTGCCATCCAACACGTTCTCGTGAGTGATGCTCAATGTAGTGTCCTTCAAAGACTCTGCATCCAACGCATAACCGTGGTTCTGAGATGTGAGATCCACGCGACCGCTCTCCAAGCAACGTACTGCCGAGCCACCGTGGTGACCACACTTCATCTTGTAAACCTTTGCGCCGTAAGCCAAAGCGATGAGCTGCATACCGAGAGCGATACCGATAACTGGAATCTCGCCCTTCACAGCCTTGATCAACTCCACAACCTCTGGCAATGCCTCTGGGCTACCAGGACCGTTTGAGATGAGGATTGCATCTGGATTGAATGCCTTAATCTCCTCCAAAGTGGTGTTGTAAGGAACGATTGTCACGTTGCAACCTCGCTGGTTGAACTGACGAATGATATTGTGCTTGATACCGCAGTCCACAGCCACAACATCATACTTATGGTTAGCCGTACGCGAGAACCAACGCTTGCGGCAACTCACCTTCTTCACCTGCTCGGTTGGAAGTGGGGTAGTCTTAATCATCTCCAACGCCTGCTCCTTTGTAGTATCGATATTCACGATAGCAGCACGCTGGCAACCCTCATCGCGGATGATGCGTACAATCTGACGAGTATCAACGCCTGCGATGCAAGGGATTCCCTGCTCCTCCAAAGTCTCAGAGAAGGTCTTTGTGTAACGGAAGTTGCTTGGACTCTCGTTGCACTCACGCACAACCATACCGCCAATCTGTGGCACCTTTGCCTCGAAATCCTCGTCAGTGATACCATAGTTACCAATCAAAGGATAAGCCATCACCACAATCTGGCCGATGTTAGAGGGGTCAGAGAGAATCTCCTGATAACCCACCACCGAAGTATTGAAAACAATCTCACAAACTCGCTCGACATTGGCACCGTAGCCATAGCCGAGGAACTCTGAGCCGTTTTCAAGAACTAACTTTTTTGTAAATGGTTTCATTAGTAAAAATTTTATATGTTTTGTTTTATCTTTCGTACACAATCTTGCCATCGACCATCGTCAAGCAGCACTCACCACAGAGCTCCCAGCCCTCGAATGGAGTAGCCTTGCCCTTCGAGAAGAACTTCTCTGGTTCAACAACCCACTCTGCATCGAGGTCAAACACCGCCACATCGGCAGCTGCGCCCTCCTTCAAGCCATCACCCAAACCAAAGATTCGGCGAGGTGACTCAGCCAGGACATCAATAGCCTTCTCCAACGAGATGATGCCCGTCTTGACCAACTTGGTATAGATGACAGCAAACGAGGTCTCCAAACCAACGACGCCCATCGCGCTACGCTCCAAGCCGCGTGACTTATCCTCGGCTGTATGTGGCGCGTGGTCAGTTGCCACCACATCGATAGTTCCATCCTGAATTCCCTTAATCAAGGCATCACGATCCTCTACCGAACGGATTGGAGGATTCATCTTAAAGCGACCCTCCTCCTTCAAATCCATATCACACATTGTGAGGTAGTGAGGACCTGTCTCGCAGGTGATATTCACACCGCGACTCTTCGCCTGGCGAATAAGCTCAACACTCTCTTTGGTCGAGATATGACAAACGTGATAGCGGCAACCAATCTGCTCCACGAGTTTAATGTCGCGCTCAATCTGAGCCCACTCGCTCTCCGAGCAGATGCCTCGGTGACCATTCATTCGGGCATACTCTCCATCGTGAATATATCCGCCACGCAACAAATCATCCACCTCGCAGTGTGCAGCGATAATGCAACCATTAGCCGCAGCTGCCTTCATAGCAGCCTGCATCACCTCCTCACGCTGAACACCCGTACCATCGTCCGAAAAACCTGCAACATAGGGTTTCAATACAGCGAAATCGACCAACTCATCACCCGCACGACGCTCGGTAATAGTAGCATAGGGGAGTACTTTCACAACTGCATCCTTCTGAATCAAATCCAACTGCTCCTGCAAGTGCTCCATCGAATCGGGTGCTGGCGCAAGGTTAGGCATCGAACAGACCATAGTAAAACCGCCGTGTGCTGCCGCAGCAGTACCTGTCGCAATGGTCTCCTTAGCCGAGAAACCTGGCTCGCGCAAGTGAACGTGCAAATCCACCAGACCCGCACAAACAATCTTGCCGCTACAATCCACAACTTTATCCCCCTCTTGCGGAGTTATATTTTGAGCTATCGCCTCAATCTTGCCATCCACAACCGCAACATCCAACACCTCGGACTTACAGTCGCGCACCACAGTGCCTGATTTAAGAATTATTCGCTGCTTCATATTTATTTACAAAAAAGGCGACCAAACAGTCGCCCATATCTAACAATAATAAATAGTAATAACGTTCTGATTACCAACAACGCCAACATTTGAGAAACAACAACCCCAGCACTGCATTTCTGCACACTGCTTCGAACAAATCGGGGTTATGTAATTTCCTCGTGGCATAACAAAACTAATTTCGTGCAAAGATAAGAAAAAAATATTTCAAATCGGCTATTTTTTCTTATTATTTTTACGTTAAAATACAACCCTCACACCTATCTGCATTCGCCAGCGCGACAACAAGTCATCGGTCGTAAGTTTTGCATTGGTAAACTTATAAACTGGCACTCCATCCTCCATATTTGTGATGGTCACTGGCTGCAACCTCACACCTGACACATTATAATATGTACCCCAATGGCGGCACAGCATATTACCAAAATTCATCACATCGACTGACAACTCAATCTTGCGACCACTATGGTCTCCGAAATAGAATCCGTGAGCCAAATGCAAATCTATGGAGTGCTCCATAGGCGTCTGCATTGCATTACGCTCAGCAAACTCACCTCGATGCGAACTCAAATAACGATTACCCTCGATATATTCATTCCAGCGCTCCATTGAACCCTCGTCAGCAAACTTCATTCCCGACATCTGCTCTCGGGTAGGGATATACATCAAGGTCGAGCCAAAAGCTCCATCGCCATTAAAATCCACCGTCTCGCCAAAGCATAGCGAGTAACGCTGACCCGAATTAATCTGATAAACCACGCCCGCCGTCAACTCCAAAAGCGAGGCATAACGTTTTTGATATGTGACCGCCAAAGAAGCCTTATGAGGCACATCATAAGCCGAGAAGGTCAAATTAGGGGAGTTCAGATCGGTAGCATAGGTTCTGCTCCAATTTGTTGATGACGACGTCGAAGGCACATCACACACCGAGTAGGCGTGAGAATAGATATAGGATGCCATCAGGCCCAAACCCCACGAAAAATCCCTCGCCACGCTCGCTGACAGGGAGTAGGTATAACCTTTCGAGGTGTTATCCAGATAATATATCGCCGAATAATCCTTCGTTGCACTACCATACTTCACCACAGCTCCCGCAGCAGCCTCGCCACCCACAGCTGGCACCGCATAGACACTCTCTCCCATTGGCTCAATCGCCAAATTCCTAAACACCGCATTATGCAGCGTCTTGGTATAGAGCGCCTCCACGCGACCTCGCCAACCACCATTCAACACCACATCGAGTGCCAGATTAGACTTAAAATTCTGAGGATAGCTAAACTCCTCGTTCATAGCATTAAGCATAAAGCGAGTATTCGACTCACTCGTAGGCTTAGGTTTAACCGAGAACACAGGCACACCCTCTCCCGTCAATTTCACTCCCTTCTGCTCAACGCCCGTATTGGAGTAGTTATTCACAATCCATACGAATGGCACTTGACCAGTAAAGACTCCTACGCCTCCCTCGACCTTCATTTGACCCCAATCATAACTCCTCGACCAGCTCACACCCACACGAGGCGACAAAAGCAACTGCGCCCTTGGCACATCGCCAATTCTCACGCCATAATGCTGAGCTATTGAGCTACCATTAAACGATTCATTTGGGGTCGGCGTATTGAATATGAGAGGCAGGGTAGCCCTCACGCCATAGGAAAGCTGCACACCTCGACCCACCGACCATCTATCCTGAACATAGACACCCAACTCCGCTGCACGGAATTTTGGGCCCCACGTTGTTGTTCCCGTAATCGCAGGGTCGGTATAGTTATACTCATACATAGCCGCTTTGTCCTGCTCAAAGTCCTCCACCGAGTTGTAGGTATAGGTTCCGTAAGCATTGGCCAAATAACGGTTGTGGATATTATACAACTCGTGATGCATACCCACCGTCACTGTATGGGCGCCTCGGTCTATAATCACATCATCGGTGAGCGTGAGAACGTTTTGCGTCAAATCATTCACTCCCGCATAGCGATTATTGCCTATGTTAATGGTCACACCGCTGGTCGTACCCGCATTTTTGATTATCACACTTGGGAAATCGCCCTTCACATCAGGCGAACGACCCTCCTCCACACGCGAGTATCCCACTCTAAACGAATTATGCACACCATCCGAAAGGCGCGACTCCAACGCCAAGCTCAAATGGTGAGCGCGGCTATAATTGGCATAACCCGAGCCAACAAAGGTAAACGACGACAAAGAGTTGGCATAATCCTCCGAGCTGGCATCCAAAAAGCTATAACTCGCTGTCATTCTGTTACGGTCATTGATGTGCCACTCCAAATTTGCAAGCAACGAGCCCGACTTTTTCTCCACATCGCGTCGGCTCACACCACCACCAGCGTAGCCCGTCAAAGACTCATAACGTGACGCAATACGGTCAAGTTCCGATTTATCCAATACCACACCATCATAACCCCAATAATACGATGAAGGTGAGCGATCAATATTAAGCTCTCCACTCACAAAGAAAAAGAGTTTATCCTTCACAAACGCACCTCCCAACGTGGCGCCATAGGTCTGAGCGCTTTTAGCGTCCAACTTTTCACGCTTGGCAACATTCTTTCCTGGGGTAGTGCCGTAGAAATCTTGATTATTGTAGTAGGTATATGCCGAGCCTCGCAACACATTGGTACCCGACTTTGTGATAGCATTGATGGCTCCACCACCAAAACCACTCTGACGCACATCATACGATGCCACAATGACATTCAACTGCTCAATGGCATCCAACGACACAGGATTGGCATTACATAGTCCACCGTTTGTTCCCGACGATGACAATCCATACATATCGTTGTTGGCAATACCATTAATCATAAAGGCATTGTAGCGATTCGACACGCCGCCATATGACACGCCGCCACCCTTGGTAGCCATAGCCTGAGGCATCAGTCTCACCACATCATAAAGCGAGCGCGACACCGTGGGCAACTTCTCGATCTGACTCTGGGAATACTTTCCCATCACATCACCACCGTCGCCACTCTCTCCTTGCACAACGACCTGCTCAATCGCCGTACACTCATTAAGCATCACATCCAACTCCCTAAGTTCGCCCACGCCGAGCGAAAGACGAGTGATTTTGCTACTTTCAAAACCTACATAACTCACCTCCAAGACATAGTCCACAGCAGGTCGCACCCCGTGCAGGGAGTAACGACCATTCACATCGGTTACGACCGCATAGACTCGTCCTGTCTGATGATGCGACAGAGCCACGGTAGCACCTATCAAAATCTCATCCTGGGAATTTTTAACAACTCCTCGAAGTGAGGCAGTTGTCACCTGAGCAACCACATTGCTTAGGCTAAATATCACTATAAAAAATAATACTAATCTCTTCATTGCTATTCTTTTAGGGCATCTATTTACGATGCAAATCACATCTTCACTCACGCCCGCAACCTACACGCAGGCACAATCGTTGCAAATATACGAAAAATTTCACTATTTTTGTCGAACTGAATTTCTAAAATGGACGCCGTAGTACAATTTTTCATAGATTGGGGATATTGGGGATTGTTTCTGTCTGCACTAATTGCAGGCAGCATACTTCCATTCAGTTCCGAACTTGTGCTGACCGTATTGGTGCAGATGGGGCTTGACCCTTTACAATGCCTGATATGGGCATCGGTGGGCAACACCCTTGGCGGATTGGTTTGCTATTATCTGGGCTACCTGGGCAATATGGCGTGGATCGAGAAATGGCTCAAAGTCAAAAAAGAGAAGCTCGACAAGGTGGAACGATTCATCAAGCAATATGGTGCGTGGATGGGATTCTTTGGCGTTCTGCCCTGGGTGGGTGAGCCCATCATCGTAATGCTGGGACTGATGCACAGCAATGTTTACCTCACAACGCTCACAATGTTTTTGGGCAAAGCCGCACGCTATGCCCTAATAATTCTCGCCGTAGAGGGTGTAAATTCCATTCTTTAACACCCTTAATCAAAGGATTTAACACATATTTTCCTCTCCGAAGTTGGTTTGGTGCGAAGTTTGAATGATTGGCCGTGAACAAAAGGCAATCTTCAAATTATGAGAAAATTACTATTTATCGTGCTGTCCCTAACAGCACTCATCGGAAAATCCAGCGCCCAGAATGTCGGTATCAAAACCAACCTTCTCTATTGGGCATCAGCATCGCCCAACCTGGGCTTAGAGATTGGACTTGGACAACAGACCACGCTCGACATCTCGGCTGGCTTCAACCCCTTCACATTCTCTGACGGTAAAAAGTGGCGCCACTGGCTCGTCCAGCCCGAATTTCGCTATTGGACGTGCGAACGCTTCAATGGCCATTTCCTTGGCATACACCTTGTGGGTGGCGGCTTCAACGTGGGCAACATATCATCCTTCCCATTCAGCATCTGGGATGGATTGGAGAATAACCGCTACAAGGGTCACGCCCTGGGTGGTGGCATAGCCTATGGTTACGCCTGGATGCTAGGCAAGCATTGGAATTTGGAGGGCGAAGTGGGTGTAGGCTACGCCCACGCGTGGTATGACCAATACCCCTGCGCCAAATGCAGCAATGCAACACTCAAAAATGGCAACAAAAATTATTGGGGCATCACCAAGCTCGCCATCTCATTAGTTTATCTTTTCTAAATTAACCAGACTATGAAACATTTCTACTTTTATCTGGCCGCCATATTATTCTCACTACTGAGCATTACCCCCTCTCACGCCCAGCTGATGGATACAAACTACGGACTTACGATTGGCGACATATCATACCACAAGACCAGCAACCGTATGGAGGTGGACTTTACAATATTCATCGAAAATGTCAAGATTCGCCCCAACCACTCGCTACGCATTACTCCATACCTAACCAACGGCCAGGAGATGATGCAACTACCAGCGGTTGTAATCGACGGCCGTCGCCGACACATCGTCCACGAGCGCAAAAAATACGATATGGTGGAATCGGCCGATACATATATCCGACGCTTTAACCGCAAGGCCCAGATAGTTGATTATCAAACCGATGTGATGTTTGAAAATTGGATGGAAAACTCCGAGTTATTCCTGCGCGAAGAGTGGGTATCGTGTCACGACATCGCCCTTGCCGAAGCAATCACACCCATTGCAAGCAACAGCACAACATCTCTTGCTACCAACAAAACCGCAATCGCCGACCCCGCAAACCCCACGCACAAACAGCCACAAATGGCTTACATAATACCCCAGGGTAAGCGCAGCGTTGAGAGCTCACCAATCGACATTCTCTTTCCTGTCAATAAGAGTGCAATCAATAGCACGTTTATGAGCAATCAAAAAAGCATCGAAGAGATAACCGAGGCTCTAAAATCCGACAACATCGGCTCCGTTGCGTTGATGGGCTACGCCTCACCTGAGGGTCCATACGCCTTCAACACAGCTCTGGCCGCAAAACGTGCCGAGGCTGTAAAAAAACATCTCTATGAGAGTGGGGTAACCCTTCCAATCGAAATAATGCCAGAAGCGACACCAACCGATTGGGATGCACTAAAAACAATGCTCGTTGAGAGTTCTTTTGAGGATAAAGAGGGGATTATTGACATTATCAACGATGCCGCAATACAACCAGCCGATAAAAACTCACTCATCAAGCAGAAGTTCCCCGCGACCTATGCCCTGATGCTGCAAAATTGGTATCCAATGCTACGCAAGGCCGTTATAGACTTCAAATACAACAAACCAAGAAGCATTGACCAAGCAAAGGCGCAACTAAAACAAGATCCCACAAAGCTCTCATTGGAGGATATCTATTTAATTGCCTACACATACGAGAAGGGTAGCAAGGAGTGGAACGATATAATATTGTTGGCTGTTGCCAACTACTCACAATCCCCCGAGGCACGTATCAATGCCGCCAACGTGGCGATAGCCAACGGAGATTACGCGCAGGCCGCCGAATATCTCAATGGCGTGCCAACAAACATTCCTCAGGCGACCAATGCGCGCGGAATCTTAGCCCTCGCGCAAGGTAAATACCAGGAGGCTATGCGACTCTTCCAGAGTGCCGAAAATGCTGGCATCACCGAAGCAGCCTACAACTTATCTATATTAAAGGAGTTGATGACAACAGCCAACTAAACCTACTTGGGACTGCCCGAAAATCAGGCAGTCCCATCTTGCATCAATCAACTGAGGCTAAACAAATTCACTTCACATCAATCAACCGTTAACAAATCAAACATTTATCATTATGAAATACGAGATACGCAAAACAGCACGACAATATCTAATACTTTTGGCCATATTACTATCATCGCTACTTCTCATCACCTGCCTGGGTGACGAGGAAGGGGAGTGTAACACGCGAGATTACAGTTCTATAATACGCCAACCACAATCCGACGCCGCCACCAATGGCCGAGCACAAAATCGAACAGAATAGTAATATATATAAAAGGAGTGACCCCAAAGGTTCGAATAAACCTTTGGGGTCACTCCTTTTACTCGCGGGGTCTAAATTCCGCACCCTTTTCTACTTATCCCTCACACAGCGAATCTGCATTCCATTGCCACGATACATCGCCTTCTGAGCCTCATAACGGTTATTAACCGCACGCGTAGTATTCAAATCGAAGAACATCGACTGCGCCTGGTTGCCAGTTGCAGAGGCTGTCCAGTAATAACCAATCCAAGGCATAGGATTATTCTCATAGCCATAGTTATTAACATTAGTAAGCACGCCATTCTCATAGCTACGGCGACCCGCACCTGGCATAAACATCTTTACCCCAGTAGCCTTATCCACCAAGTGCCAACCATACATATTGCGCACATCGGCCAAAGCAGCCGCATCCTCCATAGTATCGATATCAAACGCTGTGAATGTGTCCCCATCTGGCACACGCCAGCCACGAGGACAAGGATCGTATAAGCCCTTGCTACCATTCTGCCACATAGTTTTGTCGTTTGAACCACTCAACCAATCAAAAGCATTAGCCTCAGTACCCAACAAGAAGGTAAATGGGTCGGCAATAGCATACTCCATTGTTCCAAATGGATATTTACGCTCCTCGCCATCTACAATCTCAGCTGTCACATAGCGGAACAACTTCTTGGCACCCGAACCAGAGTACACTTGCTGATCTTTGTTGCTTGAAAATTTATAATCCAGTGGACGCACAAATGGTTCCTTGCGACCCCACTGATAATACAAACCGTAAGAGTTATAGATGTCATCAGTATCGGTCGAGCCATTGCTATTAACAAAAGCACCCAAGTTACGATCCATAAACTCTCCAACCGAAGTTTTAATTACGCCTGACTCAATATCAGGGGTGAGCCACAAATGCCAACTCCAAATGATGTTGTCATCCTCGTCGTATGCACCCACCAAAGCATTACCATAAGGAATTCGATTCTCAATCACCTTACCGTCAGTATCCTTAACATCCTCAGATCCAACATAGAATGTAAACGTACCCTTCTCGGCATCATAGCTGTCATAATCAATCACAAAGACATCTGTCTGCCAAATAACATCCACCTTAGCAGGTGTAATTCGCTGCGCAGACTCGCCCTTATGAGTCACATCGATGGTATAGCGTGTGTCCTTCTCAGAGAGAACATAGCTATTTGCATACTGGTCGGTCAAATCGACGCTGCGATTGAGCAACGAGAGATATGAAGATACTTGATGAGTACTTCCAGCTGCTGTAAATCCTGAAATTTTCAACAAGCCATTCTCCTCCACATCGTTATCCTCCGATGCAAAACTATCCGGAGCAGTGATGGTAAATACACAATTCACCATATCCACGCTATTCACAGTCCAGCCCTTTGGTATGCCTGTAACTGACACACTCGAAATATTCACAGCCTTGAATGGGACCTGAACAGTAGCACCAAGTCGCGACACGATTTGTCCTGGCAACTCAAACTCGAACTCATATTCCTCTTCCAATGAGCAAGACGAAAAACCTAATACACAGAGTGTTACCATCACCATCAATGCCCACAATCTTTGAAAACTTCTTTTCATATTTGAATTAAATCGTTTTTTCCTTGTCAAAATATTTGCAAATATATCAAAAACTTACGACAAAACCGTTACACTGGGCAAATATTTTATCCTTAAATACCCAACAAAATACAATTAGTACAAGATTAACGCAAAAACAAGAAAATTATTATCCACAAAAACAAACAGCCGACACAAAATTTGCGTCGGCTGTCTATTGGTAGGGTAGTAACTACTTCTTTGCTGGCTTTGAGATGTTTTCGCGCATCTGTGTATCAGCCATAATATTCTTCATCTTGTAGTAATCCATAATACCCAAATTCCCGTTACGGAATGCCTCAGCCATTGCGAGTGGCACCTCAGCCTCTGCCAAGATAACCTTAGCGCGAGCATCCTCAGCCTTGGCGCGATTCTCCTGTTCCAACGCCACAGCCATAGCTCGACGCTCCTCGGCCTTAGCCTGAGCGATATTCTTGTCGGCATCAGCCTGGTCCATCTGCAACTGCGCACCGATGTTCTTACCTACATCAATATCAGCGATATCGATTGACAAAATCTCAAATGCAGTGCCTGCATCCAGACCCTTCTCCAATACTACGCGCGAAATCGAATCAGGATTCTCCAACACCACCTTATGAGAAACGGCAGAACCGATTGAAGAGACGATACCCTCACCTACACGCGCCAACACAGTCTCCTCGCCAGCACCACCAACCAACTGCTTGATATTTGCACGCACCGTAACACGAGCCTTGGCAATAAGCTGAATACCATCTTTGGCCACAGCCGCCACAGGAGGGGTGTTGATAACCTTAGGATTTACTGACATCTGCACGGCCTCAAACACATCACGACCCGCCAAATCGATAGCCGTAGCCATCTTGAAGTCAAGATTAATGTTAGCCTTCTGAGCAGACACCAAAGCGTGGACCACATTAGTCACGTTACCTCCCGCCAAATAGTGCGCCTCCAATTCGTTAGCATCAAGTTTTAGACCTGCCTTCGTACCCTCAATCATTGACGACACGATGACTGATGGTGGTACTCTACGCCAACGCATCAAGAAGAGCTGTAACAGATTGATTTTCACTCCCGACACCAAAGCAGAAAACCACAACCCCACAGGAATGAAATAAAAAATAAGCCATATAGCAAGCAATACCAAAACACCCACCACGGCAAAGATTCCAAGCTGTAATTCGTTCATAGTTATAAAGTTTTAAGTTTTATTTCAAGTTCTACATTATATCTTTTTAACCAAAACCGTAAAATTCTCAAATCCCACAACCTCAACATCGCTGCGCTGGTCGATATATGTACCATCGGATTTGGCCTCATAGACCTTATCAGCAATCTTCACCTTGCCCATAGGCGACAGACGCGAGATGGCCACTCCACGCTCACCTATTTCAACACTCTCCTCTGGGCTATCAGCACTCTTGCTTTCAATCTTATCATTCAAAGCAAGGCGCTGCCAAGTCTTGGCACGGAGCGAGATGATGGTTGCAACCAATGACAGCAACAAAATAGCCACCAGTATAAGCACTCCACCCACAACTCCAAAACGATCAAAACCCAAATAGGCCGCAGCTGCATAACTCACAAGAGCCAACAACGTACCAAGCGTCACACCTGGCAGGAATATCAACTCCACGACCAGGAAAAACACTCCCAACAATACAAGAAATACTACCATTCCCATAATTCCCTACCATTATACATTTTCCTACTCAGCCTCAGGCTTAATCTCCTGAACTTCAACCGTAAGCAAACTATTACTCTGTTTAATTGCCTGCACGACACGCTCAGCCACAGCACGACTCTCGAACGTAGCTACTAAGAATTTATCCTCCGCCAGGCGCGACACTTGGCAGCCGCTTGCCATAGTCGATATAACCTCTCGTACAGTATCATCCAACGCACCGCCCGAAATGGCTATGCGATAAGTCGAGCGAACCGCACCTTCAGCCGACAAGTTAGCCTTCTCGCCATCACACCACTCAACAATCTGAGGATTACGAAAACCCTTCTTTCTCATAATCTCCACAGCCGACTCAGCCTCATCGCGCGTACGCAAACCACCAGCATAATAGCTAAATCTACCATCCTCCAAAGTCTCGACATAGAGTGGCGAAGCATTTCTAAAAATCGAAGGCTGCTGCTTATATTTGAACGTACCGAGCAAGATACGGTATATTGTTCCATACTCATAAATCACACAATCGGGGATAGGGTTCGACGCTGTATAAGGGCTACGGCTACTAAACTCAATTGGCTGATAATCAACAAATGAGCGTCGATCCACATCAAATGCAGGCATACGGAAGTCCAAATTTCTCACCTCACGCGCTGCTGCCGACAGCGAGTCGATAGCCGATGTGAGGTTGAGCATCTTTGCCACATAAATCTCATAGTTAAGTGCCACAGGCTTCTGCAAGCAGTAATCGACAACCATCTCCGACACACACTCATCCATCACCTCCATCTTCTGGCGACGCGCCTCCTGCATCATATCCTCCGTGAGGTTGAGCAAATCCATTCGATTTTCCTTCTCCAAGAAATAGGAATAGACATAACACTTATGGTCATAGATATCGACCCACGACTTGGCAATCTGGCGCTCAATCACCTGATTCTGAGCCGACACGGTCGTAAACTCAGCGTACAACGCCTCGGCCTCGGCCTCGGTCTGCGATAGCAAGTATTTATCGTAAAGGCTCTTTATCTTGGAGTAGTTATCCACATAACTCTTCACATCGTTATAAACAGCCTTTTCATTGGCGTGAACCTCCATCAAAAGAGCGTAATCCTCCGCGTCAATACTCTCCACAAAGTAGCTATTAGAATAAAGCGACTGGGAATTTTGAGCCGCATCAGCATCGCCAATCTTACCCACCGAAGCAAGCACATAGTTCTGCTCCAAGGTGTTAATCTGATCCATCAACTTCACCTTCTGGGTACGCAATGAATAGATCATACTCTCGGCATCTGACAACACCACAAGCATAGAATCAGCCTGCGACTGAACCGATGCGTCGCGCTGCTCAGCACTCTTTTTCATCTCGGCACGCAACGTACCTATCACACCCATCACCGAATCAGTGCGAATCTGCAAATTGGCCTCTCGACGCAATAGTTGCATATACTCCGCATTATTTTCCAGGCCCGCAATACGAGCCGAAACCTCCTGTCCCCAAACATCGGAACACAAAAATGTTGCAATAAGCAAAGCTATGATATAAAACTTTCTTACCATCATTTCCACCACCTAATAAAAAATAGCTGAATCAAACCAAATATTTCCAAACGCCCGAACAACATCACGAGCGACAAAATCACCTTAACAATAACGGGCATCATCGAATAGTTATCCATCGTACCCACCTCGCCAAATCCAGGACCCACATTGCTCGCGCAGGCAAGCGTAGCCGAGAATGACGTCATCAAATCACATCCAAACAGCGTAATGAGGAATGTACCCATCAAAATAAGCATCATAAATGCTACGATATAGACCATCACCGTATTGAGCATATCCTGGTCCTGAGGATATCCATCAACTTTGATACGCATAATGGCATTGGGGTGCTGCTGGGCCTGCAACTTATTACGCAACATCTTGAAAGCCAACACTAAACGATCCACCTTCAATCCTCCCGTCGTTGAGCCTGCACAGCCACATACCAACGAGCAAAACATTAAAATCAATATAGCAAACGGGGTCCACGTATTACAATCAGCCGTAGCAAAACCCGATGTTGTCATAAGCGACGCCGTCTGGAAAGCTGCGTGGCGCAACGACGACAATGCCGAAGAATAGACTCCCGATCCCCACAGACTTATGGCAATCAGAATCGACGACACAGCAAACATCGCCATATAAGCACGAGTGATTTCCGAACGGAAAATATTGTTGGGCTTACGCATTATGGTGGCATATATTAAACCAAAATGCATACCCGCAATCAGCATTGCCACAATCAGTACAAACTCAATCGTAGGCGAATTAAAGAAGCCTACGCTCAAATTCTTGTTACTAAAACCACAGGTAGAGCAAGCCGACATTGCGTGACACAAGGCGTCAAACCAGCACATTCCACTCAATTTCAACGCCACAAGCGTAATAAGCGTAATACCCACATATATAGACAATACTATTCTCACAACTGTCTGGGTACGGTAGTTGAAATTATCCTTGGCAAGCGACGAAATCTCCACATTAGAGAGCATCATCTTACTCTTACCAATCGAAGGCAGAATCACTAATGCAAACATTACAACACCAACTCCACCAATCCAACAGGTTGATATACGCCAGAATTGCAGGCCGCGGGGTAGTGCTTCAATGTCATTCAGGATAGAGGCTCCCGTCGTGGTAAAGCCCGAAACACTCTCAAACAAAGCATTTACAAAGGAGAACTCACCTCCCCACATCAGATAGGGGAACATACCGACAATACTTGATACTATCCACGCACCTACAACGATGCAATATCCCTCCTTTTGTGATATGCGGTCGGTGCGGGACACAAAAATCATCGGAAAACAACCCATAAGAAGCGTCAAGAGCGACGACATCACCAGCGGCGAATAGGCTGAATCGACATTGTTGGTATAAGATATACCAGCTGACACCATCATAAATGCCGCCAATACCAGCAGCACTATTCCGATATATCGTATAACAACACTAAATCTCATCTCTTCCTCTATTGCTTTTTGGGCGCATTAAGCACCGTTTCAATCTTCTCCTTCAACTCCAACAACTCATCACGACACTCGGCCTTAATCTTAAACGGCACCTTATAGCGCAACCAATCACCCAGGCTCTTATTCATCTCGATGATAGGTTTTAGGGCGTATATCATAATGAAATAGAAGAACATAAGCAAGATAACAATCATCACTACCAGTGAGATAAATACTGGTGTCACAGCTCGATAAGCATTACGACTAAGCTGCTCGGCACGAGGCGAGAGCATACTCTGAGCGTGCGACATAACACGCATAATGCTATTGCTCGCAGCGTCGTAAGCAGGGACATAATTGCGGTCATACCAACCCTTGCCATCAAAGTTCTGATGCTCGCTATAAAGCGTGTCGTAAATAATCAGATTCTCAATCGTTCTGCTTGTTTTCAGCTCGTGAACCACCGCACGCATACGGTCGGCACTCATCCTCAATGAATCAAACATCAATACCGCCGACTTAGATGCCTCCATACGAGCCTCACTCAAATGAGAGGAGAACTCCTCGAAGCGAATCTTACACGAATCAGCATATAGCGTATCACGAAAAACAGCATAATTCACCACCGCACGATCGTGCGCTGAGATGGCATCGAGCAAATTTTCAGTGAGCTGAATACTACGGCGATTGCTATCCAGAATGACCTCGATGTCGGAACTCATATTATTGAGCTCAAAAAGCGACACCAAGCCCGAAAAAAACAGCAACACCACGATACTCACAAAACCTATGGTTACACGTTTGCGAAGACCCTTCATACCTTTAATTAAGTGCTAATTAATGCAAATATACGAATAAAAATTTAATTCCACGCCTTTTAAGGCGAATTACATTTAGATTTTAGCCCAAAACCTCGGCCAGGAGATCGTGATTCTCATCCATTGAGAGCATCTTCACTCGGCAAATGCGATTGATAAAGGTCTTGTCATAAGGAGCTTTGACGCGGATATAATTACCCGTATAACCATACATCATACCTCCGCGTATAGTACTCTCGAACAACACATCATCCTCACATCCAATAGCTTGCGAACAAAACTCACCGTGAAGTTTATCACACAACTCCTCCAAGCGCGCAACTCGTTGAGTAGAGATATACGAAGGCACCTTACCCGGCATATCAACCGCTGGCGTACCAGGACGCTCCGAAAATGGGAAGATGTGCAAAAATGATGGTCGCAGGCACTCCAAAAGATCATAAGTCTGCTGAAAATCCTCCTCGGTTTCACCTGGAAATCCTGTGATAACATCAATACCAATGAAGGCATCGGGCATCAGCGAACGAACCTTCTCGATTCGATCAGCAAACTTGGCAGACGTGTAGCGACGGCGCATCAAACCGAGCACCTTATCCGAGCCACTTTGGAGAGGAATATGGAAGTGATGTTGAAATTTAGGTGACGAGGCGCAAAACTCTATAATCTCGTCAGTTATAAGATTTGGCTCAATAGACGAAATACGATAACGTTCGATACCTTCGACCTCATTCAACGCACGCAGCAGATCTATAAATTTTTCACCCGTCGTACGGCCAAAATCGCCCGTATTGATACCCGTAATCACAATCTCTTTCAAGCCCGAAGCCGCAACTTGGCGAGCCTCATCAACAAGCTCCGCAATAGGCATATTACGGCTCGAACCGCGCGCGTAATGAATCGTACAGTAAGCACATTTATAATCACAGCCATCCTGCACCTTTAAGAATGAGCGCGTTCTGTCGCCAGTGGAAAAGGCTGCAAAGAAACGAGAAATCTCCTCGCAATCGCAACTATAAATCTCGGCCTGAGAGTGCGCACCGAGCTCAACTACTCGTTTATATAAATCACCTTTATCGTTGTTACCCAGCACAATATCCACACCATCGATGCGAGCAATCTCCTCAGCTTTGAGCTGAGCATAACAACCCGTCACAGCTATTATGGCACAAGGATTGCGACGATGCAACTTACGAATCAAATTGCGACACTTCTTATCGGCGTGCTCGGTCACAGAGCAACTATTGATTACACAAATATCGGCAGGCTCATTGACACCCACTCGCTCAAAGCCACCCTCCTCGAATTGACGAGCGAGGGTAGAACTCTCCGAAAAATTGAGTTTACAACCCAATGTATGGAAACTAACGCGACGTTTCATCTAAAAAACTTACTTTTTACCGTGCGAAAATATAAAAACTTTATCGGAATCGAAAAAAGTTTTGACTCAATCCGATAATTAAAGTAAATTTGCGGGCGTTTTAAGTAAAAACTGATTAAAGTTGGAATTCTTTTTTGACATAGCACAATACCAATACCTGCAAAATGCACTAATGGCGGCAATCCTCGCTGGCATTATGTGTGGCATCGTGGGCACCTACATCGTGGCGCGACGTATGGTGTTCCTATGCGGCGGTATCACTCACTCCTCGTTTGGGGGCCTGGGGATAGCACTGTATGCAGGCTTCAACCCATTGCTGGGAGCCTTGATTTTCGCCGTAACATCAGCCTTGGGAATTGAATGGGCAAGCTCAACGGGCAAAATTCGTAACGACTCGGCCATTGGCATCATTTGGTCGATTGGAATGGCTGTTGGCGCTCTATTTATGAGCCTTACACGCGGTTACACATCAGGCGACTTGTCGAGTTATATGTTTGGCAGCATCCTTACGGTCACATCGAGCGAGGTGACTCTTTTGGCGATCTTGACCTTATTGTGCGGGATGGGATTCCTGCTCTGGTGGCGACCAATTATGTATGTAGCCTTCGACAATGATTTCTCATCAAGCCAAGGCATTAAGACGCGATTGATCTCCTATATTTTGATGATTATAACTGCCATAACCATAGTGATGGCCATCAGGATTATGGGCATCGTGCTTCTGCTGTCGCTCTTTACAATGCCAGCGGTGGCGGCAAACTTTTTAACCAAGTCATACTACCACATCACCCTCTGGGCATCGGCGATCGCAATAATCGGGGCCGTTTCGGGACTTGTTGTTAGCTATAATTGGGAGATTCCTCCTGGTTGCTGCATAATATTTACACTTTCTATAATACTATTTGCTGCAAAAGTTGTATCTTTGCGAAATATTAATACGCCATTAAAGAATGAAAACAATTCATAAACTCGTATTAAAGGCTTATCTGGGACCTTTGGTAATGACATTTTTCATCGTCACATTTGTGTTGATGATGAATTTTGTTTGGCGTTTTATCGAGGACCTTACGGGCAAAGGATTGGGTGCCGATGTAATCATCGAGCTCATCTTCTATGCCACAATCAATATGATTCCATTGGGATTGCCTTTGGCATTGCTGCTGGCAGGTATTATGACATTGGGAAATATGGGCGAGAATTTCGAGTTGCAAGCAATGAAGTCGGCCGGAATGTCGCTTATGCGCATTATGCACCCAATCATCATCGTCACCTTCTTCATCTCGATTGGTAGCTTCTTCCTGATTAACAACCTGGTGCCTTATGCCTACAAACGCTCTATGACAATCCTGAGCGATATCAAACGACAAAAGCAGGTGTTGGAGTTCCAGGATGGATTATTCTTCAACGGCATTGATGAGAATATGAGTATCCGTGTGGAGCATCAGGATAAGGAGTCGGGACTTCTGCACAACGTACTCATCTATGACAACCGTTCGCAGGGTGGCAATATGACCACAACGATGGCAGAAAAGGGTTACATTAGACTCTCGGATGACAAAAAATTCCTACTCGTAACGCTCTATAATGGTGATAATTACCAGCTAACACGAAATAGCAAGTGGTACACCAAAAACTCTGTGCGTCACGATAATTTCGACATCCAGGATATGACAATCCGTATGGAGGGTTTTGACTTCCAGCAGAGTAATAACAGCTTCGTAAACAACTCGCAGGCCAAGAACATCGTTGAGTTGCAACACGCCATCGACTCATTGGATATGACCGTAGCAGAGGCCATCGCACGTTCGTATGACCCTCTACTCAAAGACAACATTTTCACCAACGACATCCAGATGTTGCAGTTACCCGACTCAATGCGTATTGACAAAAGCGAGTTCCGCGATGTGAACATCCTGGATTCGATTACAAATTTGCCTTTGCGTCGTAGAAACGAGATATGGAACACCGCGAGAAATATGGCTCAGAACAGCCGTAATGCGTTGAATTTCGATGAAGGCACAGCCAAGGAGGGACTCAACCAGCTCTACCGTAGCAAAAACGATTGGCACAAGAAGTTGTCGTTGCCAATCTCGGTAATCATCTTCTTTATGATTGGTGCGCCGCTGGGAGCCATCATCCGCAAGGGTGGTATGGGTACGCCGATTGTTATCTCGGTGGTGTTCTTTGTCATCTATTATGTCATCAGTCTCTCTGGCGAGAAGATGGCCAAGGAGGGTACTTGGAGCTCATTCTCGGGAATGTGGATATCCTCCTTCATCCTGACGCCGATAGCCATCTATCTGATGATTAAGGCAACCAACGACTCCTCGCTTTTGGATACCGATTGGTATGACGCCCAGTTCAAGAAAATAAAGAAGAAGCTCGCGCCCGTATGGCTTCCGATAGCCAAGCGTGTAACAGCCACACCTGCGTGGCGTAAGATGCGCGAGAAAATCAAACAACGCAGATTAAACAAAGCACAATAATGACAGGAAAAGATCTCCGCATAGTATTTATGGGTACACCCGAATTTGCCGTCACATCGCTCAAAAAGCTGGTAGAGGAGGGTTATAATATTGTAGCAGTGGTGACCACACCCGACAAGCCTGCGGGTCGCGGTCAGAAGATGCACGAGAGCGACGTAAAGGTGGCAGCACGCGAGTTGGGACTCCCCATCTTGCAGCCTGAGAAGTTGCGCGACCCAGAATTTGTAGCAGCAATGCAGGAGTTGAAGCCCGACTTGGGTATCGTTATCGCCTTTCGTATGTTGCCCGAGGTTATCTGGGCAATGCCGAAATATGGAACATTCAACCTCCACGCATCACTCTTGCCTCAGTATCGCGGTGCGGCGCCTATAAATTGGGCTATTATCAACGGCGAGAAGGAGACTGGTATTACGACATTCCTCCTCAATCACGAGATTGACAAGGGTGCAATCGTAGGACAGTGGACTGAGCCTATTTTGCCAGAGGATAACATCGGCACGATGTACGACAAATTAATGACACGAGGCAAGGATTTGGTAGTTGAGACTGTTGAGAAGATTGCGTCGGGTGGCTTTACTGCCATCGAACAGATGCACATCGATGAGGCTACCTTGAAGCCAGCCCCAAAGATTTTCAAGGACGATTGTCGCATTGACTGGTCGTGGGAGGGCGAGCGCATTGTTAATTTTGTGCGCGGTTTGTCGCCATATCCTGCTGCGTGGACTCCTATGTTCCTCGGCGGCGAGGAGCGCGGCTCAGCTAAGATCTTCGAGGTAAAGTTCGAGGCAAAGAGCCACAACCAGGCTATGGGCGTAATATCGACTGATGGCAAGGATAGCATATCGGTAAGTTGTGCTGATGGCATTATTCACATCCTCTCGATGCAGATGGCGGGCAAGAAACGAATGAGCAACCGCGACCTGATGCTCGGATTTAGAGATTTGGATAGCTACACAATGAGATAGCAACATACATTAATATTAAAAAGGGTTGTCACTTTATGTGAACAACCCTTTTTTCGTTTTATTTAACGTTTCTCGCGCACTTTGCGCGCCTTACACTACCTCACACGCTTGATAATCTCGGCGCCGTGATGAATGGCTGCCTCGTTTTGCGGCAAGAACTTCCAGGCACGCTCGGGAAGCGACTTCTTTAATCCCTGCATCACATACTCCATAGCAACAACGGGCTTAATCTTCAAGTAACCGCCCAGAATCATCGTATTGAACATCTTGGCCTGACCCATACGAGCGCTCTCGGTAGCGGCATCGATGGTATAAACCTCGATATCGGTGCGCGTAGGTGGAGTAGTAATGCCATTGGTATCGTAAATCAACACTCCACCAGGTTTGACCTTACTCTCGAACTTATCCATCGACTGCTGATTGAGAATGATGGCTGTATCGTAACTATCGGCGATAGGAGATGATATTCTCTTATCAGATATAATAACCGTCACGTTAGCCGTACCACCACGCATCTCAGGACCATACGAGGGCATCCAAGTAACCTCAAAATCCTGCATCACACCCGAATATGCCAAAATCTTACCCATCGACAATACACCCTGACCGCCGAAGCCTGCTATAATAATCGTCTCTTTCATAATTCACACTATTTTGGGAGGGTTGTACTCTTGATATCTCCCAATGGATAGGCTGGTAGAAGGTTCTCCTCCATCCATTGATTAGCCTCCACGGGCGACATTTTCCAGCCACTATTGCAGGTTGCTACAACCTCGACCATCGAGTATCCATTACCCGCGAGCGAGTTCTCAAAGGCCTTGCGAATAGCCTTCTTGCACTTACGCACATTGGCTGGGGTATGTACACTTTGGCGAGTAATGTAGGTAGCCCCATCCAGATGGGCCAACATATCGGCCACCTTATAGGGAAAACCATTCAACTTTGCATCACGTCCATAGGGTGTCGTGGCACTCTTCATTCCCAGCAGGGTAGTGGGCGACATCTGACCTCCCGTCATACCATAGATGGCATTGTTGATGAAAATAGTCACGATATTTTCGCCGCGTGCCGCTGCGTGGATAGTCTCGGCGGTACCAATCGCGGCCAAATCGCCATCACCCTGATAGGTAAAGACCAGATGCGAGGGATGAAGACGCTTGGCACCCGTGGCTGCTGCGCAAGCGCGGCCGTGGGCAGCCTGAATCCAGTCCACATCAATATAATTATAAGCAAACACCGAACAACCTACTGGCGATACGGCAATGGTCTTATCCTCGAAACCCATCTCCTCAATCACCTCAGCAATGAGTTTATGCACAGTGCCGTGGCTACATCCCGGACAATAGTGCATCGGGATGTCGGTTATGAGGCGTGGCTTGGAATAGACCAAATTCTCAACTTTTATCTCTACTTGTGCCATAACTTACTTCTTTAAGAGGTTAATTTTCAATGCCTCCAACACCGACTCTGGGTTGAATATCACACCTCCCGTGCGACCATAATGCGCTACGGGTGCAGCACCATCAGCTGCCAGGCGAACATCTTCGACCATCTGACCAGAGTTGAGTTCCACCGACATAAAACCCTTCACGCCACGCTGAATCATCTGCTTCAATGGCTCGGTAGGGAAAGGATAGAGGGTAATAGGACGCAATAAGCCGAGCTTGATACCCTCCTCGCGTGCCATCTCGACAGCAGCCGAACAGATACGAGCCGATGAGCCAAACGCCACCAACACATACTCAGCATCGTCGCACATAAACTCCTCGTAACGCACCTCCTGAGCCTCGATAGCGCAATACTTAGCCTGCAAACGCTCATTAAGGCCTTCCAACTCGTCGGGCTGCATAAAAAGCGATGTGGCGATATTACGATTTTTGCGACCGCCCTTACCACACGCCGCCCACGAGCCACACTCCTGGACAATCTGCTCGTCCGTACGGCGAGGCTTACACTCTGCAAATACAACCTTCTCCATCATCTGACCAATGGCACCATCAGCCAGCAACATTGCCGGAATACGATGCTTGAATGCCAAGTCAAAGCCAAGCTCCACAAAGTCATACATCTCCTGAACTGACGCTGGGGCCAACACAATAAGACGATAATCACCGTGACCACCACCCTTACAGGCCTGGAAATAGTCACCCTGGGCTGGTTGGATTGTACCCAAACCAGGACCTCCGCGCTGGCAATTCACCACCAAGCAAGGCAGCTCGCAAGCAGCAAGATAACTCAGACCCTCGCTCATAAGGCTCACACCAGGACTCGACGACGAGGTCATCACCTTCTTGCCCGTAGCGGCACCTCCATAGACCATATTGATTGACGACACCTCCGACTCAGCCTGCAAAACAACCATACCCGTTGTCTCCCAAGGGCGGAGCTCCATCAACGTCTCCATCACCTCCGACTGAGGAGTGATGGGGTAGCCGAAATAACCGTCACAACCGCATCTCACGGCAGCGTGGGCGATGACTTCGTTACCTTTCATCAATTTCACCTCTTTCTCTGCCATACTTACTCAAATTTTTGACGGTAAACAACAATACAACTATCGGGGCATATTATGCCACACGAAGCGCAACCCGTGCAGGCCTCCTCATCCTTCATCTGCACAAAATGATAACCCTTACCATTCACCTCAGACGAGAAATCCAACACCTTACACGGACACGCAGAGATGCAGACGCCACAACCCTTGCAACGCTGGACATCAACTACAATTCGCCCTTTAATCTTTGCCATAAATTCTATTCGTGATTTGATTTGGAAGAGGCAAATACAACCCCTTCACATTGCCAAATCACTCCCTACAAATATAACATTTTTCGATTCAAAATACAACTTCCGAGCCTATTTTCTTCTCTTTGATTTGAAAATTTTGAATTTTATTTTCCGTTGGCATATAAAAATAAAAAAGTCGAGGTTGCTGAATTAAAAAAATACAACAACCTCGAAGATATAATTAATAAAAATTTTCTTTTACTCAAATGAGTGAATCACAACACCCGAACGCAACTTTGGCTCAAACCAAGTGGTCTTGGGAGGCATAATATTACCTGTATCGGCAATATCAATGAGTTGCTGCATTGAGACAGGGTAGAGGGCAAAAGCAACCTTCATCTCGCCACTATCAACGCGACGTTGAAGCTCACCCAGGCCACGAATACCGCCCACAAAATCAATACGGTTTGAAGTGCGCAAATCCTTGATGCCAAGAATCTTATCAAGCACCTGATTTGACAACACAGTCACATCCAATACACCAATAGGATCGGCATCATCATAGGTTCCAGCCTTAGCCGTCAGGCTATACCACTCACCACCTAAGTACATCGCAAAATTATGCAGAGCCGATGGGATGTAAATCTCCTGACCCATCTTCTCAACTTCAAACGATACTCCGAGAGCCTCAATCAACTCACTCTCCGATAATCCGTTAAGATCACGAACAAGACGGTTATAGTCGATGATTTTGAGCTGAGATGCAGGGAAGGTCACAGCCAGGAAGTAGCAATACTCCTCATCACCGTAATGGTCGGGATTATTACGCATACACTCCTGACCAACTCTTGCTGCTGCAGCCGTACGATGGTGACCATCAGCTACATACAACGCAGGAATCTGAGCAAATAACTCGGTAATACGGTTATTCACCTCAGCATCGCGCACCACCCAAAAATGATGGCCAAAGCCATCGGCTGCTGTAAAGTTATAATCGGGAGCATTGTCCGCCACGACCTTCTCGACAATGGCATTAATCTCGACATCATCGGGATAGGTAAAGAACACAGGCTCTATATTAGCCTTCTGGTTGCGGACGTGAATCATACGATCCTCCTCCTTATCCACTCGCGTGAGCTCGTGCTTCTTGATAGCACCCGAAAGATAGTCCTCAAAATGACAGCACATAGCAATACCATACTGAGTGCGACCATTCATCGTCTGGGCGTAGATATAGTAGTGCTCCTCATCATCTTGAACAAGCCAGCCCTCGGCCTTCCACCTACGGAAGTTATCCATCGCCTTCTGATATACCTCCTCGGAATGTTCATCAGCAATAGGATCGAAGTCAATCTCTGGTTTGATAATGTGCAACAACGAACGCTCAGTAGCCTCAGCCTTAGCCTCAACAGAGTTCAACACATCATAAGGACGCGACGCCACCTCGGCAGCATACTGCTGAGGAGGACGAATACCGCGGAAAGGTTTTATCTTTACCATACTACTTGTTTACCTTAAATTTTGTATCACCATCACGCAAATAACCTACAACCTGACGCGCCGCAGCAAGACCCGCATTGATATTGGCCTCGGCCGTCTCGGCGCCCATCTTCTTGGGTGTAGCAAAGAAACGATTGCCAAACAGCGCAGCCATAGTCGAAACATCATCAGGAGCCACATCGGTCACATACTTCAAATCGGGACGCTCGGTCATAGCAGCCTCCAAGCCCACCTCGTCAATGACCTCCTTACGAGCCGTATTAACAAGCGTAGCGCCCTTAGGCATCAACATCATCAAGTCATATCCAATTGAGCCTTTTGTCTGAGCCGTAGCGGGAATATGAAGTGACAAGAAATCTGCCGATTTATAGAGTTCCTCAACGCTATCAACCTTCTTGACACCATCATTTTCGAACAATGTATTATCGGTCACAAATGGGTCATAGGCAACCACATTCATACCCAAAGCCTTGGCCTTGCGAGCCACCAGACGGCCCACGTTACCATAAGCCTGAATACCAACGGTCTTGCCCTGAATCTCGAAACCCGTACCTGGCGTAAAGCGGTTACGCGACATATAGATCATCATCGCCACAGCCAACTCAGCCACAGCGTTTGAGTTCTGACCAGGGGTATTCATCACCACCACGCCACGCTCCGACGCCGCTGCCAAATCGACATTATCATAACCTGCACCCGCACGCACCACAATCTTCAAATTGGGTGCAGCGGCAATAACATCGGCTGTCACTTTGTCGCTACGCACGATAAGTCCATCCACATCGGCAACAGCAGCAACCAACTCCTCGGGCTCCTCGTAACGCTCCAACATCACAACCTCGTAACCCGCCTCGACGAGTATATTTTTCATTCCCTCGACAGCCTTGGCCGCAAAGGGTTTTTGAGTTGCAATAAGAATCTTCATCTCTTTTACTTTTTCCATCACCACCTCAACCTCGCTGGGCACCCACTCCAACACATCATCATTGAATGGGTTGCCAAGCGTAGGTATATAATAGGTGTAACCCATAATTAATTCTATTTGTGCATCTGCTCAAACTCCTGCATACACGCCACCAGAGCCTCAACACTCTCCTTAGGACAAGCGTTGTAGCACGAAGCGCGGAAGCCTCCCGACAAGCGGTGACCCTTGATGCCGACCATCCCGCGAGACTTGGCAAACTCCAAGAACTCAGGCATCAGGGCTTCATTACCTTCGCTCATCACAAAGCAGATATTCATCAACGAACGATCCTCCTCGGCAACTGTACCGCGGAAAAGTGAGTTGCGGTCAATCTCAGCATAGAGCAAACCAGCTTTCTCGACATTGCGACGATAGATCTCATCCATACCGCCCTCGGCCTTCATCCACTTCAAAGTCTCACGCAAGACATAGATTGGGAATACAGGAGGTGTATTGAACATTGAATTGTTCTCGACGTGAGTCTTGACATTCATCATCGTTGGCAATGGACGAACAACCTTCTCCAACATATCGTCACGAATAATGACAAACGACACACCAGCAGGCGCCAAGTTCTTCTGCGCACCACCATAGATCATAGCATACTTGCTCACATCAACAGGGCGACTCAAAATATCAGAACTCATATCGGCAATCAATGGCACAGGAGAGTCGATATCCTCCTTGTACTCGGTACCATAGATAGTGTTGTTGGTACAGATATAGAAATAATCCAAATCCTCGGGGATAGTGTAGCCCTTAGGGATATATGAGAAATTCTTATCCTCAGATGTAGCGACAACCTCAACCTCACCATAGAACTTAGCCTCCTTTATGGCCTTCTTGGTCCACACGCCAGTATTCACATAACCAGCCTTCTTACCCAAGAAGTTAGCAGGGATATGGAAGAACTGAGTGCTGGCACCGCCTCCCACAAAATAAATCTTATAGTTGTCGGGGATATTCAACAACTCCCTAAACAGGCTCTGAGCCTCGGCAAGCACAGCTTCAAACTCGGGCGTGCGATGGGATATAGAGAGCAGAGAAAGACCTGTTCCATCAAAATCAATAATCGCCTTTGCGGCAGAAGCAAGCACAACATCTGGAAGAATAGAGGGTCCAGCATTGAAATTATACTTTTTCATAGTTAGAAAGTTATTAAAAATTCTTTGAAACACAATCCACACGGATTGTTGCGTAGAACAAAGTAAATAAAAAAATATGATTATTCAAAATATTCTCTATACTATTGCAAGCCATATCATACCATTTTCTGGCGAAAATCAATAAGAATTACAGTTATTTATATTTTTTAATAACAAAAATGGCAATACCACGGCGTTTAAGAGAAAAAATTAAAACTTTTATAAAAAATCAATTTCACTTCAATGCTTTTTCCAAAAGTTTTGAATCAAGGCTTCTTTTCGAAAAAATCATCGTATCCATCACCCCATAACTATGGCGAAAAAATTTGCTTAACACGCCCAAAAATGCTATCTTTGCCAAGATTTAGTCGTCGAGTTTATCTTAACAGATAACCGAGCGATAAAGCCTTAACAAACGACAACGAAAGAGAAAAATATATGATTAAATCAATGACAGGTTTTGGCAAGGGAGAGGTATCGTTGCCAAACAAAAAAATCACCGTCGAGGTGCGTTCACTCAACTCTAAGCAGCTCGATTTGTCGGTGCGTATGCCCGCAATCTATCGCCAGATGGAGTTCGAGTTGCGTAGCGTAGCCGCAGGTGCAATCCAGCGCGGTAAGGCCGACATCTCGGTTACAGTGGAGAACACCATAGTCAACACATCGGCAACAGTAAACAAGGAGATTTTCGCCGAGTATATGCGCCAGGTAAACGAGGCTATGGCTCATTCGGGTGTAAACGCAAATTACGACGCCATCGTGCCTGCCGTATTGCGTATGCCCGAGGTGGTATCGGCCCAGGCTGAAAGTCTTTCTCAGGAGGAGAGCTCAGCTCTTTTGCAGGCATTAAACATAGCATTGGAGCAGTTCAACTCATTCCGCGAGCAGGAGGGTACAACGCTCATAGCAGACCTTTTGCGCCGCGTTGATTTAATCGAAGAGTATAAGCGCCAGGTTGAGCCATTTGAGGCTACACGCGCAGAGACCATCAAGAATCGCATCCGCGAGAACCTCGCACAGCTCAAAGTGGACATCGACACCAACCGTTTGGAGCAGGAGATGATTTTTTATATCGAAAAACTCGATATCACCGAGGAGAAGGTGCGCCTGTCAAACCACTGCAACTACTTCCGCGAGGTGGCTGCATCAGAGGAGGCTGTGGGTCGCAAGCTCGGTTTTATCGCCCAGGAGATGGGTCGCGAGATCAACACTCTCGGCTCGAAGTCTAACGAGGCTAATATGCAGATTCTCGTTGTCAAGATGAAGGACGAGTTGGAGAAAATCAAAGAGCAGGTGTTAAACATTTTGTAAATCATAGATTATGGAAGCAACAGGAAAACTTATCATATTCTCGGCCCCAAGCGGTTCGGGCAAGACAACAATCGTCAAGCAGCTCTTGCAGGTATTTCCCCAGTTTGAGTTCTCAATCTCGGCTACATCGCGTCAGCCACGAGGCCAGGAGCAGAATGGCGTGGATTACTTCTTTCTCTCACAGGAGGAGTTTCGCTCAAAGATTGAGGCCGATGCTTTCGTTGAGTGGGAGGAGGTCTATAACGGCACCTGCTACGGCACACTAAAAAGCGAGATGCAGCGCATCTGGACCAAGGGCAATGTCATCATCTTCGATGTGGACGTAATGGGAGGTATTAACCTCAAAAGAATCTTTGGTAACAATGCCTGTTCAATCTTTATCCAGGCACCTTCAATCGAGGCTCTACGCGAGCGTTTGATTGGTCGAGGCACAGATTCAATGGAGACCATCGAGAAGCGTGTGGCAAAGGCCGAGTTCGAGATGTCGAAGGCCCCTGAGTTTGACTTTGTGGTGGTGAACGATGAGTTAGAGAAAGCCGTGGCCGACACAAAGCAGATTATAAACGACTTTTTGGCTCGATAGACGATGGCAAAACGACGAATGATGCTCTTTTTCGGGTCGTTCAACCCCGTACACAGCGGTCACATTGCTTTGGCAGAGTATGCCGTTGAGCATAAGTTGTGCGACGAGGTGGCGATGATAATCTCACCCCAAAACCCATTCAAACAGAATTGGGAGTTGGCTGCCGAGATGGATCGTTACTCGATGGTGGAGATGGCGTGCAAGAATAGCCGCTACCCAGAGCAGATACGACCTTCTGTGATTGAATTCTTGTTGGAGAAACCATCTTATACGGTCAATACGCTGCAACACCTGACGGAGAATTATGGCGACCAGATGGAGTTTTCCATCCTAATGGGTACCGACCTCATAAACCAGTTGCCCCTCTGGCGTGAGCCCGAGAAGATAATAGCAGGATACGACATCTATGTCTATCCTCGCCCTGGGGTCGAGATGAGCTTCAAGACCGAGCGCACACACTTTTTGCAGGATGCTCCGCAATGCCCATACTCTTCGACCGATGTGCGTGATAGATTGGAGCGTGGCGATGATGTGTCACAGATGCTCAACAGCGAGGTACGCAGCTACATCAAGCAGCAGGGTCTATGGACCTTGGCGCGTAAGATTACCACGCTCACCGCTGCACTCTCTCAGCAGGAGAATGCCGAGCTATACATCGAGCGAGGAAAGTGTTATTACCGCCAGAACGAGTGGGGCAGCGCCATCAACGATTTCCGCAAGGCTGAGGAGTTAAAGCCAGAGTTGGAGGAGGCACGACAGTTCCGCGAGATGGTGGAGGAGATTTTGGAATTTAGATATAAAGATATATACAACCCGTGATTGAGATTGATGATAAAATCGTAAGCGCAGATTTGTTGCGCGAGTGCTTTGCCTGCGACTTGGGCAAATGCAAAGGTATATGTTGTGTCGAGGGAGACGCAGGTGCTCCACTTGACATTGACGAGGTGGACCTTTTGGAGGAGGAGTACGAGAACTACGCCCCATATATGACCGAAGAGGGTCGCCAGGCGGTCGAGGAGCAGGGATTTATGGTCGTTGACCAGGATGGCGACTACACAACGCCACTTGTCGATGATGCAGCTTGCGCCTACGCCTTCGAGGAGGATGGTATAACATTCTGTGCCATCGAGCGCGCCTACCGCGAGGGCAAGTGCTCGTTCCTGAAACCTATTTCGTGCCACTTGTACCCAATCCGCGTAAAGCAGTTTAGAAACGGCACTTATGGACTCAACTACCACCGCTGGGCTGTCTGCCGCGACGCTGTGGAGTGTGGCAAGAAGTTGGGCGTGCCTGTATATAAAGCCCTCAAAGAGCCTATTATCCGCCGTTTTGGCGAAAGTTTCTACCAGGCTTTGGAGTGCGCCGAGCAGATGATTAAAGAGCAAGAATAAACTAAAAAAGAGATAAAACCAATGAATTTAAGACAAATGCTGACGCTTTGCCTTATGCTTTTTGTGGCAGGTAGCGTGTCGGCTCAAAACACGACAAAGAGTACAATTAATAAAGATTCTCTCCCTGCCGATGCTGTCATCGTAAAGCGAGTACCATTGGCTTCGGGCGCAACGTTCGACGTTAAGGATGTCTTGGTGGTGGATACTATCCCTTCGACAAGCGAGGGTCTTAACATCGTACTATACAATGACAACACTTGGAGATATGTAAGAAATCGCAACATCGACGTACTCGACGAAACCATCTACACCCAGAATTGGGATACATCGAAGATTCACGTCTATAAGGAGGAGTTGAAGGATTTGCCAATATCGATGGTAATCGATTTGGTTGATACCTTGAAAAGCTATCACTGCCCAATCACGGGTCGTGTGACATCCAAGTATGGCCCACGCCGTCGCGGCATTCACCAGGGAACAGATATCGACCTGGAAACGGGCGATCCAATCTACGCTACGTTTGATGGTCGTGTGCGACTCACTACATACATCGCGCGTGGTTATGGTCACCTGATTATCATCCGCCACGACAACGGCTTAGAGACATTCTATGCCCACCTCTCGGAGATTAACGTCAAACCAGGCGATTGGGTTACGGCTGGTCAGCTGATTGGTAAGGGTGGTAACACTGGTCGAAGCACGGGCTCACACCTCCACTACGAGATTCGTTACAAGGGACACTCGTTCGACCCTGAGCGTTTGATTGACTTCTCGACCGGTACATTGCGCCGCGAGACATTCCTTTTGAAGCGCACCTATTATAGCCCATACTCTCGCTTTACACAGGACTTCGACGAGGAGGTACAGAGCGACGTGGAGGACAAGAAGATTGCAGCCGAGGCGGCAGCTATTAAGTACCACATCGTAAAGAAGGGTGACACATTGGGACGTATCGCTATCAACAACCATACGACGGTGACAAAGTTGTGTCAGTTGAATAACATCAAGAAGACCTCAACACTCCGTATTGGTCAGCGAATCAGAGTAAGATAATAAATATCATATAAATAGAATAGCCGAGGCAATCACTTCGGCTATTTTTTATTCCCTAAAACACAAAATGCGCCACCTCGCCTTGCAAATCGTCGGCACGACGTTGCCACTCGGCAGGCGGATTCTCCATAGGCTGTGGCCACCAAAAACCCTTTGAGGAGTATTCAAACTTGGCACCTTGGGGCGTGGTGGTCATAACAGCAAAACCTATGTCGCCATAGAATGTCGCGGGGAGATTGACCATCGGCACCATACGCAGAGGCTGGCGCTGGCGCATAATGCGGGCAATCTTATTCCACGAATGGGTATGGCCATAGACAAAACCCGCAACCGAAGGGGTGTCGCTGACGAACTTATCCAAATTGAGCATCTCGCCAATGGGGTGATGGGCACAGAGTATGATGGGGCGGTCACTTTGTGCCGTAAACGCTTTGAGCCACTCTATCTGTGCGGCGTTAATCTCGCCACTCACCGTTGTCGCCTGGCGCGGCTGCAAATCGGGCAACTCACAAAGAGAGTCAAGCATCACAACATCTACATCAGGCAGAGCAATATGAGTCACTATGCGGCCCTCGACCTTGGTCTGCTCAGCATATTGAGGAAAGACCTTCAGAAACGCCTCGCGGCGGTCGTGATTACCCATTCCAAGCGTCACCGTTATGCCCGCCTTTTCAAGCGGAGAGAGCAACTCTGCCGCATAACGATAATCCTCCTCCAAGCCATAGTCCCACGCCACATCGCCCGTCACCACGACATTGGCAGGCAGTGGGCGCATAGCCAGGATATCATTGATACATAGTTGCAGCGAGGTCGGATTGTAGGGATAGACCTTCGGCTTGCCATCTTTGAACTCGCCGCAGATGTGAATGTCAGACAAAAATACAACCTTGCGCGAATCAATCTTCTTCGTTGGTGCCTCGGCCAAAAGAGCACCCATTCGCTCCACAACCGAAGCCTTGACATCAGGCAGAAAAGCACTACCGCCCAGAGCCATCACCGTGGCCAAAAATTGCTTCCTATCCATAATCTTAACTTCGTTAGTACTCCCTTGCACCAAAAATAGTTGAGCCAATGCGCACCTCGGTTGAGCCATATTCAATGGCGATGGGGTAGTCATCACTCATACCCATCGACAAAGTGTCGAACTCAGAACCAAAATATTGCGCCAATTCAGCCTTACACGCAGCCAGACGTTCAAAATCAGCCCTTACAACGGCCTCATCGTCGGTAAATGTCGCCATACCCATCACGCCACGGATGCTGATGTGGGGCAAGCGAGAGAAACCACCCGAGCGAACAAAGGCAAGCAATTCCTCGTAATTCCATCCCGACTTACTCTGCTCGGCTGTGACGTGAATCTCCAACAAGCAATCTATCGTGCGGTTACACTTTGCCGCCTCCTTATCGATGGCCTCGGCCAAACGCTCGCTGTCGAGCGACTCGATAAGATGGACATATGGAGCTATATACTTTATCTTATTGGTCTGCAAGTGGCCAATCATATGCCACTCGATATCATTTGGCAACTGAGCCTGCTTGACCTTTAACTCCTGAGGGCGGCTCTCGCCAAAGGCACGCTGACCTGCATCGTAAGCCTCTTGCAACGCCTCAACGGGGTGAAACTTCGACACCGCCAACAGTTTTACGCCATCGGGCAACTCGGCTCGCAGACGCTCAATTTCGCTTTTAATAGACATATTTTCAAACAATTACTTTGCTTTATACAAATAGTTAAATCGGCCCAATGGCGCTACATCGCCACTCAAATAGAAATCATATATATCGCCATCAGTCTGTGAATTGTCAGCCCACTTGAACTCTAATTCAAATGGTTTGCCATTATCAAGACCAAGTACCGAACGCGAAATAGCAAGTTCCATTGTGGAGCCTTTTACCACATAGACGGCCTCGCCAGCAGGACTCCACTCCCAACCCTCGGTTGAACGTTCAACCAGGCATTTTGATGATGGAGAGAGTCTATTAACTACAAAATCATAACCCTCCCAACCTGTTTTGTTGCTACGGTCGGTATTGATATATAGGCGCATCCAAGCCTTATCGTTAGGCGAAGAGATAGGCTCGGCGCACTCCACATAGAAATAAACATTTTGGGCATCGTGAGCCACGCGAGCCTCAACAATATCGTTACGACCACTATTATCAACATAATGAAGCTTACCCCAGCCTTTGCTATCTCGATGGAGAGTATTACCCTTGGTAGCCTCAAATCTTACGGACTTGGCCCAATCGGCAAAGCTGCCATCAACCTTTATCTTGTGGCGTCCCTGAGGCTTTGCTTCCTCGGCCGTCATACCCTTAAAGCGACGTATGTTCGCCACCATCTGGTAATAGTAATTATCGCCGTGACCACCACGCATAGGCTCGATATCGCGGCTATGCTCCTGGTCAAACTGATCGGGGAAGGCATTAGGCTGATTCTGCCAAACATCAAAACGCCCCATAATCCACTCGTTCCAGCCAGTGATAAAAATCAGGTCGGGATCAATCTCGATGGCTCGCTCCCATTGCTCCTGGAAGTTAAGACCATAATTCACCGCCGAGGCATCATCTCTATGTCCATTCTTGGCTGTATAGCTACGGCCAAACGCACCAGGCATATTCATAGCACTCAGGCCATTGTGAGCGGTCCAATTCTGCGATACGCCCACAGTTGCCTGCTCGAAGCCGCCATCCTTCTTTGGCGCAAAACCGTGCTGAGGATAAATCTCGAGCCATCCCCAATGGTCGGGGCGCTGAGGGCCGACATTATATACCGGCTGACCAGGGCGAAAGGTGAAATACTCGCGCACCTCACGATGAAGCGCTGTGCGTTCAGCATCGCCCTCGACATCGGAAAGCATCTCGGGATATGCCATAATCAGAGGCTTGCCCTCCCACTTGAAGAACAACTCCTCATACTCAGCGGGCTTATACAAGTCCTGATAGATATCAATTATAGCTTCGCGGCTGCCCTCGGTGGGGCCGAACGCCAACATAAAGGCAATTTGAGGAGTCTGCACACCATCCTTTCGCGCCTGCACAAAGACCTCGCAGAGTGCACGATAGGACTCACGCCAAGTGAAATTACCGTTCGTGCAGTCGAAAAACAATACATCGACACCCGCCGCCGCCAACATCTCTGCGTGCTTGCGCAAAACCCACTTGTCGGTGTCGCGGTAGAAGCCAAACAGAGGCTCGTCCCAGAAGTTAGAGGTGATATCCTTGCGCCAGATGGGGTGGTTGTAGTCGTATGCCGCCTCAGGCGCCTTGGCGATAAACTCCGAAGGTACACAAATCTCCATATGAGCAAAGGCAGTATGCCACGTCCAATAGAACAGACCCACAAATTTCTGACGCGCCGAACCTGCCTCCTCCTTCGAGGGTAACACACGCCCCAAAGCATCGGTCGCAGGCAAACCATTGCCATAATTCTGTGCCGAAGCACCAACAGCACAAGCCAAAAAGAAAATAGCCAACAGACGTTTCATTTTTCTTGGGTTTTAAGGTTTTCACAAATATACAAAAAAGAGCGAAAAATATGTGGCATATATGGAATTATTACCTAAATTTGCAAATAACGAAAGTTTAACGAAAACAGAAATAGAGATGAAAGCAAAATTTATTTTGGCGGCTGCGGCTGCCGTTGCATTGCTCTCGGCTTGCTGTGGCGAGTGCAAAAAGACAGAGTTGTTTAATGGTCAGGACCTCTCGGGATGGGTAGGTTACGTTGATCCAGAGAGTGGCGTTGCAGCCGACCAGGTATATTCCGTAAAGGATGGCAACATCTATGTCGAAGGTCAGCCATTCGGTTATTTGCGCACCGAGCAGAAGTATGGCGACTATGAGCTCCACGTTGAGTGGCGTTGGATAGGCGAGGGAACCAACAGCGGTCTGTTCCAGCGCGTGCAGGATGGTGATAAGTTGTGGTGCACAGCCATCGAGTGTCAGTTGTGCAGCGGCAAGGCGGGCGATTATGTGATGCTTGGCGGTGCCAAGATCAGCGAAGTAGAGTGCGTGGGCGAGTACCCAGTAAAGGACCGCATCGGCGACTACGAAAACCCTGTGGGCGAGTGGAATTCAGCCGACATCACTTGCGTGGGCAATGTAATCAAGGTGAAAATCAACGGCAAGGAGCAGAACGAGTGTACTTGCGAGTTTGCTGATGGTTACATCGCTTTGCAGAGCGAGGGTGGACCTATTGAATTCCGCAACATCTACATTACAGAGTTGTAAATTTCACTTCAAATAAAGCGTTTTTGTACGCTATTTGCAGTGGTTTCCATACCATTAAATTGAAAACGTATGGAAAAGCACAACACATCAAACAAGACTCAGGACAATAAGGAGGTAAAGCACGACCACGCAACATCGAAACACAACACTGAAAAGCCAAAAGGTTCATCGGGATGCAAATCAGGTAGCTGCTCAACCGCCGAGAAAAAGGGCAAGACAACACACACCCAGGACGAAAGCACGGGTAGTTGTTAAATTTTCTGATCAGTTTGGGAATTTTCAGGAAGGTTCACTCCAAAGGTGGGTGGCCTTCCGTTTTTTATTTCGTTTCTGGCTTGCAAAAGTCGAATCGATTTATTATATTTGCATTAATAAACTGTATTTAACTTAAAACTTTACAAGTTATGGCAAATTTGAGAATCTTGAAGAAGGAGATTGACTATCGTTTGGAGGAGTTTGTATTCGATTGCGAGATGGCGATATACTTCCAGCCCTCGAAGGAGGAGGCTATTGTTGGTTTGATGGAGAAAGCGGTTGATTTGCGCAACTGGCTTTACGCTAAGGCTAACAACCCAACCGAGCCTAAGAACGCATCACTCGTTAAGAAATATTACGCAGCTTTCCGTCGTGATATGATTTCATCTTACGGTAGCTTGTTTAACGAGTTGAGCGACTTGAACTCAGCAGAGTAATCTCCGTCGTTAAGCGATTTATCCCACCCGAAAAGGTGGGTTTTTTTGTTTTATAAAGAGTGAATCTCATAACTACCTCGGCTCTTTGCATTTAGGTTGCGTGCGAAAGGTCTTCGCCAAATATTTGCAGACAAGTCTGCCGAGGTGTACAAGCTGAAAGGAGTTTATGGAACGCTCACACACAAAAAAAGTAGGCGGGAATCTCACGATTGCCGCCTATCCTCGGAACATTAGAAGTTCCATAAACTACTAACCCAAGGGTTGTAAACATTTAAATATGCAGTTAGTCAATATCCTTATCCACTAAAAGTAATTCCCATTTTTTACCGTTAAGATAAACTTTTTTAGCTTCGATAGCACCAAGCATATACTCTTTTTGGCGCTCATCTTCTGAATAGTATTTGTCATTAGATTCATATCGCTTTTCTAAATCAAGGAGCTGATTAACATACTCAAAGTCTTTCGGGAACTCATTGCTAAGTTCCAACATAGTAAGTAATTCTGAGCCTTTGTCTTTAAGTTTATCTTTCATATCTCGTCCGCTTTCCTCTCCAAGGCATAGCATCAATCCATACCATCTACCACGATACCTATAAGATGATAACCCAGATACTTTTTTCTTTGTTTTGAAAATGTCAAATAATCCCATAGTAATATAATCTACAAATATCCGCCGCACCTCCTACAACGGCTGAATATAAAAAAAGTGTGGAAATGTTCGCCAATTCATCTGGTTAGCGAAACACTTTCACTAATAAATATGTCTGCCGAGAGCAGACCCTCGACAACACAAAATTAAGCAAAGTTTTTCAGTTAAGCAAGGGTTTTAGAGAATTTAATGAACTTAGTGAACTTTGAGAATATCAGCTAAACCGTCAGGAGTCTTTGTTGTGGAACTTGCAGATATACAAAGAATTAGGCGGGAGCCTCACGACTGCCGCCTATTCTCGGAACATTAGAAGTTCCTTTATGGAGATGAAAGATAACTACTAACGGCGGCAGAAACCGAGAGCAGACCAAGAGGGAAAGTGGGATAGACATTCAACCAAGGGTTTAGAGAAGAAATTAAATAGCGGTAGCCAAATTTATTTGAGCTGCTGCTATTTGATTTATTATCGTAGTTGCATAGCAATAATGGCTATCACACAATACACCTCGCAGACAAGTCAGCCGAGGTGTACAAGCTGAAAGGTGTTTATGAAACCGCAACACAAAAAAAATAGGCGGGAGTTTCACAACTGCCGCCTATCCTCGGAACATTAGAAGTTCCATAAACTACTAACCCAAACTTAAATAAATGAAGAAACCTCACAACGGTTGTTTTGCCGTTGCTATATGATATTATTGCAAAGCCTATGCCACAAATCGCTTGGCAGCATATTTGAACCCTTATGCACCATTTTTCAAATCAAATGTGCTACTCACCGCCAAATATAATGCCAGAGTGTTATGACATTTTTGCAAAAAGAGTTAAATTTGTCATAGGACAACTAACTAAAACCTATCGGATATGAAGAACTACTTAGGAAAACAGCAATTAATGAAGCGCCTCGGAATAGGTGTGGCATTGGTAGTCATCATCGTCGTCTCGGCGTGGGGTGGTTTATGGAGCTCGCCCGATCCTGAGTTGCCAGCAGAGTTCAAGCGTTGGAGCGAGGATAAGGCCAACGAGTGGTATGCCCAGCAGCCCTGGATGTCGGGTTGTAATTTTATACCAAGCAACGCCATCAACCAGTTGGAGATGTGGCAGGAGGATACTTTCAGCCCAGAGCTCATCGACAAGGAGCTGGGTTGGGCCGAGGAGTTGGGGTTCAACCTGATGCGCGTGTTCCTCCACAGCAAGGCGTGGGAGGCCGACAAGGAGGGTTTCAAGAAGCGTATTGACGAGTATCTGACTATATCGATGAGCCACGGCATACGCACAATGTTTGTGATTTTCGATGACTGCTGGAACGCCGAGGGCGAGATTGGCAAGCAGCCCGAGCCTAAGGTGGGTACGCACAATTCGGGTTGGTTGAAGGACCCATTCATCTCGCGCCGCGCCGACAAAGAGCAGCTTTTTGCCGAGTTAAAGCCCTATGTGGTGGATATTATGACCACCTTCAAGGATGATGAGCGCATTGCCATCTGGGATGTGTATAACGAGCCTAACAGCGATGACTCGATTCCTTTGCTCGAAAAGGTGTTTGAGTGGGGTAGAGAGGTAAATCCATCTCAGCCAATGACATCGAGCGTATGGACTTTCGGCATCGACCGCATCAGCAGCGTACAGCTCAAAAATTCCGACGTATTGAGCTACCACAGCTATTCGGGCCGCGAGGTACACTCTCAGTGGATTAAGTATTTCAAGATGAACAACCGCCCAATCATCTGCACCGAGTATATGGCGCGCACCATCGACAATTGTACGTTCCAAAACGTGATGCCACTTTTGAAGGAGCAGAACGTGGCGGCCATAAATTGGGGCTTCGTGTCGGGCAAGACCAACACAATCTATGCCTGGAATACAGTGATAGAGTCGGGCGAAGAGCCTGAGTTGTGGTTCCACGACATTCTGCGCCAGGATAAAACTCCATTTAGCGAGGATGAGATTCGTGCAATCAAGGAGTGCAACCAGCGCTAATAAGCAAGACAAAAAAAAGAGAGGCTACTGAATTTCGGTAGCCTTTTTATTTCTAATGCTCCTTGCAACCATCGCCGCAGTGATGCGCCAAGACAGTGTGGGGGATATGACCGTGAGAAACGAGTTGGATAGGGCAGTTATAGGCTCGCAACTGCTCCTCGGTCAGGATGTTGGAGTCGTGGCGATGGACGCAGCCATTTACACAGACAATACTCTTGACCACACTCGTGATGGTACCCACATCGTGCGACACAACCACAATGGCCATACTCGAACTGAGCTGCTGCAAGGTTTCATAAAACTCACGCTCGAAGCTATTATCCACAAAATTGGTCGGTTCATCCAAAATCAGCAACTTGGGCTCGGCTATAATCGCACGACAGAGCAGTGCGCGTTGCATCTGACCGCCCGACACCTCGCCAATGGGGTTGTGGGCAATGTGTAAAATGCCCATCTGTTGGAGAAGTTGTTGTGCAAGGGTCTTATCGGCAGCCGTATAGCGTCCCCAAAAGCCTTTTTCGCTCTGCAAACCCGACAAAACGACCTCCTCGATAGAGATAGGGAATCGCATATCAAACTGGCTTATTTGGGGCATATAACCAATTTTATAATGATTGGCACGGCGTAGCACCGACGAGTACTTTATCTCGCCGCGATGCTTCACAGCACCCATAATAGCCTTCACAAGCGATGTCTTACCGCCACCATTAGGGCCTATAATACCCAGAAAATCATCGGAATAAATATCCAGATTAACCCCTTTGAGGACCTTTACACCATCGTAACTCACGCTCACATCGTGGAGCGAAATAATCACCTCTCTGCTCGCCATACTATTGTTGTGTTATGGTGCGTGTCACCGAACGAATAAACTCCACAGGATTATCCGACAAAGGATTGATCTCGACAGCCTCCACACCCATATCGTCGGCAATGACCTCGACAACTGAGCGAGGATACTCACACTGATAGAGCAGAGTACGGACATTATTCTCGCGCGCGAAATCAATCACCTGGGCAATGTGTTTGGCAGAAGGCTCCTTGCCATCCGACTCGATAGCCTTCTGTTCCAAGCCATAACAACGAGCGTAGTAGGTGAGTGCTGGATGGTAAATAACAAACGACCTCTGGGGCGAATACTCAAATACAGCGCGACACTCCTCCTCTAAATCAGCGAGTTCAGAGTCTAATCTTTGATAAGCCTGATCATACTTGACCGAATCGGGGTAGCACCGCTTTATGGCCGAGTGGAGATTGCGGGCCATCTGGCGCAACTCACGGGGCGAAGTCCAGATATGAGGATCTACACCGTGAGAGTGACCACAAGAGGAATATAGATGAGAGCAAGCGCCCTCGATAAGCTCCACTCCTGCGCTCAGATTCACAATATTTGCACCTACACCAACCTTTTGGAGCAAGATATTCTCAAACTCAATCAAACCCGTCGAAAAGACTATCTTGGCATCAATGACCGAGATAATATCTCGCGGTGTGGGATCATAAGTCTCAGGCCCCGTACCAGCAGGAACCAGTACCTTCACCGACAGATCTTCGCCAACGACACTCTCTACAAGATATTTTATAGGCTCGATGCTAACCACAACATCGGCCTTGGTCTGTTTTCTGCCCTGGCCATTACACGCCGAAAAAAGCAGTGTAACGAGCGAAAGGATAATGTATATAAATCTCATCTTGTCTTCTTATTTTCAATTATGGGCGCAAATATACAAAAAAAATAGGGGAAGCTCGCACAAAAGTCGAGCCTCCCCATAAATTAGACTAAATACGATATTACAACTTTGTGAGCTGGAAGTTCTTCCAAAGCACCTTGATGTCGTTGCCATCGTGGATCTGCAACATAATACGACCTGTCTTAGAACCAATCAACTCGTCCTCGATCTCGATCATAGCCTCGCCATTGAGCCAAGTCTGAACCTTGTTACCCTCAACGCGCAAACGCAATGTGTTCCAGTCGCCCTCCTTCAAGATTGACTCCTTCTCCTCAGGGATCTGAACCAACCAACCACGACCATAAGACTCGTAGATACCGCCTGTGTCGCAGTTCTTTGGAGCAACCTCACACTGCCAGCCGTTTACGATGTTGTTCTGGTAGCCACCCTCAACGAATGAGTGGAAGAACAAACCTGAGTTACCGTTAGACTCCTGCTTGAACTCAACTGTCAAATCGAAATCCTTGTAGTACTCGCGTGTACCGAGGTAACCATACTTCTTGTCGTCACCGTTCTCAGTAACCAAGTTACCCTCAGCATCAACAGACACCTTCATTGAACCGAACAACTCCCAACCGTGAGTATCCTTACCGTTGAAGAGGCTAACTGTCTGGCCAGCACGCTTCTCAGGCAACTCCTTGATCTTGATGTTACGGAACGATGCTGGATCACCGTGGTCCTGCAAGCAGATTACACCCTCGTGAGCCAAACCGTACTCAGTTGCGTTGCCCCACTTACCGCTTGCCTTGCGAGCAAACCAGTCGTCAGTATAAGCCTCGAACTCAACGATCTTCTCACCATTGAGCCAGTGCTCAACGTGACCGTTATCGTAAACGATCTTTGAAGAGTTCCACTCACCAACTGGGTTGATGTGCATCTTCTCATAATCTGGCAAGTGCATAGCGTAATCTACACCTATGTTCTGCCAATCAGCGAGCTTCGCAGGAGCATACTTCTCCTCCCAGCCCTTGCTGTCGATAAGCTGATACTCAGGACCTGTTACATAAGGAACTGCATACTTTGGGTGCTCAACAACGTGGTAGAGCATACCGCTGTTACCAGCGTAAGTAAGTTTCCAATCCCATACGAGCTCGAAGTTAGAGTACTTCTTGTCAGTTACGATGTAACCAGAAGCATCGCCACCCTCACCAGAAGCCTGGATGCAACCATCAACTACTGACCAACCGCCCAAAAGCTCCTCAGCGTTAAAGCTACGCCAACCGTTCAATGTCTCACCATCGAACAAAAGCTGCCAGCCCTCAGACTTCTCTGCAAAAGAGAGTGTGTTAGGCTTCTGCTCGCAAGATGCCAAACCTGCTACCATAGCAGATGCAGCAAGAATTGTAAAGATTTTCTTCATAATTTGTTGTTTATAAATGTGTTAATTATCCTATAATCAAACTAATATCAGCTGCTCGCAATGTGTAATCGCCTTTTGTATTACTCAATTCGAGTATCAAGCCCTGCTTGCTGTCCTTAACGATAGCGCCAGCCGAGCAGTGGGGTAGTGAGGTGGTGTACCACGCCTGCCACGATACATCATCCAACGACATTGTCGCCAACAAACAATCATAGCCGGAAATGCGTCTATCAGAGCCTTGTTGTAGCCACTTACGGCCGCATCCTTCAACGAAACAACGCGACGCTTCCTCTGCACTAAACGACTCATTATTGGCACCATAAAGCCTAATTTCGCGATCACAAACGACCTCGTAGGTAAAAGTTCGTTTGCTAATATGGCGATAGGTAGTATCTATCTCAAGACGCATAAAATCCTGATTCTCACCTATCGTACGCTCATAGGTTATGGCCAAATGCGATGGGGTATAGCGTCGTGCGTTTTGTAAGGCCAGCATCGCCTCGCCGCGACTTTTGAAGCCGCTACCGTATCCAATAGTGAAGGCGTGAGTCAAAACCACAGCAATCACAACAATCGCAACCCAAACGCTAATACGACTTTTCATACACACAATCCAACCGCGGACCTATATTACAATATTATATAAGTATCAGTGTGCAAAATTATAAAAAAGTTCTCAATATATGTATGTAGAAGAAAATCTTTTGGCATAATTGCAAAATTATTCTGCAATTCAATAAGAAAATTGAAAATTCAACCCAGCAGGACAATGAAAATATCGCAAACAGAGGTAACAGATAACAAGATTGTCTGTTTTTATTTTTTAACATAATCAAACCAATCACAAAAAAATCATTCAACTTCAATTCAAAAGAATCTGAGAATTGTGAAAATTATATTTGTGTTAATATTTTCAATATCCAAATATCGCACATAAAAAAGAAGTCAAAAAGTGAAACAATAAGAAACAGAGGGAATGAGGGAAAAGAAAGCGGGCGACAATACAAAAGTAAAAAGGTAGTGCTACCGCAGTGCGGTAAAAGGTTGAACAAATAACCGTCGAAAGTGGCTGAAAATTCAATGATTAGACGTACATACACAGATGTAAAGTGCTTAACGGGGTAAGGCTACGCGCGTGCGCGTGCACGCGTGTTGGGGCCGCGGGGAAACCCCGCGCGCGCCGTAGGCGGGGCAAGCTGCGTTACAGCGCGCAGGCAGCCCGACGGGGCGGCGGGGTGGCTCGACGCCCGACGCACCGCCTGCCGCCGCAGCGGCACGGGCTGCCGCAGAGAACGCAGGATATAGGGGCGGGGCTGCGGCGTGTGGCGACGCCGCGCAATGTGCGGCGGAGGTAGGACACGCCGCAGACACGACCGCGACGGGGCGCGCTATCACGGGGGCGACGGCTACGCCCGCAAGGGCGGGCTTGCCCGCTTG
>JAZKYX010000014.1:0-4905 GCA_045612405.1 Alistipes sp.
ATGACTTCGGTATGGAGAAGAAGCACACATTCGGTGATGGCGTGGTAACAGGTTATGGTACAATCGGCGGTCGCTTGGTTTACGTTTTTGCACAGGACTTCACTGTAACAGCAGGTTCATTGTCAATCTCATTGGCTGACAAGATTTGCAAGGTAATGGATATGGCAATGCGTAACGGTGCTCCTTGCATCGGTTTGAACGATTCAGGTGGTGCTCGTATCCAGGAGGGTGTAAACGCTTTGGCAGGTTACGCTAACATCTTCCAGCGCAACGTGATGGCTTCAGGCGTTATCCCACAGATTTCAGCTATCTTCGGTCCTTGCGCAGGTGGTGCGGTTTACTCACCAGCATTGACTGACTTCATCATTATGCGTCGTCAGACTTCAAATATGTTCCTTACAGGTCCTAAGGTTGTTAAGACCGTTACAGGTGAGGACGTAACACAGGAGCAGTTGGGTGGTGCTGATATGCACACTACAAAGTCAGGTGTTGCACAGTTCGCTGTTGATACAGAGGAGGAGGGTATCTCACTCATCCGTGACCTTCTCTCTTATATGCCACAGAACAATATGGAGGATGCTCCACGCGTGGTATGCAACGACGATATCGCACGTAAGGAGGATATCTTGAACGAGATTATTCCTGACAATCCAAACAAGCCATACGATATGTACGAGGTTATTCGCGGTATCGTTGATAACGGTGAGTACTTGGAGAGCCAGGCTGCTTACGCTCGTAACATCATCACTTGCTTCGCACGTTTCAACGGTCAGAGCGTAGGTATCATCGCTAACCAGCCTAACTTTATGGCAGGTGTGTTGGATATCAACGCAAGCCGCAAGGCAGCTCGTTTCGTACGTTTCTGCGACGCCTTCAATATTCCTATCGTAACATTGGTTGACGTTCCTGGTTTCTTGCCTGGTACAGGTCAGGAGTATGGTGGCGTTATCACTCACGGTGCTAAGTTGTTGTTTGCTTACTGCGAGGCTACTGTGCCAAAGGTTACAGTAACATTGCGTAAGGCTTACGGTGGTGCTTACATCGTGATGTCATCAAAGCACATCCGTGGCGATATCAACTACGCTTGGCCAACAGCCGAGATCGCAGTTATGGGTGCAAGCGGTGCTGTTGAGGTACTTCACGCAAAGGCTTTGGCTGCATTCACCGATCCAGAGGAGAAGGCTAAGTTCGTTGCAGAGAAGGAGCAGGAGTACAAGGATAAGTTCTCTAACCCTTACAACGCTGCACGCTATGGTTATATCGATGATGTTATCGAGCCACGTAACACTCGCTTCCGCGTAATCCGTGCATTGGAGTCATTGACTACTAAGCGCGTTAATAACCCAGCTAAGAAGCATAACAACATTCCATTGTAATAAATAGGATAGGCTTATGACAATGTTATTGGTAAATTGGGGCAATACCTGGTTGGTTACAGGCGTAGGTTTTGCGATGGTGTTTACAGTATTGGTACTGCTTATCTTCATCGTGAAACTCTTCGGTGTAATCTTCACACAGAAGCCCAAGGCACAGCCAGTTGCTGCGGCTGCCGCTCAGCCTGCTGCTGAGGTAGGTGAGGAGGATATGGTTGCTATCGCTTATGCGTTGCATACATTCTATAATATGCACGACGAGGAGAGTGACGTGTTGACTATCCGTCACGAGGATGCGACTTATTCACCTTGGAATCAGAAAAGTATAACATTCTAATTGAAACAAGAAAATGCAGAAACTTAATTTCAATATCAACGGAAAACATTACGAGGCTATGGTTAGCGAGATCGAGCACAACGTAGCCGAGGTGGAGCTTAATGGTAAGAAGTACACCGTAGAGGTAGAGCGCTCTGAGAGCGTTGTATCTCCTATCGCAGCTCCAAAGCCAGTTGCTGCTGCGGCTCCAGTTGCTGCTGCGGCTCCAGCTCCTAAGAAGGTTGCAGCGGGTGCTAACTCAGTAACAGCTCCACTTCCAGGTAGCGTTGTATCAATCAACGTGAAGGTTGGTGACGCTGTTAAGGCAGGTCAGCAGCTTGCAATCATTGAGGCTATGAAGATGGAGAACGAGATCTTGGCTCCTGCTGATGGTACAGTGAAGGCTATCCACGCTGCGGCAGGTCAGGCTGTTCAGCAGGGTGATGCTATTCTCGATTTGGCATAATTAAAACCGTTTGACCAATGAAGAGAATTTTGAAATATACATTGATGATCCTCGCTATTGGCGTAATCGGTCTGTCGGTGCAGGCTTGGGCGCAGCCAGAGGTCGTTGAGGCAGCTAATGCTGTTGCCGAGACAGTGCCTATGACTGAGTTGACTCCTGCGACTGAGTTGGCTACTGCCACAGCAGAGGTGATGCCTGAGGATATTAACTTGGGTGAGTCTTTGATGAACTTCGTAGATCAGTCAGGTATTAGCGGTATTGTAAACGATTGGCGAGTATTGGTTATGCTCATCATCTCTTGCTTGTTGCTCTACTTGGCTATTGTTAAGCAGTTTGAGCCATTGCTCCTTTTGCCTATCGCGTTCGGTATGCTCTTGACAAACTTGCCAGGTGCAGGTATGTATCACTCAGAGTTGTTTGCCGACGGTCACGTTCACTGGATGGACGAGGCAACAGGCTTGGGCTTCGATCGTATTGGCGGTCTTATCGACTTCCTTTACTTGGGTGTTAAGCTCGGTATCTATCCTTGCTTGATCTTCGTAGGTGTAGGTGCGATGACTGACTTCGGTCCACTTATCGCTAACCCTAAGAGTTTGTTGTTGGGTGCTGCTGCTCAGTTTGGTATCTTCGCTACATTCTTGGGTGCTACCGCTATGGGCTTCTCTCCTGCTGAGTCAGGTTCAATCGGTATCATTGGTGGTGCTGATGGTCCAACGGCTATCTACCTTACATCGAAGTTGGCTCCACACTTGCTTGGCCCTATCGCCGTAGCGGCTTACTCTTATATGGCATTGGTGCCAGTGATTCAGCCTCCTATTATGAAGGCCCTCACAAACAAGGAGGAGCGTAAGATTGTGATGAAGCAGTTGCGTACAGTGTCAAAGACTGAGAAGATCATCTTCCCAATCGCAATGACAATGATTATTTCACTCTTGTTGCCATCGGCTGCGCCACTTATCGGCTGCTTGATGCTCGGTAACTTGATGAAGGAGTGTGGCGTTGTTGAGCGTTTGAGCAAGACTGTTCAGAACGAGTTGATGAACATCGTTACCATCTTCCTCGGTATCTCAGTAGGTGCTACTGCTACTGCCGCTAACTTCCTTAACTGGCAGACTATCGGTATTATGGTATTGGGTGTAACAGCATTCTGTATGGGTACAGGTGCTGGTGTAATCTTGGCAAAGGTGATGAATGTATTCTCAAAGGAGAAGATCAATCCACTTATCGGTTCTGCAGGTGTGTCGGCTGTGCCTATGGCAGCTCGTGTATCTCAGAAGGTTGGTCAGGCTGAGAACCCATCTAACTTCCTTTTGATGCACGCTATGGGTCCTAACGTGTCGGGGGTGATTGGTTCAGCCGTTGCCGCAGGTATTTTGTTGGCATTCTTGGGCTAATATACCTTTATATATTATATATAAACTCATTTAGAGGGGTTGTTTCAACGAAACAACTCCTCTTTTTTTGCTTTATTTCAGAAAGTTATAAATAATTTTAGAGGAATGATTGATTTTTGAAAAATATTTACTATCTTTGCGCACCCAAATTATGGGATTTAGGATTACAAAACAAGTTTTAAAACGTAAAAGATGGATTCAAGAAGTTACAAAACTATCTCGTTGAACGCGGCTACCGTTCCGAAGGAGTGGTACGTTATCGACGCTACCAACGAGGTATTGGGACGTCTTGCTTCGCAGGTCGCAAAGATTTTGCGTGGTAAGAACAAGCCTGGCTACACTCCACACGTTGACTGCGGTGACTATGTTATCGTTATCAATGCTGATAAGGTGAAGCTCACAGGCGCAAAGATGACCGACAAGGTCTATGTTCGCCACACAGGTTATCCTGGTGGTCAGCGTTTTGCTACTCCAGCAGACTATTTGGCAAAGAAGCCTGAGTTTGTTATCGAGCACGCTGTAAAGGGTATGTTGCCAAAGACTCGTCTTGGTGATGCTATCCTTAAGAATTTGAAGGTGTATGCTGGTGCAGAGCATCCTCACGCAGCACAGACACCAAAGGCAATTAAGTTAAACGAGATTAAGTAAAGAGTATGGAAGTTGTAAACACCGTAGGTCGCCGTAAGGCAGCTGTGGCTCGCGTATTCGTGAAGCCAGGTAATGGTCAGATTACAATCAACCACAAGGCACTCGATGTCTATTTCCCTTTGAACATTCTCCAGTACGAGGTTAAGCAGCCTTTGTTGGTTACTAACACATTGGAGAACTATGATGTTACCATCAACTTGGTTGGTGGCGGTATCAAGGGTCAGGCAGAGGCCGCTCGTATGGGTATCGCACGTGCATTGTGTCAGATCGACGCTGAGCAGTACCGTTCTGTATTGAAGAAGAATGGTTTCCTCACACGTGATTCTCGCGAGGTTGAGCGTAAGAAGCCTGGTCAGCCTGGTGCACGTCGTAAGTTCCAGTTCAGTAAGCGTTAATCCTTACACGACCGAATTTCGGCAAGCACGACGAGAGTTCGAAATCCGAAAGACTGCTCGTATTTTATATTCAGTATTACTTGCGGATTGCTCCGTCGCGGAAAACCTCGGAGATTATCTTTTCAGAAGGTACTACTTCGCAGGTTGAAGAAAAGAGAAATTAAAATTAAAACATTAAGATTAAAATGTCACGTACAGATTTTAATACATTATTGGAAGCAGGCGTTCACTTTGGTCACTTGAAGCGCAAGTGGAACCCAAAAATGGCTCCATATATCTTTATGGAGAAGAACGGCATCCACATCATCGATCT
>JAZKYX010000015.1:0-31099 GCA_045612405.1 Alistipes sp.
CACGGATAGCAGCCATCATAACGATAGCCAACCACCAACCCAAACCTGAGCCGACACCGTAAACGATGCTCTGCCACAAGTTGTCAATATCACCACCTACAACCTTCTGCTGCATAAAGAGTGAACCACCCATAATAGCGCAGTTTACAGCGATCAAAGGCAAGAAGATACCGAGCTGGTTGTAGAGCGAAGGAGAGAATTTCTCGACAATCATCTCAACCAACTGCACGAAAGATGCAATAACGGCAATGAAGACGATAAATGTCAAGAAACTCAAATCAACGCTTTTTAACAACTCAATATCAAGCGACTTACCCAATGCACCTGGAGCCAATACATACTCGTTCAAGAGGTAGTTCAAAGGCACTGTCATAGCCATCACGAATGTAACGGCAGCACCAAGACCCAAAGCAGTCTTTACGCTCTTCGATACGGCGATGTAAGAACACATACCAAAGAAGAATGCGAAGACCATATTGTCGATAAAAATCGACTTAATAAAAAGATTCAATGTTTCCATACTCTACCTCCTATTTTTCCTGCAAATCCTTGTTAAACGAACGGTGAACCCAGATGATTACACCAACAATTACCAATGCCATTGGAGGGAAGAGCATAATACCTACGTTTGAGTAGAAACCGCCATTTGCGATATACCAGCTCTCAGGGATTACGCGGATATTAAACAACGTACCTGAGCCGAACAACTCACGGAAGAATGCCACAATCAAAAGAATAGCAGCATAACCCAAACCGTTGCCAATACCATCAAGGAATGAATCCCAAGGCTTGTTACCCAAAGCGTAAGCCTCCACACGACCCATAATGATACAGTTGGTGATAATCAGACCTACATATACAGACAACTGCTTCGACACGTCGTAAACAAATGCCTTGAGGAACTGGTCCACAATAATTACCAATGCAGCGATAACAACCAACTGAACGATGATACGAATACGTGATGGAATACCATTACGCAAAAGCGACATCACCAAGTTAGAGAACGCTGTAACGACCATAACAGAAAGACCCATCACGAATGCTGGCTCCATCTTTACAGTCACCGCCAAAGCCGAACAAATACCCAAAATCTGGACGATAACAGGGTTGTTTGAACTCAGCGGTCCAGTTAAATTTTTCAAATTACTCATAGTTCCGCCTGTTTTTATTCGTTAGACTTATTAGCGTTAATATAAGGTAAGTAACCCTCGATGCCTGATTTCAACATAGCGTTTACACCGTCGCAAGTCTTGGTACCACCTGAGATTGCATCAACCTCGTGGTTGTTTGTAGCACCACCCTTCTTCATTGACACTGATACGAAATCAGCACCCTCGAAGATAGTCTTGCCCTTAAACATATTCTGTACTTGCGCAGTTGTGATCTCGGCACCCAAACCGGGAGTCTCACCCGCGTGGTCCATTACGATACCCTTAACTGTTACCATATCTGGCTCCAAAGCGATGTAACCCCAAATTGGGCCCCACAAACCTGCACCATAAACAGGAATTACCACGCAGCCATTCGCAGCCTTGAAGATAGGATACTCGCCAGCCTTGAAAGATGCTGTCAAATCACCCAAAGCGTTGAAGATAGCCTCGTCGTTCTTACCCTCAATCTTATTACCGTCCTTATCGAGCATTACAGCCTCAGCTACAACATCTGCATAGTTTGCAGTTGCTGGATCCTCACCGAGAGCCTTCACGATCTGCTGCTTCTTCTCGTTCAGGATGTTCTCACCCTGACGCTCCTGCAACGAGAGCGAAGTCACAGCCAACAGAACAGCTACAATTACTACCATCACTACTGAGTAGATGATGATATATGAGTTGCTATTTACATTAAATTTTGCCATATCTCTCTCGTTATTTTACAGTCTTAACACGATTCTTACGACGCTTGATGTTAGCCTCCACTACAAAGTAATCAACAGTAGGAGCCAATGCATTCATAAAGAGAATTGCGAGCATCATACCCTCTGGATATGCTGGGTTCACTACGCGAACCAACACAGCCAAAGCACCAGTCATAAAGCCTACGATATACTTACCTACGTTAGTCTGAGCCGATGTTACAGGATCTGTAGCCATAAACACAGCACCGAATGCGAAACCACCAACCAGGAGGTGATAGTAAGCAGGATATGCTGTCAAGCCAACTGCCTGGAACAAATAACCCATCGACAAACCACCAACAACCACGCTGAGCATAGTGCGCCAAGAAGCAACACCTGTGTAGAGCAAGATTGCAGCACCAATCAAGATGCAGAGTGTTGAGGTCTCACCAAATGAACCTGGCATAAAACCAAAGAATGCATCCTGAATAGAGTATGGCAACTCGCTACCTGCCTTAAACTTTGAAAGTTGCTCCAAAGCGGTAGCACCAGTGATTGCATCAGTTGCTCCCATCATCTTCCAAGTTGAGAACCACACCTTCTCACCTGACATCTGTGGAGTGAAGGCAAAGAATACGAATGCACGAGCCACGAGTGCAGGGTTGAACACGTTCATACCTGTACCACCGAATACCTCCTTACCGAAGATAACAGCGAAAGCTACACCCAAAGCAACCATCCAAAGTGGAGTGCTCACTGGCATAATCATAGGGATAAGAAGACCTGTCACCAAGTAACCCTCAGCAACCTCCTCCTTACGAATCTGTGCATACACAATCTCGATACCCAAACCTACAACGTAAGACACGGCAACCATAGGAAGCACCCGTACAAAACCGTAAGCCAAAGCTGTCAAGCCCTGCAAACCAACCTGCACGCCGGTGTTGAAGCAACCGAACAAGAAAGCTGGCACAAGAGCCAAAATCACCATTGTCATAGTACGCTTCAAATCGTTACAGTCACGAATGTGCGCACCCTTCTTTGTTGTGGTGTTAGGCACGAAAAGGAATGTTTCGAAAGCATCAAAGAATGATGCAAGGAAACTAAGTTTACCACCCTCTACGAAGGTAGGCTTAATATTATCTACAATTTTTCTCAGTCCCTTCATAATTAGCACTCCTTAATCATTAAGTTAATACCATCACGCACCAACTGCTGAATCTCAGTCTTTGATGGATCGACGAACTCGCAAAGAGCCACATCCTCCTCTACGATCTCATAGATACCGAGGTTCTCCATCTTGTCGATGTCGTTAGCAATAATAGCCTTGAACAGATACATTGGATAAATATCCATTGGCAAGTACTCCTCGAAAAGACCAGTAACAACGAAAGCACGAGGGCCACCATTGATGTTTGTATCGAGCTTGTACTCCTTCTTTGGGCAGAGCCAAGAGAAGTAAGAGCGAGATACTGAGAACTTGTTGAAACGTGGAGCAATCCAACCGAGCATCTCATACTTGTCACCCTCAGGAATTACAGTCACCTGGTTAGCTGTTGCAGACAAGAAACCATCCTCAGCAACCTTCTTACCTGTAAGTGGGTTACCTGAGATGATACGAACTGAGTCACCCTCAGCCTGCTTCTTAATCTGACCTGCAACGATTGATGAGATAGGTGCACCGCTAATCACACGGTAGTACTTAGGATTCTCCACCTCGCTACCTGTCAAAGCTACAACCTTCTTCAAATCAACCTTACCGTTGAGGAACAAACGACCGATAGCCGCAACATCCTGGATGTTTACAGTCCACACGATGTCGCCCTTTGCGATTGGGTCGATGTGGTGAATCTGTACGCCGACGTTACCAACAGGGTGCTTACCAGCAAATGTATGAATCTCAACGCCGTTAAGCGATGTCATCTCACCCTCTGCCTTAGCCAACACTGAAACGTGAGGCTTGCCACCTGCCAAAACTGCCAATACATCCATACCCTTCTGCAAAGCAGCCTTCTCGCCCTTCAATACGAAGTTCATATTAGGCGCCAATGGAGCAGAATCAAATGCTGATACAAACACAGCCTTTGGCTGATCAGCTGGGTTGGCAACAATGCCGTAAGGACGCTGCAAAATCGTGGTCCACAAACCAGATTTAAGCAATTGCTCGATCACCTCTTCACGCTTTGCCTTCTTCAAATCGAGAACAGCAAACTCCTCAGACTCCTGATTAGCATCAGCAGCAACAACCACGTTGAGAACCTTACGCTTCTCGCCACGATTTACAGCCGACACAGTACCGCTAACAGGTGAGCAGAACAATACGCGCTGGTTGTTCTTGTCAAAGAACAAAGGCGTACCTGCCTTCACCTTGTCGCCCACCTTCACCAACAGTTTGGGAGTCACGTTCTCAAAATCCAAAGGAGAAACGGCATACTCCTTTGCCAATGGTGTATCTACCAATGACTCAGCAGCCTTTCCCTGAAGATTGATGTCGAGACCTTTCCGTAGTTTAATGATTTTCGACATAGATTTGTAATTAAATGAATAAATTTTGGTTATTTTGTGTTAAATAAAAATCTTTCACACTTTGAATCCGCCATTTTCGAGGCAAAATACAACTACCCATAAAAACGCGCACGAAGATACGATTTTTTTTGCAGTTTTCACCACTTTTTGCGTTTATTATTTAATTTTAGAAGCATATTTTAGCAATTTTACATAAATTTGCAATCAAAACAGTCCTATGAGCCATTATATCGACATCCACACCCACAACTTCACATCGCGCCACACCGAGTTGCGAGCCGCAGGAGTGCATCCGTGGGAGGCGGAAAATTCGACCATAGATGAGTCGATTTTTCAGGGGGCGCAAGCCATTGGCGAAATCGGGTTAGATTACGTTTGCAATGTAGCAAGAAATTGCCAGGAGGAGATATTTCGTGAGCAACTTTTGATTGCCCAGCGCCTGCAACTTCCCGTTGTCCTCCACTGCGTGAGAGCCTTCTTCCCAACGCTTGCCATCCTGAGCAAGTACCAACTCCGAGGGGTGATTTTTCACGGCTTTATCGGCTCAAAGGAACAGGCAGCAGAAGCCGTAAAAAGAGGCTATTACCTATCGTTTGGCGAAGCAACAAAACACTCTCCAAAAACCGTCGAAGCGCTACGCTCCATACCGCTTGAAAACCTCTTTTTAGAGACCGACGAAAGACCCACTCCGATTGAGGAAATATACTCTATGGCAGCAGAGATTAGGGCTGAGGGTTTAGATGCAATAATAAACGGAATAACAGATAATTATAATAGATTATTTCAACTTTAAGATGAGCTATGAATGGTTAGAGCGCACCACTCTTTTACTTGGTGACGAGAAGCTGAAAAAATTACAAAATACCAATGTTTTAGTGGTTGGTTTAGGAGGTGTAGGAGCCTATGCTGCCGAGATGGTTGCACGCTCTGGCGTAGGTCGAATGACCATTGCAGATGCCGACACCGTATCGCCCACAAACATCAACCGCCAGCTCATCGCCCTCCACTCCACCATCGGCAAACAGAAAGCAGAATTGATGGCTGATAGATTGCGAGACATCAATCCCGAAATCGAACTCACAGTGGTAAATCGCTTCATCAAAGACAACGAGACCGACGCCTTGTTGGATAGCGACAAGTTTGATTATGTGGTCGATGCTATCGACACTCTATCGCCCAAATTGGCACTCATAAAAGGTTGCCTCGACCGCAATATTCCATTGGTCAGTTCAATGGGTGCTGGCGCAAAAACCGATCCCACAAAGTTGGAGATTTGCGACATTGCCAAGACCCACCACTGCCCGCTGGCACATATGCTTCGCAAACGCCTGCATAAGATAGGTATCCGCAGCGGCTTCAAGGCGGTATTCTCACCCGAGCCCGTACGCGAGGGTGCAATGATACTTTGCGAAGAGCAGAACAAGAAGTCCAACACAGGTACAATCTCTTATATCCCCGCCCTCTTTGGCATCGGCTGCGCGTCGGTGGTAATCAGGGGATTGATTGACGAATTATAACCCATTAGCACAGCATAAAACCCAAGCCCGATATGAAAATTGTATTCTTAGACGAGTATTCAATCTGCAACCGTGATCTCTCGGCCATAAAAGCCGTGGGCGACTACATTGGTTATGAAACCACCCAGCCTGAGCAGGTTATCGAGCGATGCCAGGATGCAGAAATCGTGATTTCCAACAAGGTTGTACTTGACGCCGAAATCATCGCCGCACTGCCAAATCTAAAACTCATATGTGTAGCAGCTACAGGAATGAACAATGTGGATTTAGCGGCAGCAGCAGATCACGGCGTGGGAGTCAAGAATGCTGGGGGTTACTCTACCTACGCAGTTGCCGAGACCACCCTCGGCTCGGCTCTCGCATTATTGCGCGAGGTGACCTACTACGACAACTTTTTCAAGTCGGGCAAGTACGCCGTTGCTGAGCGAATCTTCAATTTTGACCGTCCAACAGCACAGCTCAGAGGCAAGCACTGGGGTATCATTGGAATGGGAAATATCGGCCGCGAAGTGGCACGCCTGGCCGAGGCTTTTGGTTGCGAAGTGAGCTACTATGCTACATCAGGTATCACAAGAGATGAACATTATCCATCGCAGTCACTCAGCGAGTTACTATCTTCATCTGATGTGATTTCCATCCACTGTCCGCTAAATCCCAATACAGCAAATCTCATCTCGGCAGACGAGTTAAAACAGATGAAACCAACAGCTATTTTGATTAACGTAGCACGCGGAGGAGTCGTAAACGAGCAAGCCTTGACCGATGCACTGAATAACAAAACTATTCGCAGTGCGGCACTCGATGTATTCTCTGGGGAGCCATTACGCTCCTCGCCACTTTACAATCTACAAGACCCCTATCGCCTACTCGCATCGCCCCACAACGCCTGGTCGTCGGTTGAGGCCATAGACCGTTTAGTGGGTTGCATTACGCAGAATATCGTAGATTATATCGCAAACAAATAGCAAAAATTAAGGGAGTCGCAAAGCGTGACTCCCTTTTATTATAACTTATTATCTCTCAGCACTTGCTTTCAGACCCTTAATTACCGCCGAAGTAAATCCTGCGTGCTCCATCTCGTTTAACCCCTTGATAGTGATTCCGCCCGCCGTAGTTACTTTGTCAATCTCCTGCTCGGGGTGGGATTCATTTTGCAGCAACAGTTCGGCTGCGCCTCTAAGCGTAGCGGCCACAATTCGCGTTGCCTGAGCCGCAGGACAGCCTAACTCCACTCCACCCTCGCTTGCGGCACGAATATATCGCAAAGCAAAGGCTATACCGCACGAGGCGAGTATCATACCCGTCTCTAACATCTTTTCGCCAACGAGCATCACTTCGCCCATCTTACTGAAAACATCCATTACCACATCAACCTGTTCCTGCATAGCATCCTCGGCCGCCACGAAAGTCATACTCTGCCCGACACTGATGGCTGTATTGGGGATAACGCGAAAAATCGCAGGTTCGTACTCACATTGTTCAGTCCACTTGCGCAAATCAGCAAACGAAGTATCAGCCACAACCGATACCAACATCTTTCCAGGAGCATCAATCGCACCTGCTATCTGCCTCACCACACTCTCAGCAAGCCAGGGCTTCACGGCCACGATGACCATATCGGCATCCTTTGCTGCCTCCACGTTATCCGTCGTAGTCGAAATTATGTCGTAACGACCTTTGAGCGCATCAAGTTTTCCTCGCGAAGGATTTGCGCAGACAATCTCTCCCGCCTGATACTCTCCACTTGCGACTAAACCACAGGCTATGGCTCCGCCCATATTACCAGCTCCTATAATTGCAATTTTCATTGTTAGTAGATTTTATTCCAAACAAAGGTAATAAAAATAATGCCGCTCGACAAATCAAGCGGCATTACATTATATAATATAGTATATCTACTACAACTCAACCAAAGCCTTACCTGTCATCTCGGCTGGCTGAGGCAAGCCCATCAACTTCAACACTGTTGGAGCTACGTCTGCCAAAATACCGTCCTCGACCTTAGCCACACGGTCAGATACAACTACGATAGGCACAGGGTTCAATGAGTGAGCTGTGTTTGGTGAGCCATCTTCATTAACTGCGTTATCAGCATTACCGTGGTCAGCAATCATCACAACCTCGTAGCCATTAGCCTTAGCAGCCTCCACTACCTCTGACACACACTCATCAACAGCCTTCACAGCCTTCTCGATAGCCTCGTAGATACCTGTGTGACCAACCATATCGCCATTAGCAAAGTTCAAGCAGATGAAGTCAAACTTCTGAGTACCCAAAGCCTCTACCAACTTATCCTTAACCTCGTATGCGCTCATCTCTGGCTGAAGGTCGTAAGTTGCAACCTTTGGAGAAGCAACCAAAATACGAGACTCGTTCTCGAACTCAGTCTCACGACCACCATTGAGGAAGAATGTCACGTGAGCATACTTCTCAGTCTCGGCAATGCGCAACTGTGAAAGACCGAGCGAAGATACATACTCACCGATTGTATTGCGTACGTTATCCTTATCGAAGAGGATGTGCAGGCCCTCGAACTTAGCATCGTAAGGAGTCATACAGCAGTAGTACAAAGGCATTGTGTGCATACCCTCAGCTGGCATATCCTCCTGGGTAAGAACGATAGTAATCTCCTTAGCACGGTCGTTACGGTAGTTATAGAAAATAACCAAATCGTTTGGTTTGATGCGGCCGATAACCTCACCGTTCTCGTCAATGCGAACGATTGGCTTAACAAACTCATCTGTTACGCCCTCGTCGTAAGAGCGCTGCATAGCCTCTACCATATCAGATGAAGCCTCACCAACACCGTTTACCAAGCAGTCGTAAGCAACCTTCACACGCTCCCAACGCTTATCACGGTCCATAGCATAGTAACGACCGATGATAGAAGCAATCTTACCTGTTGTCTTTGCGAGGTTAGCCTCTACGTCAGCGATAAAGCCCTTACCGCTCTTAGGGTCGGTATCACGGCCATCCATAAAGCAGTGAACAAATGTATTCTCGATGCCGTAGTGCTTTGAAATCTCAGCGAGTTTGTAGAGGTGCTCGATTGAAGAGTGAACACCACCGTCAGAGGTAAGACCCATAAAGTGAACATTCACACCGTTAGCCTTTGCATACTCAAAAGCCTTTACGATCTCCTCATTCTCAAAAATTGAGTTATCAGCGCAAGCACGGTTGATCTTAACCAAATCCTGATATACCACACGACCAGCACCAATATTGAGGTGACCTACCTCAGAGTTACCCATCTGACCATTTGGCAAACCTACGTTCTCACCATCGGTGCGCAACTGTGCGTGAGGATACTGCTCGGTCATAGCCGAGATGTAGGCTGGATTCATTGTCGAGATGACATCAGACTTTGTACCGTTACCGATTCCCCAACCATCGAGAATCATCAATAAAACTTTCTTGTCCATTACTTATATTATTATTTGTTCGTTAAAATCTCTTATAAGTTATATTAGGCGTTGAGCTTCTCGCGGATAATCTCCACAGCCTTGTCGATTGCAGCCTGCATTGCATCAGGATTCTTACCACCAGCAGTAGCAAAGAACTTTTGACCGCCACCGCCACCGTTCATCACCTTGGCAGCCTCGCGAACAACAGCACCCGCATCCACACCCTGAGCTACAACATCATCGCCGAGCATAATCGTAAGCGTAGGCTTGTCGTTTGACACATTACCGAGTACCAACACGATATCCGACACCTTAGCACGCAATGCGTAAGCGAGGTCCTTAATCATATTTGAAGCGTAAGGCATCTGACGAGCCACAAAGAAGTACTTCTCCTCTGGGTTGCGCTTAGCCATAATCTTCTCAACCATACCGTCAATCTGCTCTTTGTGAAGCTGCTCAATCTCGCGCTGCAAAGCCTCGTTAGACTCCAACATCTTCTTGATAGCAACCTCTACCTTAGGATTATTCAAAAGCTCAGCTACATTGCGAATCTGATCCTCAGCGCCGTAGATAATCTCCTCGGCACGCTCCGATGTCACAGCCTCGATACGGCGCACACCAGCTGAAATAGCGCTCTCGCCTACAATCTTGAATACACCGATTGTACCAGTAGCAGAAGTGTGAGTACCACCACACAACTCAACCGAATCACCGAACTTCACAACGCGCACTTTGTCGCCATACTTCTCACCAAACAATGCGATAGCACCCATAGCATTGGCCTCCTCCATTGTAGCCTCGCGGTTCTCCTCCAATGGGTGGTTAGCACGGACTGACTTATTCACAATCTTCTCAACCTCGCGCAACTGTTCCGCGGTCACCTTCTGGAAATGAGAGAAGTCGAAACGCAAGCCCTGAGGTGTCACCATCGAACCCTTCTGCTCAACGTGAGTACCCAACACCTGACGCAATGCCTGATCCAAGAGGTGGGTTGCAGTGTGGTTGTTGGCAGCTGCCTGACGCTTCTGGGCATCTACAACAGCTGTAAACTCAACTTCAAGATTCGCTGGAAGTTTGGTTGTAACGTGGATAATCAAGCCATTCTCCTTCTCGGTTGCGATGATATCAATCTTCTCCTCGCCATTGTCGATGTAACCTGTATCACCAATCTGACCACCAGCATTACCATAGAATGGAGTCTGATCGAATACAAGCTGGAACGTAGTCTTACCCTTTGATGTTACACGACGATAACGAGCAATGCGGATAGGAGCAGTCAAAGTGTCATAACCAACAAACTCGCACTGTGTTACCTGACGCAACTCCTGCCAGTCATCGATATCCTGAGCTGCTGCATTACGCGAGCGCTCCTTCTGAGCTTGGAGCTCCTTCTCGAAGCCCTCCAAATCTACGGTCACGCCCTGCTCACGAGCAATAAGCTCTGTAAGGTCGATTGGGAAACCAAATGTATCGTAAAGTTCGAAAGCATCCTTACCAGCAATCTGACCACCCTTGCCTACCTTAGCGATCTCGCGCTCCAAAAGGTTGATACCTGTGGCTAACGTGCGCAAGAATGATGCCTCCTCTTCCTCAATAACGCGCTCGATGAGGGTCTGCTGCTGACGAAGCTCTGGGAACTGGTGACCCATCTGCTCAGCCAAGCCAGGAACCAACTTACAGAGTGTAGGCTCGTTGAAACCGAGGTAAGTGTAACCATAACGTACTGCACGACGCAAGATACGACGGATTACATAACCAGCCTTGGCATTAGCAGGAAGCTGACCATCGGCGATTGAGAATGCGATAGCACGCAAGTGGTCAGCGATAACACGCATAGCCACATCAGCTTTCTCGTCCTCGCCATACTTCTTACCCGCCATCGCAGCGATACGAGCGATTGTTGGCTGGAATACATCTGTATCATAGTTTGACTTCTTGCCCTGCATAGCCATACACAAACGCTCGAAGCCCATACCTGTATCTACGTGTTTAGCTGGCAATGACTCCAACTCGCCATTTGCCTTGCGGTTGAACTGCATAAACACCAAGTTCCAAATCTCGATTACCAAGTGGTGACCCATATTCACCATCTCGCGACCTGGCTTAGCGGCAATCTCAGCCTCGTCACGCAAGTCGATGTGAATCTCGCTACAAGGACCGCAAGGACCAGTCTCGCCCATCTCCCAGAAGTTATCGTGCTTGTTACCGCGGATGATGTGATCCTCTGGCAAATACTGCTTCCAATAGTCGTAAGCCTCCTGGTCGAATGGCACGCCATCCTCCTCCGAGCCCTCGAATACTGTGGCATACATACGGCTCTTATCCAAACCATAAACCTCGGTCAAGAGCTCCCACGCCCAAGCAATAGCCTCCTGCTTGAAATAATCACCGAAAGACCAGTTACCGAGCATCTCGAACATTGTGTGGTGGTAAGTATCGTGACCTACCTCCTCCAAGTCGTTGTGCTTACCCGACACACGCAAACACTTCTGCGTATCAGCAGCGCGTGCATACTTGCGAGGCGCATTACCCAAAAAGATATCCTTAAACTGGTTCATACCTGCGTTGGTAAACATCAACGTAGGGTCGTTCTTCACAACCATTGGAGCCGACTTAACGATTGCGTGCTCCTTACTCTGGAAGAAATCCAAAAATGCTTGTCTGATTTTGTTTGATTCCATTGTATATTATTTTTGCTTCTTATTTCGTTATTATCCCGAATACAGATTGCAAATTTACACATTTTACGCTAAATTTGCACCACAAATCAGTTATTTTATATGGTATGAGTAAAAAAAAGGAGATAAAAAGGGGGCAAGATGAGGGCAAAAGCCTCATACATCGCGTGCGCTCATACCGTCTGATAAGAAATTTGCTCATCGGATTCATTCTCGTATCCGTCATTAACCTTATATATTCATCACTTTTCTACACCCCAAAGATGTTCCGTTTGGCGAATGAGAATCGCGAGTTGAAACTTAAATATGAGGTATTGAAGAATCGTATCCGCACCTCACAAAGCAAACTCAACCAGATTAAGCACCGCGACAACTTTGTCTATCGCCCGCTGTTCTCGACCGACACCCTCTCCATTGATGGAATCTACAATCCATATCAGGAGGATAAGTATGCCGACATCAACGGTGGTAGCTTCACTCCGACAATTCGCGCCACCTGGGCAGAGATGGATCAGCTTGCGCGCAGCCTTTATCTGCAATCAAAATCGCTCGATGAGTTGCAGCTGCTCTCGCTCGACAAAGAGAAGTTCTCGACTGCCATTCCAGCCATCTGGCCCATCGACCGCGCCAAAATGCGTAACAAGATTGGAGCCTTTGGTTACCGTATGCACCCCGTGTATCACCGCTGGAAATTCCATAGCGGCGTAGATATGCCAGGTCGAATTGGCGACCCGATCTACGCTACGGGCGATGGTGTGGTGGAGTATATTGAGCGTAGTCGTGCACGCCACGGATATGGTACACAAATCGTTATCAATCACGGCTTTGGATATAAGACACGATATGCCCACCTGAACAAGATTCACGTTGCCAAAGGCGACACCATTAGCCGTGGACAGTTAATTGCCGATATGGGTAATACGGGTGTCTCGACTTCACCTCACCTCCACTACGAGGTGATCTACAAGCGCTCACACGTTAATCCCATCAACTACTTCGACCGCAATATGTCAGCCGATGCATACAAGAGTTTGATGAACCAAATCCAGGAGGCCAACTACGAGGCAGAGTAATTATGCAGCAGGATAAAAACAACATAAAACTCCGCACGCCCAAGCGTCGTGCCATAGCACTTGCGTTCAGGTTGTTTGCCTGGATAGGGGCTGCTATGCTCTACTACGTTTGCTTCTCACTTCTGTTTGATACCCCCGAGGAGCATCGTATGCGCCAGCAAACCGACCGACTCCACTCGGAATATGAGATGTTGAGCAATCGCTACGACTCGTTGGAGATGATTCTGAGCAATATTACCGAGCGCGACAAGGGCGTGTTCAGAATCCTATTCGAGACCGACCCTTATGACTTGGACATTGAGCGTCAGGAAGAGAGGGTTGCGATTTATGAGAAGAATATTTCGAAATCAAAAAAACAACTTCTCACGGAACTAAATAAGCGTATTGACGACCTTAGCAAGAGTTCCGAAAAGTTGCAAAATTCGTGGAACCATATTAACGAGCTGAGCGAAAAGTTGGGAACAAAGACCAACAACATTCCATCAATACAACCAGTTATCAACAAGCAACTTACACTGCTTACTGCTGGTTATGGAACAATCCTTAACCCATTCTATCGCACCCTGAAATCTCACCAGGGAATTGATTACACCGTGGGTGAAGGTTCGAGCATTTTCGCCACCGCCGATGGCATAGTCAAGGAGGTGTCGGATAAAAATTCCACATTGGGCAAGACTATCATCATCGATCACGGCAATGGCTACCAGACATCTTACAGCCACTTGCTGAGTGCTGGTGTGCGTCGCGGACAAAAGATACAGCGAGGCGACATCATCGCTTTGTCGGGCAACTCGGGTCTATCGCTTGCGCCACACCTTCATTACGAGGTGAGATACAACGATATACGCATTGACCCCATACACTATTTCTTTATGGAACTCACGCCTGACGAATATCAGCGCATAATACGCATTGCACAATCTGGTATGCAATCCTTCGATTAATCCGGAGTTTAGTTGCGTCGTATTGGATTTATTTGCTAATTTAGAGGCAAAATTCAAAATACAATGCAACAAACATTCCTTTCCGAAGTAGCCAGAAAGTTATACAAGCAGTACGGTGAGAAGATTTCGTCACTGAAATTGGTATTTCCATCTCGCCGCGCTCGCCTGTTTTTCTCGGATGCGTTATCACAACTCATAGACAAACCCATCTGGCAGCCATCGTATATCTCGATGGATGACATTATGTGCCAAACATCGTCATACAAAAATGGCGATAAACTACTACTCATCACCGAGTTGCACAAAATATATGCACAATATCACCCATTGGAGACTTTCGACAAATTCTACTTCTGGGGCGAGATGTTGTTGGGCGACTTTAATCTGATTGACAAATATATGATTGATGCGGATATGCTATTCCGCAACATCTATGACATCAAGGTTTTGGAGGCGGATCTTTCCTATCTCACACCCGAGATGCGTCAGATAATCCACTCGTTTTGGAGCACCTTTTCCGACAAGAATACGCTGAGTCAAGAGAAGGAGAAATTCCTCTCGATATGGCTGTCGCTGGCACCTATATATCACGCTATGCAAGCGCGAATGAAGGAGCTCGGAATAGCATACACCGGTATGATCTATCGCTCGGCGGCAGAAAACATCAAACAAGGAGTAGCCTACCCCGACACATCGCAGCATTATGTATTTATCGGATTCAACGCTCTGTCGGAGTGCGAAAAACGAGTATTAAAATATCTCAACAGCAACTGCGAATGTGATTTTATATGGGACTACGATTCATATTACATAGACCACAAGGAACAGGAAGCTGGAATGTTCCTGCGCGAGAACATCACAACATTTAAGCCAACGATTGAGGTAAGTCACGATAACTTCTTGAATATCAATAAGTCGATGCACGCAATCTCGACCGTTAGCAACGTAGTGCAATGCAAATATGTAAACCAAATTTTGCACGAAATATCTCCATCGCTGGATTTTGACAAGCGCACAGCGATAGTCCTTACCGACGAGGCATTACTGATTCCTCTACTTCATTCATTACCTGAGAAGTTGCAAGGAAATATCAATGTCACAATGGGTTATCCGTTGCGACAAACGACAGCCTACTCGTTCGTCGAGCGATTGATTGAATTGCAGAAGAACTGCCACAGCGGCAATGAACAATGCACTTTTTACCACGTCGATGTGACGGGCATTTTGTCACACCCCTACATCACCGAACTCATAGGCGATGAGGCGCAAAAAATCAACAAGGAGATAATCGACAATCGACGCATAAGAGTTAGCAGCGACATCCTTGCTAACAACGAAATATTGAAAGCAATATTCATTAAAACAGATGGATACGAGGCTTTATCTCAATATATGCTTGATGTTCTCAACCTCATATCAACATCACAATCTGGGGCAGAGAACGACTCACTCAAAACAGCCTATCTGTCAATCATTGCCGAGAATATTCACGAGTTGAGCAACTGTCTGCACAAATGCGAGACCGAAATGCATACCTCGACGTATGTTTCACTCCTTAGACGTCATTTGCAGACCGTGAGAATTCCATTCAGCGGCGAGCCTCTGCACGGATTGCAGGTGATGGGTATTTTGGAGACCAGAAATATTGATTTCGATAATGTAATCATATTGTCGATGACCGACGACAACTTCCCTGGTAATATATCGGGTGCTTCGTCGTTCATCCCCTACAACCTACGCGAAGCATACGGCATCCCCACACCGAAACACCACGAAGGTGTATATGCCTACTACTTCTATCGCCTAATACAGCGCGCGAAGCGTGTGGATATGCTCTACTGCTCTCACGCCGACGAAAAAAGCACAGGCGAACAGAGTCGTTACATCTATCAGTTGGACTACGAGTCGCCATACGAGATTGCGCGCACCAATGTGGGCGTAGATGTCCACGTTGGCGAGAGCGAGGAGGATGTCATCGAAAAGCAGGGCGAGGTGAGAGCTGAATTGCAGCGATTCCTATCTCAGCAGGATAAAAAGATGTTGTCACCATCGGCTTTTGCCAACTACATTACCTGTCCGATGAAGTTCTATTTCAGTTCGATAGCCAAAATCAGGACACAAGACGAACTCACTGAGGAGGTTGATAGTCCAATGTTTGGAACAATACTTCACGATGCTATGGAGACGCTCTACTCACCTATCATCGGTGAGGCCAACCCAGCCATATTGTTGCAGCGCATAACCGAAAAAGATGTAGAAAAAGCGACAATCGAGGCAATAAACAAACATCACCTGAGCAACAAAGCAGCATTGGCCGAGGAGTACACAGGAAGTCTGATGCTGGTGAAGCGAATTATATCGAAATACATCTGGAAGGGAATAATACCTTACGACATTCAGCACAACAGTTTCTCGTTGACAGCCCTGGAAGAGGATATAAGCACCCTCTTCCCGCTAAGCAACCAGCAGGAGGTGCTCATTGGTGGACGTGCCGACCGCATAGACTCGCTCAACAATGGAGCAATTCGCGTAGTGGACTACAAGACTGGCGAACGCAACCTGGACTTCAACCAGGTGAAATCACTTTTTGAAGGTACGACACGCAATAAAAAGAAGAATATCTTACAGACAATGATCTACTCGATGGTGCTGCGCGACACTTACAAGCGCGACGTGCAGCCTGCGCTATATTTTGCACGATACATCCACGAAAAGGATTACTCTCCGCTACTAATTGATACTGCGCGAAAGGATTCTGATGGAGTGAGGTATAACGATTACACCCAGGAGTTCGAGCAAGAGCTGCGCCTAAAACTCGACGAGTTGTTTGATTTCTCGCGTCCGTTCGAGAGATGCAAGATGGAAGAGAGCCGCGAAAATTGTATGTATTGTGATTTTAAGACCATTTGCAAAAGATAGAGAATATGAGAGCAAAGATATTGAGTGCAAGTGCAGGTTCGGGCAAAACCTACCGCTTGGCATATAAGTATGTACACGATGTTATAAAGTACTACCCCACAAAGCCTTATCTCTATCGCGCCATACTGGCCGTAACCTTTACAAACAAGGCCACCGAGGAGATGAAGAGCCGTATTTTGAAGGAGATAAACTCGTTGATTACAACTCCCGAAAATAGCAGCTATATGTCGGACCTGAAACGCGACCTCGCGCTCCCTCAGGCCGAGATTATCACTCGCGCAAAATTGATACAAAGCAACATTCTGCACGACTACTCGCGTTTTACGATATTAACGATTGACAAGTTCTTCCAACGCATCCTGCGAGCCTTCATCAAAGAGTTGGGAATCGACCTTAACTACAACATCGAACTTGACACATCGACAATACTCTCAATCAGCACCGACTCACTCATAGAGGACATAACCACCAACGAGGAGTTGCAGCGATGGATTATGGAGTTTGCCGAGGAGAGCATCGACGAGGGTCAGCGATGGGATATTCGCCAGAAAATCCTTTCGCTGGGCGAGGAGCTATTCAAGGAGAGCAACAAACAGACCATTCTAAATTCAACACCCAAGAGTGAGCTGTTGACCATTATACGCGATGCCGAAGCCAGAGCACACCAAATCATCGAAAGATGTAAAAAGATTGGCGCAGAGGCTTTGCAAGCGATTCAGACATCGGGACTCAAAGCAGAGGATTTGGCGGGCAAATCAACGGGCATATACCAGATATTCTCAAAGATAGCCCAGGGCGAAATAGTAAACCCCAAGGAGAAGATGCGCAAGCTACTCTATGCGACCGACAACTGGGCAGCATCGGGTGTAAAGAAGGCCACCAAGGCAATGGTGACACAGTTGGCTACAACCCTACAACCCCTTTTTGCAGAGTATTGCAATACGATAGATAGCAACTCCAAACTTTTGAGTACACTCCCATTTGTGAAGGCCACATTCCGTAGCTATGCGCTTTTGCAGGATATATACCAAAAGGTGAGAGAGCAATGCGACAAGGAGGGTGTAATGCTGTTGCCAGAGACAAAATACATCTTGTCACGATTCGTGGCAGGCAACGACGCGCCATTTATCTACGAGAAGATAGGCAACCGCTTTGAGCGATATATGATTGATGAATTCCAGGACACATCGGGCAAGGAATGGGAAAACTTTGTTCCACTGCTTCACAATGCCCTATCGCAGTCAGAGGATAACTCAATACTCATTGTGGGCGATGTAAAGCAATCAATCTACCGTTGGCGAGGTGGTGACTGGCGCATCCTGAACCAGGGTGTGGAGCAGGCGCTCGGAACCGAGAATACCGAGGTGGAGATTATGTCGGACAACTACCGAAGCCTGAGAAAGATAGTGGAGTTCAACAATATGGCCGTAGGTCGTGTTGTTGAGGAGGATAACAACGCCCTAAACGAGGAGTTACGCAACGCCTACGAGGAGCAGAAACTCAGCAAAGATACTCTCGTGCAGCTAACCGACACCCTAAAAACAGCATATCTGGGCCACAACCAGACCCCCAAGCGCAACAACGAGCAGGAGGGATATGTGATGGTGGAGAAATTCAACAAGGATGAGGAGCCACCGCTTGTGGAGTGCATCGAATCTGCCATTCAGCGCGGATATGCCTACAAGGATATTATGGTATTGTGTCGTGACAAAAAAGATGGCGAGAAAGCAGCAAACATTTTGCTAAAATACAAGCAGCGCAACAACGCTTTCAACATTATGACGCAGGATTCGCTCATTGTGGGCAAATCCGACATCAACCAGTTTATAATCGCCACACTGAGGTTGTCACAAAACAACAAGGACTCGATAAGCCGCGCAATAGTAAACAATTACACAGGACGCCCATATTCTGCTCAGTTGAAGGAGGATGACCTGGCATTTTTGGCCTTCATCAGCCAGCTAACGCCCGAGGAGGCATTCGAGCAGATTGTGACACACTACCAGCTCAACGAACAGCGTGACGAGATTGCATACCTGCAAGCCCTGCACGAGCAAATCATCGCGTTCAACTCGACAAAGGTTGCAGACATTCAACTCTTTTTGAAGATGTGGGACGAAAAGGGTGCCGACAAATCTCTCAGCGTGGAGAAGAGCGACAACACCATCGAGCTGACAACAATCCACAAATCGAAGGGTTTGGAGAAGAAGATTGTAATCATCCCATATTGCAGTTGGGGACTCAATCCTCGACCACGCAACTTTGTGTGGGCAACACCGCAAGCCAATGGCGATGCACTCGCCCAGGTGGGACGCTTCCCTGTGAACTACAAAAACGATATGGAAAACACCCTATTCAGCGAGGATTATTTCCGCGAGAAGGTGTATTCTCACGTCGATGGAATCAACCTACTCTATGTGGCACTGACACGCGCCCAAGAGGAGTTATACGCCTTCATTCCAAGCAACGCCTACGACAATACGGCTGGAAATCTGCTGTGGAACGCTGTGGCCGACAAGGTGGAGACCGACCCCGAAACAAATCGACAAATCGCACGATATGGCTCTCCGTCAAACAACGGTGCAGAATGCGAAAGCAAGCCTGCGAAGATAAGTAACGTATTGATTAACAGCTACCCTACTACTCTGAGCAAGATGGAGCTAAGCCTGCCGCAGCAGCGATATTACCAAGAGGAGATTGTGGGACTTTCGCCACGCAATATGGGTATAATGATGCACAGCATTTTGAGCGAGGTAAGCGACCTGAATGAGATACAGGAACGCATCGATGAGGCTTACAAATCAGGCAAGATTGATCAGGCACAGGCCACCGAGATGCAACAGACCATTAGTCGCGAGTTCCAGCGCCCAGAGGTGAAGGAGTGGTTTGGCGAATGGGATATGGTACGCAACGAAAACGACATCATTGGCAACCACACCATAGGCACACAACGCCCCGACAGAGTGATGATCAAGGGCGACAGAGCTGTGGTGGTGGATTATAAGTTTGGTCTCAAAGCCCACTCTTCGCACTGCCGACAGGTGGGTGGATATATGCAGTTGCTCGCCAAGATGGGCTATCGCCACATCGAGGGTTATGTGTGGTACCTATCCACTAGCGAGATCGTAAGAGTGGAGCCACAAATGAGCATAGATTGAGCATAAGCAACCTGCAAGGAGAATAATTTTGAATTTCCACCCCGTAATTTTGAATTATTTACTACCTTTGCCCCAAATAATTTAAGACTATGAAAGTAGGTCACATACAAACACTCAAAGTTAATAGAATTTCAGACTACGGTTTATACCTCATTGACGAGGAGCAGCAGGAGGTGTTGCTCCCCAACCGATATGTGTCGCTCGAAAACAACGTAGGCGACGAGACCGAGGTATCTGTATATCACGATTCAGAGGATAGATTGGTTGCAACAACCGACCGCCCACTCATCACCGAGGGTAAGGCTGCTTACCTGAAAGTTGTGGATAAGAATATCCACGGTGCGTTCCTGGATTGGGGTCTTGCGGGCAAGGACTTGTTCCTCCCAAACCGCAACCAGCAGGGAGGCGTGTTGGCAGGTAAGAGTTATGTGGTATGGCTCTATGTGGATAATATCACAGGCCGCTGCGTAGCGACAATGAAGCTCAAACCATTTATTGACAACGATATTATTACCATCAAACCCCGCCAGAAGGTCGACATCCTGATTGCATCTGAAAGCCCTATCGGCTACCGCGCCATCATCGACTCGCGCCATTGGGGTATGCTCTACAAAAATCAGATTTTCCAGCCAGTGAAAGTTGGTGACAGATTGGAGGGTTATGTTCGCAGAATCACCGACGACAACCGCATTGACCTGACACTTCGCCAGGAGGGTTACGACGGCGTAGCCAACTCAGCAGAGGGCTTGTTGGAGTTGATTAAGGAGAACGGTGGCGAGTTGCCAATTGGCGATAACTCTTCACCAGAGAAAGTTCACGCCCTCACTCAGATGAGCAAAAAGGTATTCAAGCGCGCTGTAGGCATATTGCTCAAACGAGGCGATATTGCAACCGATGGCGAAAGCATCAAGCTCAAATAAGATGGCAAAACTGCACACAGCAGAGCGCGTTTCTCGCACAGACGCATCAGACAACTTTGTCTTTCAGCGTTCGATACTCGCATATCACAGAGCCGCAGAATTGGTAAGCGGTGATGTGTTGGAGATTGGCACTGGTATGGGCTATGGCATAGAGGTGGTAGCCCCTTCAGCCAAGCACTTCACCACCATCGACAAGAGCAGAGCCTATGACGCCGAGATGGCGCCAAATGGTGAGTTCAGACAGATGGAGGTGCCGCCAATATGCTTCGAAGATGAGAGTTTTGACTATGTAATCTCGTTCCAGGTCATCGAGCACATCAAGCAAGATAAAGAGTTCGTAAAGGAGGTGAGCCGCGTATTGCGCAAAGGGGGAAAGTTCATTGTATCGACACCCAACGCACCAATGTCGCTCACGCGTAACCCGTGGCATATAAGAGAGTACACAGCCAGCGAACTGACCTCGCTTTTGAGCAACAGTTTCAGCCAGGTGGAATCTCACGGCGTGAATGGCAACGACAAGGTGATGCAATATTATGAGCAAAACCGCAAAAGCGTGGAGCGAATCACACGATTTGATATACTTGATCTTCAACACCGACTCCCACGACAGCTGTTGCAGATTCCCTACGATATTCTCAACAGAATTAACCGCCGAAGGCTTTTGGAGAAGAACGATTCATTGACACGTTCGATCACAATGCAGGACTACTCGATAGGGGAGATATCTGCCCAAAGTTTTGATTTATACTTCGTAGCGACAAAATAATCGCAAAAAAAGGAGATAGTTTTATGCTATTTCCTTTTTTTTTAGTATTTTCGTAAATTCGATATTTTTTCGATTAACCTAACACTTAAACTACGAAAATATGAGAGAGTATGTTGTTGAGATATTTCTGGTGATATCTGGCATCTTGGTGGGCGTCATTAACACCTTGGCGGGTGGTGGAGCAATCATCACAATGACCCTTTTTACAGTGCTGGGTTTGCCTATCGGCGTAGCGAATGGAACCAACCGTATTGCTGTAATATTGCAGAACTTTACTGCAACCGTAACATTCATACGCAAACGAATGCTCGACATCAAGAGTGGAGTCAAACTCGCCATACCCGCAGTCATAGGTAACATCGCGGGCTCGCTGGTGGCCACAAAGATTAGCGATACAATCTTTACGATATGTATGGCTGTGGTGCTGACCGTAGTGTTGCTATATATGATATTTGACAAAAGTCACGAAACACCTCATATACACGGCGGAAAGCCTCTGAATCCCAACTTCTTTCACTACATTTGGTTCCTGCTTTTGGGCTTCTATGGTGGATACATCTACATTGGATTGGGTTATGTGATATTGGCGGTGACAATATGGTCGATGAAACTCGACATCATTACAGCCAACGTCATCAAGGGATTCATCATCTTCCTGGCCACACCTTTTTCGCTCATCGTCTTTATCCTGAACGATCAGGTGGATTATGCATTTGGACTTTGGCACGGAATCGGCAATGTAATCGGAGCTGTATTTGCGTCGCACTTTGCAATTAATTGGGGTGTTAAGTTCGTCAGATGGTTTACGATGGCTATCTTAGCTATCTGCTTTGCCGATTTGATTGGACTGCTTACGCTGCACGAATGGATGCACGCTGTATTGAGTTATTTTGGTCATCACTGCATTATTTGCTAAATGAAATCATACGAAGAAGATAAAATAATTGTCACGGGAGCCCGCGTTCACAACCTAAAAAATGTGGATGTGGAGATTCCTCGTTATGCACTGGTAGTGGTGACGGGTCTTTCGGGCTCGGGTAAATCATCGCTCGCCTTCGACACAATCTATGCCGAAGGTCAGCGCCGATATATGGAGACCCTCTCGACATACGCCCGCCAATTTGTAGGCACTATGGAGCGACCCGACGTGGATAAGATTACGGGTCTTAGCCCTGTGGTTGCCATCGAGCAAAAAACTACCAACAAAAACCCCCGATCGACGGTAGGAACCGTTACCGAGATTAACGATTTTCTGCGTCTGCTCTACGCTCGCGCCTCGCGCGCTTACTCGCCAATCACCAACGAGGAGATGGTACATTATTCCGACGAGCAGATATGCAATCTAATCTTAGAGGGGTTTGAGTCACGCAAGGTGGCGTTTATGGCCCCAATCGTTAAGGGTAGAAAGGGTCATTACAGGGAATTATTTGAGTCGTTATCAAAGCGTGGATATATCTATGCTCAAATTGATGGCGAGATACGCGAGATTACGCCTGGTATGAAGCTCGACCGCTATAAGATTCACACCATAGATTTGGTGGTGGACAGAATGCGCATCAGCAGCGACAACCAGGAGCGTGTGATGGCCTCGCTCAAAGAGGCTATGCGACAAGGAAAAGGCACAATGGCTATATATGATTACGAGGCTGACGGAAAGCGCTACTACTCGCGCCACTTGATGTGTCCTTCGACAGGTGTTGCATTTGAGGACCCAGCACCCCACTCCTTCTCGTTCAACTCTCCGCAAGGAGCCTGCCCACGATGCAGTGGCCTGGGCGTGGAGGCTGTGTTTGACACCAAGAAAATTATACCCGACCCCGAGCGTTCGCTTTCGGAGGGAGCCATCGAGCCGATAGGCAAATTTAAGAACAATAAAATCTTCACCCTACTCACCCTTTTGGGCCGACGTTACGACTTCACGCTGGACGACCCCATCAGCACCATATCGGAGGAGGGAATGAACGCCATCTTGTATGGCGACCCCAAACCTTTGACAGTGGATCTATCAGAGTTCACATCAACATCGGGCAGGAGAATGATTCCCTGGGAGGGCATTGCTGAATATGTTCAGCAAGGCGATGATGAGGAGTCGAAGAAGGGTCAGAAATGGAGAGATCAGTTCCTGATGTATCGTCCGTGTAGCGTATGCGGCGGTTCAAGGCTTAAAAAGGAGGCTCTGCAATTCCGCATTGGCGACAAGAATATAGCCCAGGTATCGGCAATGTCGATATCGGATTTTTCGGAGTGGATGGCCGGCATCGAGCAATACCTTAACGCCAAGGAGCAGAAAATTGCCCAGGAGATTATAAAGGAGATACGTGAGCGATTGCACTTCCTGGTTGAGGTGGGATTGGGCTATCTGTCGCTCAATCGTTCGGCACGTTCATTGTCGGGAGGCGAGAGTCAGCGCATAAGGTTGGCTACGCAGATTGGTTCGAAGTTGGTCAATGTGCTCTACATCCTCGACGAACCAAGCATCGGATTGCACCAGCGCGACAACCAGCGACTGATAAATACGCTGAAAGATTTGCGCGATGCGGGCAACTCGGTAATTGTCGTAGAGCACGACGAGGATATGATGCGCTCGGCAGATTTCATTGTGGACGTAGGCCCAAAGGCGGGTCGTCGCGGTGGTCACATAGTGGCCGCAGGTACGATTGAGGATATTATGAAATCGGACTCTATCACAGCCGACTATCTGTGTGGCCGTAGAAAGATTGAAATCCCCGAATCATTGCGCGAAGGCACAGGCGAGAGCATTATAATCCGAGGCGCACGAGGCAACAACCTGAAAGGTATTGATGCAGAGTTCCCACTCGGCAAGTTTATATGTGTGACGGGAGTGAGTGGATCGGGTAAATCTACACTCATTAATGAGACGCTGCGCCCGATACTGAGCCGAAAGTTATATCGTTCGTATGACCAGCCATTGGATTACGACTCAATAGAGGGGTTGGAGTGTATCGACAAGTTAGTGGTTGTAGATCAATCGCCCATTGGCCGTACGCCACGCAGTAATCCAGCGACATATTCAAATGTATTTTCCGACATTCGCAAACTCTTTGAGGCGACGCCAGATGCCCAGATTCGAGGTTTCAAGGCGGGTCGTTTCTCATTCAACGTCAAGGGTGGACGATGTGAGGAGTGTAGGGGCGCAGGTGTGCAGACCATAGAGATGAACTTCCTGCCCGACGTCTATGTCAGATGTAAAAGTTGCGGAGGCAACCGCTACAACCGCGAGACGTTGGTGGTGAAATATAAGGGCAAGAGCATAAACGACGTATTGAATATGACGGTAAACATCGCAGTCGATTTCTTTGCCAACATCCCTTCAATATATCAAAAGTTGAAGGCTATCCAGGATGTAGGTCTTGGCTACCTAACGCTTGGTCAGCCCTGCACAACACTTTCGGGAGGAGAGAGTCAGCGTATCAAGTTGGCGACCGAGCTCTCGAAGAACGACACTGGACACACGCTCTATATCCTCGACGAGCCGACAACGGGTCTTCATTTTGAGGATATCAGGCAGCTGCTTGGTGTGATTAATAAACTGGTGGACAGAGGCAATACGGCTATTGTGATTGAGCATAACCTGGATGTAATCAAGGTAGCCGACCATATCATCGACATCGGTCCCGAGGGCGGTGCTGGCGGAGGCGAGGTGATAGCCACAGGCACACCCCACCAGATTGCTCAATGTGAGCGCAGCGCTACGGGAGTTTTCTTACGCCAGATGGGTATTTAGGCAAGAATTTTGGAGTCGTTTCGTAACAAAACATATAAGTTATGAAACGACTTCTAATTTTTAGCGCGTGCATCCTATGTTGCACCTTTTGTGGGCCTTGCGTAGAGAGAGCCGCAGCCCAAAAGCCAAAGTATGATTATCACAACACCACCCACGAGGAGCGTGCCGCACGTCGTGCAGCGCGACTTGCCGAGGAGAAGAGGATTATCGACTCACTGGTGGTATCACAAAATTTCCAATTCAATCCCCAGACAATGCAACAGATGCCTGCGGGTCAGATGTTCTTCCTTTCGAACATCAACTACACCTTCACTCTGTGGCGCGGAGCGATGGATATTTGCCTACCCTACATCGCTGGCATCACACCACCCTATCGCCGCGTACTACTCAACACGGGTACAAAGAATCTAAGAAACTACAAATCGGTGCAGACCGACAACGGATGGATAGTCTCGTTCAGCGCAGTACTTTATGCCGAGATTGACTACACCTTCACATTTGAGATTAACCAAGAGAGTGGAGCCACACTCACCATCTCGAATGAGTGGTACAATGACGTGCAATACGTTGGAACAATATCGCAAGTCTATTAACGAGTCCCTTAATAAAAAAGATGCCGCTTTGATGCGGCATCTTTTTTATTCCTTATAGAGCAGAACCACAGAATGAACCGACACTCCCTCCTCTCTGCCCTCAAAGCCGAGACGCTCGGTGGTGGTGGCTTTGACCGACACCCTGTCAACGTCTATTCCAATGACCGAGGCCAGCGTCGAGCGCATAGTGTCGATGTGAGGTCGCAACTTAGGGCGCTGCATCGCTATGGTACAATCAATATTACCCACCTGATAACCCTTCTCGGCTACCACATCGCACACTCTGCGCAATAAAATCTTGGAGTCAATACCCTTGAACTCGGCAGAAGTATCGGGGAACAACTTACCAATATCGCCCAACGCCAATGCGCCAAGCATAGCATCGCAGATGGCGTGGATGGCCACATCGCCATCGGAATGTGCCACACATCCTTTTGAGTGAACAATCTCAACGCCTCCAATAACCAGGCGCAACCCTTCGGCAAGGGCGTGGACATCATAACCGTGACCTACTCTTATATCTTTCATAACTTATTTATTTTCTGGTTAAAACCGTTATTGAATCCTGCACTGAGCCAAAATTTGAAATCCATTTCACACCCCAGAACCTACATTTTCGGCAGCCAACAAAGGTATAAATTATTATCATCGTAACAAAGTTAAAACAATTTTGTATATAGAGCAACACCAATTTTGAATTTTGAATTTATATTGATATATTTGCACCATTAATTAAACGATTCTAAGTTCATTTTATATGATAAGCAGAAGATTGCTCAGAATTAAGGTTCTCAAGAACCTGTATGCACACATCAAGTCAGAATCTGACTCTTTGATGGGTTCGGAGAAGACGCTCGTAGCTTCGATTGACAAGACCTACGACCTCTACTTCCAGATGTTGTCGCTCATCGTTGAGATGGCACATTATGCCGAGCAGCGCCAGGAGGCTGCCAAGCAGAAGTTGGTGCCCACTTTCGAGGATTTGAATCCAAACCGCAAATTTATTGAAAACTCAGTCATTCGCCTTATCGCTCAGAGCGACTCTGTGAACGACTATCTGGCAGCGCAGAAACTTTCGTGGAACAACTACCCCGAATTGATTAAGGCGTTGTTCAACCAGTTGGAGCAGACCGATTACTACAAGGCGTATATGGCCAAGCAGGAGCGTTCATTCAAGGAGGATTTGGAGTTGGTAACCAATTTCTATACCAACGAGTTGGAGGAGTCTGAGATTTTGGAGGATGCCATCGACGAGCAGTCAATCCTATGGAACGATGACCTGGGCTTTGCATTGATTATGGTCACTCGTACACTCTCAAACATCCGCCCATCACACACCGAGGTGAAGGTGGTGCCAAAGTTCAAGAGCTGGGAGGATTTGGATTTCGCTCGCGAGTTGTTTGAGAAGGCAATCGTAAATTACGACAACTATTTGTCTGAGATTGAGAACTTTACCCACAATTGGGATGTGGAGCGTATCGCCTTTATGGATAATATCATTATGGTGACTGCGATGGCCGAGCTCATCAACTGCCCATCAATCCCCGTCAAGGTGACACTCGACGAGTATATCGAGATTGCGAAGTACTACTCTACCCCAGGTAGTAGTACCTTCATCAACGGTATCCTCGACAAGGTGGTTGCATCACTCACAGAGGAGGGTAAGATTAACAAGACAGGTCGCGGACTGATTGGATAATGGTAGGCGGAGCGATAAAATTCACCGTAGCGACTTTGTTCATACTCGCGCTTTGTGGCGGATGCCGACCAAAGCAGGTGCAGAAGTTGGAGCCCTCGACAAGCCAGATGGTGCAAACCATCGAGATTAGCAACGAGCGATTGGCCTCGGGGCTGCGAGATACGCTTCGTTTTGGCGTTATGCGCCAGGGCGAGGTTATTGAGAAGAGTCTGCGTATAACAAACTGCGACAAGGAGCCGTTCGTCATCTTGCGATATGTGACAAGTTGCGGATGCGTCAGCGTGAATTATAACCGCAAACCAATTTTAATGGGCGAGTGTTCCGACGTCAAATTCACATTCGACTCCAAGAGTCTGAATGGATGGCAGATGAAACTTATGGAGTTTTATTTTGCCGATAAGGACACTCCGTTGAAGATTTATCTGGAAGCCGAGGTGGAATAGAAAATTTATTCTACTTTTGCCCAGGCAAACGAAAACAGAATTAGAAAACAAAATATTAATAATAAAACTAAAAGACTATGATGAATTTTCTTCAAGCAGCAGCCGCTGCACCACAGCAGGGTATGGGCAGTTTTTGGATTATGATGTTGCTTATGATTGGTGTAATGTACTTCTTTATGTGGCGCCCAGAGTCAAAGCGTCGTAAGGAGATGGCTAAGTTCCGCGAGGGATTGAAGAAGGGTGATAAGATTATCACTGCTGGCGGTATATATGGCGTTGTTAAGGAGGTAAAGGCAGGTGAGGCTACAATCCTCATCGAGGTTGACGGTGACGTAACACTCCGCATTGACAAGAATATGGTTGTTGCTGCCAACACTCAGTTGCAGAAGTAATAATCGCCAACAAAAAAAAATAGGCTATTCCACAAAGACACACCCTTTTTTCGAACCTTATGTACTTGATATAGTACATTAAACTGATTGATAACGAGTTAGAGATAATGACCCGTACGGTCAAAAGCCGTATAAACATTAATTTGCTGGGCAACCTACTCTTTCCATGTAGGCTTCTATGTAGGCTAATTTGTAGCAACTAAGGCCAACACAAGCAAATTAATAGTAGTCATTAACTAACTCGTTATCAATTTTATGTATACGATTAACATCAAAGGGAAATCCAACCCCAAAGACCGCAAAATGGTCAAGTTGGAGATGATATTCTTCAAGTCTGGATACGCCCGTGTGCCAAAGGTGCTGGAGGTTACGGGGCTTCTTAAAGATTGGGATGCAAAGTCACAAAGTTTCCGAGTCGGTAGTTTTGAAGCGACCACCAAAAATAAAATTCTTTTCGATTTACGCACACAGTATCTGCACATCGCTGATAAGTGGGAGGCAGAGGAACGCAATTGGTCTCCTGTTCAATTAGCGCACGCTCTGGATGAAGTCAAGACAATAAAGTCCGAGGTCAAGGTCAAGTCTGTTCAGCAGATGATAGAGTTCCTTGAGGCAAAATTTCGTGAGAAGAAAAAAGTTAAAAACGGGCAGATTGTTGACAGTACAACAAATGCCAAACGCTACAAATATTTGCTCCGAGTTTTGCAGCAGTTCACAAAGGAGAAATACAACAAAGCTTTTTCTACCTACTTCTTCGCAGATATCAATGAACAGTTTTTACTCGATTTCTCTTTCTGGATCAAAGAGCAAGGTATTAGAAATGGCAACAAAGGCGGACTGACACATAAACTTCGCCTACTCCGTGCTGTATGCAATTATGCTCGCAAGCAAGAAATGTATGGTGTGGATATGGATGCATTTGCTTGTTTGGGAGATGATATCAGATGGCCGGAGACAACATCGAAGGCCGTATCAGGAAAAGTGATTGAGAAAATTGCAAATGTAGATCGTACTCTGTTTACCGCAAAAGAGAATCTACATCTTGATTTGTTCCTATTCAGTTACTATACAGGAGGTATGGCAAATGTTGATGTATGCAATTTAACCTGGGACCTAATCCAGGAAGACTGTATCATCTATGAACGCATAAAGTTTCCGAAGACAGCCAAGCCAATTCTTCTACAAAAAGCAAGAGAGATTCTTAATAAATATAAAGGTAAAGGATATGAGAACTATGTGTTCCCGGTCTTTACTCATAAGCACACAACCACGACCAAGAAGACCTGTCGAGTCAAGCAACTCTCTACCAGATTGTCAAACACCCTAACCAAGGCTTGTAAGATGCTTAGAATAAAGGAAAATGTCACTTGGTACTCGGCTCGTGGTTCGTTTATCTCGAAGATGGTTGATGCGGGAAACAACCCTTATGTAGTTGCCGAAATGGCAGGTAACAGTCCTCTTACTATCTACAAACACTACTATAAGAATACTCGAAGAGAGGAAATCAAGCGCGAAATGGAATCTATTTTCTGATTTTGTGTTATCTTTGCAGTTGAATTCTAAAACAATAGACACTATGAAGGAATTGGTAGCAAAAATCAATGAGGCATTCGAGTCATTCTCTAAGGATGCTGCGTTGCAGGTAGAGAAAGGTAACAAGGCGGCCGGAACTCGTGCTCGTAAGGCTTCATTGGAGCTTGAAAAGTTGATGAAGGAGTTCCGCAAGGTTTCTGTCGAGGCCAGCAAGAACTAATCTCTCCCTCATTCGTGTAGCAGGACTACACACCACATAGTTATAGAAGAAAGCGTTAGCTTTTGCTTTGCACCCCTAAATTCTGGTAAAATTTATGAACTCGCAAGGCGAACAGTTAATGCTCACGATTTGCGTGGGCTAATCTGTTTGCGAGTTTGGTTTACCAGAGCCATGGGTGCAGCAGGTTATGTCCCACGCTCTTCGTTTTTACAAATATCGTGCTCAAAGGGACATTGAGTCTCTTAATAACATCGGGGCAATGATACTATACGAACTTTTGGCGATACCTGCTGATGCTACCACTGCTACTATTCAGGGTGTAGAGATGCAGATTATATCAGCAGAGCAGGCAGACAAGATGCTTGATACAGACACTAATGACGAGAAGACTCACGAGTGCATCTTGAAGAACGGACGATTCCTATTTGAGTCGGAGAACGGAGAACTCAAAGCACTATACAAAGTACAAGATTAAGGGCATCAATCGATGCTCTTTTTTTTATTATATAAACTTCAATCGCGTCTTTTCTCTACTCTTTCAATAAAAAGATTAGAGTATGAAGCTATCGTTAAGACGCAAATTCAAGGGGTCGAAATATACTATCGGCGACCTCAGTATTGACGGCACATTTTTCTGTAACACTATCGAGGATGTTATTCGTGAACTTCCCGATAGTTGCCCTAACACCTCGCGCTGGATTCCGTGCAAGTGTAAGGAGAAGGTATATGCTC